>CAJOMJ010000029.1 GCA_905235505.1 Paludibacteraceae bacterium
CGTTAGCCTGCATCATCTTGCGTGCTTCGCCTTTGGAGGGGAAGATTTGTGTTTTCTCTGCCAGCAGTTCAAGAGGTGCAATGCCTGCTTCGAGTTCGGTTTTGCTTATTTCATATTGGGGCACACCTTCGAACACTTGCAGGAGGGTCTCTTCGTCAAGGCGGAGAAGAGAGTCCTTCGTAGCATTGCCGAAGAGGATGTTGGATGCTTCTACTGCAGCATTATAGTCTTCCTCCGAGTGTACCATGATAGTAACTTCTTTGGCAAGGCGTTTCTGAAGGATGCGGAGGTGCGGAGCCTCTCTGTGTTCGGATATAAGCGAGTCGATTTCTTCTTTGTCGAGTGCAGTGAATATCTTGATATAACGCTCTGCATCTGCATCGGAGACATTGAGCCAGAACTGGTAGAACTTGTATGGCGAAGTGTAGCGGCGATCGAGCCAGATGTTTCCTGACTCTGTCTTGCCGAACTTGCCTCCGTCGGCTTTGGTGATGAGAGGACAGGTGAGAGCAAACGCTGTTTTGCCGTTCATTTTGGCATGAGTTCGATGCCTGTGGTTATATTGCCCCATTGGTCGGAGCCGCCCATCTGCATGAGGCAGTTCTTATGCTCGTTGAGCCATACGAAATCGTAACCTTGGAGCAGTTGGTAGGTGAACTCGGTGAAAGACATGCCCTGCGAATACTCTCCGTTGAAACGCTTCTTGACGGAGTCTTTTGCCATCATATAGTTGACAGTGATGAGTTTGCCAACGTCTCTTGTGAAGTCGAGGAAGGTGAAATCTTTCATCCAGTCGTAGTTGTTGACGAGTTCGGCGGCATTGGGTGCATCGCTATCGAAGTCAAGGAATTTGCTAAGTTGCTTTTTGATACACTCCTGATTATGGCGCAATGTATCCTCTGTGAGCAGGTTACGCTCGGCAGACTTGCCTGAGGGGTCACCAATCATGCCTGTTGCTCCACCGATGAGGGCAATAGGTTTGTGTCCGCACCGTTGCAGGTGACGAAGCATCATGATACCGCAGAGATGACCGATATGCAGCGAATCGGCTGTAGGGTCGATACCAACGTATGCTGTAGTCTGTTCTTTCAGTAGTTGTTCTTCTGTACCGGGCATGATATCCTGGAGCATGCCTCTCCAACGCAGTTCTTCTACAAAATTCTTCTTCATATATTATGTATGCTTGATTACTATGTTATTATCTATTGGCTTTCCGTATCAGGTATCAATAGTCCGTATTGTTGCCGGATTTATATTTTTTCTCCAGTTCGCGAGCTCTCCGGAGAACCTCAGCCTCAGACAGGTCGTCGAAGGTGCTGTATATGTCAGGAATCATGACAGTGAGTCCGGGATGTATGAGCGACGGGTCTTTTATCTTGTCAGCGTTGGCCTCGTAGATATAAACCCAGAACAATCGTTCACCGAACCAACGGCGTGAAATCTGTGCAAGACGGCTACCCGGTTTCACTGTCTCCTCGCCGATGAACTTGTTGTATTGGAGATAGTTGATGTCGGAACGCTTGCGGTTGGGAGCAGTATTGATGTCGGAGTTGTGTTGTGTCTGATTGTTTTGTGTAACCGAGGCGGATGACAGGTGGTTATCGTCTTCTGCACCAACAGGTACGATCTCTACACGGCGGTCCTTGGAGTATTGATGCTGCTCTTCGTTGTAGCGGTAAGGCTCGTTGGCTCCGAGAGAGCGAACGGTCATTTGGCTTGCAGGTACGCCTTTGAGTCTGAGCAGTCGGGCAACAGCCTGAGCACGTTTCATGGCTAAGCGTTGGTTGTAACTGTCGGTACCTATCTTGCAGGCGTGACCATTGATATTGACATGCAGGTCAGGGTCGGCAAGCAGTGCCTGTGCCACAGTGTCTATGACGTCAAACGGCTCAAGAATAGGCTTGTAGTCATCGAAGTGGAACCAGATGACAGAGGGGGTAAGTTTACTGTCAAGTTTCTTTGCAGCCCGTTTGCCGTTCTGTGTGATGACCGGTTGGGTTTGAGTATCGGGATTCTGTTGCCGTGCCTCTTCTTCACGCTCAAACTCTTCATCCTCTTTTCTCAGTCGCTCCTCAGTTAAGTTGATGTATCTGCCGGAGTTTGCGGGGTCGGGGCAGATAGTGTCAATGCGTACAATCCAAGTGGTGTCCTTGGTATAGAAGTTGCCTATGACAGTGTCATGAACGGTCATATAGAGAGTGTCGCGTATGAAGATGGTATCGTGTACAACGATTGTATCGTATATCAGCAGAGTGTCGTTCTTCGTCACGAGTTTTTCCATCTCCTCTGCCTGTTTGCGTGCTTTTGCCTGCTTGCGTTCGTCTTTAGTCATGAGATGGGTCTGCAGACCTATCTTCAGCCCTACAGACCAAGGATGAACGGCTCCGATATGTTTCGTGCCCATCAATCCTTCATAAGGGTTCATGAAGTCAGTATGGTAGTCAGAGTTGCGGAATCCGAGGTCGGTAGCCTGGTCAGACTTCACGGTAGAGTGGTTGTTGATATAATAGTTGGCATATACGCCGATGGTAAGGTCGGTGAGCGGGTCAAGTTGGATTAGTGCGCCGAGTTCTGCAAATGCAGCAGCATTGATTTTGCACACCTTATTGTATATAGAGCCTTCTTGTGCACGCAGCAAAGGCTCTGTTTCAAAACGACCGGGCAGTTGTTCCATTACTACATCCCACTCAGGATAATAACCGGAGTGAATCAGGTCGCCGCGATTGTGAACATAACTTGCATATACGGGAATGCCAGCTTTGACACCTGTGTTGAAATAGAAGCCTCCTTTGCCGGGTTTGGCTTTGAAACTGAGGGCAAGGGGTATCTCAAGCATGATGTCATGCTGCCGCTCGCGCCAGTTGCTGAAATCAACACGGTGGGTATAACTGTCGCCTTCGGTATCTGTCTGTCCTGCCCATGTCATCTGCTCTGTCAGGTTGGCTTGCGAGGTGTAGTATGACAGATGTACACCTGTTCCCAGACCGAACCACGGAAGGAAGAAATAGGTGTAGTGAATGTCGGCAGTAAAAGAGGGCATGAAAGTAGTAGTGTTTCCACCCTGCAGACTATAACCAAACTGACCAAGACCTCCGCCTATGCCGAAATGCAGAAAGCTGCCTGTATCGTATCTTACAACAGTTGTATCAGCAGGTTCGGCTGCCATGATAGACAAAGAAAAGAGAACGGCTAATATTGTAGTAAACTTCTTCATGTTGCAACCTCCTTATTTAACTATCAGTTTAACACTCTCTTTGCCTACTGAGGCAGAAGACAGACTAATCACATACACACCCGGCTTGAGCGGCGATTGGATGGAAATATCCTCTTTTTGCTTGGCGGTGGTCAAGACCGTTCGCCCTGCCATATCAGTGACTCTCAGTTCTCCTGCTCCGGCAGAACTGATGTTGATGGTTTGACCTGTATATGCCAATGCCGGACAGATGTGTAATGCAGATGATTGTCTGCTTTCTATAACAGGTCTGCGTTCTATCTCGCAACTGCGATACTCATTGCCAGCAGTGTCGGTCATTACAACATAATAGAAGCCGTTCAAGCCGCCTTCTTCATAGTATACCTGCGAGGTTTGTCCCTCCAGTATCTTGCCGTTTTTGTACCATTGGTATGCTTTGAAACGCAAGTCGTTCTCGCAATCGGGTGTGCAGTTCTTGTCGTTGTTGTCCACGAACAAGACGTCATTCCATTTCTCTTGCAGGAAACCGGCGAGGGTGAGGGTAAACTGCTGTGAATAGAGGTTGCTGCTGCAACCGTCAGCACTATTCTTGTCGTAGAACTGCAGGGTGATACCATACTCAAGCATCTGTGTAGTGGGTAGCGGAAGACTGATGGTATTGTCAGCAGTCAAATCAATATCGGTGTCTGCAAATCCGACACTCTTTGCCGTTGCATCGAAGGTTATATG
Organism: Paludibacteraceae bacterium; assembly: GCA_905235505.1. Lineage (GTDB taxonomy): Bacteria > Bacteroidota > Bacteroidia > Bacteroidales > Paludibacteraceae > Colicola. The sequence goes on from CAJOMJ010000029.1 coordinate 3,923, forward strand.
GCAGGCGTTGGGTGCACCTTTTATTATACGATAGGTTATTTGCAGGTTGTCGTCGGTTTGGCACACACTCCCCAGTTCGTCCACTTCCACCTCGGGGATATCGGCAAGTTGGCAGCGTATAGTGTGCTGATGAACACAGCCGAGTTCGGTTCTGTCGTAGAATACGCGTTCGAGAGTGTCTGCCCTGAAAATACATGTCTCCACTCTGCCATCGTAGTATGTATAAGTGCAGACAGCGGGAAGGTCGTTGATACAGTAGGTTACGACGGAGTCGGTATATTCATTCCGGGCCACGGTGAAAGTGCACATACCATCACTCTCTTGCCATGTCTGCCCGTCGGTAGTGACTATTCGTTTCAAGTGGAAAGTAGAAGGAATGGGTATAGCAGGGTAGTCAGAGGGTGAGAACAGGAAACTCAGATTCTCCGTGTTGTAATTGAGAGTGTCAACCATGGTCTCGAGAGCGTTTTCGTCCACTACACTCAGCAGGTAGGCATATTGTTGTGTTGCTCCCAATGTAGCACTTTTGATGTTTTCTGCTGTCATTTCCACGTGCGTTTCGGCTTTATCCATACAAAGTATGTCGGTGTAGTTGCCTATGATGCCTGCATCAGGTGTGGCAACGATCTCACACACAGCAGGCTCGAGATAAACCCCGATGAATGCGAATAAGATAGATGCTATCTGTATATTTCTACGCATAATACCTCTATTTAATAATTTGTGCGCAAAGGTACTAAATTTGTGCTACACTCACAAGAAAAACAAAGAAAAAACACTTTTTTCTTACTTAAATGTTGCATAATTGAAAAACTTGCCGTACCTTTGCAGCCGCTTTTGAGAAGGAGCACTGCTTAGTGGTGTAATGGTAGCACTACAGATTCTGGTTCTGTCTGTCTGGGTTCGAGTCCTGGCTAAGCAACAAAGGAGACTAATTACGGTTAGTCTCTTTTTCTTTTTGTATATTCCAAATATATTTACTATCTTTGCATGCGAATATCTGTACTGCGTAGATTATTCCATATTTACTAAATATAATCAGATAGCCTTAATATATATGTACGACGTATTTATAAGTTACTCACGTAAAGACACTCCCGTCATTGACCGTATTGAAGAGGAATTCAAGAAATACGGTATCACTATGTTTATAGACCGCGCCGGTATTGATGCAGGTACAGACTGGGCACAGACGATAGCCCAGGCATTGTATGATTCGGAGGTTGTTTTGTTCGTGTGGTCGGAGAATAGCAATACATCGGAGAATACCGCCAATGAGATAGCACTTGCCATAGAGTATCAGAAGACTATAGTACCTTTCAAGATAGGCGAGTTCAAGGCAGATTTCAAGTTGTCATACCGCCTGATAAGGTTCAATCGTATTGACGCATTGCCTTACAATGAAGGCAAGGTGGTTGAACTGGGTCAGAAGATGGCCAAGCTGCTCGGTAAGAACAAGGTGGAGACGGCGCCTACTGCCGCACAAGCACCTATTGCACCTGCAGAACCTATTGTGCCAAAAGATGACAAGCGCTTAGAGTTGAAATATAAAACAGGCAAGGACGCTCTGCTCGGATTCCAGTTGGAGGAAGCAGTGAAAGACCTTGCAGAACCTGCAATAAAGAACTATAAGGATGCGCGTCTGTTGTTGTCATATATTGTGACGAAAGGGCCACGTATCCTACATCTGAGCAAGGAGGTGTTCAAGCCATTCTATGATGCGGCAGAGCAGCAGAACGGGTATGCCTTGTTCGTAATCGCCTGTGTGGCATTATATATAGAGGTAGACCATGATACGACATACGGATATGGGCGTCTGAGTGCTGACACGGGAGATGACTATGGATTGTATTGGCTTTCGGAGTGCTATGACAGAGGTTTCGGAGTGAAGAAAGATAATCGTGAGGGAGAGAACTACAGGCAACAGGCAATAGACAAGGGCAATGTGCCTGCACTGTTGCTGCACGCAAGGAACCTGCAGTTCGGTTGGACAATAAAGAAGAACCCCAAGAAGGGTTTCAGTATATTGCAGATGTTAGCGGAGAAAGAGATACCCGAGGCAGTGTACAGATTGGCATACAGTTACGAGACAGGGACGGGGATACAGAAGGACGAGAAGAAAGCAGAGGAGTTGTACTATAAGGCGATAGAACTCGGATATATGGAGGGGTATGATTCAATTGCCGCGTTGCATACATTTGAAGGTGGCAGGCTGACGGAGGACGAGAATGAGAAGAAAGCAGCATACGAGTTACTGATGAAAGGCACCAAATATAACGAGACTTCCTGCATCAGTTCGTTGGCTAACGGATATTATTACGGCACGTTTGTAAAGCAGGATTACACTCAGGCAATGCGTTGGTACAAGAAAGCTGCACAATACGGCGACGGCTTTGCATACTACATGATATCATACATGAATTACTACGGCAATGGTGTGGATGAGAACAATGAAGAGGCTTGGAAATGGGCAAAGCAAGGTGCAGAGCGCGGAATAGCCAACTGTATATATTTCAAGGGCGTGATATGCAAGGACGGCTATGCACCACAAGACCATCAAAAGTCGGATTGTATCCGTTTCTTTGAGGAAGCAGCGGACCTCGGCGGTTATGCGGGAGAACAGTCGTTACTGGAATTGTATGAGATATACCGTCCGAACTGGTATAGAATGTATCAGTTGAAGGAATATACGGAGTACGATTGGGTAGAGAAGAATGAAGAGAAGGCATTGGCAGCAATCAGACGCGCGGCCGAATATGACAATACTGATGCACAATATCTTTATGCGGTAATATTGACAGATACCGACAGAGAGGACTCGGATGAGTTCACCGGTGTGGATATGCTTGAACAGGTGGCTCCGAGCCAGCCTCTTGCCTATCTGCGGCTCGCAATGCTCTCTCTTGACGGTATAGGACGGCCCTTCAGTCAGGATTATGCTGTGGAGATGTGTAATAAAGCGACTGAGGCAGAGGTTGATAAGGCGCTTATATCGTATGTATTAGGAATGATTTCGGTGCAGATGCATGATGATGTGAAACCCAATGCGGAGAATAAGAGTGAATTTGATGAGATTCTCAATACGTTCAAGCCATGTATTGACAAACGTATGATAGAGGCATACGACCCGTACGTAGAGACGTTGTTCTCGCTTATATGCGCCTCCGATATTGATACGACAGCAGATACGAGTGCACCTGCTGCAACCGGCAAAGAAGGCGTGCATGCCGATACATCCGTACCTGACATGATATTTATCTTCAAGTCGTGGAGTAATACCCCTGCTGCAACTGCACCCGAGAGAAATATAGTATCGGGTTCAGCATATAATGATATGTTATTTGATGTGGTATCGGCATATTCTTCGGAACTCGGTTGGCCGCAGGCAATGTTCGACTTTGGAGTATGCTGCAAGTATGGTTTGGGTACTTCGGAAGATGAGGATAAGGCTATACAATACTACAAACAAGCCGCAGAACGGGGCATACCGAAAGCTGCACTTAATCTTGGAAAGATATACTTTGACCATAATGACAAGAAAGAGGCGAAATACTGGTTCAGAAAAGCACTCGAGTTGGGGTATGATCAGGAAGAAGTAAGCGAATTGCTTGAACAGTGTTGATATTCTCATAGATTAGAGGCGCCAAGATGACAAAATACAAGAATATACTTTTCTCAGCCGATATTACCATCGGTACAGCAGACAAGCAACTCAATGCTTATTTGCGCAAGACTGCTACCCAAGTTGAATAACTTTCGGGTAGCATATTTTTTATAATAAGAGACAAATAATTACAGTAATCAATATGCAATTAACTTTACAGATTATTACGCTCATAGGCTCCGTTGCAATGCTTATGTACGGATTGAAGGTTATGAGTGAGGGCCTGCAGAAGATGGCGGGTACGAAATTGAGTAATGTGCTTGGCACGATGACTACGAACCGCTTCATGGGTGTGCTGACGGGTGCAGGCATTACAGCCGCCGTGCAGTCGTCAACAGCGACCACTGTGATGACAGTGAGCTTCGTCTCGGCAGGCATTCTGACACTGGGGCAGGCAATTTCCGTCATCATGGGTGCAAACATAGGTACAACCTTCACTGCGTGGATTATGGTGCTCGGCGGAGGTACATTCGACCTAAGACTGCTTGTATATACTCTAATCTTGATAGCCGTGGTACTCATCTTCTCCAAGAAGAGTGCCAATCTCGGTGATTTCCTTATGGGTCTTGCACTTCTGCTGCTCGGCTTAACGACGCTTAAGATAAATGCCACCGAGATGCACCTTGACCAAATGGAGCCGGTGAAGGACTTCTTTCTTGCCACTTCGAGTTGGGGATACGGAAGCTATCTGCTCTATCTGCTTATAGGTGGCATAATGACGTTTGCCGTGCAGTCGTCGGCAGCCATCATGGCAATAACGATGACTCTATGTTCCACTCACGTGCTACCGATAGATATGGGTATCGCTTTGGTGCTCGGTGAAAACATCGGTACAACCATCACATCGAACATAGTGGCCCTCTCCGCTTCAGTACAGGCACGCCGTGCTGCCTTGGCACACCTGTTGTTCAACCTGTTCGGTGTGGTATGGGTACTGTGCGTCTTCCGCTGGTTTGTGGGTGGTATATGCGACTTGTGGGGAGTGGAGTTTACTCCCGGAGTACCGAGCGAAGTGTCGCCTGACAGACTGAATGCCATATTAGCGACATTCCACACCACTTTCAATGTGACCAACACACTTATTCTTATATGGTTTGTACCGTATATTGAGAAACTTGTAACATTTATGATTCCTACCAAGCCTGAAGAGAAAGAGACCGACAGCCAGCTTAAGTTCATTTCCGGTGGTCTTATGTCAACGTCGGAGCTCTCTATACTGCAAGCGTGGAAAGAGATGTCAGTCTTTGCCGTACGAACACAACGTATGTTGGGTATGGTTCACGACCTATATCGCGAACAGGATAGCACCAAATTTGAAGAGGTGTTTGCGAGGATAGACAAATATGAGCAGATATGCGACAACATGGAATACGAGATTGCGCAGTATCTGAACGAAGTGGCAGACGGCCGATTGTCTGACCAGTCGAAGCATGAGGTGCACAAGATGCTACGTATTGTAAGTGAGTTGGAGTCTGTAGGTGATGCCAATTACAATCTCTCGCGTTATATAAAGCACAAGCACGATGCACATATCGTTTACACAGACTATCAGGACAAGAATATAGAATTGATGCTATATCTTGTCACTGGCGCAGAGACAAAGATGGTTGAGGCACTTGACCACATGCAGGTTACTGACGAGCAGTTTGTTGAGATGACAGAGATGGAGAACGAGATAAACAATTTCCGCAACGACCTCAAGACTCAGAATATGCAGCATATCACCGACAAAGAATACGACTATTCCACCGGTGTTAACTATATGGATATAATTCTGGAGATGGAGAAGATGGGCGACTATATCATCAATGTTGAGGAGGCTCTATACGAACATAAACATGATAAATAGACAGGCGACCTGTTAGCGGCATCGTCTGACGGATGATGCATGATGACTTGAGATTCTGTGCTTTCGGTATTTATAGAGTGATACTGAAGGCACAGATTGTTTTATATGCAGACAGCGTTGTAAATGCTTGATTGTATGTTAATCACATAGTAATCACATAGTAATCACATAGTAATCACATAGTAATCACATAGTAACGATAGTATAAAGTTATTGATTATTAAGTATGTAGACTTGATTGTAAGGCGCGGTTTTATTGTGTATAACGGCTTGATTTGTTGTATGCGGGGGTATGATTTATTGTAAGAGACGGTCAATGGTTGAGGCGGGGTGGAGAGAACGAAGGGTAAGGGTGGGGTAAGGGTAGGGTGAGCGGGAGGTGAATGAGTGCTGAATGAGTGCTGAATGAGTGGTGAATGAGTGGTGAATGAGTGGTGAATGAGTGGTGAATGAAATGGGAGGGAGAGGTGTGGGAGATGTGGATGATATGTGAGAGAGATGAGATAGAATTTGGTTATTATAGAAAAAAATACTATCTTTGCAGCGTTGAACTGAACAGGTCAGAGTGCTCTTTATGTGATGCCGGTTATATATATGAGGCAGTGCATAAGCAGGGTATGACTGACAAAAAGTTATTATGTTTACATTTATAATTTCTCTCATAGTACTTGTATTAGGATATCTGCTTTACGGAGCAGTGGTAGAAAAGGTATTTCAGGTGGACGGTTCACGCCCCACACCAGCAGTAGAACTTCAGGACGGCGTGGACTATGTGCCACTGCCTGCGTGGAGGATATTCCTGATTCAGTTTTTGAATATCGCGGGTTTAGGTCCGATATTCGGTGCGATAATGGGTATATTCTTCGGCCCTGCCGCATTTCTCTGGATAGTATTCGGAACGATATTCGCAGGCGGTGTGCACGACTATCTGTCAGGCATGATGTCTGTGAGAAAGAAGGGTGCGAGTCTGCCGGAGATAGTGGGTTCTGAGCTCGGAATGCCCATACGACAGTTTATGCGTCTGTTGTCGCTTGTGTTGTTAGTGCTGTTGACGACTACATTTATGAGTGGTCCGGCAGCCTTGCTTCACGGATTGGTGGACAGTGTTTCATTCAAGGCGTGGATACTTATCATTTTCGGATATTATATGTTGGCGACCTTGCTGCCGATAGACAAGCTGATAGGTCAGCTGTATCCGTTGTTCGGTGCAGTGCTGCTGTTCATGGGAGCGGGAATAATGGTGGTGATGCTGGGCTGGCATGGCAGCGAGATGCCTGAGTTGACAGACGGATTGCAGAACCGTCAGACCAACGGTCTGCCGCTGTTTCCGATGATGTTTGTAAGTATTGCCTGCGGTGCGATAAGCGGTTTTCACGGTACGCAGTCGCCGTTGATGGCACGTTGTATCACCAATGAGAGGCAAGGCAGGTGGATATTCTACGGTGCGATGGTGGCAGAGGGCATTCTTGCATTGATATGGGCAGCGGCAGCCGGCACTTTCTTTGCCGACCCGGAGCAGGGTTTGTACGGAATAGACGGTTTGCAGGCGTTTGCGGCAGAGCATCAGGGCGAGAATATAGCCGCCTTAGTGGTTGACCGTGTAGCGCGCTCGTGGTTGGGCGTGGCAGGAGGAATACTTGCAATAATAGGAGTTATAGCCGCTCCTATCACCTCGGGCGATACGGCACTGAGGAGTGCGCGACTGATAGTGGCGGACTTCATGCATCTGGAGCAGAAGACGATTTGGAAGAGACTGGTAATATCAATACCGTTGTTTGCAATGGTATTTGGAATGACTTATGTCAATTTTGATATAGTATGGCGGTATTTCTCATGGACGAACCAGACCTTGGCAATGTTCACGTTGTGGGCAGGCACGGTGTTCCTCTACAAAAACGGAGTGGAGACGGGCAAGATGAAACGAGGCTGGCTGATGAGTATCATACCCGCATTGTTCATGACTATGGTGAGTGTGAGCTACATACTGATAGCTCCCGAAGGTTTCCATCTTGCGCCCGAGATACGTTGGGTGGGCTACATGATAGCCGCACTTGTTACACTTGTTTGTCTGATTTGTTTCCTCTCGTGGGCAAAGAAATATGCCAGGCGCAGACCTTTGGAAACTTATTATTAAGCCAAAGGAAGGCGGGGTAGAGCATAGCGACTGATATTACTCCGATGATGCCGCCTGCGAATACGTCTGTGGCAAAATGCTGTGAGAGGTAAATGCGCGAATAGCCTCCGAGGAGTGCCAAGATAAAGAACAGAACCTGAAGAGACATGTTGAGCCATGTCTCTTTCTTTTTATCGTTTGCCAGAGAAGACTGTCTGTAATACCAAACGAGTGTGGCGAGGCAGAGAAAGAGAATGAAGAAAGTGCAGGTGTGGCCGGATGGGAAAGAGTAGTAACTATGCAACTGCACTCCATCTACCAAGGGCAGAGCGTCGGGATTGTTCTCAAGGTCGAAGAAGAGTTTGGGTCGCGGGGCACAGATTATATGTTTCAGTATCTGAACGATAACAGCCCCGACTCCTTCAGCTATCATCAGATAGACAGTTGCGCCTGCTCTCCAGAAAAGCAGAGCAAGTGCAATGAGATAGAATCCGTAATCGGCGATGAGGGTGTAGTAAGGCAGGACGCTATCGCCAAAGGCGGTATGGCAGGAGTTGAACCAGAGATGAAGTTGCGCTTTGTCAGTGAGCAAGATAGCGACAGCGAGGGCAGTAAAGGTGAGAACAAAGAGCGCGAGGAAACAGACGTTATTCTTCAGGAACCGGTTCATTCTTGGTATGCGTTTATGTTATTTTACTACTATCTGAAGGCTCTGTTTCCTGCCGTTATCGAGAGTGACATGCAGGATATAGACACCTTTCTCGGCGGGTGCGGCGAGCAGAGTACGGTCGGTGAAGACAGTCTTGCTCTGCAGTACTCCCATCGTGTCAAACAGTTCAGCGGAGGCATTGCCGTTGGCAGTGATACTGATGTTTTGCCGCGGTGTAAGCAGGGTAGGTGCGGCATTGATATTGTTGTCATCGCTCAATGCCTGTATCTGTCTTGCACATGACTCAATCATGACACTGTCTTTGGTCATCAAGAGTACACTATATTCGGCAGCAGTGTCGAGTTTGTTCTCTAAGCCATAATCGGGTGCATAGTACCACGAGGAGTTTGCGCCGGGGATAAGTACTCCGTCTTTGAGCCATTGGAAGCCAATAAACTCGAATCCGCCATTGGCAGTGCTGTTGGGCACTACGAGTACGTCGTCCCATTTCTGACGGAAGATGTCGGAGGCGTAACGTATGGTGAACGAGAGAGGAAGTTCCACGAGTTTGTTTTCGCAGAGCGCATCTTCAAGACAGAGAGTACAATTGTGGATGCCGGGGTCGAACTCTTCAATAGGTGCTGTAATCTGATTGTTGCCTATCGAGACCTGTATCTTTTTGCCGTTAGAGAGCAAGATATATCCACCTGTGAGTTGTGCGGGGTCGCCTTTGGTAATCTTATATGTGAGAGAGAGGGTCCGCTCGTCAGCGCAGTACTCGGTCTTTTGCATCTCCACATCTACTCCCAAGCAGCTGACGATGGTAATATGGCGTGTGATGATACTGTCGCAGTTCATGTAGTTGCCGGCAGGAATGGTATCGGTGTAGTCTCCTGATACATACCGCCACGAGTTAATCCAGAAGCACGAATCGTAGGCGACGGTGTCCTCTTGGATGGTATGTTTCGATATTACTCCCACCTCAACCGGCGTGAGTTCTACTCTGTAGCAGTCAATCTTGTTTTCTCTCAGTTCGGATATAGGATAGATGACGCCCCGCTCCATATCTTCTTCGTTGATACAATCGTGTGTTCCGGGCATTCGCACAGTGTCGGGTTTGAGCACTTGAATAGCTACGCTGACGGTGTCTTGGTAGTCGCTGCCATTGCAGGGGTTGATGGTATGCGTGATTGCCTTGATGTCGTACCAGCCGGGAGATTCGTATGTATATTTGAAGGAAGAGATGTTCTCAGTGTTCTGGTCGATGGTTATTCCGTCTCCCATGTTCCAAGTTACATTTTCCACATCCACACCGAAGTAGGGTGCTATCTCGAGCTGATCGCCCACGCAGAACAGTGAGTCGTAGCGCTCAAGGTTGATGAAGTTATTACCTCCGATGATAATACTTTTCTCCACGGCGGCTGAGCCGACTGAATAGCCGTAGCTCTCCCTTTCGCCATATCCGTAGGCATGTGCAACAAAGGGTCGTTTGCCCTCGAGGGTGTATGCCCGTTCGGCAGTGCCAAGTTTGTCGAGCCGTGCATAATAGTATTTGTCATTGCTGCCGTCAACAGGCTGAAAGTATTGTCCGAGATTCTCAGATACCTGCCTGCCTCCGTCGGTAAAACTGATAGTCATGTCTTTGCAGTTGCTTTTCTCCGTGACGATATTCACATAGTGAGTATTATCGCTTTTGTAGGTGGTGAAAGTGACGTGCGAGATACCTTGTTCGATAGGGTTGATAACAACCATGGCGGGGTCAGCCTTTTCGCTACCATCGTATTTATTGGAGGTCATGAAGAGGTGAACCGATGTGGGGCATGAAGTCTCGAGGAAGCAACTTTCGGACTCTACAAGCGGATTGGGGCGACCGGATATCTTCTGTCCGATTTCGAACTCCCAATATTGCTTCTTGTCGGTAGCAAAGTTGAAAGTGTGCACGAGGTTGCCGTTGATATATACTTCAGTACCGTCGTTGATAGCCATGACCCTGATAATATCGCGTTTGCGGGTCATGGATTCGGTTATGGCATAGCGTGTTCCCCAGAAAGCAGTAGGGATAGCTTGTGAGAAGATGTGGTCGCGGTCTTTTACATTGTCATAATTTGTCCATCCGTAGTCTTTGTAGTAAGGCAGATTGGTGTGCGGGTTACCCTGAAAGACAGCAATAGGTTTGCCGTCTCTTGCCGTTACCTCGGAACCGGAAAGGTCGGAGTCATCACCTTCGTTATTTCCTGTCCAGACATAATACACTTGACCTTTCTTCAAAGCGGGTGTGGTGATAGTGCCTGTTTTGCCTGTGCTTGTTTTGGTGCTGAGTTTGATATCTACGATTGTATTGTCTTGTGTTGCAACTATAGCAAAGTGGCTGCCCTGTGGTTTATTGTCGTGGTCGGAGGCGGGGAAAGTCTGCACGAGATAGTGGTCGGTAAGAGCAGTGGTAGGTAGCACATTGGTAGCGTCAAACGACTTGTCTTTATAATTGGAAGCATACACCGATATATTTGCATCTGAGGTGATATGCACAGCCGTGTTAAGCGGTTGCTCGGGTACTATAGTATAGCAACCTGTCCTATCGTTGTTGGCATTCTTGGCAGTACCATTGTATAAATCCTCCCGTATCAACTGGTTGGCGGTCAATCTCCTGCGTTGATTATACCCTGTGTAAGGATTTTCTATTGTTACAGTACAATCATGTGCAGACGATATGGTAAGTCCGAGTGTTATTTTCTTGTCGTCACCATCCAGGTGGTCGGCACTGGGGAAGGTGACCCAGAAGTCTTTGCCCTCGGTTCCTGCTGATTGTGCGAACACTTTTCCTGCTGCAAAAGCAAATATGCAACAAACTATGCAAATATATCTTTTCATAACAATAATGTTTTTACTCAATACCTGTTGTTAGATTCAGCTCATAATCAGAGTATCTCTACCTCCACACGCCTGTTGTTCTGACGCCCTTCTTCCGTGTCGTTAGTGTCGATAGGTTGGCTTTCTCCCCGTCCTTCAGCTTCAAGACGGGACGGGTCAATACCACGTTCGATAAGATCCTCACGAACAGCATTGGCACGACCTTCGGACAATACCTGGTTGGCACTGTCGGAACCTACATTGTCGGTGTGACCTATAATCTTTATGCGTATGTCGGCATTTCTACTCAAGAAATTATACAGTTCATTAAGACTCTCTTCCGAGGCTTTGAGAATACGGGTCTTGTTGGTAGCAAAGAAGAGGTTCTTCATGACGAATACCTCGCCCTTCTTTACCGGACGCATCTGCACGTTCATGGAGTCGCTTATGGAGGCGATGTCTGCCTCGAAGCTGTCGTATCCAATGAGGTCGATATGCAGAGTATATTGGTTGTTGTTGTCAAGGATAGTGCGTGCAGTGCCTGTCACGGAGTCGGTTGTCAGAGTAGTCCCATCTGATTCTGCTTTGCCTTTGCGCAGTATCTGAGCATTAGCAGTCAGGGGTTTGCCTGTCTCAGCATCTGTGATGCGGAGGCGGAAATAGGGCACATGACGCAGTTGCATTGTGATAGACTGGTTCTGACCCGGTTGCTCCACGGTAACCTGCTGACTTTCGGCATAGTAGTCGTTTGCACTGACATCCACTTTCCAGTCGCCTTGTGCGATAGAACGGTGCATCAGGCCGTTGCGTACCTCGCGGGGTTGTGACTCTTTGTTCTTGTTGAGGTTGGTAACAACAACGGTGGCGGGTATAGGTTCGCCTGTGGCAGCATCCACTATCTTCAGGTCAAGATAGGTAGGCCGTACAGGTGGCAGAGAAGGACGCTTGCCGGGCACCTCAAACTGCACTACGAATTTTGCACCCACAAACAGGTTGTTCAGTTTGGAGCCCTCATTTATAGCGAGTACGGTATTGGCAGATGTGGGTTGCCAGTTGTTATTGTCTGCAAAACTGAGAGGATTAAGACCTGACATGTTGTTGCTGTTAAGAATGCCATAGTCGGCAAAGAGTGCCACTTTGTAGTGTATATGTTCCCGCCCGAAAGAATAGCGTTGCCCTGGTTTGGGTTGCTTGCGCCCTTTGGCAGGTTCTGCCTGCAGCCACTCGTCAAGGTCAAGTCCGAACTCAGCAGCAAGACGCAGGTCAGGCTGACGGAGTGTCAGTTTCTTGCTCTCGGGTGCAGGATTGTCGATGATTCCCATACCATACGGCTTGAGATATTCCTCGTCAAGAACAGTTACATCATATCTGCCTTTCTGGTTGAAGGTGCCGAATACACCGTATCCTACACGTGCACCGAGCATGAAGTAGTATCTTGAGAACTGTGCGCCGAACATGACAGGTATGCTCACAAAACCGAGGTTGCGGACTTCGCGGAGGTCGTCTGTCATATAGGTGTAGGTCTGCGGGTATGTCTCCAGTTGCCGGCTCATGGCAAAACTATAGTCGGAGCGTGAGTTGAGCCAGTCGAAGCCGAGACCTGTCTCGAAGCGGAAGGCATGGTATGCAAGTTCGTAACTGAGTTGCAGACCTGCTCCAGGTCCGCCTGTAAGCGACTTGTCCATAAGAGGATATGTTGTTGGCGGAGCGAACTCATTCCCGTAGCTTCCGATATTGTCGAACATAGCGGCATATCCGGCTCTGCCACTCAGATTGAAGTAATGTATTGCCTCACTCTGTTTTTTGGGCGTATATTTCTTTTCGTCTTCGGCAGCCTGTTTAGCCTTCTGCTTTTCAGCCTCTGCAGCCTGTTTCTCTCTGTCTGCCTGTGCCTTCTGCTGCTGTTTCAGTCGCTCAGCCTGTGCTTTCTGTTGCTCTTTCTGACGGGCAGCCTGCTGTTTCTGCCTCTCTTTCTCGCGTTTGGCTTTCTCTGCCTCACGCTGTTTCTGCTGCTGGGTCATCTGTGTGGTACTACGTGTCTGAGCCTGAGCAGGAACGATAACCGCAAAACTGAGAGTTAATATCAATATGTATCTAATCAAGTTTTTCATATCTGTATCTGTTTATGCGGTTAGTTGTTATTATATATCAATATCTTAAAGTTGCGTTGCTGTTTGCCTGTGATGACACGCAGTATGTAGAGTCCTTCGTCGGTGGGCACATCTATGAGTCCGCCTCCCTCAGGCAGTTTTGTAGTGGTGAGTACTTGACCGTCAATCTTTATCCAGTGAGCCTCTGCCTCGGCTTCTGTATTGACATAGATGACACTCTCAGTCTGATAGCTGATGGTTATAAGACTATCGCTTCCTGCCTTGAAACTATATGCGGTAGAGTCCGCTTTGAATTTCTTCGGACATGAGCAGGTGGTAACCTCTTCAGCAGTGCCTTTGTTGATGGTGAAGCATACATAATACTCACTAACAGTGTCAGTCCGGTTCGAAAGGTAAAGTACTGCGTTCTGCTCGTTCTCCATGAGGACACTGTCTTTGTACCAGCGGAAGTCGCTGAGTTGTTCTCCCTCGAAAGGTGCCTGTAGCAGTCCGAGAACATTGTCAAAGCGTTGTACAAGAATGTCGTCTGCTTCGTAGTTTACGCGGAAATAGAGTGTGGTGTCGGTCTCACCGCAGTCGTTGTCGGACTCAATGCGGATGTTGATACCATAGTTCACACCTGCCGTGGCTGTCTCGGGTATCTCAATGACGAACATGTCAGGCAGCACCTCGAGGTCATCCTGTGTGAATCCGTCGTCCTGTGCCTGCTGGTTGAAGCCGATATGCACATTGTCACCTTCAAGCGAGGTGCCGGAGATATTGTTGAAAGGTACACGGAATGTTCTTACCTCATCGTCTTTCTTGCAGGGAGCCTCTTCGGGTTCTCCTATCTCGAATTCGAACCGTCCAATGTTGACAGTGATAGGAATAGAGTCAACAAGCGACTGCCCTACGCAGACGTTAGATGAGTATCTTTGTATCAGTACGTATGCCTTGTACAGGCCGCTTTTCTCGTAGTAATGCTTGGTTGAGTCTGTACCTGAGAGCGAAGGTGAACCGTCTCCGAAGTTCCAAGTGATGTTTTCGTAGTCGTAGTTCAGTTTGCAGGCAAAGGTGATAGTGTCTTTGCCGCAGAGCGTGTTGTTGGTCTCGGGTGTGAATATCTCTCCGTTGATAGTGATAGCCTGTGTCAGTGGTTTGGTAGCCCCACCTGCCGAATAGGCATAACTCTCTTTCTCTCCGTATCCATAGGCATGAGCAATAAATCCGCTGTCACCTCGCAGTGTATGCTGCCCTTCGTTGTTGCCAAGCCAATATTGTGCATACGACCATTTAGGATTGCCGGTTAGTGTCTTGAACGAAGATGAGATATTGGTGCCGTCGAGAGTGATAGAACCTACGTTGTCGGTCTCTGTCACTATGTTTACGAAATGCTGCGGGTGAGCACTGGAGCGGTCAAGTACTTTGTATGAAGCAAAGGTGATTTCGGACAGACGCTGTTCCACAGGGTTTATCCACACCATTGCCGGGTCACCGTTGGTATTACCTTTCTCATCGTCCACACGGTTGCTCGTCATATAGAGAAAGACCTCTACGGGGCAAGAAGATTCCAAGTAGCAGGCTTCTGCATCGTGGAGTTCGAAGGTGATAGTGCGCTTGGGATACTTGCTGAAGAAGATAGTGTCGAGCACCATTCCGTCTTTCCATATAACCGTCTCGTCCTCAAGGGCAGTAATCTTCACGTAGTCGGTTTTTCTCTTCTCTGTCTGTGTCAGCATTGAACCTGTTACCACAAACGAGGTGCCCCAATACAGGGTAGGCATTGCCTGCTCGAATATGTGGTCACGGTCACGAACTTTGGACGGTATGTTTGTATGCGGGTCGCCGAGGAAAACGGCGACAGGCTTGTTGTTCATTGCCTTGATGTATGAACCGGTAAGGTCGGATGCTTCTCCTTCTGTCTCACCAGACCATACATACCATACCTCGCCTGCTTTCAGAGTGTCGCTTGTGAGGGTGTCTCCCAACTGATACCCGCTGAACTCTTCGTAGCCGAAGTATCCGCTGAGGTAACGCTGATAACCGTAGGTACCGGTGGTAGGCACATATTTGACAACAGTGTTGTCTTCAATGGCAACAATACCGAAGTGTGTACCCTGGTTTTTGTCATCATGGTCGGATGCAGGGAAAGCTTGCGCAATGTACTCGCTGCGGAGGGCAGAGGCAGGCAGAATGTTTGCCGCATCGAACGATTTGGTTCTATAGTTGCCTGCAAACACTGAGATGTCAGCGGTCGAGGTGATGTGCACTGCAGTCTGACTGACGGTCTCAGAGTTGCTCGTGTAGCAATCTTTCTTGTTGAGGGTATAGGTATATAGGATACCTGCATTCACTGCTACGGTCTCTGCGAACTCCGTGTATTTGTTTTCAAGGGTGACTTGGCAGTCTTGTTTGGTAGAGAACGTCAGTGTCAGGTCCTCAGGGTTGTCTGCGTCTGCCCGAAGAAAGGTTACCCAAAAGTCTCTGCCCTCGGTAGTTTGGGCAAGCAGTGGTGTACAAGTACACAACAATAACGCTGATACTGCGATGAGATAAGAGGTTAGATGTTTGTTTTTCATTACTTTACATGTAGTTTGTAATTATGCATAGTGCGGAATATCCACACTGCAAAATTACAAATATACACAACTATGTGTGTTTACTATTTGTTAAATAGAGTAGAAAAATTGCCAATTATATTCAGCCTTAGGCAGATTGGACTTTTATGGTGCACAGCGAGAGCAGGATATACCATATAATAATGATTGCTCCGATGTTCCACATCAGGTTCCACGTAGTGAAAGCAGCGGTAATGACAGTAGCAATCAAGAGCACCACCACTCCTATGAGAAAGATGAATTTCACTTTGTTGTTCTTCCATGTAAAGTCATGAAACTTAAGAGAGAAGAACGGCACTTCGGCAATCAGGAGCCAGCAAGAGAACAGGCTGAACACTGCCATCAAAACGCACAACCACAGCGGTGAGAACTCTACAACGGAGAGGTATGCAGTCAGCGATGCCCAGAATATGGCATTGGCAGGGGTGGCAAGACCTATGAAACTGCTTGTCTGACGCTCGTCGAGATTGAACTTGGCAAGTCTCAATGCAGAGAAAGCCGCCATAAGCAGTGCAATGAGTGCCCACCAATCAATGACAGGTTTCAGGTAGGTGAATAGCATGACAGCGGGTGCAAGTCCGAAAGTGATGTCATCAGCCAGCGAGTCAAGTTCTTTGCCTATCGGTTGACCTACATGCAAGGCGCGTGCGGACATACCATCGAAGAAATCGAAGAATGCACCGAGCAGAATAAAGAGAAAGGCAAGAGTGAAATGCCCATGCGAGGCAGCGAGCACTGCTACAGAGCCCGAAAGCAGGTTGCAGCATGTGATGGTATTAGGGATATGCTTTTTCATTGTAAAATATAAGTTTATCGCTGCAAAGTTACAGAAAAAAGTTGAATTGGCAAAGGAGTGATTGCAGGTAACGGTGAATAATTATGAAGGCAGGCTACTGCATAAACTCGGGTTGCTCGGCTGCGCGTTTAAGGTTGTTCATGTATCTCTCTATGCGGGTGGGGCGAGGGTTTGCTGTTCACTTCCAGCCACAAAGGCAGAATAGTGAGACAGAGCAGCAACATCAGCGCCGGGCACATCCAGCCACAACCTCGGTGCTTATGTTCCAGCAGATAGTAGGTAGTAGAAAGATTCTCAGGCACACCGAAAACTGCCAGAATATATATATTGTAAATGGTAAAGGCAATGAGGGCTATCAGATTGTATAA
The DNA here is from genome assembly GCA_905235505.1 of Paludibacteraceae bacterium. Lineage (GTDB taxonomy): Bacteria > Bacteroidota > Bacteroidia > Bacteroidales > Paludibacteraceae > Colicola. Next base: position 20,917 of record CAJOMJ010000029.1, read on the forward strand.
GGTAACCAGTCTCATGGATGTCTGCTCAGTTGTACTTGATTGATTGCTCTACTTCGTCAGTATAACAATACGGTGGCAAAGGTACAACCGGTTTTTAATATACACAAATATTTATGCGTATTTCTAAGATTATTTGTGCATATCTCTGAGACGGCTACTACTTCTTGCCATAGTTTTCATCTACCGTTCGTCTCACGAAGAAGGTAACGAGCAGAGTGGCGGCACAGCATGCAATCACCATCCAGAAGAAATTGATGTAGCCCAGTGCCTCTTGCAGATACCCGGCACACATACCGGGTATCATCATGCTCAGAGCCATGAAAGCGGTGCAGATAGCGTAATGTGCAGTCTTGAACTCTCCTTCCGAGAAGTACATCATATAAAGCATATATGCCGTAAAGCCGAATCCGTAGCCAAACTGCTCAATGGCAATGGCAATGGAGATGGCAATGGGGCTTTGTGGCTGAAGCATACTCAGATAGACGAAACTCAGGCAGGGCAGGGTCATGCAAGCCGCCATCCACCACATAGATTTCTTCAACCCTACACGTGAGGCATACACGCCTCCGAGAATGCCGCCGAGCATGAGGAAAGCTATACCTATCGTACCATAAACTATACCTACCATTTCTGTCGGGAGACCTAATCCTCCAGCCTCGCGGCTCGCTACAAGGAAGGGGTTAATCATCTTGATGAGGAAAGCCTCAGGCAAACGATAGACAAGCATGAATATCATAGCGAGCCATATACAAGGCTTCTTGAAGTAAGTGGCAAAGGTACGGCCGAACTCCACAAACACTGCTTTTACCGACTGTGTCTGCCCCTCAAGACTTGACTTGTCGTCAGCAGGCTTAGGAATGAAGAATACATGCCACAAGGCAATGAGACCAAAGAGAACGGAGGTTATAAGCAGTGTCAGTTGCCATGCAAGGGGAATATTGCCGGTTTTGGTCTCCAAAGCGCCTGCTATCACGAGCAACACTCCCTGACCGAAGATACTTGACAGACGATAGAAAACCGACCTTACTCCCACAAAGGCTGCCTGATGGTTCTGCGAGAGGGCAAGCATATAGAACCCATCGGCAGCGATGTCGTGAGTGGCAGAGGCAAAAGCCGTTATGATGAATATAATCAGCATAATAGTGAACAGAGATATAGGCGTTTCTCCTGCCGCTATCATCTCTGCCGAGGGGTGGGGTATGGTGAGAGTGAGAAGCACAAAACATGTGGTCATCAGTATCTGCATAGAGATTATCCACCATCGCTTGGTTTTCAGAATGTCCACAAACGGACTCCAGAAAGGTTTGATTGTCCAAGGCAAATACAATAGTGAGGTGAACAATGCCATCTGACCATTAGGTACGCCCATCTTGGTGAACATCATCACAGATAGTTAACAAGAAAGTAAGGTATGCCTTCCGCAAAGTACAATGTGGGTACCCATAACCATGGTGAGATGTTTTTGATTGGTTTCATAGACTAAGAGATAATATATGTTTGTAGATGTGTTGTTAACTGAGTTTTCGCAGGCAAAGATACAAAGAATAATTCACTTGGCAAACAAAAAAAGCGTCCAACCTCAGTCAGACGCTTCTTATACTGTTCACCGGTTCGCCAATCAATAGAAGTTGCTGCGATTGTCGGTGATTTCGGCTTTCTCCTGAATCAGGTTGAGGGCTTGATAGGGCAGACTGTATGCGTAGCGCATGTTGAGTTGCTGTATCTCTTGCTCTACATTGACTTCAGCCTCGGTGGTCTGCTTGCTAACAGACTGGAGTACATACACGCCCTGCACACCTTTAACGGGAGCTGAGAGCTCGCCTTGGTTGAGGCTGACAGCTGTACCTATCACTGCCGGCTCCATGCCTGCATCGCCGAATCTGTATGAGTTCAGGTTCACACCCTCAGCAGTTTTTATCTCTGCAGATGCAAGGTCGGCTGCCTCTTGGAGTGTTGAAGCCTCCTTAAGTTTCTTGATAAGAATGTCAGCACGTTTGTCGCGAAGAATCTCCATACGGAGTTCTGCCTGTACATCATTGATAGAACGATACTCACCGTCTTTAGCCTCGGTCAGCACTGCTACCACGAAGTTCTCTCCGCACTCGAACACATCGCTCACTTCGCCTTCTTTAGCCTTGAAAGCCCAACGAATTATAGGACGCGACTGCTGGAGGTCATTCACTTTGTTGGTGTTCTTCTGCAGGTTATATGCAGACTCTATCTCCATTTCGGCTTCCTCGGCAGTAGTGATGAAAGCGTCTTCGGTCTGATTGTTTACGATAAACTGCTTTGCGTTGTTATACAGGGTAGCATATGTCTTGCTGCTCGGTGATACTTCGCGGCTGAGAATTGCTACTTTTACCTTCGGAGTGGCAACAGCCTTGTTGACGATTTGTATTGCCTGAACACCGGTGCCGTAAGGTACTGTGAATACAGAACCTTTCTGACCTTCGAAAGCCTTGTCGGCAATCTCCTTGCTGAGCATGGTTTCTGTTACCCACTGGGTCTGGTCGGCGTTGCCGAACTTACCCTGCTTCCATTCAGCCTTCAAAGAGTCGAGTTCGCTTTCGCCGGCAAGAATTGTTCCGCGCAATTCCACTGAGTCGGGCAGATTGTAACCTGTCTGCATTATGCGGGCAATGGAGTAGGTATTGTTTTCAAACAGTATCTCAGTTACATCGCCTGCTTTTCTGCCTTTCTGGAAAGCCCACTCTTTGTATTGTGCGGGTATGGTGGTCTCCGAGTAGTTCTGACCATTGTAGATGATGTCGCTATTGGGGTTTACCACACCTGCGATGTCATCTGTGGTTTTGAACTCATCTTCCAGTTTCTCAATCCATGTCTTCACATCCACGAAGTCTAGCTCGGATGGTACGATATTGAACGTGATATATTTGATTGAGCGACTTGGCTCTTGTTTGTATTGCTCTTTTTTCTGCTGATACAGGTCGCGTATCTCACCGTTGCTGATTTTGATAGTGGAGTCAGGTACGCTGTAGTACGGTTGCATCACATACTGCACGTTTACGTTGGTCTGTGCTGCCTTGCCGTTCTGCTCTGCATCAAGTTTGTTGGCGCCTACCAACTCTTGCATAAGGTCAACATATTTCTCCTGAAGCCAAGTCAGCCGAACTGCATTCTCCCAATACATCCAATAGGTCTGTGCCTGCTTTACCTGTTGTGCCTGTTCGGGGTTTTGTGCAGCTTGGTCAAGCCCTGCAAGGAACTGAATCAGTGCAAAACGGTTGAACTGACCGCTTTGGTCTTGGAAAGCAGGGCGTTGAGCTATAATTTGATGAGGATGCTCGCCAAAGCACTTGTCTGCAAGCTCGTCGTTAGTTACGGTCATGCCTGCTGCTTTAGCCTGAGTACCGAGGGTGTGCTGCGTCACCATCAGCTGCCATACCTGATTGTTGATGTTAGACTGCAGATCCTCGTCAAGGTCGTTTCTGCCTGTTTCAATCTTGTAAACTTCCAATAGTTGTTCGCGGGCATTCTCATAGTCTTGTATATGAATGTCTTCGCCTTCTATCTCACCTACGTACTGGTCAGCACGGTGGAAGAAACTGGAACCTGAGGTTATGAAGTCACCCAAGATGAATGCCAGCATTGCGAGTCCTACGATAATAAGCAGCAGAACTCCGTGTTCTCTAATCTTTTGTAAAGATGCCATGATGTATTTGTTGTTTTAGTTATTTTAGTTGTAAGTGTGTCTTCTTTTGGTGTTTCACGCAAAAAAGCCTGCAAAGGTACAAATATTTATTCACTCACGCAAATTTTTTCTGTCTATGCCTTTATAATTTTGATTCTCTCTATTCTGTTGCTTGCTACTTTCAGGCATTTCAACGTGTAGTTGCCTACTCTGATTTCCCCGTTCACCTTGGGGAAGCTGCCTGTCTTTGTCAGCATCAATCCGGCGATTGTGTCGTAGGAGTCGTCCTCGGGCAGTTTTAGTCCGAACTGTTGGTTAAGCTCCTCCACCTCCATTTTTCCGTTTGCCACTATCTCATTCTCGTTCAGTTGCTTGGCGGTGAAATCCTGCACATCGTGCTCGTCTTCTATCTCTCCGAATATCTCTTCGAAGATATCTTCTAATGTTACAATGCCAGCCGTGCCACCGAACTCGTCCACCACTACAGCCACCGATTTTTTCTGTTGCATGAAGGTTCGCATCAGTTTCTCTGCAGCCATGTTCTCCGGTACGAAAGGTATCTGGTTGATATGCTCGCGCCAGGTCTTTCTGTGATGAAACATCTCGAGGCAGTGTATATAACCTATTATATTGTCAATGTCGCCTTTGTAGATAGGTATTTTGGAGAATCCTGTCTCGTCGAAAGTGCGTTTCAGTTCTTCCTCGCTCACATCGTATGGCAATGCAACGATTTCTGTTCTCGGCACATAGCAGTCTCTTATCTTCACGTTCGAGAACTCTAATGCGTTCTTCAGTATCTGTATCTCGTTTTCCGAAGGCGCCTCTTCTTCTTTGCCTGTCTCATCGGACGGTTGTGGCGGCGTAATTTCTTCCACAAGATAGTTAAGGTCGGCGCGCGAAAAACTTGCGTCCTGGTTCTTCGGCACTTTCACTCTGAATAATCGCAACAGACCTTTTGACAGCCACATGCAGATGATGGCAAACGGATAGAGCACTATATATATAAGGTACAGCAACGGAGAGAATGCCCTCAGCCAAGCATTAGGATTGGCGTGCATCAGCATCTTTGGGAGATACTCGCCAAACAGAAGCACTATTATAGTGGCTATCACCGATACCAAGAGGGAGCTTATTGCAGGGTGACCGCTGAAAGTGAAGTGCGGCAGCAGCAACTCGTTCATTTTGATAGAGAACACAACCAGCACGATGTTGCCGCCGATAAGCATCGTTGTGATGTATTGCTGCGGGTTCTTGTAGAACTTCCTTATTATAGTTCCGGTAATACTCGTGTCAGAACTCTCCACTTCAAACAGCAACTTGTTTGAACTTACAAACGCAATCTCCATGCCTGAGAAAAAGGCGGCAAGAAGCAGCGCGACGGTTATTACGATATAGATTTCCATTTAGGGCACAAAATTACAACAAATTCTTGTATGTTGCAACAAAAAAAGAGATAAGACGACTTATAATCGCCTTATCACTTGTTTTCTCTATACGATTATATGCTATCAGAATTTGTAGCGTACACCGAGTGAGAGCGAGGTTACTTCCCAATAGAAGCCGGCGTATGTCTGACCATTAGCGTCACGATCAACCAAGCCTAAGCCGAGTGTCGGACGCCAGTCGATTGAGAGTTGCAGGGGGAACCAGAAGTCGTATTCGACTCCTATGCGACCGGCTGCACCCAAGAAACCCCAGTTTCTTCTATACCAATCACCAATATAAATACCCCCAACTTCTGCTCTTGAATAGCCTGACCAGCCATAGCCGCCGGCACCGCCGACACCCATATACCAGTGCCACTCGCCTTTATGATCCCATGGGAAAGTTGCGCCAAACGGGTCAATCCAGTCGTAAGTAACTGCAGCCTGGATATTATGGCCCCATAACCACCAGTTTGTACCATTGGCACGGCTACCGCCATTGACACGGCTACCGAAACCCCAGCCTAATTCTACTTCAAGCATATTGTTGTCGCCAAAGCCATGTTCATAGCTGACGCCTTCAAAAGCGCCCAAGCGACCACCGATTGCGCGGGGCTGTGCACTGACTGCCACTGCGCATGCTGCCATCATAGCAACGAGAATAATACCTTTTTTCATTTTGTATTTGTTTTATTGTTAATTATGTATTGTCTGTGTATATGTTTATATATAGACATATCGCTGCAAAGATAGTCCAATTATATGAATTGTGCAAATCTTTAGCCTTAAATAATAACAAAAAGAGAACATTTTGTTAAATATAGTACATTATGAAGAACAACAAGGGGCGCTGATGGGAGATGCAGCAAATAGCAAAGTGTAAGCAAAAGAGGGAGAAATGCAGCAAAATGTCAGAAGGCAGAGACGGCTAACACTCGGCTTGGAGATAGCAAGATTTGAGTTATCCGGCAACTTACACTTTGTAAGGTAAAATCTGCGGAATGGTGACAAAATGTAATTAAACAACAAAGACAACCTTGGTGGGTTGTCTTTGTGATGTTATGTTGTGTCGGGAATTGCTTTGACTGCAAGCATACTATTTTACTTGTTCGCCGTTGAGATATGCGTCATCAAGTTCTTTCATGCCGGCTACGCTGAAGTATTTCTGCAGTTTGCCGTGCAGGAGCACCTCTGCTCCGATATTGCCGTTGTTATCAACGATATTGAGAGCGGTGCGGAATTTGCCTGTTGCCAACTGAACGGGTATAAGTTGTTTTGTGTCTGTTGTAGTGGCATCGTCTGCTACGAGTATGTTTGTAGCTACAGCTCCTTGGGTTGAGAACGAAGCTTTGTTCAAACTGCCGTCAGCCGACCCTACGATTATGCCTTTTACCCAGTAGGGACCTTCTGCTGCATTGTCTAACAGCAATACATCTGCAATAGTGAAGGGATTTTCTTTCGAGCCGTCTCCTGTGAAATCATCGGGGTCGATTTCTATGGTGCCATTGCCTATTTCTATCACTTCGGTGATGTAGCCGTGGTCAACTTCAGGAGTGGTCTGCTGATAGATAGTAAGGGGTCCGACCACTTTTATCTTGCTTCCGACAGGCGGTACCTGGTCGGCGGACTCGAAAGGCTTGTTGTCAATATAGTTGGTACGAAAGCAGGTGATAGAGCCGGTAGAGTCTTTGAGAGTGAAATCTACATTGGTGTATGTGCCGGGCACTTTTGTGAGGTCGGTAGAATAGTTATACACGATACCTGTGAGTTCGTAGTTGCCTTCGTCGCCTGCTTTTGCTTTTTCAATAGCCTCTGCAATGGTGATAGGTGTAGCATCGTTTATGAGCTCTCCGCTACCAGTGCCAATCTCTATTATCTCGCCTATATAAGCTTCGTAGAATTCGGGTGTGCTTGTTTCGCCGCTTACATACATCTTTACTTTGCCGATTATTGTGAGCTTGGTGCCTACGGGCGGTATCTGGTCGGCGGACTCGAAAGGCTTGTTGTTGATATAGTTGGTGTAGAAGCAGTCTATCTTGCCTGTCTCGTCCTTCACAGTCATGTTGAGGTTGGTATATTTGCTTGGAACATTGTCCTTGGCAGTTTTCACTTCAACCACTGTTACAGTCACACGGTAGTTACTCTGGTCTCCGGCTTGTGCTTTCTCTATGGCTTCGGCTACGGTAATGTCGGTGTAGTCCGTCACAGGCTGTGCGCCTACGAGTAGCGGATTGGTGGAAGCATAGATGTAGCTGCCAGAGTTTTGCGGGGTTTCGTATGTGCCGTTGTAGTTGGTCAGTTTGCATTTAAGCACGACATAGTCGCCTACCAGCACGGCCTCGGGGTCGGTGATACTTGAGTTGTCCAGCCCCTTCACTCTGAATGCGTAGAAGTCGTCTTTGTCGTAGGTATCGTCTGCATATCTGTTTTCACAGATGTAGAACTGTGCATTGTGATAGTCGCCGGTGATAGCAGTAGTGTTCTGAGCGTGCAGCTTCTTTATCCAACCATGCACGAAATAGAAATCTTCGGTAGCATCTCCGCTTGCAAGGGATTCGCATATTGCAAGTGCTTCGCTGACGGTGATTGCACCTTCGGGAATCATGTCTTGAGGTATCTCTTTCACTTCTTTCTTTGTAGTGTCATCGGTCTGCCCGTCCGGTTTCTCATTCGGGTTTTCCGGTACAGGTGGAGTAGAGCATGCAGCAAACATTGCGGCTGCTATCAGCATAGTTGCTGAGAAAATCTTGTTGAGTTTCATGATGTGTATTATTTTATTGTTTAGAATTGTTTAGAATTGTTTAGTGTGGTTTAGTATTGTCTTCGGTATTTCGACATCTCAACAGAGGAGACGTGACGGTGTCGCGTCTCTACGATGCGCCTTTTTAATTCAAATTTTCAATCTCTTTCCCATTTTCTTACCGCGTTGCAAAGGTAAGCATTTTTATATAAATGTACAAGCCGTGAAGGAAAAATTATTTTTTTTGCTCTGAAATTTGTGACATATAAAAAAATGTTGTACCTTTGCACGCTTTTTCAGCAATTTATGACTTGTTAAACTAAATATTCAAGTAATATAACCACTTACAAACGTACCGACGTTACAAACTTAACAAACTGAACAATCTTTATGGCATTGCCCTCCAAACCAAAACCACAGCGCCCCGGACGCGTAGTAAAAGAAGAACCTCACCGAATTAACGACAAGATTCGCGGTGTAGAGCAAGTGCGTCTTGTAGGCGACAATGTTGAACAAGGCATCTATTCCTACAAGGAGGCGATGCAGATTGCTGATGAGCTGAACCTTGATTTGGTTGAGATTTCTGCGAAGGCCGACCCGCCAGTATGCAGAGTGATTGACTATCAGAAGTTCCTCTACCAAATCAAGAAGAAAGAGAAAGAGCAAAAGCAAAAGTCTGCTAAGGTTGTTGTAAAAGAGATCCGTTTCGGACCACAGACCGACGACCATGACTACAACTTCAAGCTCAAACATGCGCAAGAGTTCCTCAAAGAGGGTAGCAAAGTAAAGGCTTACGTATTCTTCAAGGGGCGCTCTATAGTATATAAGGAGCAGGGCGAGCAACTTCTCGCACGCTTTGCGCTCGACCTTGATGAGTACGGCAAGGTAGAACAACTCCCCAAACTCGAAGGCAAACGCATGATTCTCTTCCTTGCACCTAAGAAATAACAACAACGGAGTACAAAGGCTATAGGCTGCCTCACACTCCATAATAATAACAATAACTAACAATTTAATTAAAATGCCAAAAGTTAAAACTAATTCCGGTGCCAAAAAGCGTTTCAACCTTACCGGAACAGGAAAAATCAAGCGCAAACACGCTTACAAGAGTCACATCTTGACCAAGAAAACAAAGAAGCAAAAACGTAATCTTACTCACGTTTCAATTGCAGATACTGCCAACACACGCAGCATCAAAGAAATGCTTCTCCTGCGCTAATCAACATTATTAACGAATCAGCACTAAGTTTGTCCTGAAAGACAACGCTGACAGTAAAAACCAAAAAACATTATGCCAAGATCAGTAAATCATGTTGCTTCGCGCAACCGTCGTAAAAAGATCATGAGCCTCACACGAGGCAATTTTGGTGGACGCGCCAATGTTTGGACCGTTGCCAAAAACACTTGGGAAAAAGGTTTGCAGTATGCTTACCGTGACCGCAAAAACAAGAAACGCAGCTTCCGCGCTCTTTGGATTCAGCGTATCAATGCTGCTGCCCGTCTTGAAGGTCTCAGCTATAGCCAACTTATGGGTGCTCTTCACAAAGCAGGTATCGTCATCAACCGCAAGGTGCTTGCCGACCTCGCTATGAATCAACCGGCAGCCTTCAAGGCTATCGTTGAAAAAGCCAAGAACGCTTAAGAACATCTGTCAGTTCTATACTGACAAACTGAGAAGATTGCACTGCAGTCTTCTCTTTTTTATGCCTCTTATTGCTGCCGTGGGGGACGGTGTCACGTCTTTACAGAATATGAGAGACATTTAGGTAAATGTTTCTACAGGTGGGGTAAACTTTTTCGAAATTGAGACGTGACGGTGTTACGTCTGTACGTGGGATAAAATTGATACTCTTGATGCGGGCAATTCGGCTGCCGCTTTGGCTGTTTACTACGGAAAGCGCTGCAGTACTGACAAGTGAAGTGGTGGTCACTATCGCTGCCAACGACTATTTTATTTACCTTCGGAATTTAGTACTTGCTACCTTTAGTTATGTTATTGCATAGTTGCAGAAAAAGTACTAACTTTGCGGCATGAAACGTTCACTGACGATAACTGTACTGCTGCTTTTGCTGATTGTGGTGTTGTTTGTATGCGACCTCTGTTTCGGTAGCATTGCCATTCGTCTTTCTGAGCTGTTTGGTGTTGTCTCCGATGGTAGTATCAACCGTCAGATTCTTCTTGACCTGCGTCTCCCCCGTGCCATCACTGCAGTCATGGCGGGTGCGGCATTGTCTGTGAGCGGACTTATGATGCAGACTCTGTTCCGAAATCCGTTAGCAGGTCCGTATATCCTCGGAGTCAGTTCCGGTGCTACCTTTGGAGTGGCTCTGCTCGTACTTGTAGGCTCAATGTTCGGGTTTGCGGCAACCAACATGCTGACAGTCTTGTCGGCTATTGTAGGCGCAACTCTCTGTCTGATGCTTGTTCTCGCTATCTCCTATCGCATAGAAAACAATGTATCGCTTCTTATTATAGGTATGATGATAGGTAGCATAGCCGGTGCTTTGGTCAATCTGATGCAGAACTTCGCCAACCCCGACGCACTGAAACTCTTCATTGTGTGGTCGCTTGGTTCGCTGAGTTCTGTTACGTGGGCGGAGATGCCTTTCTTGGTGCCTGTTTTTCTCGTGGGATTTCTTATGGCATTATTACTGATAAAGCCGCTCAACGGGCTTCTACTTGGTGAGAATTATGCGCGTGGATTGGGTATCAATGTTAATCGCACCCGTCTGCTTATTGTGTTGTCCACCGGTCTGTTGGCAGGTGGTATTACAGCGTTCTGTGGTCCGATAGCCTTTGTTGGTGTGGCAGTGCCTCATATCGCCCGCGGCTTGTATTCCACAAGTAATCACCGCATCATAATGCCCGCCTCTGCACTTATAGGAGCCGACCTGTTGCTGCTATGCGACCTGCTTGCCAACCAGTTCACCTATCCGTTGCCTATAAGCACGCTCTCGGCACTCTTCGGGGCACCGATAATAATCTGGATAATAGTGAGAAGAAAATAATGGTTTAAGTGGCGCAGTGGCTTAATTGCCGACAAGTTCCTCCAGTCTTGTGTTAGGGAAATAGTGCTTGAGTATCTGCTCGTAAGTAAAACCTTTGTCTGCCATCACGGCTGCTCCTATCTGACATAGTCCCACACCGTGCCCCCAACCATGCCCATGAAGGGTGAAAGTGGTTTCTCCGTCAGAAGTAGTCTTTTCCACATCAAACCACGAAGAATACAGGTGCGAATGTGAAAGCCACTTTCTAATCTCCAACTCTTTGCCCACTGCCATAGTGCGCTTGGTGCCCACAATCTTCAGTTCGTATATTCGTCCTGAAGGCCCTCGCTTCACAGGAATCAGCTCTTGCACTTCTCCGAAGTCGATGCCGCTTCTCTCCCGTATAAGTTCGCTCAGTTCCTCTTGTGTGTAACTTACCGACCAGTCATGAAAATCCAGTGTCTCTTGGTCGTAGTTGTTCAGCACTTGCTGCAATATCCGCCTGTCGTTTGTGTTGCAATATGTGTCTTCCACGCTCTCCAGATACGGGTAGTGCTCGTCTGCCCAGCACGTCTCAAACTCCTCGGTCTTGCCCCCGCAACACTTGTAGAACCTCGCATCGCACACCTCGCCGCTGTCTGTGCTCACAAGCACCACTCCGCGCGTGGCATCTATTGCTTTCTGTACATTCACTGAGGTCTGTTTGGTGATACCCTGATAACGCTGACAGTGGTCATCGGCACACACATCGAACAACTTGTGTGCATCTCTCTCGTACCATTTGATATGGCGGTCGCCCTCTTGCTGCAAACTTGTCGAACCTGCGACTTGAAGGTGTTGCGTCCCCGCAAAACTCTCCGTACTCTTATGAGGATTGAGTATCGGGTGTAGCAGCCACGAGCGTGAGATGATGGCATGCGCTTTCAGAAGCCCCATACTGCTTGTTGCTGCCATCTCACTTGATATAACCGATGTGAGATAATCTTCCACATCTATAATGTTGATAGCTATAAGTGCCGCCTCTTTGTATAGCACCTTGTCGTGCCCGGATATGATGCGCAGATTCCCCTTGAATGTCTGCTCTTCTTCTCTCTGCCAGTGGAAATTCACTCCTATTGTCACTCCGTGCAGGGTGAAGCTGGCACCTCCTGAGAAGCATAGTTCGTCGTATTCGTCTCCGTCGAAACATACTTTGCCATTGTTCATGGTAGCAACATACTCACCTTCGTAAGTCTTGCCGTTGAATGTGTAACCGCCTTGCAACGTAAATGTTATGGCGGGTGCAGACATTATGCCTACGTTGAGAAGTCTTTTCATCTATTTGTCATATAAGAAATTAGGATTCAGATAGGTGCTTTCTATCTCGTCTATAGCAGTTATGTCTTCTGCTGTGAGTTGCTTTGTATCTGTGCACAACCCGCTTGTCAGATGTCGTGCTATTGTGTTTATGTCTTCCACATCGCTCAGCAGTGGTCTCAGGTTTCTCACTCGTTGCCGTACCGACTGCACTCCGTGTTTCGCCATCTTCTCCCGTGAGGGAGTTATCGCCTGCCGCAGTTGCTCAAAGTCAGCATCATAAAGCAATGTGCCGTGAACTATAGTGCAGTTCTTCAGGGCGTAACAGGCATTGCCCGACACCTTTCTCTCGTCCACTAATATGTCGTTGTGCTCGGTGCGTACTGCCCGCAGTCCCAACTGCCGCAGCAGACCCGCTATCTCTTCTATGTAGTTGCCGAACACCTGCTCCGCGTGCGTGGATGCTGACACGTATGAGAGCATCAGATTGCCTCTGTCGGTATATACGCAACCGCCTCCGCTCTTGCGACGGTACATCTCTATGTCGTGTGACTTGCAGAAATCCATGTTCACTTCTTCTGCCATCACTTGGTGCCTGCCGAATACCACAGTAGGATTGACATTCCAAGTAAAGAACACACCGGCAGGGTATTGTTCTATCTGCCTGCCGATGTACTCTTCCATTGATAAATACCAAATAAGACGCTTGCCCGTAGGCGCAGGAATATTAGTCATATTCAAATAGACCTTTGTCCGTTCACATCGTACAATGCCTTTTTCATTTTCACTTTTTCATTCAACCCTTCAGATTCTCCTGTATCCTCGCCTTCAACTCCCACGTGCGTATTCTGTCTTTGTACAGGTTGTTGCGGTTCATACCTTCTATATCCACATTGGCATCCGAGTTGTCGTCCCAACGGCGGCAGTTATATACTACATCGTATATTCTGCCGATCTGGTATTCGCGACTCACTCTCAGACCTACTGCATAGTCTTCTCCGTATTTGGTTGTAGGGAAGTTTATCTGTCTCAGCATAGGCGTATAGAACCCTCTCGGAGCACCGAGTCCATTGATACGCAGCGCGTTGTTTCTTCCGTTCTCAGGTGTCCACTCACGGTGGTCTATGATTCCGGGAGGCAGAGTCTCCATCTCGAAGTTGGTCATCCTGTATGTGCCTACCACCATGGCGCAGTTCTGTTCGTGGAATGCATCAATGAACTTCTGTACTGTGTTCTCATCATAATAAACATCGTCAGAGTCGAGCTGTATGGCAAACCTGCCGCATTTGGGGTGATGCAGAGCTACATTCCAGTTGCCGCCTATTGCGTGCCACGACTTGTCTTGTGCAATGTATATCAGCCTCTCGTCACCGAGGAAACTCTTGATAATGTCCACCGACCCGTCTTCCGAGTTGTCGTCAACCACTATCACGTTGTATTTGTATGGTGCACGTACCTTCTGCGACAGAGCTGAACGGATGGCATCACCTATCGTGCGTACTCTGTTCTTGCAGGGTATAACCACCGACGCTTCATACTCGAAATCGCCTGCCTTCATGTCCACGTCTTTGAACTTAGGCTCCAAATACCCGCCTATGTCTTTCAGGTGTTGTGTGCATGCCTGCTCCATCTCTATCTGTACACCACGGTTCTTGGGGTCAACATAGTCGAACAACTTCTCGCCCGATTTTCTCGTGTCAAGTTCCACATCGTAGTACAGATATTCGTTTATATGCTCCAATGCTCCCAACTGACTCACCTTCAGACGCAGGTCGTATAGACCCGCATATTGGTAGTCAACATCCATTCTGCTGACAGCATTCAGCAGTGCGTCAGTACGGTAGAGTAGTACCGACCCGAAGTCGAAGTCATCGCGCAGCGAGCCGAACTGATAGTCAATCACAGGCGCTTGTGTGGTTACGTCACCCACCTTGTTGAAGTGGTCGGCATACACCATCATGGCAGCCGAGTCTTCCAGCAGTGCCGTCATCCTCTCTAAGGCAAACAGCACGAAACTCAGGGTGGTGTACTTGGTGTAGATAAGTGTGTATGGAGTGTTCGCATGTTCTGCTATATAGCGCATGTTCTTTGTAGAACGTATGTCGCCGTCAAGCATAAACACCTCATTCACCAGCTCTTGTTTTTTCAGGTTCTCAACCGTCTGAGCCACCTGCTCGTCTGACTGATAAGGAACAAAACAATTTATTGTCTTCATTAGTATATATTTTAAGATGTTAAACTTCTCAAGCTTCCCGAACCTATCAGACTACAATATATGATATTGCACAAAAGCCTCTATCGCCTCGTAGTTGGCGAGACCTAACTGTGCATACAGCTCTGCCGTGGCGTGGTTGCGGTCTTCGGCACGCTGCCAGAACAGACGCTCGTCATTGCCGAGGAAAGGTGCCGACTCCATCTGACTCTGGTGGTTCAATATAGTGTTACGTTTGAAGCGCAGTTCTTCAGGCGACATAGGCACTGCCATCTCTATCAAATCTACCTCCCATTCCATCCATGCACCTCTGTACATCCATATCCGGCACTCGTGCAACCATTGCTCTGTGTCTTTCAGCTCGTCTATCGCTGCCAGCACTGCATCCAAGCATACCTTGTGCGTGCCGTGCGGGTCAGCGAGGTCACCTGCTACAAACATCTCGTCAGGCTTTATCTCCATCAGCAGATCCTTCACGATGTCGATGTCTTTCTGACTCAAGTCACCTTTCTTTATCGTGCCCGTCTCATAGAACGGCAGGTTCAGAAAATGAATATGACTTGTCTCAAGCCCCATGTGACGGCATGCGGCAGTAGCTTCCCCGCGACGGATAAGTGCCTTAAGGTCAAGTATCTCACGCGTGTCTTGGTCGCCTACCTTTTCATGCTTGAAGAAGTGCATATATTCCTCATATTTCTTCGGGATGACCGTAGCTTCCGGAATATGCATCTGTTGGAACCCTTTCATGAAATCCATGAATCGCACTACCTCCACGTCGCCTACTGCTATGCAACCCGAGGTCTCGTATGCTACGTGCACATCGTGCCCCTGCTTTATCAGGCGGGCAAACGTGCCGCCCATTGAAATCACATCGTCGTCGGGGTGGGGGGAGAATATCAGCACTTTCTTCGGATACGGTTTGGCACGCTCCGGTCTCGTAGAGTCGTCTGCATTTGGCTTGCCTCCCGGCCAACCTGTTATTGTATGCTGCAGTTGGTTGAACACCTTTATGTTGCAGTTGTATGCCGAACCGTGGAGAGTGATAAGGTCGCTCAGTCCGAACTCGTTATAGTCTTTGTTTGTAAGTTTCAGTATCGGTTTGCCCGTTTGCTTGCATAGCCATACAATCGCACGGCGGGTCAGTTGGTCGTCCCACTCGCAACTCGTCACAAGCCACGGCTGACTGATTCGTGTCAGCTTGCTCGCTGCCGACAAGTCCGCTATCACATGTGCGTTCGGGTGTTGCTGGAGGGCCGAAGCAGGGCAGGCTGTCTCACTCTTGCCTTCTACTGCTGCTTTCACTTGCTCCGACTTGTGCTCGCCCCACGCTACCATTATTATCTCCTTCGCGCGGAGAATAGTGCCTATACCCATCGTCATCGCACTTACCGGCACCTGTTCTGCCGAACCGAACAGACCCGCTGCATCGTTCTTCGACACATTGTCGAGTATCACCAAACGTGTCTGCGAGTTGAACTGCGTACCCGGTTCGTTGAAACCGATGTTGCCGCCGCGGCCTATTCCTAAGAGCTGCAGGTCTATGCCTCCTAACTTCTCTATGCAACGCTCGTATTCGTTGAAGGTGGCAAGCAGACTCTCTTTGTCTTGCATGCCGTCGAATGAATATACGTTCTTCGCAGGTATGTCTATGTGGTCTATCAACTGCTCTTTCAACTGGTGATAGCAACCTTGGTTCTTGTCCTGAAGAGGGTAGTACTCAAACAGATTGAACAGGATGACGTTCTTGAAACTCAGCCCCTTATTCTGGTGCAGATGTACAAGTTCGGCAAATATGTCGGTCATACTTCTGCCTGACGCCATCGAAATAACTGCCTTCTCTCCTTTCTTCTGCTTCTCCATTATCAACTCTGCTATGCGCTCCGCTACTTTCTGCGCACCTTCCGAGGAGGTCTCGCAAATGTCTGTTTTCACTTGCTCAAGGCGTGTGACGCGACTAAGTTCGAACACATCCTCAGGGCGGTAAAGTCTCTTCTGTACATTACTCAATGTAATGAGTGAACTAAGATTGTTTCGCATATATTTCTGTTATTCTGTGTTATATATTTATGGTGTATCAAGAGGCGGAGAACTGCTTTTGTCCTGTATTTGGTCTCCTGCACTTTACTCCCGACCACCTTCTTTTCCAACTGCAAAATTACTGCTTTTCCTTACTATGTGCAACCGATTTTTTTATGTTTTTCAACATATTTTCTACATATTTCGCCCACTTTCCCTCTTTTCGGTTTGTAGTCTCTAAGTTTTGTTGTACCTTTGTGCGATATTTTGGAATGTAAACATAATCGTCATATAGGACTTTGTCCGCTCAAATTGTCAAATAGAACTTTCTTCGATAAAACATCAAATTATATAGTGTATGATTCTTATAGCAGATAGCGGCTCTACTAAGACCCATTGGTGTCTTATGGCCAACAACGGCGAGAAGAACGAATTCTTTACCGACGGCATCAACCCTTTCTTCCAGACTTCTGATGCCATGCAAAACTCCGTAAGTAACCAACTACTCCCCCAAATGGGGCATCTCATGTGGGTCGGACCTGTCACCAATGTCTTCTTCTATGGTGCAGGATGTACACCCGAGAAGATTCCCTTCGTGACCCGTGCCCTGCAGAATGTCTTCAAGAATGCTCAGGTTGAGGTCAATTCCGACATGCTCGGTGCTGCACGCGCCCTGCTCGGCAACAAGGCGGGAGTGGCTTGCATTCTCGGTACGGGTAGCAACTCCTGTCAGTACGATGGCGAGAAATTCATTAAGAACGTGCCCGCACTCGGCTTTATTCTCGGTGACGAGGGCTCGGGTGCCGTGCTCGGGAAACGTCTCGTGGCTGACCTTCTCAAGAACCAGATGTCCGAGGAGCTCAAGGAGAAATTCCTCACTCAGTACAACACCTCACAGGCTGACATCATCGAGAACGTCTATCGCAAACCTTTCCCCAACCGCTTCCTCGCCAAACTCTCCAAGTTCGCTGCCGAGAATATCTCCGACCCGCAAATCTACGCACTCGTGTACGACCATTTCAACCAGTTCGTCCTGCGCAACCTCAAGCAGTACCCGCAAGAACTGCCTGTCGGTTTCGTCGGCAGCATCGCTTATTATTATAAGGATGTGCTCGAGAAAGTTCTCAATGACAATGGTATCCGGCTCGCCAACATCCTCCAAGACCCTGTAGAAGGTCTCATCGCTTATCACAAGAAAGATCTGACTCCGTCCTGACCGCCATCCTAACTGACAGACTAACATAACTTTACCGTAACGTTAGTATGTGATTAGTATGTGATTAAGCCGACTATATGCTATAATTGACTGATATATACACCAATACCCTGAATAACCATAAAAACACAATCTATGTTTACCAAAGTAACTGAACAAGACTCTCTCCATGACGACCTTGATAAGAAGTCTGTCGGAGAACTCTTGCGTGAAATGAACGAAGAAGACCAGAAGGTCGCTCTGGCTGTAAAAGCCGCTATCCCTCAGATAGAAAAACTTGTAGAGGGCATTGTCCCCCGTATGAAACAAGGCGGTCGTATCTTCTACATGGGCGCAGGCACCTCGGGGCGTCTCGGTGTGCTCGACGCAAGCGAGATACCACCCACCTTCGGAATGCCCAATACTTATGTTATAGGCCTTATCGCCGGTGGTGATACTGCTCTTAGAAACCCCGTTGAGAAGGCTGAAGACGACCCGGAGCGCTCTTGGCAGGAGTTGCTCGAGCATAACATCTCCACCCTTGACACCGTCATCGGCATTGCAGCATCCGGCACTACACCATACGTGATTGGTGCCCTCCGCCATGCCCGCGAGTTCGGATGCCTTACTGCAAGCATCTCTTGCAACCCCGACTCACCTGTCGCAGCCGAAGCCGAAATACCTATCGAGGCTATTGTAGGGCCTGAGTTCGTCACAGGCTCCACCCGCCTCAAGTCCGGCACCGCACAGAAACTTATCTGCAACATGATTACCACCACCACCATGATTCGGCTCGGTCGGGTCAAAGGCAACAAGATGGTCAACATGCAGCTCAGCAATAAGAAACTCGTTGACCGTGGCACTCGCATGCTTGTCGAAGAACTCGGTCTCAGTTACGACGATGCTCAGCGTCTGCTCCTCCTGCACGGCTCTGTTAAGAAGGCAATCGACGCATATAGAGAGAGTTAGCAAAAAACATGTTGTAAAACATATAAAATTTTCCTCTTTACCTTATTATATATGAGGAATTTTGTTTACCTTTGCACCGCAGTTTCGGACTATTCCGAAACTCACAGGCCAAATAATCTTGATTTCACATGAAACAACACATTATGAAGCAAATCTACTCGCTACTGTTAGTACTCTTGCTCGCGCCTTATGCGTTGGCATCAGTCACGGTTACCGGCAAGGTTACTGCTCAATCCGATGGTGAACCTGTTATAGGGGCATCTGTCATGGAGAAAGGTACATCCAACGGTACTATTACCGATTTTGACGGTAACTATTCCATCACTGTGGCAGACAAGGCTACACTCGTATTCTCATACGTTGGTATGACCACCCGCGAGCTGCCCGTCTCCGGTTCCACTCTCAATGTCAAACTCAGCGATGATGCTATTGCAATGGACGAGGTCGTCGTCACTGCCATGGGTATCGTCCAAGAGAAGAAACGTATGAACTTTGCCGTGCAGAACGTCAAGTCTGAAGAACTTACTGCAGGCAAGAGTGCCAACTTCGTCAATGCTCTCCAGGGACAGATTGCCGGCGTCCAGGTAACCAACGGCTCAGGCTCCCCTAACGCCGGCTCCCAGATTATCATCCGTGGTATATCTTCTATCAACCCCTCCCAGTCAAACGAACCACTTTTTGTGCTCGATGGTATGCCAATCAATGGCGGCGCTACTGCTGCTGCTGATATCAACCCCAACGATATCGAGAATGTTACTGTACTGAAAGGTGCCGCTGCTGCCGCACTTTATGGTCAGGAAGGTGCCAACGGAGTAATTATGATTACTACCAAGAGTGCCGAAGCAGGTAAAGTGTCGGTAATGGCTAATGGTAGTTGGCAAATCGATACACCAAGCAATCTGCTTAAGCAGCAAACATCCTATATGCCGGGCGCTAACGGCTTCTACAAGGATAAGTCAAGTGGTGGCTGGGGCTCTTTGCTCTCACCCGAACAACAGGTGTACAACAATCTTGAGAACTTCCTTACAAACGGCTTCTATCAGAAATACGACCTTAGTGTCAGTGGTGGTACAGATAAGTTTCAGGCTTACGCTTCTGCCAACTGGTCTAAGGCTGATGGTGTAATACCTAATGACTATAAGCAGAAACTCGGTGCCTTGCTCAAGGCAAGCTATTCACCTGCCAAGTGGGTTACCATCAATGCCTCTGTCAACTTCAGTAACACTCGCTCACGCTCGACAAGCGGAGTGCAAACAGCGTATGGATGGCCGCTTACTGATGATATTACCTATTATGAAGAAGCTTCCGGTATGCCCCACTTCCGCTACTATACTGATGGTGAAGGTAAGAAATATGCTTCACCCATAAGCCCTCTCTATGGTATATATAACGACAACGGTCAAAGTCGTGCTATGCGTAACATTCTTAATGCCTCTGTTGTATTCAAACCTGTTAAGGGGTTGGAACTTACAGGAAGGGTAAGTTACGATGTGAAGTCCGTCTCTACAGAGAGTTATGTGGTGCCGAGGTGGGATGATTCCAATCTCGTTCAGTCTGTACCTAAACCCGCTACTGAAAGAGATGGCACCAATGACGCAGAGTGGGATGCCTATGAAGCATATCTCGCATATCTTGGCAGTGACTATTTGACAGACACTTATCTGACAACCAAGGATATTGAAACTATGGGTTACCGCAATGACTACTTGGGAAAATACACGTCCTCATCCAGTATGAGCGAACTTCTTAATGCCGGGTTCATGGCAACCTATAACCTGGAACTTCCCAAGCAGTTCGGTATGAACTTCATGATCGGTGGCGACCTGAAAAGTTCTAATAGTGTCTCCAAATCAATGACCGGATACAATTTCATTATCCCCGGCACCTATGCAATGAGCAATACCTCAGGTGGCGACGATATGTCAGTTAATGACAGAACGTCCACTATCAATCAGAAACGCACCTTCTCATATTATTGGGAGGTGAAGGCAGACTACAATAACTTGGCTTCTATATCTGTCACCGGCAGGTGGGACTGGTCATCTGCTCTCAAAACCAGCCCCTATTTCTACCCTTCGGTTACTGCAGGTCTTGTCTTCTCCGAACTTATTCCCGGGCTGAACCAAACCAAAAACAACTGGTTCAGCTATGGTAAACTTCGTGGTAACTTCGCAGTAGTAGGTAAAGATACTTCTCCTTACGGATACGACCGCTCCTATAAACAGTTCGCCACTTATCCTGATGGAGGATATGGTATCGACCCGACTATGGCTGCCGCATCTCTTGAACTTGCTCCTGAGATGTCCACCTCATGGGAGGTAGGTGCCGACCTGCGCTTCTTTAATAATCGTACGCGTCTTGACCTCGCATACTACTCTACTCGGGTCGATAACCAGATAGTCGTTGTGCGTGTCTCTCCTGCCTCCGGATATATACTGCAACGGCGCAATGAGGGCTCTATCCGCAATCAGGGCTTCGAGTTCACTCTTGAGCAGGATATTCTTAAACGTAACAACTTCAGTTGGACAATGGCACTCAACTTCGGTCTCAACAGAGGTAAAGTCGTTTCCTTGCCCGAAGATGTTCTTGAGCTGACCGGTGTTCAATATGGCACAGTCTTCACCTCTGCTTATCTCGGAATGTCAACCACTTCGCTTTCCGGTAAAGATTATGAGCGCACCGAAGACGGTCAGATTATCTGTGATGCAAACGGCTATCCGACCATATCTCCTATTAAGAACAAGTATATCGGCAATCGCGAAGGTCTGTTCTCTGCTGGTTTGAGCAGTCGCATGAATATATATGGTGTGCAGTTCAGTTTCTTGTTTGACGGAAGAGTAGGAGGCGATGTCTTCAACTTTACTCAGCAGTCTCTCATCTCAAGCGGGCAGGCAGCCATCTTGGAGAAGTATCGTGGACGCCAGGTAGTGTTCGACGGCGTTGTCAGCGACGGTAACGGTGGCTATGTGAAAAACACTAAGCCCATCACTCTTGATGCCACTACAATTATCAACTCTTTCTACAATGTAAGTTCCAACTTCATAGAGGACGGTTCTTACCTGCGTCTGAGTTACGTCACTGTAGGTTATGATTTCGCACAACTGATGAAGAATCAGAGAGTGCTCAAAGGTCTTAACTTCTCTTTTACGGCAAACAACCTCTTCACCCTTACTCGCTATACCGGCTCCGACCCGCTGTGTAATGCTTCAACAGGCAGTGGTGGTACCGGTTCGGCAGGTATTGATTATTTCCCCATTCCCTCACTTAGAAGCTACAACTTCTCACTTAATGTTAAATTCTAAACATAGAAAGGAATTACTATTATGAAGAAGTATATATATATAACATTGACTTTGGTGACATTGGCAGTCTTATCTACAAGTTGCCGGGATTGGATGGATATCAATACCAATCCCAATCAACCTGTAACTACTACTCTTGACCAGGCTCTCCCGCCTATCATATTCTATGCTTCGCAAATCAATTATGACCATGCCGAATACGGAGTATATATGTCGCAGGCATTGACCACCTCATCCAAATCGCAGACAGGCAGTTACCCCTATAGTCAAGGCTGGGAGTTCCTCGGAATCAACCGCCATCCTATGTGGCGTCGGCATTTCTATGACCTCGGTGCCAACATTCGTAAGATGATTGAAATAGCAGAGGAACAGAACTCTCTCAACTATGAACTTATCGGTAGAACCATTCGTCTGCAATCAACCATGATGACTACCGATCTCTTCGGCGATATACCTCGCTCTGAAGCTTACACGAAGAACTCACCCAAATACGATTCCCAGGAAGAAGTGTATGAGTGGTTGTTCGAAGAGGCTGACGAACTCGTGAAACTGTATGCAGACCCTGAGTGGACTGACAACCCTGACGCAAAGCCTATAACAGAAAAGCAAGACCGTATTTATAAAGGTGATATGAAGAAGTGGGCGGCTTATACTAAGGCTCTGCGCTGCCGGCTCTGGCTCCGTAAACTGCCCAACTGGGACAACTCTCCTGCTACATGTCAGACTATAATCCAGATGGTGGACGATGTGCTCAATGACCCGGATTGGGAAGAACCCAGATACAACTACCCGGGTGGTGTCACCGAGAGCAACTGCCCGTGGGGTAGTACTGCTCCGAAAATCAACTCTTGGGAGAGTCGTGACAATCGTTTGGCATCATCCATCCCTACTGCTTTCTTCGCTAAGGCTATGCTCGGAGCATATCCCACTATGAGTAATATCTATGGTGTCGCTCTCGACCCTCGTGCAGAGAAAATGATGACTCCGAGATATATCGGAACCAACACCGGAACAACCGCCATCAGATATCTCGAAAGCAATATAGGCATGGACAACTCCATGAAAGTTACCTATTATCCTGACTTGTTCGCAGGTAGCGGGCATAACCCTTATACGCAGAATACCGGTTATATTGCCCTGATTACTCAAGAGGAACTCCTCTTTATTAAGGCTGAGGCCCAATACTGGGCAGGCGATAAAATAGGCGCTTATGCTACAACACGCATGGCCGTTGAGCACAATATGATGCGTTATGAAGTCAATATGAGTTCTACTCTTACCAAGTTGTTCTTCGATGTAAAACTGCCCGGAGAAACAGAGTTTACTATAGCCGACCTCATGCAGCAGAAATACGTTGCCATGTATCTGCAGGAAGAGCAGTGGACCGACATGCGGCGCTACAATTATTCCAGCAAAACCAATGGTATCTATTACGACGGCGTACCGGTATATACTGCCAAAGTGCGCGTGGGTTCAAAGTTCGTACCTACTGCCTATACCGGAGAATACTCACTCCGCCGTCCTTTCAACCTCTATGCTCCATATTGGGACCAACCCGACTGCTACGAAGACCCCTCTTCCAAGTCTGTCTATTCTCCCAATGCGTGGGTTAACCGCCTCAACCCCGATACTGAGACAGAAACGAAGTACAATTCCAAGGAACTTATACGCATCGGTGCTTGCAATGCTTCCGGACAGGTAGATTATCATTGGATGCAGAAACACCTTATATGGGCTAAGTTCAATCCCTCTGTTTGTACTTGCTCAAACTCAATTGAGTGGATGTAAACCCTCTTATATGTCATTATATGAATTAACTAATTTATAAAGTTATGAGAAACATTAAGATATATTTGTTACCACTTCTGCTGCTCTCTATGACGGCTTGCGACAAGCACGATTTCTTTGATGAACATACCATCACCGGTGAAGTCGGTCCTCAGGCTTATTGGGAGATTGGGAGTTCGGCTGTGTCTGCTGGTCAGTCGCTCAGTTTCCAACTCCAGTATTATACATCCGTACAAGGCGTAAGCATTGACCATTCTGAAGCATGGTACAACCTTACCGAAAATATAGAACGTCAGGTGTCTTGCCCGTGGGTAAGTAGTTTCACCTATTCTGTAGTCTCCTCTCTGTCGGAAGAGAAAAGGGTAGAGCAGAAAATAAAAGTTTACGAGCATACCGAAGACCTCTGGAGTGATTCGCTTCATGCCTACTATCTTGAAAACTCTTTCCCCGTCAGCAGTACACTCGCTCCTTTCGCGTGGAGCAATCCGTCTGAATTTGAGGCTGACAAGATGGACCAGTATTTCGGTGTAGGGTTTATGCAACACTTCAAAGACAGCCTTGAGCAGAAACTCAAATATGCTGACTACCGCTCTATGCTTATTGGTCTCGGACTGGTAGATAACTTCATGCAATACACCGACTCCACATTCGATGTCAACTCCGATTCGTATATCTATCATTTCAAGTGGAATGCCGATTCTACGGCTCAACCGGTACCCGAAGAACTCACTGCCCTTTATCGTGATAGCGTTAGTTTCGACAAGTTGATATATAATCCGGCTGAGAGTAATTATGCTGTGTCATATATCCGCAAGTATGTTATCAGGGCGTTGATTCGTGTATATGACGACAGAGATGTCTATGGCATAACTGAACCTAAAGAGATTGAAATAATCCAATAAAGTAATTCACGTGATATGAAAGCAAAATATATCCTTCCTGTTTCGCTCGCACTTGTATTCGCAGGTTGCAAAGAGCATGAGCCTAAAGTAGAGAATCTGCCGCAGGAGGCAGTGCAGTTCACCTATGTTATTAACGGTGATTATTCGCTTGATTATTATGTCGATTCTGAAATAACCTTTGAGAATATATCACCCACTCAGGGAACTGCAGTGTGGAATTTCGGTGACGATACTGAGGAGATACGTACAACTGAATCTACCGTCACTCACGCCTATGACAAAGCCGGCACATTCTATGTCGCACTTACTATCGAACAGAATAATGGCGAGAAGATTACAAAGAAACAACCTATAATGATTTCCGACCTCAAACCTGTGATGGGAATAAACCCCTTTGAAGGTGTGTGTGAGGTGCTGACTACAAAAGTAAGTTTCAATATCGACTTGCCTAACCCCAAGAATCGTACGGCTACTTACAACTGGATATTCCCCGAAGGAACAACCGATGCCGATGGTAAGCTGCTTGAGACTTCTGACAAAGAGTTGCCCGGCGAAGTCATCTTCTCTAACGTCGGTTCGCAGACCGTTCGCCTGCAGGTGGCTCTCGACGGACGCATGCTTGAAGAAGCAAGCATCAATGTGCAAGTCGGATACAACAAAGAAGTCCCCACATTGTACTATGCCGTTAAAGATGGCAATATCATGGCTCTCAAACTTGCTGCTGACGCCCCCGAAGATATGAAGATCGCACCTTACGACCTCGGACTTTCTTCCGGCGCTCACCCTTTCAATCTCTTGTTTGCCGACTCCTTGCTTTATGTACTTGACTGCGGTAAACAGTTCTACTTTGTTGATGATAGCGACGGCAACCTTGGTGATGGCAAAATATCCGTTGTCGCAAAGGACGGAAGCAAACTCGAGACTATGATAAGCAATGTCGGACAAGCTGCCTTTGACGATCCGTTTTATGGTTTTATCGATGGTAGTGTCCTCTATTATGCCAATCGTAATACCGGCATAATTCCTGTGCCGATCACCGACCGCAACAAGAAATACAACGCTACCGATTATCCTTATCACGTACAGCACAATACGCTCGAGTACTACAACAATGGCTGGGGATATGGCTGTATTGGTGGTTGCTTTGGTAAGATTGATGGCACTTGGTATTGGTGCAAGACTTATAACGGCACAGGTATATTCCGCTTCACTGATGCCGATATTCTGCCCGCTACCACTACTCAGGGTACTGAGGCTCCCGCTGCCGGTATAGCATTGTCATCCATGTGCCCCAAGTCCTTTGCCTACAACAAATCCACAGGTGAGTTCTTCTTCACTCTATGGGATGAAGGATACGGAGGCTTCTATCGTTGTCCTACTATCTCCGACCTTGATGGAATAGGCAACAAAAAGGCAAATCTCGCACCTTACAAGATTCTACATGAGTCAGGTCTCGGACTCGAACCTAATATATCCGGCAGACCGGCTACCTATGAGGGTACAACCTCCGAGCCTGTCGCTATCTGTCAGCTTGCACTTGACGAAACCACCGGTTGCGTCTATTTTGGCTATCGCTCCTCGGGTGACGCTACCAACGCACCTACAGGCCTGATGCGCTACAATCCCGCTACAGGAGTTGTGGAAACGGTTATCGAAGGAGTGGAGATATACGGATTGGCAATTAACCAGAACCCGTCTAAACTATTCTGATGAAACATTGTTTGAGAATATTATTGCTGCTTCTCTGCTTCTGCTCGGTTGCTTATGCTTCTCCTAAACGCGAGATGCGTGCTGCTTGGGTGGCTACTGTGTGGGCGCTCGACTGGCCTACTACTCCGTCAGGCGCTTGGGTCACAGACCCTCTACAGCAACAACAACTGCTCGTGCAGATGCTCGACTCTATGCAGCGGATGAATATGAACTGCGTCGCTCTGCAAGGGAGAACGATGTCAGATGCATGGTACGAGTCAAAATATGAACCGTGGAGTCAGTGGATAACCGGCACACGCGGACAGACCCCTTCTTACGACCCTATGGCTTTTGCCGTGCAGGAAGCCCATAAGCGGGGTATGGAGCTGCATGTGTGGATAAATCCTTACCGCTACTCGTCTTCCGAGTCTCAGTTCGAAACCAACAAGGCTAACCCTGATGACTATGCCAACACCCATCCGGAATGGATCATGGCTTACAATGGTGCAAGCATACTCAATCCAGGCCTGCCCGAAGTAAAAACGCGTATATGTGCCGTGGTGGCTGACTTGCTCGAGAAATACGATGTTGATGGTATCCTCTTCGATGACTATTTCTATCTCTCCGGTTCGCCTATGTCAATGGACGCTGCTCTCTATAGGGCAAACAATCCCGACGGTCTTAGTCAGGAAGATTGGCGCAGGGAACAGGTGAACGAAATGGTCAGACGGGTTCAGGATACCATAATGCACACCAAACCCTGGGTCACTTTCGGTATCGGACCTGCTCCACAAGTGGCTTCCAACAAGGCTCATGCCGATAAATATGGTGTGCCTGTAGGACCTTTCTCCGACTGGCAATACAATAGTATCTACTCCGATCCGTTGGCGTGGATGAGTCGTGGAACAATCGACTATATCTCTCCGCAGATGTATTGGCATGTCGGCAGTAGCACCTGCGACTTTGTCGAACTCTCTCAATGGTGGTCTATGATAGCTGAAAAATACGGGCGTCATTTCTATGCTTCTCATTCTGTCTCTGATAGTAAGGCTGCAGAAACAGTGAAAGAAGTCGTGGTGTTGCGTGAAGACGACCGCATAGGTGCCTCAGGCTCTGTCCTGTATAGTATAAGAAATGCTATCTATAAGACACAGGGCTACACGCAGTATATGCGGCAGAATATCTGGCAGAAACCTGCTCTGCCCCCTCAGAAATGGTGGCGCAGACAGAATACGCAACTCTTTGTGACCAATATGAAGTATTCGTCAGGTAAACTCTCGTGGAATGAACCGGCAACCAACAGCAATGTCCGCTATGCAGTCTATTCTCTGCCTCGCGATAGTGTCGGCAAACATGGGCAGTTCTATTCCTCGGAATACCTCTTGGGTATAACCTATGATAATAACTATGATGTCGAACTCAAATCTGGCTATACCTATGGAGTCTCGGTGCTCGACCGCTATGGAAACGAGTATGCACCTGTCACTTTCAATACTCCTTTCTCTACTACCTCCGCACCTGAAATCACATATCCTGCTCCTGACGGCAGACCTCTGCTGCCCGCATATTTTACTTGGAATCCGGTTGACGGTGCCGACTCCTATTTTGTGGAGATTGCCCGTGACAATGATTTCAAAGATGTAATTGCCTTTCAGGAAACTCCCGAACCACGTTTCTATACAGGCAAGATTAAAATACTTGAGGAAAACGAGCAGTATTATTGGAGGGTAGGTACCCGTGCCGCCAATGCAGCCGATGTCTGGTCCGACGCTCGTGCTTTCATAGGAAACCGTTTCACTATGGAGGCGCCTGCCGATGGTGAAACTGATGTTGAACTGCTCCCGCTGCTGCTCTGCGATAGTGTTGCTGCACCCAATGCCAAATACACCTTCCAGGTGGCTACCGACAAATCATTCGACTCGCGTTACATCCTCTTCTCTGCCGACTCTGATTATCCCCGCTATCAGTTCGTGGATTCCGTCCTCGCCTCATATACACGCTATTATGTGCGCGTTGTGGTAAGGTATGATGGTATAACCGTAGTTAGTGACCCTGTCTCTTTCCTTACTGTGCGTATTCCTGTTTCACAACCCGTGATATTGAAACCTCATGATGGCGACACTATAGTCTCAACCTCCGTTGATGTGGCTTGGCAGCAGCAGATAACACGCGGATTCCGAGTAGAACTCTCCACTCACGAGGGCTTTGCCCCCCGACTCACTAAAGGACTGATGGTTGACGCTTATACTTATCAGACAGAGTTTACTGATGTCACTGCCGGCAACTACTACCTTCGTGTCCGGGCAAGCGATGAAGGCGGATACGTCGATTCTCCCGTCATACAGATAGTTGTACAAACACCTACCGCTGTCAGCGATATCTCTCAATGCCATTCCGATGATGTCAGAAAAATAATTGATAATGGTAATGTCATTATCATCAAACCTGATGGTAAACGCTACAACCTGCTCGGACAACAGATCGAATAGTGTAACGAATACTCTACGAAACAAACACGATAGATACACGATAGATATACGATAGATACACGATAGATAAACGAAACATAATGCTAACAACAAGCCAACTATAAGCTACCCGCAAACTGACTCACTGAGTATCGTAAATATGTTTTATTATATGAATAATGTGAAATAATGTTTTGACGTTCCGAAATATTTTTGTATCTTTGCCACGCTTAAAAATGAATATATTCTGTGAAGGCAGTCTCTGGTTGCTCTCTCACTATATATAAGTTGAAGTTATTACAACACACAATCAATTATTTAACCGCTCCGTGCCCCGCGGAGTATATCCTAAAATCATGAAATCGGTGCTGTCGGTTGGGGAAGACAGAGGCCGATATCAAAAAAACACAACAAACATGAAAAAGTATTTTATGCTTTTTGCAGCATGTCTGATGGCAATATCGCTGTCAGCTGCTGAACTGAACGTTTTTGCTTCAGGTTTGAAGGCTGTGCAGGACGGCAACAAGGTCGATGTCACCTATGTGCTTAATGCTCCTGCCACTTCCGGAGAGATTCAGTTGTTGGGTGAAGAGGACGCTGTGGTGAAGACCTTTGCCATTTCCGACGCCGCTCTCTTGACTAAGGGCTCGCACACCATCAACATCGACCTCTCAGAAGCCGGTATCCCTGCCGGTACCTACAACTGGGCAGTTAAAGTCACTGGTGCCGCCAATGAGGCACTGACAAATGTTGTAGATTACGACAAGAAACTCTACAACTACTACCTGCCTCAGGGCTTGGCTATCGACAACAACCCTGAAAGTCCTTTCTTCGGACGCATCTACGTTTCTGAAGCAACCGACGGAGCTTCTGATGGTGCTACAGATCGTACAAAAGCAATGACACGTGGTGTATTCATCTATGATGCATTGCTCGAGGATGTTACCTCACAGGGTACTACCGGTTATCTCGGTGGTCTTACAGGAATGGATCCCGCTCGTACTGCTTTCAAGCGTATCGTTGTTGACAAAGACGGTTATGTTTACATCAACAGTATGGATGCAGCAAAGGGTGGTGTTTACAGAATGGATCCCGCTAACCCGTCCGCTGCTTTTGTTCCTGTTTTGGATACTACCAAACGTGGAACTATTTACACCACAATCTCTTCTATGGCAGTTGAAGGCGCAGGAGCAGACAAGGTGCTTTATACAGCTGACAACTTTGTAGCAAGTGCTTCTACTGGTAGTATTAATAAATATGCTATTGGTACAGTAGTAAACTATGCTCAGAATCCTGACTCCTTCGTAGTCAACAGTTCAGAGTACGCACTCGGAATTTCCGACAATCAGTTTGTAGCTGATGGTAAAGGTGGTTTCTGGGGTGTACAGAATCGTTGGGGATACGATGTTTGGGCAGCTGTTTATCACATCAATGCCGACAAGGTGCGTGACTATGTGATTATGCAAAACCAAAATACTGATGTTCTCCCTCAAACAACTGATGTAACTACTTACCGTGGTGTTGTCGCTATCAATGAAAACAAAACTCTCTTGGCAGTTCCTACTCAGGGCCGCGTAGTTGTTTTCAATATTGCATACGATGCAACAACTGGTGTTCCTACGTTGACTGAAGCTTACAGAACAGAAAAAGTTTTTGGTAACAATATCGATGGTTTGGCATTCGACTATGCTGATAACCTCTATGTTATTTCTGCTTCTAAAGAAATGTTCTATGCTTACGCTCCTGTAAAAGCTGAATCACTCCCGCACCAAAGGCTAACACAATCGTAATCGGTGATGGCGTTGAACCTGAAAGTGGAATGAAGTTGGTGTTCAAAACCACTGGTACATCAAGCGATGCTTCAGTTAAACTGACTGCTATAGAAGATATTCTTGAGTCAGGTGCAGAATATGTTACTTTGACAACAGCTACCGAAGTTTACCAAGGTCGCGAAGGCCGTGGTAATAAATTGGGTGGAAGCAAAAATGCTTATGAACTTGTTATGACTCTTAAAAACCCCGTTAAACCTACAAGTATTGTTATCAATGCGATGCCTTATCAAAATGAAAATGACAAAGCTAATAACAAGATGATCTTCATGGGTGATACTTTAGTGCTGACCGAAACCGGGGCATTTGCTGATTATACTATTTCTTATGATGGAAATACCGAGATTAGTGCAATATCGCTCAAGGCTCTGCAGGCTTCAAGTAACCGTGTTTATGTAACTTCTATTACTATCAATGCTGATGGTGGCTCTACTCCTGAGGTTCTTGAGCCGAAGACATTCTATGGAGCTGACTCCTTCACAACCGAAGGTAGCGTTATCGACCCTGCCGTTTGGACTGCTGTTGAGTGGAACATCACACGCAATGCTGACAAGACCCTCTCCATAGAGCTCACTTGGACAAACGACGTAACAGGTATGGTTCCGCAAATCAACCTCGGTGCAGAATACATTAATATGACTGTTGAAGGAAAGAAAGCTACTTATACCACCACCGATACTTATGAGGATGGTGTAGCTCTCGAAGGCGCATTCTTCTATCTGGCTTATGCAGGTGCAGCTAAGCGTATCGACATCACTTACACCGTTGGTGCAGAGAACGAGAAACCTGAAACTCCTCAACCTCCTGTTGTAGGACCCAAGGTTTGGAATATCGCTCCAAACAACAACCCTGAGGCTCCGCGTGATGATTGCAACCTCTATGTAACACTCGAACGCGTTGCAGGTGCTGGCGATACTATCATTCTTGCTGATGGTGAATATATCGAGACTTTGAGTCTGCCTAACAATTATGATGTTGTAATCAAAGCAGCTGAGGGAGCTCATCCTGTTATCAAAGCAAGTGGATACTTCCAGCACAAAGCTAACCTCTATCTTGAGGGCATCAAGTTCGTATTCGTTGGCGAAGATGGCAATGGCTATGCTGTTTATTCATACGAAAACACTCATAAGAACATCGTTATTGAAAACTGTGAGTTCACTGCTTATACCAAGTATGTAATCAATTGCAGCAGTAGTACTTCGCACGTAGACTCTTGTATCATCAACAACTGCTTCTTCCATGACAATGATCGCGCTGCAGTTTACTTCCCTGCAAGCACACTCGCAGACAACGTTCATGCTTGCGACTATCTCAGTATTACCAATACTACTATCGCCAACATCACTTCTTCGTCAATTAGCGGTTATGCAATTATAGATATCCGTAACAACAAGGCTATTGAAGCTGAGGCTGATGGTACAGAGTTGGTTGTTGACCATGTTACCATGTATAACTTCCCGACTGGCGGCAATGGTGGTATCATGAACTACAAGTCGCAGAATACTACCATCACCAACACTATCATAGCTAACCCTGCAGAGACTGAACAATATGCTACATACTGCTATGGTGGCAATATCAACAATGTCCTCGTTTACAACCTCACCAAAGGTAAACAAGGTCATCGTCAAAGCGGCGGACTGCCTGTAATAGCTGACACTATCTACGCAGATCCTCTCTTCGCAGATGCTGCTAATCTTGACTTCACTCTCAGTGAGAACTCACCCGCTATCGGAGCAGGTACCAATGGAAGCACTCTCGGTGACCCGCGCTGGGCTCCTGAAGTAGGTCCTGTTGAGAAGATTACCTACGTTCTTGGCGGAGGTATTACCAACGACTACGGTTGGACTAACAAGGCTGATATGTTTGAGGCATTCATGACTGATGCCGGTGTGGCTGAGCATCCTACATACGCTGAATATTATGCTATGGATGACAGACTCGGTGGTCAGGGCGTTTGCGGCAAGTTGACAGATGTATCACCTGCATTTAATATGACAGAGAAGTGGGGTTGGCTCAAACAGTATATAGTTGACGTAACAGCCGCTCAGTTGGCTGCTTCGCCCACTCCTACTCCTACTGCACTTAATGTAACTGATGGTAACTCTGCTGCTTGGCGCTATGCTGTTGGCGCATTCTTCATGGATACTCAACGTGCTTCTTGGCCTGTCTCGGCTGACTTCTCTGTCGCCGGTTCTTATGAGGCATTCCAACCCGCTTGGAAGCATGCATTTGATAACCCGGGTTCTGTAACTGAGGAAACTGAACTTATGGCTCCTTATTTAGAAGGTTTCACATTCCTTGGCTGGTACACCGAACCTGATGGTCAAGGCACAAAGGTTACTACCATCAATGCCGACACCGAAGGAACTCTCTATGCTTACTTCGTTCCGTATATCAATACCGTTGCAGAGATTCTTGCAATGGAAGATGGCACTAAAGCTCAACAAGTTCGTGGTACTGTTACTTTCGTCCAGTCCAGCAACTTCTGGATTCAGGACGCTACCGGTGGTATCCTCTGCTATGGTAAGAATCATGGTCTCCAAGAAGGTGAATTCGTTACTATACAAGGTGACAAGACAACTTATAATGGCTCACCCGAGGTAGAAAATGTAACCGTAGTAAGCCACGAGCAGGGTACTCTTGTAAATCCGCTGACAGTGATGCTCTCTGCTGTTGCTAATGTTGAAACCCCGCATCTCAACAAACTCGTTTACATTGAGGGTCTGAAGATGGCAGAGTATCAGGATGCAGGCAACTATAAGAATCCTGTCGTTACCGATGGCGTTGATTCAATCATCCTCTATAACATGGGTATTACTGAAGATGCTATCCCTGTCGGAACAAAGATTAACGTGAAAGCTGTTGTTGGTATCTACAAAACTACAATGCAACTCCGCGGACATGCTGAGTGGGTTGAGGTGGCTTCTGCAGCCGGTAAAGATACATATAACTATCCTGCACGCCTTGCTGAGGGCGACTTCACAGGCTATACTCTCGAAAACGAGTGGATATATGCTAACACCTACGACAACTATTCCGACAATGTTCCCGGTCCTACCGATTTCGTTCGTGGCATGGTTGCTAAAGATGGTATCATGTACTTCATCAACCGCTCTACCGCATCGTTCACCCGCGTTGATGGTGCTACAGGCTTAATGCTCGATCCTCTGCCAATCACCGGTGAACACCTCTTCCAGACTCAAGGTGACGATGGAAATTGGAGCGCTTGCGCTACTCTCCCGTACAACGATGTTAAACTTGACAATGCAGGTCATGCACTTATCAGTGGATGTATCACTGGCGGCAACCGCTTCCAGATTTACAACGTTGACCTCACTACCGGTGCTGCAACCGAAGTCATCAACGAGCGTCTCTACGATTCTGAAGATACTATCATCAATAAGATGAATTATCGTTTCGATGCATTCGGCGTTTATGGTGATGTTACTAAAGACGCTACTATTATGGCTTGCAATGCTAACGGTATGAATGCTTTCCGTTGGCATATCAAGGGCGGCGTCGCAGGTAAGGCTGAACTCATAGAATTCGTTCCTGACGATGGCGTTAAGTCCTTCATAGTAGATAACGGTGCTTGGACCTATGCTCCTGAAAGTTCTGCTCCGCAAATATTCCCGCTCGAAGGCGACATGTTCTATGTTGACTATCATGGAACTCTGCCTATGCTCTTCGACGCAGGTACCGAGTCCTATGGTCACCCGGGTGCTTACGAAGCAACTCTCTTGGACGACTTCGCTAATGTTCCTACAGGAGTGGCAGTAGGTAATGCTGAAGGCGACACCTGCAAGATGAACCAAGGTCACAATGGTATCACAGAATTCCAGGTTGGTGATGACTACTTCCTCGTAATGGCAGCTACCAACACTGAAGGTACTCCTTCTTCTGCTTATGCTCTCTACAAGTTCAAAGACTCTGCTAAGTCATTTGCTGAGATGGAACCCCTCTGGTACTTCCCTGCTAACGGTATGGGTAAAGCTACCGCAGGTGGACGCTCTGCTGTTCCTTATGTAGAGGTTGAGGGTAACGTTGCTAATATTTACCTCTACACTCTCAACAACGGTTATGCCGTTTATACCTTCACAGGTAAAGAGGGCGGACACGGTGATGGTGTAGAAAATATCTACGAAGCAAGCAAGGATAAGGCTGTTAAGGTTGTTGAAAACGGCGTTATCTACATCTATCGCAATGGTGTTAAGTACAATACGATGGGTGCCCAAGTGAAATAATGTAAGTAATACATAATTTCATAATAGGCAGGGCGGCAAATAGCCGCCCTGTTTTTTTTATACATGACTGATTATTTAACCCAAATCGGTCATTAGCGTTTTGATGATTATGGCTTTATTTTTGATTAGATTTTTTGTCGGTTTGAAGGCGCAATGGGGTTCCATTGTAACTATTGTAACTGAAAATCGGCAAAAAAGATAACAAAAAGAAAGTCGTGTAAGCGTGAAACAGTCTAATGACCGATTTGGGTTTAAGAAATATATACCGTAGTTTTAACTTGCATCTTTCAAAAATAATCCGTAACTTTGCATGCAGTTATTCTGACTTCGGGATATACCCCATTGTTTTACATATAACTCTTGCAATTGCAAGGTAACCATACGAATCATTAATCACTTTAATATCATGAAAAGAACTATTACTATTATTTCTGCAAGCATTTTAGTAGTGTTTGCTTTTGCACAGCCTGTCAAGGTGCTTAACAATCAGAAAGTAGCAAACGGATGGAATCCACGTTTCTCGGAGAATGCAGCAGAACTTCTCTATGTGGCGGACGAAACTGACGAAGTACCTCAGGCAATCAGTCGTTCCGATCTCTATGTCGCCAACGAAGATTTACAGCTTGTGCTCTATCAGAATGGAACTCGTCGTGTACTCACCCCTCATGGCGATGATGTGAACTATGTGTGGATTTCTCTTTCCCCCGACAATCAGAAGATTCTCTTCAATACCCTTCATGGCACAGCAGTATGCGACCTGCAGGGTAGGGAGATTTGTAACCTTGGGCAGCTTGATGCCCCCGTCTGGTTCGGCAATGACAAGGTGGTAGGTATGCTCGACACTCACGATGGCGACCACTACACTTCTTCATGTATCGCTATTCGGTCTCTTGACGGCAAACTCGACCAGCAACTTACCGACCCGCAGGAGTTCGGTATGTATCCTGCTGTATCGGCAGAAACGGGCATGATAGCATACAGTACTCTCAATGGTGAAGTGCACCTCATGCAGACCGATCTGGCACGTGCCGGCATCACTCCTGTGGTAAGAGAGGCTCTGCCTGTCCGGAAACCGCTCAAGGCGCAAAAAGCACAATACACCTCTCCCTCCCAAGTGAAGATATACATCAATCCTGGTCACGGAGGCTACGATGCAGACGACAGGAATATGGCTGTCTATCCTTTCAAAGTAGGTGATCCGAATGGTTTCTGGGAGTCAGTTTCCAATCTTGATAAAGGACTCAAACTCAACGAGTGGCTCCAGCGTGAAGGTTTCCAAACCAAGATGAGCCGCACTCAGAATCGTACCGAGGACGACCGTGCACTCTCGGCCATAGTGGCAGAAGCCAATGCTTACGGAGCTGACTATATGCTCTCTATCCACTCCAATGCCGGCGGACCAAGCAACTATGTTCTTGAACTCTATTCAGGTCAGGACGAAAACGATACCCGTACTTATCGTAATCCCGCCCCGCGTCAGGCAGAGAGTAGGGCAATATCTACTGTTATTGCCAAATGGCTGACCAAGAACCGTATCACTACATGGTCTCCTGCAAGTCGTGAGAATGGTTGGGTAATAGGTGACAAAACCTTCGGCTATACCGTCATGGGGGGCTGGGGCGACGGCTACGGAGTCCTCCGTGCACTCAAAGTACCCGGTTGTATTTCCGAAGGTTGCATGCACGACTATATTCCCGAAACCTACCGCCTGTTGAATATGGACTACAAGTGGCGTGAGTCGTTCTATTTTATGGCTGCTTTCTATGAGTATTTCCTTGGTAAGACTCTGCCTTATGGAGCAATCGGTGGACAGGTGCGCGACTGTTATAAGAAGATAGAGTCGCCTAAGATGACCAAGATTCGTGGTAGTCGCGACGAGTTGCTTCCGATACATGAAGCCAAAGTAACTTTGCTGCAAGATGGCAAAGAACTGGCTACTTATACTACCGACACTCTCTACAACGGAGTATTCTTCTTCTGGGATTTGCAACCCGGAACCTACACTCTGCGTGCCGAAGCAGAACATTACTATACACTCGAGAAAGAAGTGACTGTTGTTGCAGGAGACATCGCATATCAGGATATGTTGGTGAATGCACAACGCGAAACCCGTCCTGAAGTGATAAGTTATACTCCGCATATAGAGAATATCACTGACAGTGTAGATGTCTCAGTAGATATAGTGCTCAATTTCAACTGGGATATGAAAGAAGAAGAGACCCGTGCCGCTTTCAGCATTACCCCGGCTGTTGAAGGAGAACTCATATTCGAAGATTCATATCGTACTATGCGTTTCCACCCTGCACGTATGTTTGAAAAGGGTACGGAATACACTGTCACCCTGGATAAATCTGCCTGTCACCCTGACACCAACTTCCCCAATACAATGGCAGAGAACTTTGTGTTGACGTTCAGAACCAAAAGCCGTTCCAACTTGCGTGTCATGCAAAGTTATCCGGCTAAATCAGCAGTTGAAGTGCCCCTCAAACCATCATTCATTCTCATATTTGATGAGAAAATAAAGACCTCTACTGCCAAAGCTAACATTGCCGTTGTTGATAACGACGGTGTAGAGCAAGGTATTAATTCGCGCTCATTCAAATACAACATACTTCAGTCTCCCTATGGTTTCACTTCTTTTGAACT
Source organism: Paludibacteraceae bacterium (assembly GCA_905235505.1). Taxonomy (GTDB): domain Bacteria; phylum Bacteroidota; class Bacteroidia; order Bacteroidales; family Paludibacteraceae; genus Colicola. Next base: position 58,280 of record CAJOMJ010000029.1, read on the forward strand.
CGTAAACTCTCTTGAGGCTGATAAAGATTACAAGCTGATTATCAAACCTGACCTTCAGGATGTTTTGGGCATTTATCATGAGAATGTCACTGAGATTCCTTTCCATACTTCTGCGGAAACGGATACTCATGCTGGCAGACAGATTAGTGACTGCGAGTCGCTCATGTTTGAATATAACGAGGACGCCAGTATGTATGTAAGCAATGCTTCTGCCTTCCTGAATAAAGAACGCAAATATGCCGGCACGTCTTCCAATGAACTGAAATACGAGTTCTCCGATACTGAGAGTGTGGCAATGTACAGATACAATGGCGATATTATTGATGGTAACGGTAATTGTAGTCTCGGCATGTACATCTTCTCTGATTTCTCGCAGAATGAAGTAGAGGCAGTGTGGGATGCCTCAGGTGATATCAAATACACTCCTCTCTGTGTGCTTGACTATGCCGGATGGCACTATGAAGAAGCTGATATGACCGTCCTTCCGCATGATGTCGATTATCAGTTCATGGGACTCCGCCTCGTCCGCAAAGAAGGACTGCTGTCAGGTGCGGGGAGTTTCTATGTTGACAACTTGTATTATGACAGGCAGGAACCCACTGCTATCGATTATGTCGGCTCTATAGATGTCAAGGTGTTGCCCAACCCTGCCAACACGTTGATTACTATATCCGGACTTCACTCGCCTGCTGAGCTCTCGCTCTATACTGTTGATGGCAAGCAGGTACGCTCTGCATTTGGCTCCATTCTGCCCGTAGCCAATGTAGCTGACGGATTATATCTCCTTCGCATCACAACCCAGGATGGTTCTAAACAACAGAAAGTAATAATCAAACACTAAACATATATAGGTATGAAGAATTTGTTAGGTTCTATATTGCTGTTGTTGGCTCTTACTGCCACTGCCCAACAGACAATCTATCTGCCTCAGAAAGGCGGAAACGGAATAACCACCGGAGAGTACTCAGGTACCAACGGTCAGATATTCGACATCACCGAGCCGCGTATCGACGTCTATCTGCCTAAGACTGACAAACCCGTGCCAATGCTGCTCTGTTGCCCGGGCGGTGCTTATCAGTATGTGTCCATTCCTAACGAAGGCACCTACGTTGCTCAGTGGGCTATGCAGCAGAACATCGCTGTGGCGGTGCTCAAATACCGTATGCCTAACGGTCATGAGAATGTGCCTTTGGAAGATGCACTTGCAGCCATGCGTATCCTTCGCGATAGTGCTAAAGTGTGGAATCTTGTTCCTGACAAGATAGGAGTGATTGGCTTCTCTGCAGGCGGACATCTGGCAGGCTCGCTCGCTACAATGTACACCGACCGTCAGACACGCCCCGACTTCTCTGTGCTTGTCTATCCTGTGCTCTCTATGGAGCAGGATACCCACAAAAAGACCCGTAAGTTGCTCTTGGGCGATAATCCCACTCCTATGCAGATTGCCAGATGGACACTGCGCAACAATGTCACTCCCGACACTCCGCCGTGCTTCATTGTCGCCTGTCAGGACGATAAGGTTGTACCTGTCAGCAATAGTATCGACTTCTATTCTGCCCTTACTGCCAACAATGTCCCTGCGGAACTTCTGATAATGCCTGTTGGTGGGCATGGCTTCGGTTTCCAACGTGAGATACCGCAAACTGCTGTCTTCCGCCAGTCGCTCTATCATTGGCTTAGCGAGTTATAGTCGTATATCATATATTTAAGATAATTTAGGTTCATAAGTTCCTTCCGCAACCTCTTGAACTTTATACGTTAGCAATGACTACCGATTGATCCGGATATTGGGAGAGCTGTTGAGAAGTAGTGGTTAAAGATACCTGAGATACAAGCAAAGCACTGCATCGCTTGCACCCTGTCAACCATTGTGCAGTAATCTTTCCCGTTCCTATAGGTGATTTCAGAGTCCGTAACATGGTTAAATCATCGATTATTACTACCGGCATTATTGTCGGTACACTTTTTGTTGTTGCTTATTCCGTAAAAAAGTAGTAACTTTGCACGCTAAATATAGGTTCATCCCTTTTTATGTCGGATGGCACCTGTATATGATAGCATCAAGTAACTAAACAGTAAACACTTAAATAGACAATAATCATCATGGGATTTGTAGAACTTCTGAAGAAAATGTTTGGTAACAAGTCGCAGCGCGACTTGAAAGAGATAATGCCCTACGTAGATAAGACGAAGGCACAATACGAGCAGATAGATTTGCTCGACAATGATGCTCTGCGTGAACGTACCGAACAGATAAAGAAACAGATAGCCGATTATGTGGCACCGGAGAAGAACCGGATTGCCGAACTTAAAGGCATGGTAGAGGACACGCCTATCGAGAAGCGTGAGAAGATTTATCGTGAGGTCGATGACCTTGAGAAGACAATCACCAAGAAGTACGAAGATATTCTTATGCAGGTGTTGCCCGAGGTGTTCGCTATTGTGAAGAGCACTGCCCGTCGTTTTGCAGAGAATGAGACTATCGAAGTTGTTGCCACTCAGATGGACAAGGACCTCAGTATTGACCATGATTTCGTGCATATAGAAGGTGATAAAGCCATCTATCAGAACCATTGGATGGCGGGCGGCAATGAGATTACATGGGATATGGTGCATTATGATGTGCAGTTGATTGGTGGTGTGGTACTTCATCAGGGAAAGATAGCCGAAATGGCTACTGGCGAAGGTAAGACCCTTGTGGCCACCTTGCCTGTTTTCCTCAATGCCTTGACTCACGAGGGAGTGCATGTGGTGACTGTGAACGACTATCTGGCAAAGCGTGACTCCGAGTGGATGGGTCCGATATACATGTTCCACGGTCTGACAGTTGATTGCATTGACAAATACAAGCCTAATTCCGAAGAGCGCCGTCGTGCATACGCTTGCGATATTACCTTTGGTACCAACAACGAGTTTGGTTTCGACTATCTTCGAGACAATATGGCATTCTCACCAATAGACCTTGTGCAGCGCAAGCACAACTATGCCATTGTCGATGAGGTGGACTCTGTCTTGATTGACGATGCCCGTACCCCGTTGATTATCTCAGGTCCTGTGGAGAAGGGAGAGGAGCAGATGTTTGACGAGTACAAACATCGTGTAGAACTCCTTGTCCGCAGTCAGCAGCAACTCACCACCCGTCTTCTTGCAGAGGCGCGTCAGAAAATGCCGTCTGAAGACAAGAAAGTGGCAGAGGAAGGTGAGTTGGCATTGTTCCGCTCTTATAAAGGTATGCCTAAAAACAAGGCTCTTATCAAGTTCCTCTCTGAGCAGGGCAACAAAGTCCGTCTGCAGAAGACCGAGGAGTTCTATATGCAGGAGAACAACAAGAATATGCACATCGCAACCGACGAGTTGTACTTCGTGATAGATGAGAAGAATAAGTCTATCGAACTCACTGATAAGGGTATTGATGCTCTGACCGGTTCTACCGATGACCCGCATTTCTTCGTCCTGCCCGATGTCGGTAGCGAGATTGCGGAGATAGAGAAGATGCATATATCCGCAGAGGAAAAACAGCAGAAGAAAGACGAACTTCTGCAGCAATACTCTATCAAGAGCGAGCGTGTACATACTGTCAACCAGCTCCTTAAAGCATACACCTTGTTTGAAAAGGATGTGGACTATGTCATCATGGATGGTGAAGTCAAAATCGTTGACGAACAGACAGGCCGTATTATGGAGGGCAGACGCTGGTCTGATGGTCTTCACCAGGCAGTAGAGGCAAAAGAGAATGTGAAGGTGGAAGCCGCAACGCAGACGTTTGCCACTATCACTCTGCAGAATTATTTCCGTATGTATTCCAAATTAGCAGGTATGACCGGTACTGCCGAGACAGAGGCAGGTGAGTTCTGGGATATATACAAATTGGATGTGGTGGTTATTCCTACCAACCGTCCTATAGCGCGTGTTGACATGAACGACCGTATCTATAAGACACAAAGGGAGAAATACAATGCTGTCATCGAAGAGATAGAAAGCTTGGTGGCTGAAGGCAGACCTGTGCTTGTAGGTACTACCTCCGTTGAGATAAGCGAGTTGCTTTCGCGTATGCTCGACCGCAAGAAACTGAAGCACAATGTGCTGAATGCCAAACTGCATCAACAAGAGGCACAGGTTGTGGCTCAAGCAGGACAGAAAGGGGTTATCACCATCGCTACCAACATGGCAGGTCGTGGTACAGATATCAAACTTGCACCCGAAGTGAAAGAAGCGGGTGGTCTCGCTATCATAGGTACTGAAAGGCATGAGAGCCGTCGTGTTGACCGTCAGCTGCGTGGCCGTTCCGGTCGTCAGGGAGACCCGGGCTCGTCTATATTCTTCGTCAGTCTTGAAGATGACTTGATGCGCAGGTTCGGCTCCGAACGTATAGCAGGTCTGATGGATAAAATGGGTCTTGGTGAGGGCGAAGTGATAGAACATAAGATGATAAATAGTTCTATTGAACGTGCCCAGAAGAAAGTGGAGGAAAACAACTTCGGTATCCGTAAGCGCTTGCTTGAATACGACGACGTTATGAACCAGCAGCGTAATGTCATATATCAAAAGCGTCATCACGCTCTCATGGGTGAGCGTATTGGTATGGATATAACCAATATGGTTTATGATACTGCCGATGCCATTGTGCAGGATTATCACAATGTTCTTGACTATGAGGGTCTGAAGATAGAATTGTTGCAGACCTTTGCAATGGAGCCTCCCTTCTCGGAAGAAGAGTTCAAGAGTTCGAGTGCAGGGCGGCTTTCCGATCAAGTGGCAGATGCAGCACTTGAGACCTTCAAGCGTAAGATGGACCAACTCACACAGCGCGTCTATCCTATGATAAAACGCACTTTCGAGACCAAAGGAAATATGTATCAGAATGTGCGTGTTGACCTTACCGACGGCAAACGTGTATATCCTATCATCGCCAATATGGAGCGAACCGTACAAAACGAAGGACGTGAGATAATCAAAGAATTCGAAAAACGAATACTGCTCTATATCATCGACGATGAGTGGAAAGAGCATCTCCGTCAGTTGGACGAACTCAAACAGTCGGCTCAGAATGCAAGTTACGAGCAGAAAGACCCGCTCCTCATATACAAGATTGAGTCCTTCAACCTCTTCTCCCAAATGCTCAATAGTCTTAACCGTCGTGCTATAAGTATTCTGCTCCGCGGACAATTGTATATGCCGAATCAGCAGGAGGCCCAGCAAGCAGAGGAACCACAGCGGCGTCAGAACATGAGTAAGTATCGTATGCAGAAAGACTCGCTTGAGAACCAGCAGATGAAGCAGGCGGCAGGTCGTGACACCAGAGAGCAGCAGAAGCCCGAACCAATACGTCGTACCGAACCCAAGATTCGTCCAAACGACCCCTGCCCCTGTGGTAGTGGAAAGAAATATAAACAATGCCACGGTAAGAATGTATAACAATCTTCAAATTTTCTAATCCTTAATCCGGACCCTGTCCGCTCAAATCTCATGTTGTCTTACATAACTTGGAATTTCGACCCTGTAGCATTTACCCTCGGACCTCTTGAAGTTCGCTGGTATGGTATTATGTGGGCATTGGGTATATACTTATGCTACCTGTTGCAAGTACGTCTGTATAAGCATGACAAGGCTCCCGAGGATTGGCCCGACAAGATATTCATATATATGGTCACAGGTGTGATTATCGGTGCGCGTCTGGGGCATTGCTGGTTCTATGAGTGGCACGAGGCTTCCACTCTGGGGCTTGAACCGATACAGATATTCGCATGGAATATCAATTACCGGAATCCGTATATAGAACATCCGTTTGAACTACTGAAGATATGGCAGGGCGGTCTCTCTTCTCATGGAGGGGCTATCGGACTGATTATAGCAGGTATCATTCTCACTAAGAAGCACTTCCATACAGGCATGAACTGGATTTTCGACCGCCTCGTTATAGGTATCTGTATCACCGGTGCTCTCATTCGTTTGGGCAATCTCTTTAACAGCGAAATCTATGGTAATCCTACTGATATGCCGTGGGGATTCCTCTTTGTACGCAATGGTGATACATTGCCATGTCATCCTACGCAGATTTATGAGATGCTCTACTGCATGGTCGCTTTCGTTGTCACCCTGCTTATGTACTACAAATGGAACTGCAGCAAACGACCCGGATTGATATTCGGTGTATTCCTTGAGATTATATTCGTAACACGTTTCTGTCTTGAGTTTATTAAACTTGACCAGGAAGCCTTTGAGGCAGGTATGTTCCTGAATATGGGACAACTGCTCTCCATCCCATTCATCATTTATGGTGTATGGCTTATATGGCAAGCCTTTCACAAACCTGTTGTGGAAGGAATACCGCACAACCGCCGTTGGTGGGAGTAATATTGAGAACATCTGTTTGCATATCGTTCTTGCTTGTGCTTTCTCTAACCTTGAATGCACAAGACACAATTACCCCTGATGACAGACTGCTTATGATGCTTGTCGAACAGCAGGGCAAGCAATTGCATGAACATACTGAAGCGGAGTTCCGTGAACGACTGCTCCGTGACACAACCACTGCATTCCCGTTTCATATAGGTTTTCGTGACTCTTTGTATATAGCGCATTTTGTTGATAGTATGTGGCAGGCTAACCCCATGCTTATGCCTTTGTACTATATCCCCATTGAGGACGATGACGCGCTTACTATGCCCGATGTCCCTCATGTCGGTTTTGCAGGAAACTCTTTTGACTCTGCCTCGCCTCTGCTTGACACTCGACCTCTCTCTCTGAATACAGATACATCAAATCCACATCAATACCGGTTGCATGGTGTGGGCTACGGAAACGATGTGAATATCTCAAGCAACCAACAGACCCTTTGCTACATCTCCACTTATCACCCGTCTCTCTATAAAGGTATCTATCAACCTGATATACTGATCGAACTCAAGCAGCAGGAAATAGAAACCACCATACCTGTCACACATATTAAATCACTCGTGAGCGACCCGCAAGAAGACCAGCTTGACCGCCTGCGCGCTATCAGATGGCGATATACATATTGGTACAAAGAGGCAACAACAATGCTACAACTCAGCCAGAACTATGTTACTCAAAACTGGTATCAGGGTGGTAATGCAAACTTTGCCGTTCTCTCTATCGTACAAGGCAAACTTATTTACAACAACCGAAAGAATATCACTTGGGAAAACTCTCTCGAATGGCGTTTCGGCTTCAATACTGTTTCCGCAGACACTCTTCGTAAAATCAATACTAATGACGATATATTCAAACTCTACTCCAAGTTTGGTGTAAAGATTGTAAACAAACTTGATGGTACCATCTCTGCTGAGTTTCAGACACATTTCTTCAATACATGGAAAGAGAATACCAAGGAGTTAAAGACAGGTCCGTTCACACCTGCGCGATTGAATGTGTCTCTTGGTCTTGACTATAAACCCGTCAGGGGACTCTCGTTGCTTTTCTCCCCGCTCACCTATCGTATGGTAGGTGTCGCAGATACTACACATGTCTCACAGACTGCTTTCTCTGTGCCCGCAGGGCAAAAAATACTCAATGAGGCAGGTTCCTCTTTCCGCGTGGAGTGGCTCTTCAAGCCTGTGAGGGAAATCAGTCTGGATACCAAGTTCTATCTATATACCAACTATTCGCGCGTTGAGATAGACCTTGAGATTGCTGCCGATTTTCTCATCACCCGTTTCCTCTCTGCACGCATACTCCTGCACCCGCGCTACGACAACACGGTCATCCTTCCCGACGATGAGCGGGCAAAGATACAATTCAAAGAGTTTATCTCTGTCGGCTTCTCGCATAAGTTCCGCTAACAACGGAAAACTCAGCAGAGAAATATCTTTGTGTGGGAATAAGTCAACTCTATTCGAACATCTCACGCCACCTGTCAAAGCGTGTTACTGCCCCGTGACCATAGCGCCAGATGTTGTTGCGCACTTTGTCGTATGGCAGCTCTTCTCCAAGATGGCTCTTCGAATAAAACTTGTCGGCATAGCAGATTATCTCCTCTTCTATTGTCTTCGGACAATAGTCGCGCTCAGGTAGTGGCAGGTTCTCCCTTATTACTTGCTCCAGTGTTATTCCGCTGCCTGTGTGTCGCTCTGCAACACCGGCGTGTAGCGGCAAACCCTCCTTGCGTAACAGCTCTGCACCAAGGTAGCCGTGTTCTATGTATTGATGATTCCCGTGACAATGGATCTTGGGAGCATCGCAGTAGATTATTCCTATATCATGCAGCATGGCAGCCTCCTCTATAAAATTGCGGTCAACCTCAAATTCCGGATGCTTGTCCACAATACTTAATGCCCGCTCTGCCACCTGACGGCTATGTACAAGCAGAACCTCCCTCAGTTCAGGCACGTGCGAATAATATCTGTCTATCAACTCAATGTAGTCCATTCAAGTAGTCTTTTACTGTCATACGGCGTCTGTTTGGAAGTTGTATCTCAAGCAATTCAAGTGGTCCGTCCGCACAATCAATATATAGGTGGTTCTTTTGCTTTGTCTCTGCAAGGGCGGTCTTGTATATCTTCACAACTTGTTCCTCTCCGTTCAGTTGTAATGTGCACCATGCAGCAGGGTAGGGACTTAGCCCGCGCACGAAATTATGGACTTCCTGTGCTGTTTTCCCGCAGTCTATCTCGCATGTCTCCCTGAATATCTTCGGGGCAGGATGCAGTTCCGTCTCTGCTGTTTGTGCCTGCGGCATAGGCTTCGCATTGCCGGCTAAGATAAGGTCAACGGTTTCGCATACCATCTTTGCACCCATCTCCATCAGTCTGTCATGTACGCTTCCCGCATCCTCGTCATCACCTATCTCTATTTTGCGCTGCATGAGTATATCACCAGTATCTATCTCATGCTTGAGAAGAAACGTTGTCGCACCTGTCTCTTTCTCTCCGTTTATTACTGCCCAGTTGATAGGTGCCGCGCCACGATACTGGGGCAATAATGAGGCATGCAGATTGAATGTGCCGAGTGCCGGCATCGACCATACCACCTCAGGCAACATGCGAAAAGCCACCACAATCTGCAGGTCGGCATGATAATTGCGCAACTCCTCCACAAAACTCTCGTCCTTTAACCTCTCCGGTTGCAGCACTGGAATCCCTGCCGATTCCGCATATACCTTCACCGGCGATGGTTGCACCTTGTGCCCTCTGCCCGCAGGCTTGTCAGGCATTGTAATAACCGCCACCACGTTATAGCCGCCTTCTACCAATGCTCTCAGACTCTCTACTGCAAAGTCGGGAGTCCCCATATATACTATTCTCAACTCTTCTTTTGTCATATATGTCAATTCATATAATTTATTCCCTGATCTGTTTAGTGATTACTTCTTCTTGTATCATTCAAACGCCATCGTTATACCCACGTGGTTATAGTTGGCATGGTTGCGGAACTGACCGTATGGATTATTACCGTGGTATGCCCTGACACCTAATGAGAACCGTGAAAAGTATCCGTCATACTTCGGGTTGCACCACCTTACGCCTGCAAACACATTATATGTGAATATCCTTCTTTCCTGTTGCAGCACATAACTCACACCATCAACCTCATTCCATTCGAACACAGGATAGCCGTATAACGCTCGGTTGCGTATCTCTGCCGACACCACCGCCTGAAAACCATGTTTGGAGGCTGCTGACTGATACTGATATTGCAGATACATCTCCCATGGCGACACTCTTGGTTGCGCCAGACTGGCATCACCGTCTGTCTCATCTATAAAATACCAACCCTTCTTTGGCGCCCATAGTAGCATCAATCCGAGTCGTAGAGTGTGATACTCCTTGCGCATGTTCTCTGCTTCGTTCACGGTGAAGATGTATTCCGAGTAGTTGTAACTCACATTCACACGCCTGAGCGGATATCCGTGGTCAACATGTTGCAGCACTATCTCATCGCCTACGTGTGTACTCTCGTGCTTGAATGGAGCCACGCTGACCGAGTAATTCTCAAGAAATCCCAATTGCGTGCGGTGCAGAAATGTCCACACAGGCATCGATATCCTCCAGTCTGCATTCACTACAGGGGCAGTGACGTGTTCAAACAAGTCTAACCATATAGTCGCTGACATTGGCCATGTTACACTCAAGGCATATTGCTCACTAACTATATCTCCCCTCCATAATGGCAACTGAAATCCGAATACGGCAAAGGTGTTTACCCGCCACGCTTTGCCTGTCTGACCCCAATCCCAATCTGTCCGGTTCGTTATCCCGCCAAAGTCAAGACGTACAAAATAAGGGTGCATATCGCTGAGGAGCGAGTGCCCGTATGGCGCATACCTGAACACTCCCTCACCAAACGGTGTAGTCTGCGAAAACATGCATCCCGCACCTACTACCAGCATTGAGCATATTAGTATCGCTTTCTTCAACTCTTTGTCCCTCATTGCATGATACTATAAATTGGAATATTCTAAAGCACTCTTGAATATTAGAACCGGGCACCTATACCTACCTTGAAGAACGAGTCCAAACCGACATTCAATTCTGCCAACCCGTAAACCTGTTTGCCCACGGTAAACCCGAACGGAGTGAGATCAAATGCTGGCAGAAACACAGGTATGCTCTTGCCGTTATCAGTCGTCCTGCCCCTTAACTCGGTCGTGCCAGCTTTTTCGCCGGTGTAGAATTTCTCCTCACTTAGGTACATCAGCACACCTAAATCCACACCTGAATACAGTTTCCATAGACCTTTGTTGTAATAAGTAAATTGCACACTTCCCATCAGACTTGCCCAATGCACATTCACGTGACTGTGTTTCACATCACTTACTGTCTTCGTTTCTTTGTCTATGTATTCGTAATAGTCTTTCCCCTGACCTTCGTATGTAGCCTTTAATCCCACGTTTAGCCATTTCAGTGTTTGGTAGTGGTAGCCGAAACTGTAGTTGCCGTATAATGCGGAATTCATTGATTGGTAGTTGTTGTGACCTATGGCATCTGCAACATTTATAATCCACGTAACTAAATAATAAGGATTGAGTGCCAATGGACCCGCACTGATTGCTATCTCATTGCGATGCAACTTCCAATCTTCTGCTTGCTGATTATAGTCTTGGGCGAACATGCCCGCCGAAATCATAATCAATAATATTGTGCTGATGTTTCTTTTCATATTTCTCGAATGTGTAAAATTTATATGAGCGTTAATATGTTCATTGTTGTTAGTCCTTGCAACTTTTTGCTGCAAAGTTATAGTATTTTTCTGACATCTGCAAATGATGCTGAATCACTTAAAAGAAATCCGGATTTTCCAATGATAGCAGCGTAAGTTCTGCAGGCATCACGTAGCATTAGACCCACTCTTTTCACCTTTCACCTTTCAATTTAATATACCCCTCCATATATAAGGCAAAAAATACCGGAAATCTATCACCTCTTTTGCAACTTTTTTCATTATTTTTTGCGTTTTTTCTGTCCGTCTATTCCTATATTGCTATATTATGCGGGCAGGCATAGGATTGTGGTAACTTCGCGCAGGTTTTTGGAAAAATAGTAAGAAATCTTGCTTTATTCCCCAAAAAACAGTAATTTTGCACAATGTTTCAGATAATACGCAAATATGCCCCGGTGATGCTCATTTTTATTATGAGTCTTTTTTCTGTTGCATTGGTTATGGATGAATATAGTTATAGCCAACGTTTCTCCCAAGACTTGCGGATAGAAAATTGCGTAGAACTGGAAAAGGAGGACTACGAATGGGATGAGTTTGCGGCACTCGATTCCGTCAAACCATTCCTTGCTTTCATCCGTAATTCACTGTTATTGGTACTCTTAGGTGCCATCATTACTATTATCCAGTCTTCGTCCGTCATGACTTCTATCGCAATCACGATGGCTGTCACGGGTCTTATCTCCCTTGCCCGAACTCCGAACGTGTTGCCGACCACCTCATCAACGTCGCCAAAACCATCAGGAATTTACAATAACCCTTTTAACATAACAATTTAATAATTTACGCTTATGAAAAAGTATTTTTCCATGGTGCTTATTGCACTCTGCAGCCTGACAGCCTGCGTAAACGAACAACTGATTTCTTACGACCAAGTGCCTGAAGCGGCAAAAGCCATCGTTGCAGCGCATTTTGACACTTCCCAAATCGCCTATGTCACGGTGGACAAAGGTCTGTTCCACTGTGAATACGATGTCAAGTTCAACGACGGTTGCTCCTTGGAGTTCAACAAGGCGGGCGAACTCACCAAAGTGGATTGCAGACAGGCCGAAGTACCATCTGCGCTCATCCCTGAACCGGTACGCGTGTATGTGAAGACCAATTTCCCCAACGCTTTCATTACCGAGTGGAGCAAAGATGACCGCCGCTGGAAAGCCGAACTCAACTCCGGCCTTGATCTCAAGTTCAACAGCAAATACGAGTTCCTCCGCATCGACGACTAACACGAAATCAAAGGTCAAAAGGTGAAAGGCAGCACTCCACGTTTGAGTGCTGCTTTTTATATAGTTCTAATTATGCTGAACCTATCCGCTAAATTATATGGCATTTTTTCAGTTATAATCACAAAAGTTACCTGTTTTAATGTTTTATTTGGGGTGTTTTTGAGTAATTAGTGCAGGAGAATGGATTTTGGGGATGGGGTGAGGTTGTCGAGGTCGGCAGCTGAGAGCAACGGTAACTGCTTGCAGTAAATGATCGTGCAGGTCTGTTCCAGCGTGTCTGTGCCGTCGTAGAAATCGAATATGAACTGCTGCATATCAACCTAACCTCTGCGCAGCATCCGCCTAAGGTTATGGTCAGCTGATTTGTAGTTTTACTTGGAACGAAATTGAAAAGTATATAATTATTAAGAATCCGGTTATCAGTCTAATAGACAAAACCGAACATCCAAAGTGGAATGATATTGCCGATTGAGCGCTCAACATCATCCTTTACAATAAAACCTTTTCCTTGCGGAACCGAGGCGATTTGCGTTTGTCCTTTTTTCTTTCCGCCGACCTCAAAGACATATTCTTCCACCTCAAAGTCAGCCACTTTGGAAGATGAGATAAAATATCTCTCTTGCAGCCATGCAAAGAATATCGTCTCGCGGATATTGCCGATATCTGCGTTCTTGGGCGAGAGTGCATAAGCGAAATTAGGATTTTGCAGGTATATTTTCTCTACCTTCTCCAATATCTTCATGCCTGCCGCTTTCTCGCGCAGCGTAGCAATCAGTCCTGCCTTCTCCAGATACAACATGTATTGGGGCAATGTATTACGACGAATATCCAAATCTGCCGACAACTTAGAGTAGTTTGGCTTGAAGGGCACACTTTGGGAAAGCACATACATCAGTTTGCGCAATTTATGCACCGAAGCTATCTCCATCTCTGCAAAAACAGGAATGTCCACTTCTATCGTTTGTTTGATTATTCCTTGTATTCTGAGGTTATAATGATCCTCTTGAAAGAACGGAAAGTAGCCTTCATGCAAATACTGCGAG
>CAJOMJ010000030.1 GCA_905235505.1 Paludibacteraceae bacterium
GCTCGGTTTCTGCTCGGTTTCAGAAGCCATCGCTATGCACCCTTTTCACCTATCTTTATCCTTATGTAATCCCACAGGTAGCGCACCAGCTTGCCATTCATGTGATACCCGTCTCTACCCCTTTTCCTCTCCTTCTTCACCCATTCCTTATACTCTTGCTCCCAACGGGCACGCTTCTCCTCGTCGTGATACTCGGCAGATGCTTGCGCCAACACACTCTTGAATGTTCGCACTCCTTCCGCCTGCGACTCCGGCATCTTCCACCCCTTCTTCCGCTTACCCGGCTTACTCCTTATAATACACCACCCGGGCTCCTCCTTTATAGGAACAGCATATTGCGTCGAGGTCGAACCTACAAGACCTTCGTACCAGTCATTCAATTTTGCTTTCATAACATTCTATAATTTAGGCTTTACTTCCCCTCCTCTTTATTATTACACTCCATCCTGCCGCCAAAAGAAGCATAATCCATCCGTCACCAAGAGGAAATTGGTTGGACTGCGTGCCGGGGTCACCCGGAGTTACACCTGGCAATTCGTCATCATCATCGTCATCATTATCCACCCTCCGCCTTGACACTGCTGATCTTACATTCTCTGTGAAGGGGGTATAGATTTCCGATGCCATCTCACCCGATTTGGAGGAGACAGATGGCATGTAGGAGACGGATTTTACCCCCCCCCATTCGGGGTTAACAGATTGTGAACCAATAGAATATAAGGGCGTAGAGCGGACAGATGAATGCCGCCATCGTTGAGATGAGAGTGATTGTTCGGATATGACCTGTTGCCCGAACATAGAAACAGACAAGAGCAACAGACAGAGTATTAGAGGTGTCTTCTTCATTGTTGTGTTTTCCAAAGCATGGGGATAACATCTGTAAGTCAGAGGTTATACCCGTAGATAAAAGCCCGCAAAGATAGTGAAGATTATTGAGCCTTGCAAGTAAAAAGGTCGTTTTCTTACGAAAAAGTGACATAATGTTAATTTTACGTGACTGTGACGGTGTTGCATCTCTACGTTATCAGGCTTTGCTGCGGAAGTGTCTGATTTGGTAGAAGAGCATGATGCCTGCGGTGAGGGCAGAGAGCAGGTCGGAGACGGGCAGAGAGAGCCATACTCCGTTGAGCTGGAAGGCAAGGGGTAGGAGTAGTGCAAGAGGGATGAGATAGAGCACCTGGCGCGTGAGAGAGAGGAAGATAGCCTTACCTGCCATGCCGATAGACGTGAAGAAATTACCTGCTACCATCTGGAAACCCGTGCAGAAGAATACGGCAAGCACGATACGCATGGCAGGCACAGACATACTTACAAGTTCGGGGTCGTGCGTGAACATCCTGACAAGCAGTTCGGGGCATATCTCGCCAAGGAGAAATACAAGGGTGGTGACGGCAGTTGCCCAGAGAGCGGTAAGCCGGAATGCGCTGAGCATACGCGGGTATTGCCTTGCACCATAGTTGAATCCGACGATAGGCTGCATACCCTGATTGAGACCTATGACAATCATGGCGAATACGAAAGTGATACGGTTAATCAGACCATAGGCTGCTATTGCCATATCTCCGCCGTAGTGCTTGAGTTGGTTATTGAGAATAACTACTACTACGCAGTGAGCAAGGTTCATCAGGAAAGGCGAGAGTCCGATAGCAAAAGAGTCGAGCACTATTCTGCGGTCGAGCCGCCATATCTTCCGGTTGAAGTGAAGCAGTTCTTTCGGGTTGCAGAAGATGGTGAGTTGCCACATTACCGCAACAGCCTGGGAAATCATAGTGGCGAGAGCCGCTCCGCGCACACCCATGTCGAGAACAAAGATAAAGACAGGGTCGAGGGCTATATTGAGAACAACAGCAACAATGGTGGCAGTCATGGAGGCTGTAGGGTGCCCCGAAGAGCGGAGCATGCTGTTGAGCCCGAAATAGATATGGGTGAGGATATTACCTATCAAGATA
Source organism: Paludibacteraceae bacterium (assembly GCA_905235505.1). GTDB lineage: Bacteria > Bacteroidota > Bacteroidia > Bacteroidales > Paludibacteraceae > Colicola. The sequence goes on from CAJOMJ010000030.1 coordinate 1,950, forward strand.
GGCACCATATAGTCATGCGCATACTTCAGGGTGAAGTCGCTTGCTCCGAAGGCACGGAGAATAGGGTCGAGCCAGATGAGTCCGACAGCGGTTACTAAAGCACTGAGGATGACGTTGAGTATGATGACGTTACCGAGTACCCGCCCGGCACTTTCGTAGTCGCGCTGCCCGAGTTTGATGGCAACGAGTGTGCTTGCCCCCACTCCGACAAGGCTGCCAAAGGCAGCACATATATCCATGAACGGTTTGGCAACGGTGAGACCCGACAATGCCAAGGCACCCACGCCGTGTCCGATAAAGATAGAGTCCGCTATGTTGTAGAGCGAACTGGCAGTCATAGCGATGATGGCTGGCAGAGCGTATTGCCGGAGCAGTTTGCCTATCGGTTCGGTGCCTAAGGCAAGGTGGGCATTATTTGAAGCAGATGATCGGATGGGTGTCAGTGGTTGTTAATAAGAGTACGGGCAATGTCATTGTAGAACATGGCGGCGGGGTGACCCGTCTGCAATGCGATGGGAGTACCATCATCGGCTGCCTGACGGATACTTTCCACGAGAGGTATCTGTCCGAGAAGCGGAACGGAGAGTTCTTCTGCAAGAAGTCTGCCTCCGTCTTTGCCGAAGATATAGTAGCGGTTGTCAGGCAGTTCGGCAGGGGTGAACCATGCCATGTTTTCTATTATGCCGAGCACGGGTACATTGACCTTGTCGTTCTTAAACATATCTATACCTTTCCTTGCGTCAGCCAGAGCTACGGGTTGCGGGGTGGTTACAACGATGGCGCCGGAGAGTGTGACAGTCTGAACAACAGTGAGATGAATGTCGCTTGTTCCGGGAGGCAGGTCAATAAGCAGATAGTCGAGTGCGCCCCAGTCGGCTTCGGTGAGGAGTTGCTTTACCGCATTGCTTGCAAGACCTCCGCGCCATACTACGGCATTATCAGGCTCAACGAAGAAACCTATGCTTAGCAGTCGTACACCATATTGTTCTATAGGTTCTATAAGGTCTTTGCCGTCAACGACAGAGACTTCGGGCCGTGCATACTCAAGGTTGAACATCTTTGGTTGCGAAGGTCCGAAGATGTCGGCATCAAGAAGTCCGACATTGCAGCCCTGTTGCGCAAGAGCAATGGCAAGATTGGCGGCAACGGTGGACTTGCCCACACCTCCCTTGCCCGAACTGACGGCAATGATATGTCTTACCTGAGAAAGAGGATGGTCATCCTTCCGAGGGGTTGTCTGCTTGGTGAATTTGGTATGAACGGTAACGGCAGCGTTGGGTTCAACATAGGTCTTTATTGCCGTTTCAGAGGCTTTGAGTACAGACTTGAGGAAGGGGTCGTTCTCCTTGGGAAAGATAAGAGAGAAACTGACCTGAAAGCCGGAGATGCGGATGTCATCTTCGAGCATGCCGCTCTCTATGAGGTCTTTGCCGTTGCCCGGGTAGCGTACATGGCGGAGAGCATCGATGATTTGTTGAGGATACATAGTGCAGAAAAGCAGAAGTCAGACAATAGTTGTTTGTGTGTTTCAATCAGTTAACCGACTGTCTAATGTTTGTTTATCTCTTGATTGTTTGCAAGTTGCGGAAAGGTAACACTATCCTTATTCCAAAATGCAAAGGTAATATAAATATCTGAGATACACAAAAGATGTGCGGAAAAGCGACATAATGTTAATCTTCAGGGCGGTGAGACAGTTGGCAAGAGTAATTTACGGAGAGAAAAGATTTATTTGTTTATTCGAAGTATTTTTTGTAATTTTGCGGGGTAAAGGAGAAACTGCGGTTTGATGCAGTAGTGGAGAGAGACTGGGGAGGAAAAGAGGAGGGGAGTTATTATTGAATCAATGAAAAACACAATATAAAACTACAGGATTATAATGCAAAAACCTATTATTTACCAACTATTGCCACGCACATTTGCGAACTTCACAGAGCAGACGGTGCGGTCAGGCAGCATAGAAGAGAACGGCTGCGGTAAGTTGAACGACATAACAGACAAGGCTCTCAGAGAGATACACGAGTTAGGAGCCACACATATATGGCTGACAGGCATAATAGAACATGCCACGCAGACCGACTATACAGAGCACGGGATAGAGAAAGACAACCCGTTGGTAGTGAAAGGTAAAGCAGGGTCGCCATACGCAATAAAAGACTATTACGACATAGACCCTGACCTTGCGGAAGACATAGAGAACAGGATGCAGGAGGCGGAAGCACTGTTCGGCAGGATTCACAAGGCGGGGATGGAGGTGATAATGGACTTTGTGCCTAACCACGTGGCACGCCAATACAAGAGTGACAAGAGACCTGCGGGGGTGCATGACATAGGTGAGGACGACAATCCGGATTGGGCTTTCTCCCCGTTGAACGACTACTACTATCTGCCCGGTCATCATTTCTGTGCACCGATGACACCGGAAGAGATACAGACAGCGGCAGAGGAGGTATATACAGAATATCCTGCTAAGGCGACCGGTAATGACTGTTTCCGTCCGAACCCGGGGACAGACGACTGGTATGAGACGGTGAAGTTGAACTACGGTGTGTTCTACGAGGGTGGCGGAGAGAAACAGTTTGACCCGCGTCCGCGGTTGTGGGACAAGATGCGAGACATACTGCTGTATTGGTGCGGTAAAGGTGTGGACGGATTCCGTTGCGACATGGCGGAGATGGTACCAGTGGAGTTCTGGGGCTGGGTGATAGAAGAGGTGAAGAAGCAATATCCGAAGGTGCTGTTTATTGCGGAGGTATATAACCCGTCGCTATACAGACAATATATCTTCGAGGGCAAGTTCGACTACTTATACGACAAGGTGGGCATGTATGACTACTTGCGGGGAGTGACATCGAAAGACTATGCGGCAGAGGGTATCACGAGGCAATGGCAGAACACGGAAGACATACGGCGCTATATGCTCTATTTCCTCGAGAACCATGACGAACAGAGAATAGCCAGCGGTTTCTTCTGCGGCAGAGGTATATGTGCCGAGCCGGCTATGATAGTGGCAACATGCTTGGGCGAGAACCCTGTGATGATATATGCGGGTCAGGAGACAGGCGAGGCAGCAATGCTGAGCGAGGGCTTCTCGGGCATAGACGGCAGAAGCAGTATCTTCGACTATTGCACAGTGCCATCGCTGCAGGCGTGGACCAACGGAGGCAAGTATGACGGAGGTCAGATGACAGACGAACAGAAGGAGTTGAGAGAATTCTACAAGACACTGCTGACCATTGCAAACAAAGAGGCAGCTCTGCGGGAAGGCTTGATGTTCGACCTCGAATATGTTCAGACAGAAGGTTTTAACAAGAACAAGCAGTATGCGTTCTTGAGAAAGGCGGGAGACGAGACGGTGCTTGTGGCAGTGAACTTCGATGCAAGGACGGAGAGAGTGAGAATACAGATTCCGAAGGCAGCTTTTCTTTATCTGGAGATGGAGGAGAAAGAGAAGGTAAAGATGACAGATTTGATGAGCGGAAGAGTATATGAGAATGTGCCTTTAAACACTTATCAGGCTATTGAAGTGGAGATTCCGGCTTGGAAAGGAGTGGTGATGAAGGTTCAGTAGTTGAGAGAAGTCGGGGTGAGCGGCGTGATTAAGCAACACGAGTAACTTAAATACAGAGACATTAAACAAGGCGAACTTATGAAAAGTATATTTCGACTGATACGGTGGCAGAACCTGCTGTTTTCTGCGTTGGTGGTGTGGCTGATGGAGAAGATGGTGGCAGTACCATTGCTCGATACGGCATTGTATGGCGAGCAGTTGCCGGAGTGGATGCTTATACTGCTAATGCTGTCGGTGGTGTTTATAGCCGCAGGCGGTTATGCCATCAATGACTATTTCGATGTGAAGATAGACAGTATAAACCGCCCTGAGCGTCTGATAGTGACGAGAGACATCTCCAAACAGCAGGCGATGCTGATACATCAGGTGATGACCGCGACGGGCGCAGTGTTAGGATTGGTAGTAGCATGGTTTACACGCAGTTGGACATTGTGCATAATATATATATTCGTACCCGGACTGCTATGGTTCTACTCTTCGAGTTACAAGCGTCAGTTCATAGTAGGCAATCTGATAGTGAGTTTCTCCGTGGCATTGGTTCCGCTGATGGTTGCCATTGCCAATGCGGGTTACATGCGGCACAGATACGGGGCGGAGTTGATGCAATACACCACCGTCAGCAACGACATATTTGCGTGGATAGGTTTCTTTGCGTTGTTTGCGTTTCTCACCACTTTTGTGAGAGAGATACTGAAAGATTTGCAAGACCAAGCGGGCGACAGAGAGCTGGAGTGCCACACGATGCCGATACTGATAGGCGAGAGGTGGACGAAGGTGATACTGACGGCGTTCATATTGATTATTGCAGGTGTGGCAGGGTATGCAGTGTTCTGTCTAATGCCGTTTGAGCACAAGTGGAGCAGTATGCCGGTGAGATATTGGGTGTTCGGACTATTGATACCTTTGTGCTGTGAGTTATACCTGCTGTGGCGGGCAACATTGCCGTCAGACTACCACTATGCACAAGGGCTGATGAAGTTCATCATGCTGATAGGGGTGTTATTCTCAATAGTGATAAGGGTGATGATGGGGAGATAGGAGAGGTTCGAAGAGTTTGTAAAGCGTAGAGGTATATGCATATAATTTTAGGAAGTAAGTCTCCCCGCCGCAGAGAACTTCTGGCGGCTATAGATGTGGAGTTCGATACAGTGGATATTGTCTGCAATGAGGCATACCCCCACTCTCTTGAGGGAGGCGACATACCTATATATATAGCGCGCGAGAAAGCAGACGCATATCGGGGTCTGTTGGGAGAAGACGACCTGCTGATTACGGCGGATACGATAGTGTGGCTTGACGGTCAGGTGTTAGGCAAGCCAAAAGACGACGCAGATGCGTGCCGCATGCTCAGATTGCTGTCAGGCAAGACACATCAGGTATATACGGGTGTGTGCCTGACCAACAAGGAGAAGCATATATCGTTTGTGGACAAGACAGACGTCAGTTTCAGAGAACTGACCGACAGCGAGATACAGTATTATGTGGAGAAATATCATCCTTTGGACAAGGCGGGTGCATACGGAATACAGGAGTGGATAGGCATGGCGGCATGCACTGGGATAAACGGGTCGTATTTCAATGTGATGGGTCTGCCGGTACACAGGTTGAAAGAAGAACTGGCAAGATGGTAAAAAAACAGAAAAGAGGGAGACACGATGTCTTCCTCTTTTTGTGGTCCCGCTTGGGCTTGAACCAAGGACCCCCTGATTATGAGTCAGGTGCTACTGACCAACTGAGCTACGGGACCTCTGCTTCTTCTGAAAGCGGGTGCAAAGGTAATGCATTTTTTTCTACCTTGCAAATTATTTTTGAATAATCCAACATTTTGTTGTATCTTTGCACATACTTTTGCGGATAGCGGACAAGTATGAAGGCATAGAAAAACATAATCAAATCATATATATCATGAATATTCTCCAGCAAATGACCGAGCGTGCGCAGCAGAACTTGAAGCGCATAGTGCTCCCCGAAGGTGATGAACCCCGCACATTGGAGGCAGCCAACATCGTTCTTGAAAAGAAGATTGCCAAACTGACTCTCATTGGTGACCCTGAAGTTATTAACCGTATGGCAGAAGAGAAAGGCTACAAGCATATATGCGAAGCCGAAATCTTCAACCCCAAGACAGACCCAAGAATGGCGCAATATGCTTCGCTTCTGTACGAACTCCGCAAGAAGAAAGGCATGACGGAAGAGGAAGCACAGCAGAAAGCACAAGACCCGCTGTATTTAGGTTGCTTGATGATAAAGAACGGAGATGCAGACGGCGAGTTGGCAGGTGCCAGAGGTACAACGGCAGATACTATTCGTCCTGCCTTTCAGATACTGAAGACCAAACCCGGAGTGGGCATAGTCAGTGGTGCATTCCTTATGTTCACTCCTGCCACAGAACTCGGCGAGCAAGGATTTCTGGTATTTGCCGACTGTGCAGTGAACCCCTGCCCTAATGCGCAGGAGTTGGCACAAATAGCTGTTTCCACGGCTGAGACGGCACGTACCTTGGCACAGATAGAGCCACGCGTGGCAATGCTGAGTTTCTCCACCAAGGGCAGTGCAAAGCATGAGTTGATAGACAAAGTGACAGAGGCAACGCGTATCGCTCACGAGTTGGCTCCTGACCTTGCACTTGACGGAGAGTTGCAGGCAGATGCGGCATTGGTAGAGAAAGTGGGGCAACTGAAGGCTCCTGGCAGCAAGGTGGCAGGCAAAGCCAATGTGCTTGTATTCCCCGACCTGCAGGCAGGCAATATAGGCTATAAATTAGTAGAGCGTTTCTCGGGTGCCAATGCTATTGGTCCTATTCTGCAAGGTATAGCAGCACCGGTCAACGACCTCAGTCGCGGCTGCAAGGTGCAGGATATAGTAGAGATGATAATAATAACGGCTAATCAGGCAATAGGATAAAACCATGAAGATATTAGTATTAAATTGTGGAAGCAGCTCCATCAAGTACAAGTTGTTCGATATGGAGCACAAAGAAGTAATCGCTCAAGGCGGCGTAGAAAAGATAGGTCTTAAGGACTCGTTTCTGTTAGTGAAACTGCCCGACGGAGAGAAAGTACAGATAGACAAGGAGATGCCTGAACATACAGTAGGCATAGAACTTATTCTGCAGACCCTTACCGACCCCAAGATAGGCTGCATAAAGAGTCTGAAAGAGATAGATGCCGTAGGTCACCGCGTGGTGCACGGAGGAGAGAAGTTCAATAAGTCGGTGCTCATCACTGACGAAGTGATAAAAAACATTGAGGCATGTATAGACCTCGCTCCGCTTCACAACCCTGCCAATCTGAAAGGAATACGTGCAATAGAAAAGACCTTGCCCGGTGTACCGCAAGTGGCAGTGTTTGATACGGCTTTCCACCAGACAATGCCCGACTATGCTTACATGTACGCCATACCATACGAACTATATGAGAAGTATTCCATTCGTCGCTACGGCTTCCACGGGACAAGTCATCGCTATGTATCCAAACGCGTGTGCGAGTTTCTTGGAGTTGACCCGAAGCAGAAGAAGATAATTACCGCCCATATAGGCAACGGAGGCAGTTGTGCAGCAATCAAATACGGCGAGTCGGTTGATACCAGTATGGGTCTGACACCTGTTGAAGGACTTGTGATGGGTACCCGAGCCGGTGACCTTGACCTTGGTGCTGCCACCTTTATCATGGAAAAAGAACATCTGACTACGGCAGAGTTTGCAAACCTTGTGAACAAGAAGTCGGGTCTGCTTGGTGTAAGTGGTGTAAGCAGTGATGCGCGCGACATAGATGCAGCCATACGTGGCGGCAACAAGCGGGCAGACCTTGCACGCAAGATGTTCATCTACCGTGTTATCAAATATATAGGTGAGTACGCAGCTGCTATGAACGGCGTTGACATAATAGTATTCACAGGTGGTATCGGCGAAAACGACACTTACATACGAAGTGAGATTATAAAGGGCATCACTTTCCTTGGTTTGGCATTAGACGAGGAAGCCAACAACTGCCGCGGCAAGGAAGCCGTTATATCCACTGCTGACAGCAAGGTGAAGGTATGCGTGATACCGACAGATGAGGAACTTATGATAGCCTCCGACACGGCCGCATTGGTATAAAGGCAATTTTATATACTACACAACAGAGAGAAGACTTCAATGAAGCCTTCTCTCTGTTTTAAGCATAAGTGTAATTGGGGACTATTGTACGGTCTTCTGTGGTATTAAGAATATATTATTCACATGTTCACCCATTTACAATGTTTATTGATTAATTCATTCATACATTGTGCTACTCGTTAGTAAGTTAAAAAGGCAACACGTTTTCAACAGGTTCAAAATTTGACCTGTCGGTTAACTTTTCACTTCTGCTTTTGTTACATGACGGGAGGCAAGAATGAAATATGTGATAAGTGCGATATATGCGATGCAGCCTGTCAGTTCCGCCCAACCTGATTCCGCCCAACCGGCAAGATACCAGTCGGCACCTGCGAAGCGTATAGCAGCAGAGACAACTCCCATGAGTGCACCACCTGCTATAAAGCCAGATGCGATGAGTGTACCTTTGTCCTGGCGAGCCTGAGCAAGTTCTTTGTCCTTACTACGAGACATGAGCCATGAGATAAATCCACCGATAACAAGGGGGGTATTGAGTTGGAGAGGAATGAACATACCGAGAGCAAAAGCCAACACAGGTACTCCAAGTAAGTTGAGGAGCAAGGCAAGCACTGCACCTACACCATAGAGAAGCCAAGGAGCGCCCTGCCCCATCATCAGAGGTTCGATGACTGCCGCCATAGCATTAGCCTGCGGGGCAACGAGAGCGTTGTCGCCGGTGAAACCATACGTTTTGTTGAGAATGATAATCACACCACCGACAGTAGCAGCACTGACGAGTGTACCGAGGAATTTCCAAGTCTCTTGTTTCTTGGGAGTGGTGCCAACCCAATAACCTATTTTAAGGTCGGTAATGAATCCGCCTGCCATACTGAGAGCGGTACAGACCACGCCACCGATAATCATGGCTGCCACCATACCGGATGTGCCGTTCAGACCTACAGCCACAAGCACTACGGAGGCGATGATAAGGGTCATGAGGGTCATACCGCTGACAGGGTTGCTACCAACGATAGCGATAGCATTGGCAGCCACTGTAGTGAAGAGGAAGGCAATGACAGTAACCACGAGCCATGCAATGAGAGCCTGCCAGAAGTTATGTATAACACCTACCCAGAAGAACACGAACACTATAAGCAAAGCGGCACAAACGGCAATAAGCAGGAAACGCATACTCAGGTCACGCTCGGTACGAACAGATGCTTCGACCACTTGTTTGCCTTTGCCACGAAGTTCCTTACCTGCCAGACCAACAGCACCTTTTATCACTCCCCACGACTTGACGATACCTATCACGCCTGCCATTGCTATAGCACCTATGCCTATATAGCGGGCATAGTTGGAGAATATCCACTGCGGGTCCTGATTAGAGAGCATGATACTATCAACAGTAGTCATACCAAGCAGAGGGATAAGGAACCACCAGACGAAGAGCGAGCCGCAACAGATGATAGCGGCATATTTAAGTCCCACTATATAACCGAGACCGAGCACAGCAGCCGAGGTATTGACAGAGAAGGTTAGCTTCCACTTAGTAGCGATAGCCTCACCCCAAACGGTCATACGGGTAGAGATTTCTTCAGTCCAAAGACCAAAAGTGGATACGACAAAATCGTATATGCCACCAACGGCAGCAGCCCAGACGAGCGGTTTTGCCTGAGCCCCACCCTGTTCGCCGGAGACGAGTACTTGCGTAGTTGCCGTTGCCTCGGGGAAAGGATACTGACCATGCATATCGCTGACAAAATACTTACGGAAGGGGATAAGGAAGAGTATGCCGAGACAGCCGCCAAGCAGCGAAGCCATGAATACCTGCATGAAATTGACAGTGATATCGGGGTACTTTGCCTGAAGGATATAGAGGGCAGGCAGAGTGAATATTGCGCCTGCCACTATTACTCCGGAGGAGGCACCAATAGACTGGATAATAACATTCTCACCTATGGCGTTTTTCCTATGAAGAGCGGAGGAGAGTCCCACAGCAATGATAGCAATAGGGATGGCGGCTTCGAACACCTGGCCGACCTTGAGTCCGAGATAGGCGGCTGCAGCGGAGAAGATAACAGCCATAAGCACGCCCATACATACGGAATAAGGGGTTACTTCGGCAAAGTTTTGGTCTGCCGGCAAAAGAGGTTTGTACTTTTCCCCCTCACGGAGGGGACGATTAGCATTTTCAGGAAGTTGCATGATTATAGTTGTTTTGATTTGTATAAAAGGGGACAATGATTATATCAAGTGTAGAAATGATATAACATAGATTCCTATAGCAAAAAGCAGATAGAGAATGAATATTACTCCCATAGTCACAGATTGTTTAGAGCAAAAGCAGTAGGCGGACAAGGCTGCGACCGAATAGACCGCCACAGGGAGGAGCGAGATGAAATACTGCGGAGGGAAGAACATCATCACTACACTGAGAAGAAGCAGAATAAGCAGAACCAAGACCAAAGACTGTGCACGACTATTTTCGCGGGCAAATCCAATAATGGAGATAATGCCATATACCATGGCAAACAGGGCTATGAACAATAGGGGGATTATTCCTTCGGATGCAGGCAGAGTATGCAGGAATGCATCTTTAAGACTCATGACGGCAAACACATCGGAGAAGAGCAAAGAGGAAATCCATACGTACAACACAAAGATGCCTATTCCGATGAGAGATGCCAGAAATACACGTAAGTTCATTGCCCTTTGCAGCAACAATCCTATCCAAAGCACAGGCAAGAGGAAGAGCATATCAGGCATTAGCAGCGCTGCAATACAGAGTATAAGAGAACCAAGAAAACTCTCATGCACAGCATTTTCGGAGCGGTAAGCCCGCATAAGGAGCAAGATAACCGCCTGCAAAGCGAGTACTACCAGTTGTCCTTCCCATTGAGAATGCAACTGAGCAATAGCCCCAACCAGAAGAATATAGCAGAATACAGGCAGATAAGAGCGTGTACGCGTTACCCCTACCTGATAAAGCAGATGCATGAGCACAACTGCATTACCTATTGTCAGCAGAATGGTAGTGATTGTCTGCCAGAGGGCATGCTCAGGCAAGAGTAAATCCGGAACAAACATACACAAAGCCGACAAAGACAAGAATATGCCTGTCACCCATGTGAACTCTGTGATATGCTTAAGGAAATACTTCATAGACATGCCGTACGGTCAAAGGTCAGATACCTTAGAATTTCTTCTCAAGCAGGTATTTGGGGTCTGCGGGTCTGCCTCTGAACTCATTCCACAGTTCCTGTGCATCGCGTGTACCGCCTTGTTCAAGCAGATGACGGAATCGTTTAGCCACTTCGGGATTGAGTATGTCGCCTGTCTCACTGAATGCTGCAAAAGCATCAGAGTCGAGCACTGCTGACCATGTGTAGCTGTAATAGCCAGCTGCATAGCCGGTAGTGAAGATATGATTGTAGAAAGTGGAGCGATAGCGCACTATTATCTCAGGCAGCATCTGCATCTTCTGCATACTCTCTGCCTCAAATTTGTTGACATCTATAGTATCTGCCTCAGTAAGACAATGATAGTCCATATCAAGAATAGAAGCGCTGAGAAGTTCGGTTTCTACAAAGCCTTGGTTGAACTTACGGGCATTGTTTATCTTCTGAATAAGTGAGTCAGGCATAACTTCGCCTGTCTTATAGTGGAAAGCATACGTGCGCATAATCTCAGGTTGGTAGCAGTAGTTTTCCATAAACTGGGAGGGCATCTCTACGAAGTCACGCGGTACATTGGTGCCGGAGAGAGACTTGTAAGTGCATTGAGAGAGCAGACCGTGCAAGGCATGACCGAACTCATGGAACAAGGTCTCCACATCGTCCATTGAGAGAAGCGAGGGGTTGTCTTTAGTAGGTTTGTTGAAGTTGCCCACATTGATAATAACAGGGCGGTGGTCAACACCGGCGGCATCCACGTACTGAGGACATAGATTGTTCATCCATGCACCAGGGCGTTTGCCTGCACGCGGGAAATAGTCGGTATAGAGGATACCAATGAGGTTGTTGTCGGAGTCGGTTACACGGAACACTTCAACATCCTTGTTATATACGGGCATATCTGCAAGCGGCTCGAAGTTGAGTCCATACAGACTATGAGCCAGCCCGAAGACACCACGACGAACATTGCTCAGCTCGAAATAGGGTTTGAGTTCTTCTTCATTGAGAGCATACTTTTCAGCACGCAGTTTCTCTGCATAGTACCACCAATCCCAAGGCTGGAGTTTCTCGCCGGGGAGGTCTTTGTCCATCAGTTGCTGCAGTTCGTCAGCCTCACGGTTGGCAGCAGCGAGTGAGGGAATCCACACTGACTGCAGGAATTCGTTCACATTCTTGGAGTCTTTTGCCATACAATCATTAAGTATATAGTCGGCGGGGCAGTCATATCCGAAGAGTTTGGCTTTCTCTATGCGCAGACGCATGGTTTGATTGATGACAGACTTGTTGTCGTATTCGTTATCACGGTTACCGCGGATGGTGTAGTCCATAAGGAGTTGTTTTCTCAACTCACGGTTCTTGCAATACTGCAGTACGGGAGTGAAGCTTGTGCGTTTCGGAGTAAAGAGCCACTCTCCTGGATGCCCTTCGGAAGCGGCTTCTTCGGCAGCAGCAGTCTTTGCCCCTTCAGGCAGACCTTCGAGTTGTGACTCATCGGTAATGAAACGTTTGATGCTGTTAGTCTCTGCCACTACATTGTTGCCGAACTTGAGAGAGAGCAGTGAGAGTTGTTGGTTAATCTCTTTCAGGCGTTCTTTCTGTGCGGGTTCGAGATTGGCACCATTGTTTACGAAGGTCTTGTATGTTTCCGTAAGCAGACGCATCTGTTCGGGAGAAAGAGTATGTGCTGTGCACTGAGTACCATTCCCGTCAACAACATATTGCCGGTAAACAGTATTGATACGTTCAAATAGTTTCTCATTGAGCAGTGTCTCATCAGAAAGAGATGTTACCAATGGTGTCACGCGCTCGGCAATAGCGTCCATCTCGGGGTTGCCGTCTGCTTCAAGTACGTTGAAGAAAGCACCCTCTACCTTATCAAGCAAGCCACCTACCCTGTCAAGAGCAACAAGAGTATTCTCAAACGTAGGTTCCTCAGGGTTGTTGACTATGGCATCTATTTCTGCCTTATACTGACGTATTGCTTCATTGAAAGCAGGTTCATAGTCAGAGAGTCGGATTTTGTCGAAAGCAGGAACACCATAGGGTGTTTCTTCGGTGGACAACAGAGGGTTCTGTTTATTACATGCAATCATTGTCATTGCTATAAGCGGAATGATAAATAAGCGTTTCATGATGTTAACTAATTAGGATTAGACGATTATCTGCCTATTGAGCCGGTAGCGGAACGGCTTCCGGTGCTTGTATTGTCTGTGGAAGCAGAGCGGGAAGACGAAGTGCCGGCTGCAGAGCGTGATGTAGATTCGATAGTGGTGCGAGTGGTAGAAGTGGAGCGGACGCGACCATCAGTGTTAATCTTGGTAGTAGTGCTGGTGGTGCGACTTGGCTGAACATTATTGTTGGATGATGCAGAGCGAGAGGTGGTAGTGGTAGTTTTAGTGGTAGTTGTGGAGCGAGAGGGAGAGGAAGAAGTTGTTGAGGACGAGGTACGAGTGGTGGTAGTGGTAGTCTCACTTCTTGGTTGTGTATTAGCAGTTGTTTTGTTTGCAGATGATGAAGATGTTGAGGATGAGGTTGAAGTAGTTGCAGCAGAGCGTGAAGAAGAAGTGCCTGAAGATGCGGTAGTGCCGGTTGCCTGAGCAGAGCGAGAGGAAGAGGAATCAGATGTGGTAGTAGTTGTTTTGTTTGCCTGCTGTGCACTGCGGGAAGAACTGCTATTGGTAGTAACAGAAGAAGCAGTAACGGCCTGACGGACGTCGTTTGCATTACGAACACTGCGCGAAGTAGTAGTACCGGCAGGAGTGTAAGTCATATTGGAAGTTCTGTTACTGAACGACTCTTCGGGGTGTGAAGTCTGATAGTCGTTGCGAGATACGTTCTGAATGACTGTGATGTAGTTTGTATAGTGCACAACGGTAGGATAAGTGACCTCATGGCAATACTTATTGCTATTCATATAGGTCTTCACATAAGCCTGATAGTGACTGAGGTATTGAGGAGCAGGTTTTGAGTAGTAAGTAGGCAGGTATCCCCAATAATAGGGTGACTGCCAAACTATGTAACCCGGGCGACGGAATACGGTATAAAGAGGCGGGTTGCGCACAAAGACAGGTTGTACGATATAGTTCTGCCCGTAGATATAGGGGTCACCGACAATCTGGAAGTAGGGAGTGGAAGTCATCTCAACATTGACAGTGGCCACATTCTGGAACACATTGTAAGCCAAGACTGCCTGAATGACAAACACATGGTTGTAGGAGTTCATCACCTCCATTACTCGAAGGTAGTCAACATAGCCGTCACGGTTGAGGTCGAGATTGGATATCATATAGCGGGAGGAGTTGAGTATCATTTCGAACTCTTCCACCGTCTCCGACTGTGCGAAGGCGGCTGCTACTGCCTGAAGGTCGAGATACATACTTATATCTGAGGACATGGCATCTACCTTGACAGTGGTAGTAGTTTGACGACCGGAAGTACGGACAGTGGTTGTAGTGCTGGCCGGGGTAGAATAGACTACTGGCTGAGGATTGGCAACTACAGTGGTTGTGGTAGCCACCGGTTGTTGAGAGGATGATGCGATAGTGAGCAGTGTAGTAAGACAACTGCTGCACATAAGACCTACTGAGAGTAGGATGACAAAACGGAATGCTTTCATTGATGTATAATGTTTTTATTAGTTTTCATTGTATGACAGTGTCACTCTTCGGGTCGTATTGCGGTATCACGTTTAAGAGTTTCATTTATCATCTTCTTGAGAGAGGCATTTTGTGTCTCCACATCGCGCCTGATAATAGGACGGAAGTCTTGTGCATACCGGCACTTGGCAAGCTTTATCTTAGGGTCGTCGAATGTACCCCGTACATCAACACCTAAATAGAGCGGTTTGAGGAGTGAGATGTGGTAATCAAACGACATATCAAGGTTGTGCCTTCCGCCCACAGCCGCCATATACTTGTCGATAGACATGCAGAACGGATAGATGTCGATTTCATTCTTGAATAGTGTTGCCTGTACAGAGATGGTGTCAACAAGGTTTTCAGTCTTGCGGCTGAAGAGAAGCAGTTTCGCAATCTTTCCGAAGGTCTCGGAGTCGAGCAATACCAAATCTTTGCCGCTAATGCTGAGTGCTCCTCTTGTAGTGCTCCACTTGGGGTCATAGTTAGCGGTGAGGAAGGTTTCAGCGGCAAGGTGGAACTCGCCATTACCACGGAAACTGCGGAGCATGGGCAATATAGTATCAATCTGAGGAATCATATTGACAAGTTCCTGCATATTGATATCGACCATGTGGTAGTCCAAACCTGCATAGAGGTGGTTACGTCGCGGAGTTTTATAGATAGCGGTGAGTTCAAGTTTGGCTGCATTACAGATGAAGCCCATCTCCTCAAGTACAAGTACTCCGTCTTTAACATAGAGTTTACCGCCGAGTTCACGTGCGAGTTGGTCGAAGACCACTGCTTCGCGGATGTCAGTTACGAGCGTAAGGTCAACATCTTTTGGTACGAGGAAGGGGTTGGCATCTTTGTCTTCGGGAGTCATTGCCGCCTCGGCTTCGTCTTTGGTTTCCTCTGTGCCGCTATCAGCGGAGACGAGGTCCATAAGTTCGTTGACATCAGTGTGCATGGAGGTGAATGCAAGTTCGCCCTCAAGATTGCCTTGCTTGTCGAGCCATGGCCCTATGTTACGCACTTCGCCAACGAGAGAGAAGTCGCTATTACCGATGTTGATACTGCTCTTATTGATATTGAATACTTTGTTGGAATAGTCGAAACTGATTTGGGGAATTATTATCTTCTCGCCGAAAGAGGCAAGTTCTGCTTCTCCGTCGCTGAGATTAGCCTTCAGTTGCGGATTCCACTGAAGGAGGATATTCTCTTTCTCTGAGTTATACACGGCATCAGCCAAGAGAGAGAGATTACCTGTTTTGACCTTCATGTCGGAGCCTACAGCGGCATTGAGGAAGGCAGTGGAGAGAGATGCATGCAGTTTAGGTTGCTTAGGATCGCTGCTTGGAGACATTGCGGCAGTGAGTTCAGACTTGGTTAGATGCACCTTAGTGTCGGTATAGTAACCTTCTATATCATCGAAATGCAAGCCGGCATTGACTACAGGCACCTGCCCTGAGTTCTTCATATTGTAGTCAACAGCAGCCGTCAGTGCGGGTTTAAGGATATTGACACCCATGCTGTCAAGGTCAGCCTTGAGTTTGTCGGTTAGAAGTGAGATGTCGGCATAGAGTATGTCATTACTTGAGAGGACATCGGATGTCTGCAGGCTGATGGTGGCAGGAGTCAGGTCAGCCTGAAGGAAGTCTATCATCTCCACATTTACATCTGCAGGTGTAAGAGTAGCATCCAGCCATGCCACCTGTCTGCGGGCGGGGTTACGGTTGGGGATAGTGAAACTTACACCCATTTGGGGGGTGGAGAGGAGAATACTATCATAGGTAACATGGAAATCCGTAAGGTTGAGGTTACCGCTTATATTGCCTTTGGCAAGCTTGAGGCTGCTGAGGTCAGAGAGGCGTATCTTGGCTTTGGCAGAGCCTTTGGCACGCCCTTGCAAGTCGGTATTGATACCATCGGACTCAAGGTAACGCTTGAATTCGGGGAGGTTGACATCAAGTCGTGCACTGACGTTGCAGAGCATATCGTCGAGGAGTTCGGTGAGTGCACCTTCTGCATCGAGAGTAGTCTTGCCCGTGCGGGCGTGAAGAGAGTTTATCTTAGCAGAGGAGTTCTTTTGCTGATTGAGGTCAAGGTGTGCATCGGCAGAGATATTGATGTCTGATATTCGATAGGGGAAAACCTCCATATATGCCGCTTTACCATTGGTGAGAGTGAGAGAGGCATCAACGAGAGGCATGGTGCTGTCGTTGTATATTCCTTCGGCATGCCCCTGCAGCTGTGCCTTAGCTTCGTTGATATCTATACCTTCGAGGAGAGACGTGATGTTTTGAGGAAGAATATTAAGCAGTGCAGGGATATCCCACTCTCCGGTTTGGAAGTCAGCATTGATGAGGATATCTTCTTCAGGGATAGCAACAACACCTTGCAATGCGAGGTCGAACTCATTAACAGAGACATTGGCATCCCGAAGAGTGAAACGCAGACTGTCGAGGTTAAAGCCGGTATGTTTGGATGAGAGGTGAAGCGAGAGGCTATCGGCATATTGCTGACCGGAGAGGGATGCACTTACAGACTCTGATTTCAGTTGTAGGTTGATATCTTCGAGACCTTTTGCGTCAGCAGTGAGAGTGGTAGAAAGGAGTCTTGCATCGATACTATCCTTTATATCAACGAAAGTGAGTACAGGTGCGGAGAGCAACAGTGTTTCTACATTCAGATTGTCGAAAGGCAAGGAGAAGGCAGTGGTATCGTCTTGGGTGGTGTCTTCCGGCAGGACGAAGACATCGAGGTTGGTATTGCCTTCCTGATTGATAAAGATATTGACCCGGGTTTGTTTGAGTGAGAGTTCGTGTACGTCGAGCTCTTTCTGACGAATAAACTTCTTAAGGTCAATCTTTGCCACTACTTCGGGTGCAGCGAGCAAGGTATCGCTTTGTGCGCCTGTCATAGGGTTGACCAGATAGAGTCCGTCTATACGGAGTCCAAACTCGGGGAAAGTAGAGAAGAAGGTGAGGTCAACTTCTCCTATTTCATACGGGCAGGAAACATAGTCGGACGCTATACCACGAACAATGGGAGTCAATTGCTTTGGTGTAAATACCAAGTATATGACCACCAACACAGCCACTATTGCCAATCCCACAATACCAGCGAGTGTAATACCGAATATTTTCCAAAAGCGTTTCATTGTACTTTAGTGAATGTACGTGTTATCTTTGTAAGACTTTCCTTATAGGTGAGACGGGTTGAGGTTAGAACGGTGACAGTATATACTTTAGGTATTTCGGCGCCACCATTCTCCATAAGATGTATTTGCGTGAGGTCGGTTTTGACCAGTTGCCACTTGAACCAGCCGTTACCATAGGGTGTGAGGTCGGACTCGGAGACATCATCATTCTCGTCCCAGGTGTGCCCATACTGATAGTTGCCTGTAGAGTCGGTTTCGGTAGAATACACCCAATACTCTCCCGGGTTGCTATCGTTCTGCCACTTGCCGATGAGCAAATCTTCTTCAAACTCTTTAGGGCCGAACATCCCATCGCAAGAGTTGAATGTGAGTAGGAGGAGGCAGGAGGCTGCCAGAGGAAAGAGAAAGCGTTTCATAGAGTTATGCTTTTTTGATGTTTATATTGAGGAGGAAATCTTCGAAGTCGAGTTCGACAGGGTTTTCCACTATATCAACCAAGGTCAATGATTGTGCCAAAACCTGTGAAGAGATATAGTCGGAGAAGTTGCGGACTGCGGAATTGATATTGTCGTTGTTCTGAATCTGCACGAGGATACGGTCGGTAATCTCAAGACCTGAAGACTTACGAATGTTCTGAATGCGGTTGACGAGTTCGCGGGCGATACCTTCTTCGCGGAGTTGCTCTGTTACTTCGATGTCGAGAGCGATGGTGAGGAGTCCATCGTTAGCTACGA
Organism: Paludibacteraceae bacterium; assembly: GCA_905235505.1. Lineage (GTDB taxonomy): Bacteria > Bacteroidota > Bacteroidia > Bacteroidales > Paludibacteraceae > Colicola. The sequence goes on from CAJOMJ010000030.1 coordinate 20,286, forward strand.
GCCATCCGGGCATGTCTTCCGTAAGGATTTCGACATCTTCGGCAACAAGCAAGTAGTCGGCAGAATAGAGCCGGTATTGACCTTCGGATTCCATCTGCCTGATTTGAGGTTGGGTCATTTGAGATATTTCGGCAGCGACAGCTTTCATCTGTGCACCAACTTTCTTACCGAGGACTTTGAAGTTAGGACGGATTTTCTTGACGAGTTGTACAGCATTGTCATCGGTGACTATCTGCAGTTCTTTGACATTTACTTCGGCTTTGACAAGGTCGGAAACATGAAGGAGATTGAGTTTGGTAGTCTCGTCCTGCACAGGGATGACAGCTTTCTGCAGGGGTTGGCGCACTTTCTTGTTGGCACGCTTACGGAGGGCGAGAATCATGCTGGTGGCTTGCTGTGCGAGTTGCATCTGTGTCTCAAGCGTGGTGTCGATGAGAGCGTTGTCAGCCTTAGGCCAATAACTGAGGTGAACGGTGTCTCCCTGAGTAAGGTCGCGATAGAGACGGTCGGCATAGAAAGGTGCTATAGGAGCCATCAGTTGTGCCACCGTACGGAGACAGGTATAGAGAGTAAGATATGCAGAATTCTTATCGGCATTCATTTCTCCCCCCCAGAAGCGTTTGCGGTTGAGGCGCACATACCAGTTGCTGAGGTTGTTGCCGACGAAATCTTCGATTGCGCGCCCTGCGCGTGTAGGTTCGTAGGTCTCGTAGTAGCCGGTGACTTCATTGATGAGGGTGTTGAGTTTAGAGAGTATCCAACGGTCGATTTCGGACTGTTGAATGCCAAGAGAAGATTGTGCGGAGGGAGACCAGCCATCTACGTTAGCATAGAGAGCGAAGAAGGAATAAGTATTGTAGAGGGTGCCGAAGAATTTGCGTCTTACTTCCTCGACTCCCTCAGGGTCGAAGCGGAGATTCTCCCAAGGGGAAGAGTTGGTAAGCATATACCAGCGCACGGCATCGGCTCCGTATTTATTGAGCATAGAGAATGGGGCAACAGCATTGCCGAGACGTTTGGACATCTTGTTACCGTTCTTATCGAGGACAAGTCCGTTGGAGATAACATTGCGGTAAGCCACGGAGTCGTCGATCATAGTATGAATAGCGTGCAGAGTGAAGAACCATCCGCGGGTCTGGTCAACACCTTCGGAGATGAAGTCGGCAGTGCGGGGTGCATCCTGATTCTCGAAAGGATAGTGGATTTGTGCATAGGGCATAGCACCGGAGTCGAACCACACGTCAATAAGGTCGAGCTCGCGGTGCATGGGTTTGCCTGAAGGTGAGACGAGGATGACAGAGTCAACATAAGGACGGTGGAGGTCAATTACTTCGGGAGAGTAGTTCTCTTTGGAGTAGTCGCCTACACGGAAGCGGGGCCAGGGGTTGGACTTCATGAAGCCTGCCTTAACTGCCTTGTCGATTTCCTGCATGAGTTCTTCAACAGAGCCTATGCAGAGTTCTTCCGTTCCGTCTTCAGTGCGCCAGATGGGCAGAGGGGTTCCCCAATATCTTGAGCGGGAGAGATTCCAGTCGTTAAGATTCTCGAGCCACTTTCCGAAGCGGCCGGAGCCAGTACTCTCGGGCTGCCAGCGTATGGTATTGTTGAGGGCAATCATGCGGTCGCGTGCGGCAGTGCTGCGAATGAACCACGAGTCGAGGGGATAGTAGAGCACAGGTTTGTCAGTTCTCCAGCAGTGGGGGTAAGTATGCACGTGCTTCTCAATGCGGAACACTTTTTCATCCTGCTTCATGAGAATGCAGAGACGTATATCGAGGTTCTCGTCTTTCTGAGCCGCTGCCTCATCATACCGCCCATCGACGGTATAGCGAGGGTCATAAGCATTCTTGACCCATTGGCCGGCATATTGTGAATAGAGCGGAACGTTCACATTCTCTTTAACCCATTGTTCGTCAAGGTCGTCGATATTCCAGTATTTGCCGGTGAAATCGACCATAGGACGTAGTCCGTTTTGTTTGGTGAGCATATAAAGTCCGGGTACACCTGCCTGGTCGGCGACTTTCTTGTCGTCTGCACCGAAGGTGGGAGCGATATGCACGATGCCTGTACCATCATCGGTAGTGACATAGTCGCCAGGTATGATACGGAAGGCACCGTCGCCAGGGTTCACCCACGGGAAGAGTTGGTTATACTCAATACCTACAAGGTCCTTGCCCTTGCACTCGGCGAGGACGGTGTAGTCAGATTCCTCCTTGAAATAGGCAGATACGCGTGCTTTAGCCATGAGATAAACTGCCTGTTTGCCCGAATACGGGTTGGCTGCCTGAAGGAGAACGTAGTCTATCTTCGGACCGACGCAGAGGGCAGTGTTGGAAGGCAGAGTCCAAGGAGTAGTGGTCCACGCAAGCGCATAGACGGGGATATCGGGAGTTTGTCCAAGCAGCGAGATGAGGAGTTGTGAGGGTTTAAGAAGGAATTGCGCGGTGCAGGTGGTGTCTTTCACATCACGATAGCAACCGGGCTGGTTGAGTTCGTGGGTAGAGAGACCCGTTCCGGCAGCGGGCGAGTAAGGCTGAATGGTATAGCCTTTATAGAGATAGCCCTTGTTATAGAGCTGCTTAAGAAGGTACCATAGGGTTTCGATGTACTTGTTGTCGTAGGTAATGTAAGGGTTATCGAGATCCACCCAGTAGCCCATTTGTTTGGTAAGGGCAGTCCACTCAGCGGTATATTTCATGACTTCGCGACGGCAAGCGGCATTGTATTCATCGACAGAAATCTTCTTACCGATGTCTTCTTTAGTGATGCCGAGCATCTTCTCAACGCCGAGTTCAACGGGCAGGCCATGTGTATCCCACCCTGCCTTGCGTTGCACCTGAAAGCCCTGCATGGTTTTGTAACGGCAGAAAGTATCTTTAATAGAGCGAGCCAGTACATGGTGTATGCCGGGCATACCGTTTGCTGAAGGGGGCCCCTCGAAGAAAAGGAAGGGCTGATGACCTTCACGGGTAGTTACAGACTGCTCAAAAAGTTTGTTCATTTCCCAGTCGGACAGCATCTCGCTTGCCACAGCAGAGAGATCAAGTCCGTTATACTCATTGAATTTTTTCATTGTATGATATTGATATTTATATAGTTTCAACAGGAACTGTTCCCTTAGGGAAAAGTACAGCGACATTGCTTACTATTCCAATCTGCAAAAATACAACATTTATTTCAATTGTACAAGAAGGTTTTTAAGATAATACAGAAGATAGTGGCGGCACGCGGGGATACGGGGGTTGAGAGGAGGGTGCGAGAAGGGGAAAAATATGTGTATTGATGGTAGAGATAATTGCATACAGATAAGGAAGTTACGGCTTAATCACATAGTAATCACATAGTAATCACATAGTAATCACATAGTAATCACATAGTAATGATGTAGAAATGAGAGCATTGGAAATGCGGGGAGAGAGGGGTGAGAAATGGGATGGCAGGGAGGGAGAAGGAAGATGGAGGGGAAAGTGAAAGGAGACGGAGAGGAGAGTAAGGGGAGATGACGGGGAGAGTGAAGGGAGATGGCGGGAAGGGTGAAGGAAGACGGCGGGAAGAATGAAAGGAGACGGTGGGGAGAATAAAAGGAGACGGCGGGGAGGGAGATGGGAGACGGTGGGGAGAGTGAAAGGAGACGGCGGGAAGGGTGAAAGGAGAC
>CAJOMJ010000031.1 GCA_905235505.1 Paludibacteraceae bacterium
CAAATGAAGGGTGACAACACTATCACAGCCATTCTCTGCAGTGTAGGTCTTGGTATAATCTCCGGTCTTGGTATAGGTATCACCATCCCATGCGTAAGAACCTCCTTCACATATCGTTTCCGAGAAAGTAGTACTAACAGGAGGAGGTAATACAAGAAGACAAATACATGAGAACTCATTATCAGTCGTGATATCTCTGTACAACAACTTGATTTCCTTTCCATTGTATGGACACTCTGTTTGGGCAGGCATCTGAAAGATAGTTCCATGATAGTTATAGAAGGGCTTATAACAAATAGTATCACGTATGATTCTCTGGATTGGTCTTACACTTCTTGCATAGAACCTTTTGGACAGATTGGATGCAGTGATTTCTACAAGATTAGGAGCAAACCGCAAACGCCAAACATAGGTAGGATCATACACGGTTGATGAATAGTAATATCCGTATTTCCCTACATCTCTCACTTCTTTTCCTGTTCTATACCCGGCTGCAGGGAAGAAAACAGCCCCCAGAGTTTCCATTCTATTCCATTGTGCCGCAGAATAGACATTGGTTTCGTAGGCCTTTATTAAAGTGGGAGAAAAAATGATATCCTGAGGGGAAGGCCAGTCATCCGGTAAAAGAATAAATCCCGGAACATTGTTTACAATAGCCTTACCGCGAAGTTTATCATAATTAGGTCGCTGAGCAAACATATATTTCCACTCTTCATAAGTAGGCACACGCCAACTACCTGACGGATACGAACCTATTACATTATGGTATGCCCAATCAGCATCAGCATATTCTGCCACAAGATGATTGGAATATACACCACCCGGGAAATAATCTGTATTCTTATTACTAATTGCGTATGGTTGATATTCAATTGCTCCGCTATTCCATCCACTTGTCCCCCACCCGAAAAGGTCAGTCCAACCATTATAAGTTGAAGATACAAGAGCATTGTTGCTCTTTACATTATTCTCGTATATAGTTCCTTGAGTTGCATCCCCTACGTAATCCCATTGTTCGTCTGCAAAGCGCCATTCGTTAGTAGATGCTTTATATAGCAAGTTCCCTTGTGAAAATCTGATTTGTTCATTGGAGGATATGCTGAAAGCCCCAAAGTTGCGTTCTTCTGATAGCGAGCTGTAATTGCATTTGCCGGATGAAGAAGAGTTAGGAAATATTATTAATAGTTGAATCAATAAGAACGTGCGTGTTTGGGCATTACGATACTCGAGAGTATAAGAAACAGGAGCGTGATTCATTGGGTCAGACACATACGGCAACGACCAAGTTATCTCACCATACGAATAGGTAGGAGAATAGCAAATCGTGTCACGGATAATACTTCTAACAAGTCTTACGCTCTCCCCGCCATATTTACTATACCATCCAACCCCAAGATTGTAACTTGACACAGTATTATGAAACCGAAAATAACCGACTTGCTGATTATTGCTTGGATTTATACTTGCCGTTAAGTAATGCCCACCTAAGGGAACAAGTGAAGTGTTATATTCTCTCACTAATCGGTCGGAGCGAAATCCTGCAGCAGGAAGAAATACTGCTCCTGCGGCTTCCATTTGTCGCCATTCGTCAAGTGTATATACATTCGAATTGAATCCTTGAGGACTATTAGAAGTGAAATCTAATCCATTTGGAAGAATCCAATCATCGGGAAGAAAAATATACCCTGCCGTATCATTTACTATGGCATGACCGCGCAATGCAGCAGCATTAGGTCGCTCAGAGTAGATATACTTGAATTCATTGCTGGTTATTGTACGCCACATTCCCGCAGGATAGTCACTGATAATATTGTAATAGCCCCAATCATAATCAGTATAATTTAAATCTTGATTCTTAGGTCCGTAAGCATTATTGTCAGTAGTATATAGATATGGGTCTGACCCGTTATGACCGCTTGTCCCCCAACCAAACAGATCAATCCAACCATCATAAGTGGAGGAAATGTTGGCGTTATCATAACCTATATAAGAATACTGTTCTTTAGCAAAGCGCCATTCATCGGTGGATGCACGATACTGCAAGTTACCCGGAGAAAACCGGACATACTCACCCTTCGATCCTACAGAAAAACTATGTGAATGATTATTTGTGACTTTATTTGCAATATCAGTAGGATATCCCATTTGTATGAAATCGTTCGTATTATATATTGATGGCCATTCATCAGCATCAAAACGCAACATGAGACTATTGCTGTTACCTGCATATATAAGCTGGCAAAACACAATACATAATATGGTTATACAACGCCACATGTCTAATCAAACCTATTAACTTTAGTTGTTGATAATCTTAGAAATTTATTCTTTTACAAACTTACTTGGGTATCAAAGAGCATTACTCCAAGGTAATAATCAGTACACAATATGAGATATAAAAAAAATATTTAAGATCCTATGGATTTGATAATAGAGGAAAAATAAGAGTTATCTCACGACAACCCTTATTCACAAAAATTAACCTTAAATCTAATACTATGAAAAAATCACGGTGCAAAGGTAAACAAAACATTTTAATCCCACAATATATATTTATAGAAAAGTATGTTTTTTTATGCAAAAATTCTCTTAGGCATAGCAAACAATACATTCGGAAAGATAAAAGTGTATAACCAACACCCGCAAGACGCAATAAAGAAAATGACAAAGTGTAAGCAAAAAGGCAGAAAAGGTGACAAAGTGTCAAATTGGGGAGATGGCTAACACTCGGCTTAGAGTAGGCTTAAAGTGGGCTACCCGTGAACTTACACTTTGTAAGGTAAAAGGGGCAAAAAGGTGACAAAATGTCAGAAGCAGAATTGCAGGGACTCGGCACGGTCAGATCTCTACACCCCACCACTCTCCACCCATAAATAAAACGAGTTGTCTGTTTGAGTGAACTCAAACAGACAACTTGTATTTTTTTCTTTGCGGAAAGTGAGGGATTCGAACCCCCGAACCCTTTCAGGTCAACGGTTTTCAAGACCGCCGCTATCGACCACTCAGCCAACTTTCCTCTTTTGCGGCTGCAAAGGTACTGCAAGTTTTTGAATTGTGCAAATAAAATTGAAAGGGGGCAAGCAAATAAACGCAGTTTTCCCTGAATACACTGAAGATTCTTAAGCGGCTTACACTACATAAGCACCCTTAAGAATCTTCATATCTTCGTCTTTGCAAGGCAATGCAGCCTTACAGATTTATGACTTTCGTGCCGTAGTCGTTGACCTTTACGGAGAACACACCCTGACCGAAAGGTATCGGGCAAGAGTACTCGGGAGAGGTGGCAACGGCATCAAGAATCAACGCACCGTTGGCTCCATAGACCGTGATTACATCGCCCTCAACAAGTCCGCGTACATAGAGCGTATGGTCGTAGAGATAGACTATATACTCTCTACCGTCAGCAGTGCCGAGCGGATAACCGCCAATGCGCAGGCGGAAGCGAGAGTTGTCGGTTTGCGGACCGAGGGTAACGGTATAGTCGTTCTCAAGGAGGTTGGTGACTCTGTTCAGACTGCGGTCGATCAGCCATACGTAGTTATATTCTTCGTATGCCTCGGGGTCGGGCAGGGAGAATGTGTAGAGCGAAGAACCTTCCCATACATCACCCTCTGCGGCATCGGGAACATGGATTCCGAGCGGGAGGTCAATCTCCGTAGGAGCGGCTGCAGCAAGCGATAGACGGCTACCCTTGTCGGCAACCATATAGAGTTGCGGAACATCGTTCAGGAGCCACTTGACACCATCGCGACCCATAGAATAAGTGACTTGCTTGTCTGCCTCGCTGTCAGGATAAACTTTGAGTATATCGCCTTGACCTTCGGTATTGCCGAACTTCACCAAGGGGCGCGGAGCAGCGAGCGGGGCAGCCTCGCTGAATACGGGCAAGGTGTAGCGCAGGTTCTCTGTCTGGGCGATGGCGGCAGTCTGCAGGAAGAAGCCTTCGTGCATTGTCAGCAGTTCTTCGTTCGTCCACGAGGTTACTGCGTATGAAGTACTGTTCTTCACGTACTCGCCCTCGGTATTCATCTTGTAGAGTATATGGGGCAGGTGCATATTGTAGTCATACTGCGTCACAGGGTCGTCCGTACGATAGGTGCTTACCAGATAAGGCATACCCGTAAGATTCCAGCCCATGTCCTCCACCCGAGTGAAGTGACCGGTGCCATCGTTCGGGATGTTGTCTTTCTGCCCGAGCACAACGGTCTTCTCGAGTTCGCCTGCGAAGTCTTCGTAGGCATACCTGCCCTCTGCAGCCCAGCCGGTGAAGCGCAGGGTGTCGTTAGCGGGCAGAGCGGTATTGAACTTCATGAGCCAACCTTCGTAGCGTCCTCTCTGCAAGGACTTGTCGTATATCTTCCACAAGGAGGAGTTCTCTGCTTGGAACTCATAGTTGTATGCGGCACGCCCTGTAGCATCGTATGTATAGGCTTCGAAGGGTTGTGAGGGCACTGTGAGCGAATAGGTTGCATCGAGGTTGCAGTCGAACGGCATGCTTACAAGTCCGTATTGTGCACCTTCAGCAAACGGCTTCTCGACTGCCACGTATGCGAACTGCATAGCATTGCTCTGTCCGTAGATAGAGCCGCCAGTCTTCACAAGCACATAGCCCGGACGCACAGGGTTGGTAACCGCAAAGAGCGGGTCTGCGTTGAGAGTGTCGATTATGAGGTTAGCATCTTTCATGACATATACCACACTACCAGTATGCGGATAATGGTTACCACCGTAGTTCTCGTTCCAGTATTCAGCCTTGTCGATAGCCAAGCCCTTGCTTATGATGCTGTCATAGAGTTGTTCGAGCGACTCTTTCGCCTCTCTCTCTTCGACAGACTCAGTACCGTCAAGAGTATAGTCGGCAGCGGTGATGTCGGTAATATACTTCAGCAGGTCTTCGTATGCCTTGCCGTTGGTAAGGTTAGTTACACGGCGGTTGCCGTATATACGCCATGTCTCGAAGCAGCCGTCGTCAATTTTCCCTCCGAGACGGCGCGGGTTACCGAGAATATCGCGGTCGAGGTTGAAGTTCACAGCCCACGGGAATGTCTGAGCAATGGAGTTGGCGCCTTGTGCTGAGGTGCCGTCGTCGGTACCTGCGTTTATAAGGTTGCTGGTCTCCACCAACTGATACCAGTACGGACGGTGCTCAGTGAGATAGCCGTCAGGCTCGTAGTAGGTGTTGGCATTGGGGCGCATATACGGTGCGAACTGCGGATAGCGTCCTGCGCTCTCGTTGACTGCTATTGTATTCAGCACATGAGTGTCGTCATTGTAGCCGCCTACAGGTGTCTCGCCCTCGTTGTCAGCCACCACGGTGCAGTTCAGCACACGGCTCTGGTTGCCAACATTGACAAGGGTAGAAGCGGTGTTGCCATACACAAGGGTGTTGTACATAAGTGCCAGACCGTCGGCTCTGCCTTCAAGGTTGACTACAGGGATACCGTCAGCCATCACGTTGCCGGTTATCATACAGTTGCTTATAGAGACGTTGCGAACCTGAATGTCCACTGCCGGAGTAGTGGCAGGCGACTCTGCGGTAGCATTATTAGTAATAAGGAATCCGTCAATAACCGTGGTCTTCTTATGGTCGAGCACGTTCACTGTGGATATACCCGAGATGAGAGTCTGTGTGTTGTTGTCAGAAGCCATACCTAAGCGCTCTGCACGCACACGGTTGATGAACGACTGTATCTCAGCCTCTGCATAGTCCCACTCGTCGGCATCACGGTCGAGAGGGATAGCCTGGTTGGTATAGCCTCTCGGCAGACTGCCGTACACATCCACGCCCTCGCGCACAATGAGGTTGCCTTGCGACACATTGCTACCCTGCACGAACACGTAGGCTTTCTTGTCCTCACTGTTGTTGGTATAGATAGAAGCGGCATCGATGGCGAGCTGCAGTTTGTCGGCTCCGTAGGCTTCCTCCCATGTACGACCTGTCTCGTTGCCTGTGGAGGTCACACGGTCGGGGTTGACATAGATGATACGCTGACCGCTACCCGGGCACTCGTATGCACCGCGGTCGATGGCTACACTCTGCAGACGGGCGATAGAGCCAAGGTCATAGTCTTTGGGCTTGCGGAGCGAGAGATAAGTTATGACTCTGTCGATTCCCATTTCCTCGTCATGGATGATGGTGGTCAGAGTGTCGTAGGTGCTCTGGTCGGGATGCAGGTTGCGCATGAGCGACTCATATACCAGTGCACCGGCATAATCTTCCGTATAATACTCAGGCCATACAAGACGGGCGTAGGTGGCATTGCTGCCCACGTTCATCACTCGCTTGCTCGGATAGAGATGGTAGTCGCCTGCATCGGGGTTGACGAAGTTAGGACCGAAGAGCACATCGCTGTTTACACGGCTTATCTTCAGGTTGTTGAAGGCGTCCTCCACATCAGCAGTAGTAGGATTATCTTCAGCATCAGGCAGAGAATACGAGTTGTAGGTCAGACTGTCCGAAGCACCCATCACCAGTTCGTTGCCATACTTGTCCTGTATGCTCCAATGGTGCAGACCGGAACCTGCAAGATTCTCGCGCCACAGCACAGAGTTGTGCATCGCACTGTGATAATCTATGCTGAGTTTCTCAAGTACGCCGCTGCCGTTGTCGTACTGGCCATAGGTCTCCTCTGTATCTTTTATCTTGAGGTAACCTTGGTTCTGTGCAAAGGTGCAGTTGAGCAGTGTGGTGTTCACCGACTGAAGCGGGTCGCCCGTGTTATGGTCGAAGAGCGAATTGACTATTAACGAGCTGCCTGCACCGCCGTCGATGCGCACTGCAGATACGGCACTTGCACCGTTGTTGCGGAAGATACAGTTGCGTATAGTCAGTTTGGGTTCGCCGCTCAGTTCCCATCTGCTCTGGGTGCTGTCTGCCGGATTATAGAATACCTGTTTAGCAGGAGGTGCAAGCAGTGTATCACCCTTGGCACCCAAGGTTGCATCATACTTCGTTTGCCCGTGATAATAGATGGCGGCACCGCCTGCCTCCACCGTGGAGAGTGTGTTCTCAAAAGTGATACCCTCAATGGTGATGGGGATAGCGAAACCTGTTCCCATACTGGTGGACACACCCTGCTGGCTGATGGTAGTTACATATTGTTCGGCATCAAGTATGTTGACAATATGTCCGAGTTGGCTGTTGGTGATACTTGTACGCCTTGCCAGGGAGAATACCACAGGGTTCTTGTCAGGGTTGAAGCCTGCCTCATCGGGTATGTCGGGGTCGTAACCGCCGCGGATGGTGAGACTCTTTATACCATAGTCCTGACCGGTCTGCGGAGTGAGGGCACCGTCGTTCATAAGCTGGCTCTGTATGGTGAAACTGAGGCTCATGTCGTCGCCGCTACCAAGCACTGCGTTAGGCTTGTACTCACCCTTGATGATGTTGATTTGTTTGGCGTGTCCGTTACGGCTTCTCATCAGAGTCTCTATGGCAGCCTGCAGGTTGCTGGTAGGAGCATCCCATGTGTAACCGTCGTTACCTTTCTCAAGGTCTTCGGTTTCGGATACCCACAGCACATCGATGTCGCTCGACTGGTTGATACGCAGTTTGCGGTGCTGATACTCATAGACGCCGAAGTCGATGTATGTCTTCTCCTCATCAGTGTAAACCAAGGGGTTGGAAGAGATACGATACATATAACCGTTGTTGGCTGACGAGGCGTTGAGTAACGAATTGCTGAACTGCATATAGTACTGGTCGCCAAGCGGCATGAACGTAGCACGATAGAATCTGGTGAAGGTGTATGCATAGTAGTTGTACGGTCCGCCGGCTATGCGATTGTCCGGCAACCTGTTCCAAGCGTCCACACCGCCTACCTTCTTGAATTCGGTCTCGCCCGACCCGGGGTCTTGCACAAGCGAGAGATACGACCAGCCGTTGTCAGTCAGTTTGTTAATACGGGCAGGCATCCAGTTGGCTGACGGGTTGTAGCCGTCTTTGCCCGCCTGACTTGAAGGCAGCACGAAGTTAGGTCCGTCCACACCCTCGTTCTCAAACGTGATATTGATATTGTTGTTGCCGTTGAATATCTTGAAATAGTTGACATTCACACCGAGGAAAGGCACTTCGCGGGGGTCATAGGTGCCTGCGATGTTGTCGCCGAAGGCAGGGTCAACCATACTTGCGTCAATCACTATCGAGTCGGTGCTCAGTTCGGGCTCCGGACCGTAGTCGGGACGATAAGCGCAGAAGAACATTACCTGATGCTCCTCCATATCGTCCAGTTCGTTCAGTTCCGTCTCGGTGATAGTGCCGTTCTTACGTTTCTCGTTCAACTCAAGCGAACGGGCTTTCTCGGTAGCGGTACGGTAGGAATATACGTCCTTGTTGAGGTCAAGACTATTCTTTAATGCACCCCAGCCTCCCGAGAATGTTTCACTCTCGTTCTCTATACCAGCGGCGCTGTTGCCCCAGAAGATGGTGTTGGCGGCAAACTTCTGTGCATCTATCCTATGGTTTACATATACGCCGGGGTAACTTACGGCTTTGTTGTTGACAACGTCGCAGTTCATAAGACCTACATCCGAGTACTTGCCACCCCAGATTGCACCGCCGAAACCTTGCTGCAGGTAGCCGGGCGCTGACGGAGACAGGCTCTTGCCATAGTCGCCGAACATAGCCTCGTTGTTGGCGAAGATGGTGTTTACCACACTCAAGACGCCGTTGGTTGCCACAGCACCGCCGCACGAGAACTTCACTATATCACTTGCAGCCTCTGCATTCTCTTTCTGAGCTGCACCCTCCGAGTAGTTCTGCACGAAGGAAGAAGAGAGGATGATAAGCGTACCGTTGGTGAATATGCCGCCGCCCTGTATGGCGTTGTTGTTGATAAACTGCGAAGCAGAGATAATTACAGGTATGTCGCGAAGTCCTTTGGCTTCGGGGTCGGGGGGGTCGAACTCGGGGATGAAGACGGTGTCGTTGTTGGTTGTCAGCATCTGACCGCTGCACAGATTGGCATTCTCCAGACTGCCGTCCACAAGCATACCGCCGCCGCGATAGAACATTGTAGTGTTAGCAATAGCATCCTCCTCCAAGTCGCGTGCATTACCATTGGTTATGTTCACGCCGTTGAAGATTATCATACGGAGCAACTGCGAGTACACCGACTCGGTGCCGCCGCTGCGGGCGTCAAGATAATTGCCCTTAACAGGAGTCTCCGTTGAGAAACGGTGAGGCAGTGCACCTACATAATTCGAGTCGGCATAGCAGGTAACCACATGATAGACATTGTCCTCATTTCCCACTCCGCGCATTGTCTCGCCGGACAATGTGGTGGTGTAGAGGAACTCCCAAGGCTCGAATATGTTGTTTCCGTTGATATCGGTATGCGGACGCCTGTTCCAGATGGTGTCGGTGAGTGCCGGCACGAGTTCAACGGTGGTGGCAACAGTATTGCCGCCTGCATCCTGTATATCAGAGCGGTCGTTGTTGTAGTGTGCGTTGTTGAGAATATCCACGCCTGCCAAGGGTTGCAGCTGATCGAAGTAATAGCCCTCCTGACCGTAATATACTTTGGGGTCAAGACCTCCAATTACGCTCACACCTTCGGGCAAGAGGAAGGTGGAAGCACGGCCGTGACCTTCCTGACCGCGTGAATTGTGGGTCGGGTAGTAGTTGCCGCCGGCAAGGAAGACTTCGAAGTGTGTATCGCGATACACCTCCCGCAACAGTTGGTGGTTAGGTGTCTCGATGTTGCTGCTGCGAAGTGCGATTATATAGTCGAGAGCATCGCTGAGACGCTGGAAGGGGAATGCCATAGAAGCACCCTGCTGACTATAGAGCGGGTCGCCGCTCTCAGCCATCTCGGCTGCCACAGAGATATCCACATTCTCCGGGTTGGCTACATATATTCGGGTGAAGGGGTGGCTCAGGTCAGGTCTTATCTCATAGTTGTAAACGCGCGCACCTATCTCTATGAAGTCGTTGTCTTTCTTCTCGGGTGTGAAGGTCATGTGCTTGAGATAGTTCATTGTGCCGTTGTCCGTTGCGTCGTACAACTCGCGCATACGTGCCACACCAGCCATGTCGCGCAACTCGAGCGAGGGGTAGGTCTGCCTAAGCGAGGTATAGAGGTCGTAAGGCATACCGGTGCGCACAAGCGCGGAGAGTCGCTCTATATAGAAGTACGCTTCGTCGTTGGTCTGACCGGTATAATACAATGGGTCGCCGCGCCAGCGCATATCATCTATGCTGTTCTGTGTCCAGCGGGGTCCTCTCTGGTTCTCCGCACTAAGTTCTATGTTGTTCACGCCTGGCAGACGCCTTGACTGAACGGCACTGTATGCAAACGGGTAGTTGTTCTCCGACAACTCCAGACCCGTGTCGAACACGCCTGCCACATTGTTCATGTCGTTACTCGTGTTGTGCCACAGCACTACACCTTTGGCACGCAGGTTAGTCTCGTACCACACGCCGCCACCGCGCACAAGGGCGGTGTTGCCTACAAAGGTGCTGTTGTATATTCTCGAATAGGCGAGGTTGCGAAGCGTTTCGTCCGCAATACTGCTTTCCAGTTCTGCCACATAGACTGCGCCGCCGAGGTCGGAGGTGTTGCCTGCCAGTACGCAGCCGCTCACAAGCGACTGAGGCAGAAGATACAGACCACCGCCGCACTTGGACGAACTGTTGTTCTGAATTATACTGTTTCTGATGTGTGCATACGACTCCACCACTGCAGCACCGCCGAAGCGGTCGATTTCGTCGGTACCGAAAGCATAACCGTTCTCTATGCTTACGCCGTCAACCACGGCACGGTCGGTGAGCCACTGCAGGCTGTCTTCATACTCGAGGTAGTCGTTGGTAGCATAGAGGTTGTTGGTGAAGGAAATCACGTGGTATGCCTGACCTATCTCGCCCGAGTTCTTGTTGACCACATCGCCGCTAAGCATACTCTTGTGGTTGAGCGGGTCGCGGTAGGTCTCGTAGAAGATAGGGTTGGAGTTAAGCTCTGTCTTGCGGGTATAGTCATAACCGCCCCACAACTCCACTCCGTGAGGAATCATGATTGAGCGGGTCGGCAGCACCTCTTCGGAGTAGCCTTGCACCATCTTGTCGTTGGTGGAACGGAGCGGGTAATATTCGCCCTCCGACAGTTTCACCACCACATGCTTCACTTCCGATATATTCACTTGCTGCGTCTGCTGTGCAACTGCTCTGTTGGCATCCGTGCCGGTGATTACTTCGTATGTGGCATTAACATTGCCCGTCACCTGCACAGCAGGGTCAGAGTAGGTGCGGCCCTCGGCACGACCTGCTTTTATGAGTTCCACGTCAAGTTTGAAGCGTGCAGCAGCATCGAGCACCTTCTGCAGTTTAAGTGGGCAGGCGGCGTTGACAGGCGATTCGGCAGTACCTAAGCCGAGACCGGATTGAGCCACATAATACACTGCGCACAGTTCTCTCTCGTCAGGTTGCTCGGGGTCGAAGGCTATAAGTTCGAAGCCGGGCTTTATCTCTTTCGTGCCGTCATACTCGTAGGCGCCTATATCCACCTGACAGTCTTTCACACGGTCGGTGAACGCCACATCGTATGGAGGCAGTTCCACTATCTTCGTTGCGTTGTAGTTCACCAGAGGCTCGACACCGCTGTTGATGCACACCGAGGTCTTTGCCAAGCGGAAATCGTAATTAGCCAGAGCATTGTTGCCGGCTGCAAAGGGGTTGGCTGCGGCAGCATTACCCAATATATTATTGTAGGCAGCTTGAATCTTATTATCACCTACAGCATTTTTCTGTATATAGTTATTCTTGAAGTTGCCTGCTTGCAACGCACCTGCAGTAGTCGATGTTATATCATTATTCTGGTTACCCCAAACAATGGTGTTATACATCTCCATGTATGTATCACGACCGGCATTGTCAGACCAGTGAGATACACCCGTTCCTCGGTTGTAAACAATAGTATTGTTGTAGAACAATGCACCTTCGAGGAATACACCACTTCCGTCATTACCATTGTTTGTACATTGATTATTGGAAAACAGCGAGTTGTATGCAGTACCGATAATAAGGTAGCCGCCACCGCCATAACGATCGCCGGAACCGTCAGTTTTGTTGTTGATAACGAAGCATCCTATTACCCGGGAGTTGTCGCCATCCATATAAATGCCGCCGCCGCGGGCACGGCCCCCTCCTAAATTGTAGTTGTCACGAATTACGCAGTTCATCAAGTCAATGCCTCTGAACAGTCGCACTCCTGCACCTCCGTCGCGGTTACCGTTATATTGGTTGTAGAAACCATGCCTTATGGTGAAGCCGTCCCAGCATACACGCTCATAACCTTGATAGTTGGCATCTACTAACGCATTTTTTCCTCCCTCATAACGATATGTGTTACTTGTATTGTCATTATTACCCGTTGAGTTGTTAGGCGACCATGTAGGCAGACAGACATCAGGCTGGGCAAGCACCGGCTTGCGGACTATGTTTTCCTGGCTACCACGGAACACTTTGACAGAGTTAAAAATAGTACCGGCAGTTGCTGTTATTTTAGTTGCCTCTATATTAAATGTGTATGAGTTGCCTCCATTTGCCGTCACAGTACCAACACTTTTGAAAGCCCATTGTGTTCTGTTGTTCTGCTGATTTGTTGTAATGCTATTATCATTGGAAGTCGGAATACAGAGTGCCTGATCCGCATTCGCGTAATTATTACCCCTGCAGATACGAACATTACCATCCAATCTCAAAACACAATTCTGATTCTGAGGATTGGCAGGCAAATCTATAAGCGACGCATTATTATTGGCATAACTGATAACCTTCCCCGTTCCTAAATTATACAACAAGAAATAAGTATCATTGTAATCCAATCTCAACCACATATCGTTCATATCCGGTTGCGAACTCATACCTGACAGCACATCGTCTCCGCCGGCATACATACAATAACCTACCTTGTTATTGCCGGCAGCATTGGCAGTGGATTGTATGATATAGATCTCGTTATTGTGAATGGTATAACCTGCGGGCAATTTTATAATAGTGCTTGCTGTAGTTGCAGAAACCTGACTCTCACCAAGCGGGCTTGTTCTGGATATCTGCAGAATAGTCTCGTAGTCTTCCGCCTTCTTGTCTTTATATGCTTCCGGGCGTGGAATACCTTCGGCTATAAGAGCAATACGCTCGCTCATACCCGGAGTACCTATTGTGCTTGCAGGGAATCCGCCAAGCACTGTAGTCTTGTTGCGAATGACGTAACCCTTGTGGTCGGTATATACACCGTTGCCCACCCATACCTGCACAGAGTCTATCTCCGCATCGCGCTGCGGGCTGTCGTCAGCAAGAGTATTGTATGCCGCTGCTTTCTCCACTGCATATTGCAGGCCGCTGACATAGTCCTCCTGTCTGTTGTTCGAGATTACCTGGTTTCCGGCAGCACCGTTACCTCTGGTGTTGCCCGAGCCATCAGCGAAAAAGTCCAGTGAGGAGTTAGAATTCTCTCCGAAAGGATAATTGGCGGGATTGTAGCGTCCGCCTTCGTAGCGGATATCGGTGGTAGGCACTTTCTCGCCGTTATTGTCCACATTCCACGGCTGCTCGTCAGGTGCTTTGGCTACTTGATATATATAGTTGCCTGCAATAGCATTCCCCCACGAAGAACCGCTATAGTTGCCTGCACCTTCGGGTGTCACATAGAACACAGTGTATTTCTTGGGCAGATAGTGGTTCTCTATGGCTCCTAAGTCAGGGTCGCCGCCGCGGCTGCGCTCGTTGCCGTTGATATCCCATACTCTGATACTCATGTCGCAAGCAGCATTCACCATCGGGTTCTGGTTGCCGGGTATGTATGAGATAAGACCACCGTTCATAGGCTTGTCGCCGTCTGTGGAGTGACCCACATTGCGGCTGGGGTTGTCGAAATACGGATAGTCGAGATAGACAGCACCTTCCACATCGGTGCCAAGAGCGTTGTTCCATTTTGTACCGGTGGGTGCAGGATGAGCCTCTCTGAAGTCGTTGGCTTCCACCTCCGTGTCGAAGAACATAGGCGACAAACCGTCGATATATACCGTCTGCTGATACTCGTCAAGCAGTCGGATGCCCCACTTGCCGTACTGGTCGGAAAAGTCACGGCAGAAGATAAGATTGCAGTGCTTTGCCGGCACCTTGTAGATAGGCACATCCCAGTCAAGCATTATATACTCGCCGTCAATATTGTTGCCGCTGCCCGATGCAGTACGGCAACTCAGCGGATACTCTATCTTCGAGCGGTTAGTACGGTCAATCTTGCCGTTGGCATAGATAACAGAGTTGTATATTCTGACTACACCCTCGTTGGCATTGATGCTGTTCTCATCAATCTCGGGGTTGATTTCATCAGTATATTCAAGGGTCTCAATAGCGTAACCCGTGTTGTTGACTATATCGCTGTGGTCAATACGCACCTTGGCTTTGCCGCCTCGGGCGGTTATCACACCTGCATTACCGATTCCGGGCACCTTGATAGTGTCTGTTCCGGTGCCTACGGTGTTGTTACGGATAATGGTGTTGATGATGTTCAGTTCTGCTGCGCAGTAGGTGCCGTCAGCTTTCTTGTTAGCACTGTTCACATACACTGCCGCGCCGTTGGGTGCAGAGCAGTTTACTATATACGAGTTGCGCAGATAGTTGCCCGTCATGTCAATACGCTCGGTGTCGGGTGCAGTGGCGTTGTTAAGTATCAAGCCGCCGCCGAAAGCGATAGGCTCGCCGTTGGGCGCATACGAGTGCTCGCCGTACAGGTTGGCATTACCATCGTGCATACGCAGACCGTCGATAATCACATTACGCACATTCGACAGCGCCACCACGTGTGCCGAGTTGTTCTCGTAGCCGCTCTGGGTGATGTCGGCAGACACACTCGTCGGGTACTCGCGCGGATTGCGGTTGTCGGTCTGTGTGCCCGTCTCATCAGGATAATAGCCTCCGTATATACGCATGTTGCTGCAAGGACGGAGGGCGGCAGTACGCAGTTGCGAACCGAGGTAAGCGCCTATACCTGCCGTGGTGGCGTTGATACCGCTGCCTCGCTCATAACCCTTCACCAATATCTGCACATGCTTGTATTCCGTGCCGTTGATAAGGTATCTTGCATCGCCGTTCTCGTCATAATAGACAGGGCTTGTGCCGTCATAGACGAAAGTGCCGTCGCTGCCTACACGCTTCATGCAGCCGCGGAAATAGTAGATAGCGTCGTTGATAGAACCCACCGGCTTGTCCCACGAAGCACCGATGCCCTGCTCACCTATCTTTATGTCTTTCTGACCAGCGTTACGGGCAGGGTCAACAAAGAGGGTAGGCAGCAGCGTCTCCGTACCGTCGTCGGGCAGGTGGGTGCCGAGCAGAATAAGCTTGCTGTCGGCATCTGCCACTACCTGATTATTATAGTCATTCAGCTTGTCCTGCGTATAGCCTTTTTCGCGGTAGAGCTGAATCTCTTGGTTCTTAATGAATGCTGCACCAAACTGCTCGCTACGGCGCACGAGAGCACCGAAGGTGGACATAGGCTCGAAGAAGTCGCCCAGCATGTCGGTAGCAGTATGGGCGTGCATAATCCACTGCGAGTGGACATGCAGCGCATCGGTTACCTGCAGACCCATCTTCGACATTGAAGAGATGGCGGCAGGCTTCCAGTATATAGGTCTCGGGATACCCACCTTAGCAGGGTCGGGTTTGTCAACCAAGCCATCGGCATAGTCCTGGTCTATCGTACCCATCGGCAGCGAGGTGCTCATACCTGCACCCACATGACCCATCACACTGCCCTTTCCGTCATGACCGATGAAATAGGGGTAGTTGGCATAATTTCCGGACTCATTGGTGTTGGTGGACTCGAGCGACATCACGTTCTTCTTCTCCGTACCCGACCAGTCGGTGATGTCGTGCATCTCGACGGCTGAATAGTAGAGTTTCGGGCGCAGACCCTCCTTTGTTATATTTCCCTCGCTGTCAACTACATCGTCAGTAGAACCTACATTGTAGGTCGCAAACTGGATGTCGCTGTTTGCCGGACATTTGTTACCCCAGATTACGGAGTTGTATATATGTCCGCCGTTCAATATATATACCGCACCGCTTCGTCCGTGACGACGGCCGTTGTATGTGATATCGGCACCTACGCAGTTGTTGCGCCCGATGGTAAGGTGGTTGCCCACACCTCCGTCGTTGAAGTATATGGCACCCGCCTCGGCAGTGGCTGTATTGTTGGTGATGATACATGCCGTTGCGTGCGGACTATATACGTTTATCTCGCCACGGCGCTCCTGCCCTTCGGCTGCACGCCAGTTGTCAAGCGACTCCCACGGGTATTCACTCGGGGCATGGCATATTGCCACACCGCCACCCAAACGGGCGGCATTGTTCACTATATACGACCGCGTGAGCGCACCTTCATAGTCGATGCACACACCGCCGCCATAACCTTGCATGATACCTATACCTTGCGACTGGCAAGTGTGTATCATACACATATCCACTTCGCCGCCGCCGTCCATATACACACCGCCGCCTCGCATTGCGGCTTCGCAGTTGTAGATAAGGCAGCAGCGGAGCGCCGAGTTAGGCACCATATATGCACCGCCGCCGAAACCGGGGTGCAGACGGGCGGTTATAGTCTTGTCTGAAGCATAGCCGCCTGTGATGACGCAACCGTCAACACTGGCAGGGTTGGGCAACGGCAGAGCATGGTTCTCCTCGTCGCCGGCAACCGTCACAGGTATGAATCCCTCCGTCGCAAACCATACCACATGGTAAGAGTTGGTGGGGAAGATAGTGTTATAAACGCCTTTCGAAGCGTTGAATGTAAATATAGGGTCGCTAATGTGAGAACCGCTCAGCACGGTCTTATAGCGGAAGTTCCAAGGTTGGAGTTTAGCCTCCTGACCCGACTCGAGGTTGGGCAGGTTGTCCACAAGCGGACGGTACAGGGTGTCTATCTTGCCGTCATCCGCATAAGGTTTGGCATTCATGTCGGTCTCGTCGGGACGGAAACCGCCATACACATGCACACCGGGGAAAATCTTGAATGAGGTGTACTGCAAACCGCCACCGAAGCTCTCTGTCGATTCGGTAGGGATATAAGTTCCGGCAGCCACATACACGCTGCCGCTGGTAAGGTTGTTGTCAGTCAGGTACTTGTAGAGGTCGTTGATTGCGTCCTGAATATTGTTCTTCGCCTGAGCCCAACTCAGACCCGAACCCTGATAAGTACCCGTTGTCTTCACATAACGAATAGTGTCCGTCTGCGCCGAAAGAGGCATCACGGACAACACCGCAACCACTACAGGAAGCACTCTCCTGCACAGGCAGAGCAGTGTCGTTGAAGATGATATGTCAGTGATTCTTTTCAATTTCGTAAGCTGATTTCGTAAGTTATAGTTATTAAGGTCTTAGTTTATTCCACTGTAAGGGTTTCCGAATTGTCCCCCGTCAGAACAGTGGAGAAATTCAGTTGTCCGCGCACCCAAGGCACGAACACATCGGGGTTCTTGATTTCCATCCTAAGGTTGTCGGTATATTCATTATTCTCAATTACATTCAGCATCTTAACATCTGCATGCACAGGGAAAATGCCCTCACTCGGAGTATTGTAAGGAATGGTGTAGAAATATGTTCTGCCTGCCCACCATGTGCCTTCCGAATTGCTTACAAGGGCAGCAGCCGGTGTATAGCCGTCAGCAGCGGTAAACTCGGCATGCACATTCTCCGTCGGGCGGAAGAGGTAAGCCTGATCATTGTTAAACAGGTTCTTTGTCCGTATCTCGGTTATGCGAAGCTGGGTCTGCTTGTCGTCAGGCACATTCCACTTCAAGTCAACCTTCGATGCCACATGGTAGAGCATGAGCGACTTGTTGGCATAGAACTTGTCAGCGACAAACTGCATTTTCACATCGCCGTAGTATTTGCCGTCCTCGTAATAATTATACGGTGTAGAGTAGATATCCTGAAGTTCACCCTGCAACTCGTTTCTCACAGTGAAAGTGACGTTCTTCACATCCTCCTCTGTCTCAGGTGAGTTATTGTTGCAACTCAGTGCCAACCGCGACTTGCTCATAGCGGCATATACATGGCACGTCTCAAGAGTAGAGATATTAGGAGTTCCGGGTATAGGTTCTACAAATACCACTTTGTTGTAATACACTATATCGTCCAGAGTGGTAGCCTTTTGCCATACATCGGCATCAGTCTTGCCGCCTGTATATAGGTTAACCGCCTGCCACCTTACCTTCTCCGTTACTACACCGTCGTTATTATACTTGAGCACAACAAAGATGTATGCCCAATGCGGCAGCTCCAGATTCTCGGCAAAGCCAGGGTCACCCACTATACGGCGCGGCGAGAGTTCTTGCGATGCCGGCACAACAAACTGCAACGGCAACTCAATAGACTCTGTCTCTACGCTGTCTTTGCACGAAAACATGCATACTGCAACAATCAGTAGTAATATGTACTTGCTTAATTTCAATTTCAATTTCAATATACTAAATTACAGGGCTATAGGTGCCGCCCTCTTTCCAGTCGAGCGTAACCGAAGCACCCACTTCTGAAGTGTTTATCGGGGTTACCGAACCGTCCGGATTAAGTTTGGCTATTATTACTTGCAAGTCACCCGCATTAAGAGGCTCTTTTATCGCAAGTATGGTTTCTGTAATCTTGCCGTCAGGCAACTCAGCATATACCGCTATTTTCCAGTAGTTGCCCTCCGCATCTGCCACGTCGGTCGAAGGGAAAGTTACTGCTGCGAGACACATCGGGAAACTCTTTGCACTCTCTGCCGGCATCCGTCTCGAGGCAGCAGTCAGCGAAGGAGTAATAGGCTCTGCGTCAACCACCACGCCGCGAATATACGAATACGAACTGTCGTTTACAAGAAACTCGTCAGCAGTGCCGAGCACCTCCGAACGGACAATGTCTATATTGCTGCCCGTCGTGTCAAGCACAAGCACCGATGCGCAGTTTGCCATATACAGCATCGACTCAAACTCCTGGTCACCCACCGTGTCTTTTATCTCCATCGACAGACGCGAGGTGAACAGACCCGTACGCTGCGACGTGAAACGGGCACCCTCAGGCAACGTAAGGCGCGAACCTATACTGCTGAGTGTATCAGCCATATACGCTACGTCATTGTCCTCAATGTTGGCTACGGCAAGATTCTCGTAGTTCTCAACCGGAAGATAAAACACATACTCCGAACGGTTGTTGTCTATCACATCCTGTTTGTAGAAGGTGCGTTTGTCTTCAGGCTGCTTGTAGAACGAGATATCCACATCATGCGCCATATCGGAGAATACAGGCGCAAAATAGCGCTCAATCTCATTCCTTACAGGTAGGTCCGCCTCCTCGTGGAACACCTCGTCAAGCTCCGTCTGCATGTTAGTTATCAGACGCAACTTGTACACCATCTTGTAGTTATAACCACAGTTGGTAAGGTCGTCATCAATCAGCGAGCAACTCTGCACCATACACATGCACAGCACAAACACTAACCAAACACAATATGTAAACCGTCTTGTCGGCACTACCTGTTTGTTTACTTTTCTCCCGCGGTTTTCTCATTCTCCTGCCCGCCAATGCGGGCAGGAGAACGGAAAGAAACGGAATCAATCAAAAAACTATTGAATAATTATTTTACTCTAATCCGTGATTAAAGAGTTTCGGTGAATGTCAGACCAGCTTGCCATGTCAAGTCAACCGAAAGACCAAGTTCCAACTCGGGCAAACGGAGGTCAGGAATAACGTTGTAAGCATGCTTCAAGTCACCAATGGTGAGATTGGCTGTGGTAACAAAATCCTGTTTGAACACTTTTCCGTCAACAGCAGTATAGTTGGTCATAGTTGTTGAGGGAGTCAGGGTTGCTACCATATAGAACTTGGTTCCGTTAGCAATAACCTTGTTGTCAACACCTACGAAATCTGCACCGGTATTCTCCATCTCAATTGCAATCTGAACAGGTTGGTCTTTTACGGTTTCAAGAACAAGAGTATAGTTGGCAGCACTTGCTGTAGTAGCGGCTGCAGCCATACCTGTAGGAATTGCATTGTCATAGATGGTGTAAACATCTGTACCACTGGTCTCAAACTTCCAGTCAACGGCTTTCTGATTGCCTACGAACACTGCAGTAACAGGATAACCGGCTGCAGGAACAGCGATTTCAGCGTTAACATTGTCAATCAGTTTTGTAGCATCGCCCAAAGCTATAGTAACGTCGAGACGGCCTACTGCATACTGAATCGGGTTCTTTATTGCTACAGAACGTGTGCTTGATTGAACTGCTCCGTTGTCAGTTGCATATTCAGCAAGAATAGCATCCCAGTTGTTTGCTGCTACATAATGTTCTTTCTCTGACAAGTTGGAAGTCTTGATTGCACTGTTGGCATAATACCAGAGGTTAGCAGGATAAACCAGCTTGCTGGCAGGAGTCATGTTCAAACCTTCAGCAGAAGCGGCAGTTTCAGCTATAAGGCTGAATGTCTTTGCAGTAGCGTCATAAGTGATACCGATAGTACCGTCAGGAAGATTGGTCTCGCTTGCAGGATAATCGGCGAGAGAGGCATCAAGAGTAATGACTGCCTTGTTGGGAGTACTGTCGTCTGCAGTAGCTTTGCCTGTAGCAACAATGTTGCTTCTGATAGCGATAGCCATTGCATCACCAGTACCAGTATTAGCGCGGGTGTACAGAGCGTTGTAAAGAGCCTCAACCAAAGCCTTGACGGTAGCAGAAGATGCGCAGGTGGCACCGGTACCGGTGGCAGCATTATCAGTTGTGAACGATACATAGAGGTCTTGCATACCGGGGTCGGTAGATTCGCTCCACTTTTTGGTAACTCCGCCTTCTGTAATCTCGGTAGCAATGATTGAGTTAAGATAAGCTATCAAAGCCTGACCTTTGGTAGTAGCAAGAGTCGAGGTGTAAATCTGCTCCGGAGCAAAGGTGTAAGTGTTAGGCTGAGCTGTCCAGTCCGGAGCGACAAGATAACCATACTGATGTTTCTTAGCATCGTCATCGGCCACTGCATTAACAGCACCATTGCAAGCCTTAGCATAGAAAAGGAAAGCGTTGGTACGCAGAGGAATCTGTACATCGCGGAACAAGTGGGCATTGCCTGCACCTGCAACTTCTGATGCGCCAACAATAGCATTGGCGGTTGAAGTGTTGGCTGCTGCCACAGCGTCACCGCCAATTGCTCCAAGAACGATGTTTGTACCGAAACGTGAGTCGGAAGCGGCTACAGAATTGCCTGCTGTTGCTACATTGAACGGTACGAGAACGATGTTGTCCATTCCGCGGAAGTCAGCGGCAGCACCTGTACTCTGAACAGTCTCTGCAGCCATGTTGCGTTTGCCGACTGCCTGCTTCGGAAGACTGATAGAGAACTGGGTCTTTACCACCTCGCCATTGTAGTTGCCGTCAACAGTGGGTTCATTGTTTTTGCAAGATGCAAAACCTACGCCTACGAGTGCAATTGCACTTACATAAGCAATCTTTTTGATTGATTTCATTGTTTTGTAAATTAAGTTGTTAATAATTAAATTGAGTTTGTTTGTATTTATTGTTTCTATTCTTCTTTCTCTACTTCTTTCTGTTCCCCTTTCTGACCTTCGTCCAGGTCTTTTCCCCAGTAGCGCTCCGCCTCTTCAGTGTTACCTATCATATAGTATGCCACACCTATCGCCTCATGTGTACGCTTGTCGTCCTTGAACGGCAGGAGCACCTCAAGAGCCTCGTCGTAGTTATGCGCCTTTATGAGTTCCACTGCAGTGTTGATTGCCACAGCAGCCGAGTCGGTAAGCAAATCGTAATAAACGCGTATATAACCCGCATTACGCTGGTCGGCAAGCAGGTTGTTGCGTATATAGTCGTATGTCCTGCCTCCGTTCATTCTCTTTATAAGTTCTTCCTTCCTCTCCGGCCAGATGGTGGAATCTTTCAGTATCTTCATCACCCTGTTCTTGCCTATAAAGTCAGAATTCTCGATCTGCCATGCAAATTCCGCCCATGCCTCACCGCCGTTGTTCACCTCAAACAGCGAGTCCGCCACACCGGTCTCCTGAATTATATATTTCTTCAGTGCCTTGCCACGCTCCCTGGCGAGCCACTCGTTGTGCGCGATAGAACCCTCCACCGATGCCAAACCTATAATCTGTATCGTCCTTATCTCCGCCATCGTGTCGGCAAGCATGGTGTTGATGGCATTCACGATAGTGTCCAGTTTTACATAGTTCTTCCTGAAGTTGCGCTTCAGCGTTATAGAGTCAAGTTCGTAGTAAACGCACAGCACATCCTCGCGTCTGCTCAGCACCTCGGTGCGCAAATACGGCATGTAACGGCCTCTCGGCACAAGCATCTTGGTGTTTTCTATCGTATTCAGAGTGTACTCCTGAGGCAGAGCCGCCACTATCGGCACAAAACTTGCAACCTGCTTCTCGGTAGGCAACTCCTGCATCTTCTCCTCGAAATACGAGAACGGCTCCGAGCACTCGTCGTCTTGCTCTACCACCTTGCAGCAACCCTCTTTCACCTGCGACATCCTGCATAGCGCAACCGTGTCCGCCATCAGCCAGCGATACTCGCTGAGCGGCAACAGCATCGTGTCGCGCAGCACATTCACACGCAACCGCTGCGGATAGTAGTCCGGCTCCTCTTCATCCTTGTGGTTGAGCACATGGTCACGGTGCAACTGGCGGATCATATTCTTGCCCTGAAGCACTATCGGCTCAAGCAGGAGCGTGTCGCTCTGCCCTACCACCGCCGGCTGCAGCGTAATCTGATAGTCGGTCGCAGGACGACGCAGAGGCAGGTCATACACCAACCGGATAGTTGTGTCTATCCTGCTGATGTCCACAATGCGCATCTCTGTCGTGTCGCGCGCCGCCTGAAGCATAAACGCCCACAATAGGAAAGCTGACAATATGTATGTGCGTTTGGTCATTATTCTATACCTTATTATATATATGCTTTTACACCTTATTATATATACCTTATTATATATGCTGTTCTACTGCTACTTTATCTGCCAGATGAAGTTCAACCCGAGTTTCGGACCCACAAACCACTCTTCTTTCTTCTCTATGAACGGTCCGCAACGCTGGCACTCAAACTCATCGTACCACACGTGGCCCACATCTACACCAGCCTCCACCTCAAGCGAGATATGCGGCGAGAGTATCCACGACCAGCCGTAGAACACGCCACCTGCCACCATGTTGCCCTGCTTGCGGGTGTCAACCACACTCGACTCCGAACCTTCAGGAGTTGTGCCGAAAGTGTAGAAACACTTCTCCGCCCAACCCACAGGATAACCGGCTCCCGTAGCATTAAAATGACTGTATGCAGCATTGATACCTATGAAATCGCGCACGAACACCGAGCAGAACCAGTAGCGCGCCTCCGCATTCACAAGCACGTGACGCCACTTGGGAGGCAGGTCTGCCTTCGGGTCTGACGACTTCACAGGGCTCCACAGGTTCAGGCCTGCACCCGCACCGAGCGTCCACCGCTTGCCCACCTTCACCTCGAAAGCAAGGTTAGCCGAAGCCGTAGCATCATAAAGGAGGTTGGTCTTCAAGGCTATCACCTGTGCCGAAACCTGATTACCCGCACCCGACAATGACGTGAAAAGCACCAAAACAATACAGCCCTCAAGCATGCACCGTAGCACACCCGAGAGACACGTTCTCTTCTTTTCCCCATTAATATTTAGGTGGAGTAACCTCATTTACACAAGTCTGTACCTTATAACTCTTTATAAATCAGTCGTTTACCCCCCCCCCCCAGTGATTCATTATTCTAATACCTTAAATACACTCAGATATGGGGGCTTTAAAAAAACGTGCAAAGGTACAACATTTTCTCCATACACGCAAGTTTTTTAATAAAAAAGTGAGTTTTTTTAATTAAGAATTTTTTCGTCCCCCCCACACACCATGTTCGAAATACAAAAATATCGATTCCACGGAATCCCGAAATATAGATTCCTTAAATATTGGAATCCCGAAAACGCCCGAAAATACTCGAATTCCCGCGTAGAGACGCGACACCGTCACGTCTCCTCAATTAAAAAGTAAAAAGTAATAATGAAAAAAGCACTTAATGCGAGAAACGAAAGGTTCCGAAAGGTTCCGAAAGGTTTATCTATTGAATAAAGGTTTTATTCTTTTCTTCAAAAACGCATCTCATCGCACTCTCTCACAAACCTCGTACAGTGCTTTGTTAATTTCTCATTTTTACTTAAACACATCTACTCTTCCGAAAACTGCACAAGCACATCTCTGTACGAATTGAATATCTTCGACTTCGAGACAAACCCTATATAATGTTTGTCTCTGTCCACAACGGGCAGGTTCCATGCGCCCGTATCCTCGAAGATCTCCATCACCTTCTCCATCGGCATGTCGCTATACAGCACCGCCTTCGGTGACGTCATCAGTTGCGACACGGTGAAACGGTTGTACAGTCTCGGCTGAAACATTATGTTTCTCACCTCGTCGAGCAGAAGCACACCGAGCAGGTGCCCCTCTTTGTCTATCACGGGGAAGATATTGCGCTTGCTCTCTTGTATCACTTTTATCAGTTCGCCAAGTTTCATCTCGGGTGCAAGTATGCGGAAGTCGCTCTCCAGCACCTCGTCGAGCGACATCAGCGTCAGCACCGACCTGTCTTTGTGGTGGGTCAGCAGTTCGCCCTTCTGCGCAAGACGCATCGCATACAGAGAGTGAGGCTCGAAAAGTATTATCGTCAGATACGACAGCACCGACACTATCATCAGCGGCATGAACAGGTGGTAGCCGCCGGTCAGTTCGGCTATCAGGAATATCCCCGTCAGTGGCGCATGCATCACGCCTGCCATCAGACCCGCCATACCTACAAGGGTGAAGTTAGCCTCGGGCACCTCAAGACCCGCCATGTTGAGCATACGGGCAAGCAGAAAGCCCGTGATAGCACCCGTGAACATCGCAGGCGCAAATATTCCGCCTACACCGCCCCCGCCGTTGGTCGCAACTGATGCCACTATCTTCAGCAGCACCACTATAAACAGGTAGATAACCAACAGCCACATCTGCGGCAGAGGCAGAGCCGCAAGAGGCGAGTCGCTCAGCACTGCCTCCGACCTGCCGTTCAGCAGGTTCGCTATCGTGTCGTAACCCTCACCGTACAACGGCGGAAACAGGAATATCAGCACCGACAGAGCCGTGCCGCCAGCCACTATCTTCAGCCAGAACCCGTCTATCTGCTTCATCCATGTCTCAAGCCGGTTCATGCCGCGGGTGAAATAGAGCGACATCAGCCCGCACACCACGCCGAGCAGAAGATATACAGGTATTCTGCCTACCACAAAGTCCGATGTCGTCTCAAGGGCGAACATCGGCTGCGTGCCTGAGAAGATATATGCAAATACGGTAGCCGTAACCGAAGAGATGAGCAGTGGCGATACCGATGCCATCGTCATGTCTATCATCAGCACCTCAAGCGTGAACACCAAGCCCGCTATCGGCGCCTTGAATATACCGCCTATCGCACCAGCAGCGCCGCAACCTATCATCAGCATCATTGTGCGCTGGTCAAGACGGAAAATGCGGGCGAGGTTGCTGCCTATGGCGGCACCTGTCAGCACTATAGGCGCCTCCGCACCTACCGACCCGCCGAAACCTATAGTAAGCGACGAACCAGCTATGCTCGTCCACATGTTATGCGGTTTGATGATAGACTTGCGTTGCGAGATGGCATACAGTATCTTCGTTATACCATGCGAGATATCGTCTTTCACCACATAACGCACAAACAGAGCCGCAAGTGCTATGCCCGCCGTCGGCGCAATCAGATACCAGAAAGTGTGCCCCGAAGCCATCACAGCGGAATGAACCAACCCGCTTAGCAGATGTATCAGTGTCTTGAGCAACCATGCAGCCACAGAGGTGAAGAACCCCACAAACAACGCAAGCAGCAACACGAAATGCCGCTCCGGGATATGCTTCTCCCTCCATGATATTATTTTCTCCATTCCCAGCATCATAATCTAAAAAAGCTCAGCAACGTTCGAAATCCCGATCTCCCCCGAAAACTCACTGCCCCTTCCCGTCCACAAGCACCTTCACCGTGTACATCATTATCTTCAGGTCGAGCCGAAGCGACATATTCTCCATATATACTATGTCGTAATTCAGCCGCTGAATCATCTTCTCCAATGTGTCTGTATAGCCCACTCGTATCGGCCCCCACGATGTGAGACCCGGGCGGATCTTGTACAACAGGCAATAATACGGTGCCTGCTCGGCTATCTTGTTGATATAATACCTTCGCTCGGGGCGCGGGCCCACAACCGACATGTCTCCGCGCAATATATTCCAGAACTGCGGCAACTCGTCCAAACGGTATTTGCGCAACCAATGCCCCACGCGCGTTATGCGCGGGTCATCCGCCGTGCTCAGCATAGGCGTCTCTTGCTCCGCATCTGCCACCATCGTCCTGAACTTGAGGATATTGAACGGTCTGCCATACAGCCCTATCCGCTCTTGACGATATATGATGCCGCCCTTCGACGAGGTCTTCACCAATATCGCTATCAGCAGCATCAGCGGCGACAGCAGCACTAAAGCCGTAAAGGAGAACACCATGTCGAACGCCCGCTTGAAGCATATCTGCCAGTCTGCCATGCTCGGCGAGGTCACCGTCACCAACGGCTCGTCTTCCAAACTGCCTATACGCGCTGCACCCGTCAGCATATCATACACACGGGCGGGAAAACTGATGTCAACCTTCTCCGGATAAAGCTGGTTGATCATGTTGTATAGCGACTGCTCGTCCGACTGCCTATCGTGCGCTATTATCACCTCCGACACATCATACTGCTGCTTCAGCGAGTGAAACCTGTCCGCCTCCTCAGGCGGCAGCACTGCCACTATCCTGCGGTCGGCTGTCAGCTGCGACACGAGTTGCTTCACTGCCTCCTCCTCACCTATCACCACCGTACTCATACGCTCCTGCCGGTGACCGTTTACTATGAGCGTAATCACGAGCCTCGGTATCCATGACAGCACAAACTGCAGCGACAACAGCACCAACAGCGACACATAATACCGCTCGTAACTGTCCACCGAGTCGTCTATGATGATAAAGAAAAACGCCCCGAGCGAAATCACGCACGCACAAGCAAAGGTCAGAAGTGCCTCCTGCAGCACCTTATGCTGCAACGGACGGATATAATAGCCCGACAGATAATATATTATCAGGCACCCCACAGGATACAGTATCATGAACCGCCACAGGTTGAAAGCGGGGATAAGCACCGTGTCGGCACTGAATATCCTCCCCTCGTACACCATCCAGCGGAACAGCAGAAACAGCAGCCACACTGCTATCGACGACAAGATGTCTGCCAATATATATATAAGTTGTATTTTCCTGTATCTTGTCATGCCGGTCGGTTTATCTTATTACCTTTATACTGTTGTCTGACGAGAGTTTCACTATGTGCGAAGGCACAGGTCTCGAGTTGTCGTCTTGGCGATAGCGCACTATATAATCCACGCCACGCTTTATCTCGTCCGCTATCTCGCCGAAGTTGCGTGCCGCAGGCATACCCGATATGTTGGCACTCGTGCTCACCACGGGGTGGTGCAGCCGCTCGCACAACGCCTTGCTGAACGCCTCTCTGGTAATGCGTATGCCCAGCGAGCCGTCTTCTGCAAGAAGGTTGGCTGCAAGGTTGCGTGCATCGTCATAAATTATGGTGAGCGGCTCAGTTGCCATCTCTATCAGATCCCACGCGAGGTCGGGCACTTCTTTCACATAGCCCTGCAACTTCGCAGGCGAGTCCAACAGACAGAGCATAGCCTTATGCTCCTCGCGCTGCTTCAGACGGTATATCTTGCTCACTGCCTCGCTGTTGCAAGCGTCGCAACCTATGCCCCACACCGTGTCAGTCGGGTAAAGCACTATGCCCCCCTCCTGCATCACCCTCACCGCCTCCATGAGGTCCTCTCTATCATATCTGTTCCCCTCGTTCATATTATTATCATTCATACAGCCCGCAAAGATACAACAAATAATTTACACTGTAAAATCACAACTATTAGGTATTTTCCAATTCCCAAAAATATACTAATTTTGCACCCTGAAAAATAACATGCCCGAAAGGTATATCGGAAATACACTCTGAAACTAAAATATGCGCAAAAAATCACTCTGTTTATCCTTATTGTTTCTGTTGCTTGCAACCATCTGCTTGCATGCCCAGCAACCAACCGTCACTCTCACGCAGGAAGAATACCTGTCTATTCTGCAGCGGCTTGACAATCTCGAAAAGAAACAACAATCCGTTGACGCACTGACCTCCGCCACAACCCTCCACCCGCAAGACACCACCCACATCTCCGCAAGCCGGAACGATGCTAACTCTATGCTCTCGTCATCGGTTCAGGATGCCCCCGCTTTGCCGACGGTATCAACAGGCAACAACAACTCCTCCAAGGCAGTTCACAACCGCCTCACCATTGGTGGGTATGGTGAGATAACTGCCAAGCATTGCTTCTACTCCAACAACTACCTCCGCTATGGCAAGAACCCCGACAAATTCAAGGGCGACCACTACGGCGAGTTCGACTTGCCCCACGTGGTGATATATCTCGGTTATGACTTCGGCAAGGGTTGGAGTATGGCAACGGAGATAGAGTTTGAGCATGGCGGCTCCGAAGTAGCCACAGAAATCGAAGAAGAGGAAGGCGGCGAATACGAGAGCGAGATAGAGCGCGGCGGCGAGGTGGCACTCGAGCAGTTCTGGATCCAGAAGCGCTTCAACGACTACGCTATCATACGCGCCGGCATGCAGGTCATACCCGTCGGCGGACTCAATGACCACCACATGCCCACCGAGTATTTCGGCGTCTATCGCCCCGAGGGGGAATTTACCATTCTGCCCTCCACGTGGCACGAAGTGGCTCTCACTTTCATGGGCAAAACTCCTTTCGGACTCTCATATCAAGCAATGTTTCTCCCCGGACTCGATTCCGACCGCTTCAATAAGAAGAACTGGATTAAACCCGGAGCCGGCAGCCCCTACGAGTTCAAACTCGCCAATGTGTTCGCCGGCGCCGCCCGAGTTGACTACACAGGTGTCCGGGGCCTGCGCCTCTCCCTCTCAGGCTATCTCGGCAACTCCTTCCGCAACACCCTGAGCATGAGCAATGTGGAGTTGGACAACAGTGCCTATAAAGACGTGCACGGCACAGTGGGTATAGGCAGTTTCGACTTCTGCTATAACGACCACAATCTTATTCTCCGAGGCTCCGCCACCTACGGACACCTTACAGATGCCGCCGCCATCACTACCTACAATATGGGGATGCGCAAAGGCAGCGTCAGCAGCAAACAATGGGTGGCAAGCGACGCTGTCGCCGCAGGTCTCGAACTCGGCTACGACTTCTTCCACTTCAACAACCGTCTCCGTGAGAAAAACCAACGGTTCTATCTCTTCGGACGCTACGAGTACTACGACTCGATGTTTCGCTTCGACAACAAGCCTACCGACTCGTATTCATATTGTGGCAGGCAGCGCGCCGCCTTTGGCATCAACTACTACCCCCTCCCGCAGATTGCCGTAAAGGCTGAGTTCGCATACGCGATCCTCAACAAAGGCAAAGACGCAGAGGGCAACCTCGTCAAACTCTATAACGATGAGCCGCACATAGCCGTCGGAGTAGTCTTCGCCGGCATGTTCAGACCGTAACATAGTAATAACAATAACTAAAATTTCTTATAATAATGAAAACAATCAACTATCTCTTCATTGCCGCTATATGCGGCATGACCGTCGTTGCATGCAGCAACGCTCAGATTGAGCAGTCGGACAAAGAAGCCGAGCTCAAGAAAATAGTCCAACCCTATGTCGAAAACACCGTTATTGCCACCTACAGTGCCATGGCAAGCGAAGGCATCAACCTCCTCGACAAAGTAAGCGCCATTCAAGAGGCCATCGAAAACAACGAAGACTACAGCAACCTTCTCGTAGAGGCAGGCACCTCATGGCGTGCTATGCGCCATTACTGGGAGCAGAGCGAAGCCTTTCTTTACGGACCTGCCGACAAACACTACATCGACCCGCACATCGACTCATGGCCGCTCGACTACAACGTTATGCAATCCAAACTCAACAATGCCGAGGAGATGCAGCTTATAGAGGAAGGCGGCGGTGACTATGTTCGCAGCAACTTCGGCTATGCACTCATGGGATTCCATGCTGCCGAGTATTTCCTCTTTGAAGAAGGCAAAATCCACGAAGCCAACCTCACCCACGCACAGTCTGTCTATCTGACCGCCATAGTAGAAGACCTCGTGCAACAGGCTATCCTCCTCGAAGACTGCTGGGCTGGCAGCGTAAGCGCAGAGAAAGAAGCCCTTATCTACGATGAGGAGGAAGGCGAATCTCTCAGTTGGGGCGAGAACTGGGGAGAATACTTCATGCAGCTCACCTACCCCGAGTGGAAAACCAATCAGGCAGTGGTCGAGCAAATAGTATCAGGTTGTATAGACATAGCAGGCGAGGTGGCAGACCTCAAGATGGGTAAGCCCTACCGCTCGTCAAGCAAAGCAGACCAGGAGTATATCGAGTCGCCCTACAGCTACACCTCCACTACCGACTTCGCCGACAACATCATCTCCATTCGCAATGCCTACTGTGGTGCCAAGGCAGGAGACGCCTCCGTTGCCGACTATATAAAGAAGCAAGACCCCGAACTCAACAACAAAGTCATTGCCGCTATAGACGAATCTGTCAACCTCATCGGCAAGATACAGAACTTCGAGACCAACGCGAAAGGTAATGCCGAAGTCAAAGCCGCCATCGACCAAGTGAGTGAACTTGCCGAACTGCTCGAAGACGAAGTAATGCCACTGCTGAGCAAATAATCACACACGATTATTAACTATAAAACATCCGAATACAATGAAAAAGAATATCTGTCTTATCCTGACAATCATTGCAGCAGTATCTCTTACCTCCTGCAACAACCCTAATCCCAACCCCGAAACCGACCTGCCCGATTGGTATTACACCGGCGGCGAACTTGGCACTACATTCACTACCACCACCAACTGCTTCCGCCAGCCTACCCCCGCCACCTCCGATGCAGGCTTGGGGACAGCCTTCGCCGAGGGCGACAACATAGCAGAGAAAGACTTCATCACTACCGCCTCAGGCCGTCAGGCAGGTCTCGGACCCGTATATGTGCGCGCCTCCTGCCAGCACTGCCACCCCAACTACTCGCACGGCACCGACATCCCCGCAGGCAAATACGATGCTTTCCATCAGGGCAACGGCACACTCCTCGTAGTATATAACCCCGCCACCAACGCCTATGTGCCATGGCTCGCAGGTATGCCGCAACTCTTCGGAGTAGCACCTTTCAAAGCACCCATCAACCCCGATATGATTACCGTCAGTTGGAACACCGCTACCGATGAGCACGGCAACACCTTCCCCGACGGCGAGACCTACGAACTGCGCTACCCCGAAGTCAGCATACCCAAAGAAGCAATATATGTCTATAACCAAGGCTACCGCGACCCTGACGGTCTGCTCGAGTCGGAAGGTTATGTAGTGGCATTGGAAAACACCATCGGTGTCTATGGCACTGGTCTCCTCGATGCTATCACCGACGAAGACATCATCGCCCAATACCAAAAAGAGGCTGACGACGGCAAACTCAAGAACGGACTCAACCCCGCCTTCTGGGACGGCGGCTTCACAACCTCCGGCTACTACAGAAACGACCCGCAATGGGGACCCAAGCGTTTCACCTATGCCCTCACCCGCGGACCATTGCTAGACGCTGCAGGTGCCAACGCCATCTGGAACATAACCAATGTGACACGCTCCGACCGCACATACCACTATCTCGACCTCAACGGCACTATCTATGCCGAATATGCTTCCAAAGACAAGGCTGTTCAAGACGGCTTCGAAGCCTATATCTCCGCTATCACCACCAAAGACGAACACCCTGAGTGGTTCACCGCTGACATGGAGAGCAACATCTACGACTTCCTCACCTCAAAGAGCCTGCCCGCCGAGATGTCCGACGAAGACTATACCGCTGTCATGGTATGGCACCGCGGACTGGCTGTGCCTGCAGCACGCAATGTGACTGACGAGAAGGTGCAGCGCGGAAAAGAGTTGTTCTCCCAACTCGGCTGCGACTACTGCCACCGCCCCACTTGGACTACAGGTGCCGACAACCTGCGCGACCCCAACCAATTCTTCATGTCACAGTCAGACATGCCCCGCTATCAGAATCAGAAGATATGGCCCTACACCGACATGGTGCAACACAAACTCTATATGGAGAACGACATACGCACAGGCTGGTGCCGCACCACACCTCTATGGGGACGCGGACTGCATAAGAAAGCCACCGGCGATGCCTCTGAAGCACGCCTGCACGACACCCGCGCACGCAATGTCATTGAGGCTATCATGTGGCACGGCTACAGCAACCAGAGCGACGCCTACTATCCTACACAGCAGTTCTACAAGCTGCCTAAAGAAGACCGCGATGCCATAGTAGAGTTTATCAACGCTATATAAAAACCACCAACGTAGATACGCGACACCGCCACGTATCATTTAAGACAGACTCAACAACCTGCTCCACCTGTAGAGACATTTGACTAAATGTCTCTCCCATACCCCCGCCGACTCAGAGATACAAGCAGCCATACATGGCTGCTTGTATCTCCAGAGTTCACAGAACCACAAACGAACCATGCAATGAAGTTTCTCCGTCCTCTTAGTTTCTCCCTCATGGGAGTCATCATTCTGCTACTCATAGCAGGCAGCATTACCGAGCAACTGGCAGGCACCGACATAGCCGTGCGCTATGTCTATTCCGCCCCGTGGACTATATGTCTGTGGGCTGCGGCAGTCATCAGTGCACTCGCATATATGTTCACCGTAAGAATATACAAGCATGTCATCACCTGCCTCCTGCATCTCTCGTTTGTGGTCATTCTCGGCGGAGCACTCATCACCCATATCTTCGGTCAGCAGGGGCAAATACATCTGCGCTACGACAGCCAACCTGAGTCAGACGGAATAGAACTGCCCTTCAGCGTTACTCTCCGTGACTTTCATATCGACTACTACCCTGGCACCAATGCGCCTATGGACTTCGTGAGCGGAATAGAGACAGAGGGCGTGAGCGGTAAGGTAAGTATGAACAACATCTTCACCCACCGCCACTACCGCTTCTATCAAGCCGGTTACGACTCCGACATGCAAGGGGTGACTCTCCGTATCAGTCACGACCCATGGGGAATAGCAATCACCTACACCGGATACGCTCTCCTTCTCCTTTCCATGCTTCTGTTCTTTCTGCAGAAGCGCACCCGCTTCCGCTCTTTAGTCAACAAACTGCATACGGCTGAAGCACGCAAGACTGTGCCTCTCTGTCTGTTGCTCTTTCTCCCCGCAGGCATACTCTCTGCCGGAGAACCCACTCCGCCCACTCTCTATAAGCCTACGGCACAAGAGTTCTGCAACCTATATGTATATTACAACAACCGTATCTGCCCTATGCAGACATTGGCAAAAGATTTCACCGTCAAGCTCTACGGCAAACCCACATATAAAGGGCTCTCTGCTGAAGAGGTACTCTGCGGCTGGCTGTTCTACTACGACCAATGGGCAAAAGAGCCTTGTATCAAGATAAAAGGCAAAGACACCCGCCGACTGCTTGGTATCGACGGCAAATATGCTTGCCTTAACGACTATACAGGCAGAGGACAATACAAACTCGAAGAAGCAGTAAGGCAGGGCGACAAGAACGCCATAGCAGCCGACGAGAAGTTCCAACTGATAAGCATGGTCTGCACCGCCTCCATGCTGAGAATATATCCTATTGCCGCTAACAATGAGCCTGACCGGAAGTCTGTAAGTTGGTATTCATGGGTTGACCATCTGCCAACTGACATTGCGGTTGAGGATTGGCAGTTTGTTATGGGCAGTATGGAGTATGTCTTTCTGTGTGTCGCCCGTAATGCCCATGGTGAGGCTGCTGACGCACTCCGCAAGATACGCCTCTGGCAGCAGACCCATGCAGGCACCGGCATGCCCTCTGAGACTAAGTTCAAAGCCGAAAATCTCTACAACTCTGCCAACTTCACCCGCCCGTTGGCTATGGTCTTTGCCACCGTCGGACTTTTACTCTTCTTCGTATGCTGTCTGCTGACCGCAAGAGGCAAACGTCTTAATGTGTGGATTAACTATAGTCTTGTAGGGCTGATGGCGGCTTTGTTTCTGTACCTTACCATGCTTCTCTCTCTCCGCTGGTTTGTCAGTGGGCATGTGCCTCTAAGCAGCGGGTACGAGACCATGCTGTTTCTCGCATGGGTAGGTGCCGGGCTTACCGTCATACTCGCAGCAAAAGCCTTGCGTCGTAAGAGCGGTCTTATGCTTGTTCTCCCCTTCGGCTATCTCATCTGTGGCATGACAATGATGGTAAGTATGATGTCGCAGGCGAATCCGCAGATAACCAACCTTATGCCTGTACTGCAGTCACCTCTGCTGACAATGCATGTAGCTATAATAATGATAGCCTACTGCCTCCTTGCTTTTGTCATGCTCAATGGTATTGCAGCCCTCTTTCTGCCCGACAACCGCGAGCAACTGCAGACCGTCAGTCAGCTGCTGCTCTACCCTGCCGTCTTCTGCCTCACAACAGGCATATTCCTTGGGGCCGTGTGGGCTAACATCTCATGGGGGAGATACTGGGGTTGGGACCCGAAAGAAGTGTGGGCACTGATAACAATGCTCGTCTATTCCGTCTTACTCCACACCGGCTCTATACGCTTCCTGCAGAAGCCCCTTGCCTTCCACATCTATAGCATACTCGCCTTCCTCTTTGTGCTATTCACCTATTTCGGAGTCAACCTCCTCCTCGGCGGGATGCATAGTTATGCCGCATGATTGACTTGGTTTAGAGAATACGGTATTTCGGAGTATCGGTATTCCGATATTTCGGACAAGAGACGCAACTCTGTCACGTATCTACAAGCGGCAACCTCTCATACCTTACTTCAGTTTGAAAGGCAGTCGGGCAACTATGTCTGAGGCAGAGGTGGCTATTACTGCCTCGAAGTCGCCGGGTTCGGACTCCCATTGGTGCTTGTCAGGGTTGAAATACTGCAACATATCTTCCGTTATGCTGAAACTTACAGTCTTAGTCTCGCCCGGCATGAGTTCCACCTTTTGGAAGGCTTTCAACTCTTTCAGTGGGCGCGGCAGAGTGGACTTGAGGTCTGCGATATATAGTTGCACCACCTCTTTGCCTGCACGCGTACCCGTATTGGTAACCGGTATCTGCACCTGTAGGCTGCCGTCTTTGGTCATCTCTCTGCCTGAAATCTGAGCCTTGCCGAAGTCAAAGGTAGTATATGACAGTCCGTAACCGAAACTATAAAGAGGTTTATGCGGCCTCACGTTCTTGGCATTCATAAGTTTCTGCACAGTCTTCTGTTTCTGACCGGCGAGGTCGGTGAAGCGGTAGCCTACGAAGATGTCTTCCGAGTAATAGAGTTCATCGTAGTTACCGCTGCTTACACCCGGGTAGGTCTCTCTCCCGAATTGGTGTGCGGGGTAGTCGGAGAGTTGGCGGCAGACAGTGAAGGGCAGTCTGCCTGAAGGATTGACCTTGCCAAACAGCACATCTGCAAGAGCATTGCCGCCTTCCGAGCCCAGATACCATGTCTGCACGATAGCAGGTACGCGTTCTGCCCAGGGCATGGCAACTGCATTGCCCGACATGTTGACTACAACGAGGTTCTTGTTAGCGTCAAGCAGAGCCTCTATCAGTTCGTCTTGGTTGTATGGCAGGTTGTATTGTTCACGGTCGGAGTCCTCACAGTCTTGGTGCGGTTTCTTGTTAAGTCCGCCTATATAGATTACTATATCTGCCTGCTTGGCTGCTTCCACTGCGTCATGCTTCATCTGCTCTGCGGAACGCGGGTCGGAGAGTTGCTCGTGGAAATCTACATTGTCTTGTATATAGTTCTCTCCGCTGCTATATCCGCGCTCGAATACTACATGCTCCGAGCAGAGTGTGATTGCCTCTAATGGTGATACTTCGTGCTTGACCTTGAGTTGCGACGAGCCGCCACCTACCGTCATCATCTTGATAGCGTTCTCGCCTACTACAAGCAGGTTCTGCTCATTGCTGTTTATCGGCAGCAGACCGCCCTCGTTCTTCAGAAGGACTATGCTCTCGGCTGCTATCTCGCGGGCTGCCTTCAGATGTTCTTCACTCACCATACTTCCGAAACCTTTATTCGTACTCATTGAGGTGCGGAAGATAAGGCGGAGCACATTGTGCACTTTCTCATCAAGTTGCTGTTCGGTATATCTGCCTTCAAGAATACCGAGACGGAAGGGTTCTGCCAGCATATATGCGTGGTACTCACTGTTGTTGATTGTGAGTCCGTTGGTCCAAGTGCCGTATTCAAGGTCGAGACCGTTTCTTACTGCAAGGTCGGTGTTGTGTGCCCCACCCCAGTCGGAGATAACACATAGGTCTGCCTGCCACTCGTCGCGAAGAATCTTCTTCAGCAGATACTCGTTCTCACAGGCGTGCTCTCCGTTATAGAGGTTGTATGCGCCCATCAGACTCCATGCCTTGCCTTCGGTTACAGCCGCCTTGAAAGCAGGCAGATAAATCTCGTACAGAGCGCGGTCGGAGATATGCACATTGTAGCCGTGACGGTTGTGCTCTTGATTGTTCAGAGCAAAGTGCTTCACGCAAGCCGCCACGCCCTTCGACTGCAGACCCTCAATATAAGGTACAACCATGCGTGAGGCAAGCAGAGGGTCCTCGCCCATATACTCGAAGTTGCGCCCGTTGAGGGGAGTGCGGTAGATATTGACACCGGGTCCGAGTACCACGTTCTTGTTGCGATACAGAGCCTCTTCTCCGAGCATCTCGCCATAGAGAGGAGCGAGGTCAGGGTTCCATGTGGCAGCAAGTGCTATCAGAGCAGGAAATGCCGTGCAGGAGTCGTTGGTCCAATTGGCATTGTTCCACTCGTTCCAAAGCACCTCGGGACGGATACCATGAGGGCCGTCGGTGCACCATATTCCGGGGATACCGAGTCGGGCGACACCGGGGGAGGAGAACTTTGACTGTGCATGAACCATATTGATTTTCTCTTGCAGGGTCATGCGTGAGAGGGCATCGCTGATACGCTCTTCGAGAGGTGCGGAAGAGTCAAGATAGACTTGCGCGGAGAGTGTTGTCGCAAGCACAAAGAGAGAGAAGACAATAATGATTCTTTTCATGGGTGTATGGGGAGTTTGTTTAGTTTTGTTTAGGGTTGTTTAGAATGGTTTAGGGTTGTTTAGAGTGGTTTAGAGAGTTTAATTGTATTGAGTGTTTTGGCGAGGTTGGTGGAGGGGTTACAGCCTGTGAGAGAGGCATAAATCTCGAGTGCGGAGCTAATCATACAGCCTTCTGCAAGCGCTTTGCCTCACGCGGAGAGAGCAATTGTGGCAGAAAAAGCCAATTAGAACATATTGAACATAAAAGTGGAATAAACATAGATGACTGACAGCAAAAAAACAGGACAAATATATGAAGGGTATGCTTATCAGGCTTTTATCAATCTTAGCAACAAAGCAATAGCAAGCCCATTTGGTCGAGTTGGGAGATATCGTTATTGCGCAATGCCACATCCAACAGCCAACCTTCCGGTATCAAACCACCAAAAAACGGATGAAGGATATTATTGTCATATGATTGTTCGCGAAGAGGCAAAGTTAAACTTACAGGTTCTGCATCTGCCTTTTCCAAATAGCGGCTATCATACGTAAAACGATATCTCGTCTCTGTTTCCTCTAAACGTCCTACCAAAAGGTCACGGACATAGATGTCAGCTTTGCGCATGGTTCTTGGGCTGAGCGGTTAAACAATAGTTAAACAGGTTGAGCAGTTGATTGACCGTATCCATACGAGCAGTCGTTTTGCCTTGTTCCAATTCCCGAAGGAATGCCAAACTTACTCCCGCTTTACGGGCAGCCTCCTCTTGCGTTAAGCCATACTGCTTTCGCAAGGTTTTGACAGTGTTTGCTATTTACGTTCTCATAATATTATATATTATAGTAGATAATCTTATCTGCCATCTTGATTATACTTACGATAGTATATAAATTCATGCATTTATTTTTGATTTATATACTACGGTAGTTAAAAACATATCGCAAAGGTACTTCTTTTTATCAAAACCCACAAGTGTTCTGCCATTTTTTAATACTATATAACCTATTGGCAGAATTAAACCTGCCAACGGGGTTACTTTACCATTTGTCATTACGAAATGGATATACCGGCATGCCATTTGTACAAAAAAGTGATGGGATAGCGTAATCTTTGAAACAATAGCGTACGGCTACTGGATGTTTAACGTATGCACTTCGTACTACAAGGTTCGTTTTTGTTCTAATGGCAGTAGCTGGATAAAACACTCTGTTTTCTCCAGCTATTTCAAATCCCGTAACTGGTTGTCGAAGTAGTGCAATTCTTTCTATAGAACAGTTAAAAGTGATAATGCATGAATCACCCGTTATAGTCATATTTCGATAATATGGGACATCAATATCAAGTCCATTATATCCGTATGTGTTACAGAGCGTAAAATAGGCCAATCTCTCTCCCACTTCGCGCTTCTTTGTAGGATGCAGGTTGAGGGAATCTCCCATATCAAACATTGGAATTAGCCAGACATTTGGCAGTTGTTTCGACATATCAAATTGTACCTCGCGAAGGTAACCGCAATTATATATTGTATCAGGATATTCATAAGG
Source organism: Paludibacteraceae bacterium (assembly GCA_905235505.1). Lineage (GTDB taxonomy): Bacteria > Bacteroidota > Bacteroidia > Bacteroidales > Paludibacteraceae > Colicola. Next base: position 38,831 of record CAJOMJ010000031.1, read on the forward strand.
AGGTATCTCCACTGTATAAAATGGCAAGTCCTCAACATGCCAATCACCACGCCATTGCTGACATAACTGTGGAAACAGACGGCGATACAAATCAGGAGTTTTGCGTCCTGATTCTCCTTGATACCACCATACTCCACGGATACTATAACCTGCTATCGGATAAATCATACCACGATATATACCACATGGGTTACGGTTTTTCGGATTATTTTCTTTTCCTATTTGTGGGATAATCAGTTCTGGTGCCACTTCCCGTACTCGTTCAGGACCAATCCACGCTTCAATAGTTGAACCAGCCCAACTAGAATGAATAACGCCTATTGGAATATTCAGGCTTTTGTACAACTGAATGGCAGCATAGTATGCAACAGCGGAAAAAGAACCTGTCGTTTGCTGACTTGCCTGTTGCCAACGACCAATACAATCATCCTGCTTTGTTACGCTTGAAACATGTTTCTGAGAAAAAAAACGAATATAAGGATTATTAGAGTTGGCAATAGCATCCAGTGATCCATCTGCCATTGCAACTCGAAACTGCATATTGGATTGTCCGGATGCCAACCAAACCTCCCCTACCAAAACATGACTATAAGTCCTGACTTCGTCTTTGGCAGAGATTCTAATTGTATGTTCCTTAAACGATGCTACCGGTGTTGGTATAGTCAATGACCAGACACTATCTGCCTCAACAACAGTAGATTTATATCCCTTGAAGAACGAGGCAGATACCTTAATCATGGTATTAGGTGATGCTTTCCCCCACAAACGTACATCAGTCTGTTGCTGAAGTACCATACTATCAGCAAATATAGACGGCAATGTTAGTGATGCTGAAAAACCGATACCGGCCCATATGAAGGCCGGTATCGTACATAATATTCTAAGATTCATTATTGAATACGTATAATGTAATAGTTAACGGGTAATTGAGGATTGTAATGAGTATCATTAACCACCTCTTCAGCGACTACCTGTACTAACAAATCATATACGGTCACACGTTGACCCGGAGTTATATTGGGAATGTTAACTGTCCCATATTGTTTATATATAACAGAATTAGAGGTACGCGACTCAATTACTGATGTCGTTACACCTCCTTCCTTTTTAGCTAAATAAAGATACGGTCGTTGACCTGATGTTCCTTTATAACTCTGTGATTTCAAGAGAGGCTTTCCATTAGTAAGATTACGCATTTCAACTCGAAAACCTATTACTGAATCCTCTTCTGCCAATGTATTAAAAAGTGGCATAACGTCAAAGGAAACAAACTTTCCTTGACAAGCGTCCTTATAAGTAACAACTGAATCACACAGAATACCTGGAACAGCATGTGCAACCGAGTATACAGGATTTATTCCGTTTGCTATATAATGATCCATACCATACACTACAAGTGCAAATAGAGAATCTATATCCACAGACGATATATAAAGGTTAAAAATAGCCGTATCAGGCTTGAAGGTTAATTCGGAAATATTAAAATCTGAAATAATATCCCTACAATAGCCCGAATCAGATTTTAATTCTGTACCTGCATTGCCGACATACTTGTCACCCTGCTCTTTGGTAAAACTACCATAGTTGGAATTAATTGTCATATTCTCAGCCATTACAGCGACTGACATTCCAACGCAAATAAAAAGAATAAATAAGTTTCTCATAAATTTAATATTTTAAAAGTTAAACATAAAGTTTTTGTGATGTTATTTAATAATCAAAGGTGCGCATACGCTTTCACCTAAATGATTTTTGAGGATTAAATATACAATCCCATTGTAATCAGGAAGATTGAAACTATTATTTTCAACACGACCTTTATTGATCAGATTACCTATGGGTGATACAATTTGAACCTCACACCCGTTATAATTACCAGATATATACACTTTTCCCGAAGCCGGATTTGGATATATATATAACATATTGTCTTCATTAGAGGTTCTTATTTCATCAATTGATGTGGGTACATAAGGATCCATAGCAAGATATGGGAATTGTGATTCAATCTCGAGAGAGTCCGGAACATACTGACGCCATGTAAGTAGCGATGCTGTATTTCCACCTGTTAGTTTTACACACAGGTCTACTACACCCGCACCCGAACGCAGTTCCTTATTGATAAACTTATGAAGATCCCAATTAACACGCACACCATAGAATCCTGGATTGGGAGCATTGATTGTTCCTATGGGCTTAAGATTCGCTTCACTCGGAGCATTGACAAAGGTAAGACTCCAAAGAGGATCCGGCATACCGGATTTCACCTGATATAGTGTCAGTTGCGTAGCATCTCCTTGATCATTACTCAAGATGAACATTGAGAAAGTGGCAACATCTATAGAGTCTTTCGGGTCATACTCAGAAATATCAAAGCGGAAATATGCATCACGTTGGAATGTCGCATGTTTCTTGATATATCCAGTAGGCTTGTCATAAAATGTTAGTTCCGGTTGATTGCCATCAGCATACGTGTCAAAAGTCGGATAAATATTTCTTGCTTCTGGAGATTTTACCTTGACAGTATTTTGTCCGGTAGCAATACCCTTACTATTGTTACCATCAATCACAGATACAAGAGAATATTTGGTTGTAACTATCGGATTCACAGCAATCTCGTAAGTGTTTGTTGTTATATCAGTTATTGTATGTTCCTCGTTACCTTCTTTGTAAGTGATTGTCCATGGTGCTACTCCGCTCAGTGTAATTCTCAGAATAGCAGTTTCTCCTGCACCTATATAATGAAGATCATTGTCCAATATGGCAAATGATTCACGCGGGAGGATACCATCAAATGACGGACTAAGCATCACCTTTTCACAAATAAAATCCCCTTTGCCTCCTATTTGAATGGCTGATATTTCCGATGCATCTATTTCGGATTTGTAGTTTAAATCCCATCCGGAACCCATAGCAGTGTGACCATATTCACCTTCAATGTTAGGATAGAAATACGGTTGTATTTTCTCTTCCTGAATTGGGAATAATGCTACTGACACATAGTCGTCAGCATCTTTATGTGTTTCCACACGACCGGCAAGCAGATACATCTGACCATCATCATAATAACTTAGTTTCTTATTAGTCGGCTTAGCGGATATAGTAGATGCATAATATAGGCGATTACTACCGAAACCTGTTCTTATTGTATTGGCGGCATCTACGGCTGTACCGACTATTACTTGTCCATCTTCGTTAAGTAATGATATAGTAAACTCAGAATCTGTTTCCTTTGCAAAGATAGCAGAGAAGTAGAATATATTGTCTGAGGAGGTATTGATATTTTCATCAAGAGCTATTGTTTTTTGCTCGATAGACCACCCAATGTTTCATCGCATGCAGGATCGGCCATATCGGCTGATCTACGATAAAAACGAATATAATCTACAGCTGCCGTATTATTTATATCTGCTGCATCAAACGTTGACAAATCAATATTTAGCCCTACTTGTAAAGCCATTTTGTCACCTGCGTACCCTCCATAATAGTGCCAATCTTCCTGTTCGTAATAACCATAAGCATTTTGAGCGACATCCTGATATGCCGAACCGGGAGCAGTAAGAACAGATATAAGATTACTTTCCTCAAAACCTGACATATTAGCAGCTTCTTTTACTATTTCTCCATTTATAAAATAACGAACATTACGGGCTGTAATTTCTACACCTAATATTATATAGTCGTCCAGATGACGATTGTTGACAGAATCGACCATTACGTAATTGGTCTTCGTAGGATCTATTTCAAAAATATAATACGTGGTTTTCCAGTCCGTAAGGGAGTAGTGAAAATCATAGATATTATCACCTTTATATGTTACCTTGGGAAATGTCATCCCATAACGTTGTTGATATTTGGAGCTCAAATGTGTGTCGTATGTCTGAGCACTGAAGGTAAGGTCGGTGTTGTTTACTTTCATTGGTCTTACACGCATCTCCATGTACATATCTGTTTCTGTTGGCATCGCAGATACTAATTGTATTTGAGATGTAGAGTACGAAGAACCTGATTGTTTTACTCCAAGTAAAATCTCTTCTCCGTTCATACTCACATCGCCGTTCTTTACAGACCACATTTGTGTGTTAAGTTCATCCGTCCCAAACTCATCTCCTTTGTAAAGCACCCAGTCATCGGCTCCGCTATTGAGCATTGGTTTAGGAGCTGGAAGAATGGTAACAACAGCAGTTCCAATTGTTTGAATTGTCGTGTTATTTGCATCCGATGCCAATACGAGTGAATATGTCGTGGTTGCTGTAGGACTAATAGGTATCAGTATTTCATTCTTCATGATGCTTGTCCCAGAATATTGGTTACCATCTGTACCTGAAATAGTATATGAAAACGGAGCTACACCAGAAAAGTTGACTTTAAGATTGACTTGCGTCCCTTGATAGGTTTTGTTGTTACCTGATAAAAAGGCTTGGGGTTGGATTACATCGTATATTGCAATACCATCAACTGAAAGTTCTTTCTCCTTGTCATAAGCACTTATGAGAGTATATGTGGTATTCTCTGTCGGTTGTACCTCGAAGGAATATTCATACATTTGAATATCTTTGCATTCGAATGTATTTTTGCCGTCTGTATATAAAAACTTAAACGGAGGAACACCATTGGTGGGAAAATACACATGAACTGTATCTTTCTCACCTGCAAAAATCTTGCGCCCGGAGCTGATTGATACAATTGGTTTCTCTTCGAATAAAAATAATCCGGGACGGAAAGAATTATTGCCTTCGGAAGAATAGAAAAATACAGAGCAATCTACTTTATAATCAGCATTTGAACCTAATAGGAAATATATTTTCTCATTTGTATTGATATGCTTGTTTACATACTCTGTTATATCAAGGAATTTATAAGTCATAGAGTCGTTCTTGTCGATTTCAATTTCCCCTACCAATTCCATATCAGTTTCTTTATATACCAATGGATATGTACCTGTATATGAGAACCCATCTCCTGCAGGATCTCCATCAGGTGAACCATAGAAAATACTCCAACATGTTGGAGTCTGTATTGCCCGTTTTATAGCATAAACAGCCAACGGATAGGTCGTGATTGCAGATTTTTTCCAAAAATCATCACTGGTATTATAAGCGTAGGGAACCAACCCCAGTAACACTTTTTCGCGCATAGAGGACGCTTCGCTCATGTCGAAGCCAACAATACTCTGACGCCAATAATTCATTTTGTTGCAAACTTTAAGAAAACCATCAGTCTCTTTCATTGACGTTTTTTGAGAATAATCAATAAATGTGTCAAAAAACGCACCCAGAGTGTCTTTTGCAACTGTAGCATCTGCCTTTTCTGCCGAAACAAGGTTACCTACTCCATAAAGGAGAATAGAAATAATAAATAATGTTCGTTTCATATTGGTAAAATTTTAAGTTTAAGTATCTATTAAGAATTATTCATCTTAATATCCTGGATTTTGTTGTCCGCCAATAGCGGTATTCGCATCCATTTCAGATTGAGGTATCGGCCATAGATAGTGATGGGGGAGAAACATACGATTGTCATCAATAATGTATTTTTCCCATACACCTCCTTCATATGCTGCAGGATCATATCCGTACGCAGGCTCGTTCAAAACATCTTCTGCTATACGCCAACGTCGGAGATCATCATAACGAGTATTTTCAAAAGCCAACTCGCAACGACGTTCACGACGCATTATATCACGCAACTCTTCGCGAGTAGGATTGGCAATTATATCAGTAATGTTAGGCATTCCTGCTCGGTTACGGACATTGTTCAACAGACTTATCGCTTCCGTACGTTTAATATCATATAAACTATCTGATTCTATTATACATTCTGCTTGCATAAGAAGAGCATCTGCGTAACGGTACACTATGATGTTAAGCGTTGAACGTTTGTTAGAATTGGTAATATCTGAATAAACAAGATATTTTTTTACCTTTAAACACGAGTTGTAATATGTTTTGTCCTTGGCCACTGGTTTATATACTTTATCTCCCCAATTGTCCATAGGTCGTGTTAGTGTCACTTCCATTCGGTTGTCACGATTTTTGAACATGTCTCCAAACTTGCGAGGAGGAAACTCTGGCGGAGTACCGCGCAACTCATAATAGTCTTCTGCCAAAGAAACGGTTGGAATATAACCACCAGACCATTCTTTTATGTAAGAATAGAAAGAATAAGAAGAATTGCTATTCGAGGGATTAGAATATTGAATGTCAAAGATGACTTCAGCATTATTTTCGTTTTGAGGATCAAAAATGGCCGAATAATCAGTAAGTAGTTGGTATTTGCCTTGTTCATCCAAGGCCTTCAAAGCTGAATACGCTTCCTCATATCGTTTATTATAGAGAAGTACTCGTGCTTTTAACACCAAGGCGGCCCCACTCGTCGCACGACCTTTATAATTGACAGGAGCATCATCATTAAGGCACTCAATAGCACGGTTTACATCGGTTAATATAAACTCCAGCGTCTCTTCAGCTGTGCTACGAGGTAAATTATATTCCCTTAAACTCTCCTTCGGTTCATCTATCAATGGTACTCCGCCAAAGTAATTAAGAAGGTCAGCATAGAAATATGCTCTAAGGAAGCGAGCCTCACCTTCATATTGCAATCTGTGAGCATCAGAAATAATAATATCAGGACGATTCTGCAGGTTGTAAATAACCAGATTGGCACGGGCAATACCTTGATAATCTTTTGTCCATTTTTCTTCAACGTATGAAGTTGATGGATTTAAAGCTCCTTTGGTAAAGGCAAGCCATTCCGAACCACTTGCTGATGAATAGACACAATTGTCACTGATAACTTCAGGGTTTAATATAAAAGAGGCTCCTCCCTGAGTGGTTAATACTTGATATATGCCATTTACCGCTTTTTCAACTTCTGCAGCAGTGTTATAGTAAGTCGTTGGAGACAAACTATCTTGTGGAGTCAGTTCAAGAAAATCACTGCATGCTGTCAGCATTATCAATGATATGGACAATAAAAATATATAATATTTCTTCATATTTATATTGTTTTTATAAGTGTTTTTATAAGTTTAGAACATGATTTCTGCTCCTACAGAATATATACGAGCCTGAGGGTGAAAGTCTGAACTGACCACATTGCCCATTTTTTCAGGGTCAAATGATTTAGTTTTACTCCATGTCCATGCATTCTGAATAGTTCCGAAAATCTTGAATTTCTTTACGCGTATCTTACTCATCCATTTTTGTGGAAACGTATAAGCGAGTTCTATACTTTTTAACCGCAAGTATGAGGCATCTTCAACGTAATAATCTGACACTATCTTCTGCTTTGTTTTGTCAATATAAACACGTTGGTATTCGGTGCTAGGGTTATCTATTGTCCATCTGTTATTTAAATAATTACTTAAAACAGGCGCACTATTGTAGAATGGAGAAACAAGATAACCTCCTGTGTATACTTGTCCACCAGCTACACCCTGAAAGAAACAAGAGAACTCGAGTCCTTTCCAGTTCAACCCTAAACCAAATGAATACATTATATCCGGCAACTGTTTACCAATGATTGTACGATCATCATCGTTTATTTCTCCATTCTGATCCAAATCACGGAATTTCAAATCACCAGGACGGGGATTCTCTGCTTGTGTAGGATATTCATTCTTAAGTGTATAATTACGCGCTTCGTGTGGAATAGAAGGATCACTATTGTTTTGCCAAATAAAATCATCTACCTGAAAAATTCTATCCACTTGATAACCATAGTATGAACCGTAAGAATACCCTACCTTGGTGATAATCATATTATAACCACTGAACATTTCTCCTGCAACAGCATTGAATACGTAATCTTGGTCTGTATTGTTAAGTTTTAAGAACTTATTGGCTTGACCGGAGATGTTGGCATTTACCCAAAAATGAAGATCACGATATAGTTTATCTTTATAGCTTAAACTCAACTCCCAACCTTTATTTTCCATCTCACCGATGTTCTGATAAGGAAGAACTGTTGTTCCAAGCAATGAAGTCATTTGTACACGGGCAAGAATGTCATAAGTATGTTTGTAATACAAGTCTAACGACATATTCAGTCTACCAATCCACTGCATATCCAATCCGACATCTGCCTGAGAAGTTTTTTCCCAAGTCGTATTCTTATCTGCCAACTCAGTAAGACGAATGGCATTATAATCCTTTCCTTCAAACGAATATGTCACATCACTTTCCAACTTGTCATAAGCTGCGTAGTACGAAGATATGGCCTCATTTCCTAACATGCCATATGAAGCTCTGATTTTGAGGTTGCTTAGAACTTTTTCTGCGGGTTCATACCACTCTTCCTGGGAGATTCTCCATCCTACAGATGCTGAAGGGAATAGTCCCCAACGATGTCCTTTGCGGAATCGCGAGGAGCCATCACCGCGCAAGTTAAACTCTACCAGATATCGTTCTTTGTACGAATAGTTTAGACGCCCGAAAACAGACAACGCACGACGATTTGATATAGTCTCCTTAGGTTTTGTAACATCTTCTCCATAATCAAGAACTCCTACACTTGTAACGAAGTTGGATACCTTCACGGTAGTGCCATTTAGTTTGTAATCTTCAAGTGAAAAACCAAGTAGAGCTCCGAAATGATGGCTTTGCTTGAATACGTTATCATATTTGGCAAGAAGATTTAGATTCTGAGTATATGATTCTTGTTTCAGTTCTGTTAGTTCGGCACGAGCGGAAGAGATTGCTCCTCCAGATTCATTATTGACATCGTTCTGTAATGTCATCACAGGAAGAAAATTCTTCATGCTGTTGTTCAAAAATCCGAAGGCATAACGAGCCTCAAAATTTAAACCTTTAATAGGTTCATATACTAAGGCAAAATTACATGTGGCACGATTTCTTATAGTGGTTTTTCCACCATTGTTTTCTTTGTATCCTATATAGTTGGCATAACCGCTATATATCGTACCTTCATCAGTAACCTTACGTATATAACTAAATAGGTCATTAGGGTCGGAATCAGGATTGACAAATGGAGTATATGGTGGCGCAGAATTGATTTTGTTAAGCACACTCTGGCTTGATGCTGTATTATCTCCTGTTTTGTCGCGATAGCCAGCAATATGCATCTCCAGTTTTACTTTCTTGTTTTTAGTAGTTGCCTCAATATTCGTACGATAGTTGAATCGGTTGTAGTCAGTTCCATAAAGCATACCCTTTTGGTCCATGTAATTGAATGAAGTGGAAGTTTTTACGTTTCCGGCAGACAATATTAGATTCAGATAATGCTTTTGCATAGGGGCAGTTTTAAAATATAAATCATACCAGTTGAATGACCGTTTAGTACCATTATCATACTTTGCATATTCAGTCTCCAAGTCCCAACGCTCAGCAGTACCATCATTCCTGTTTGCTTCATTCCACAGCATCAAATAGTCTTTTGCTCCGACAACCTCTGGGAGACGTGTTGGTTGCTGAAAGGATTCAGTAAATGAGTAATTTACCTGAAACATATCTTCTTTACCTCTACGTGTCGTGATAAGAATTACACCGGCTGCAGCCTTGTTCCCATAAATAGCGGCAGATGACGCATCCTTCATGACAGTCATTGATTCTATATCTTTTGTGTCAACTTCATTCAAATTACCTTCAACTCCATCAATGATTACAAGAGGGGCATTGTTGTTCTCAATAGACGAAATGCCTCGGATACGTATTGTAGCATCATCTGCACCGGCCTGACCAGATTCTTGTACAACCAAAACACCCGACACTTGTCCTTGTAAAGCAAGCGAGGCATTTGTCAAAGTGCGGTCACCAATAGATGACATATCTACATTTTCAATAGCTCCAGTTAAATTTACCTTCCGCTGTGTGCCATAACCGACCGACACTACTTCCTCCAACATCACCGCATCCTGCTCCATTGTTACATTCACAACATCTTTCTTTGTGATGTTAATTGTGGCTGTTTTATGTCCGATGTAACTAATTGTAATTTCAGTTGCTTTATCAGGAACAGTTAGCACAAATTTGCCATTAACATCTGTTGTTGTACCAATAATAGTTCCTTTGCACAATACTGTAGCGCCTATCACCTCCAGTCCTTCAGAATCTTTCACCACCCCGCTTACAGTTCGGTCTGCATAAACTACTACCACCGACAGACTCAGCAATAATATGAGTATCGACTTCTTCATGGTTTGAATGTTTTATAATATTTATATTCCCCGTCTCGAGTTTTAACTTTAAGAATAATAATTCCAGTAGTCCGATCAGTCGTTGGTCGTCCGAGTATATCATAACCGGACCCTTCAGCTTCCCATTGTTGCTCTATTTCATGTAAATCAGTAGATATTGGCTCTAAAATCATAAGCGAGGGTTTATGTACTCCTTCTTCATTTGAGGCAAATGACATGTTAGCAGTCTCGGCACCATCCAACCAACGAAGATGCATATCTATATTGTCCCCTACATTATAGATTTGCGTTAATGGAGTAATATCCCAATACACATAACACCCAGTGGGAGTAACATTGCTAAATGCGACCGTATCTGAAAACACACATTTTGTTATTGCAGGTTGATTGGCATACGTAATGGTATTATCCTCCCATTCCATAGAACCGACATCGACAACACTACGCATAACAACACCATCATCACTAAGTCGAGAGGTTTCCGTTAAATATAGTCCCAGACGCAATGATTGATTTTCACTCAAAGCAACAGGCGGCATTTTGGCTCTTATATATATGTCTTTCCGAGATGAAGATATTCCCTTCATGTCCAGGTTAGTAGCCATTCCATAGTTAATATTTTTCTGAGAGGAGAAAACATAACTATCAGCTGTTACAGGAAAAGATTGTACAACCTTATATGCATCTATTACAACTACCTTTGCATCTCCTTCACATATAGCCTGTGCCGAATGACTATCTATCAAAGACGTGAGGCTATATCTTGTATCTAATTGCGGATATTGAATGGTTTTTATGGGGTTTGTAGAATCGGAAAATGAAAGATTCATTGTCCCGTCTTGATTTAACTCGCCATTGAAGGGCGGAACACCTCCATCTACATCTATCGTCAGACAGGTCCCTTGCTTAAGGGTTGTAGTATTCCAGCCTTTGAGAATAGCCTTTGGACGCTTTCTTTCAAAATATAAGGTATCTGAATGCTGTTCACCTACACAAATAATGAAATCAATACGATTTGCTTCATCCACTGCAATCGTGCATTCGTATGGAAATATATTGTCAGTTTTCTCCTGCCATTTACCTCCGTCAAGCGAGTATTTCACTGTATATGGCTCAGTCAATGATGCGTCTTGTGAATATACAAATAGTCGTACGACAGAATCAGAAGGATTCAATAAAATTGCTTTTGAATCAGCCATTGCTATTGTATCCATAACGTATCTGTTCCAATTGTTTGCATTCGTATTTGATTCAAAGCGATGCTGCCATTGTGTCTTAATTTGCACATCTTCTATTGCTACAGCAGTTACTCCAGATGCAGATACCGTGATAGGAAAAGAATTGTTAGTTATGGAGCCTCCATCGGAAGGGTTGTTGTCGCGACGGACAGAATATGACTTCCCATTCAAATTTAAGCCACCACCAATGATTATTGTAGAATTAACCTCTTGCTTGCATTGATTGGTAAATACCAAATATAATTTATTGTTACCATGAGCAGCAATATAGTTTAATTCTTGATTTGTTGTTTTTAGAAAATCTTTAGGCATATACAATGTCAGACCTTTTTCTCCGTAATATGTACCATCAGTATAATAGGCACGGTTCGCCATGTGAACAATGTTTTGTACATAATATCCCGGAAAATCAACTTGCCCGTTTGTACGGACAGCAACATCAGATACCAAATAGTCTATCAACATTCCAATTTGCGGCCACAGATGATTGTGATGTACGGATGTGCAGGAATTCAATATACTAAAGGGGCGGAGGGGGAAATCAGCTTTTTCATATACTGTGGTTCGATCTGTATTGATGTGATATCCCGGAAAATTACGATAGCGACCAATCACATTAGCCTTGCCTATATTCATAAGAAATGTGTCTCTTGTTTGGGCACCGATACGAAGCATAAGAGGGGCATAATTGGCAGTGAATACACCACGATGACCTCCATATGACGTTTGTGAACATTCAGACTGCATACCTTGTTCGCTCAGGCGCCATGTCGGAGCATATTCCTCAGGAAGTGAAATTGCCGTTCCTGATCGATAAAGAGGGGCCTTGTTACCTATATTGCACAATACGGAATCACCTTGTACTACACGTGGAATCATCCATAGATGCAATGCATACATACGGGCACCCTCGCGAGCAGCATAAAGATAAGTGGAGTCGCCCGTGAGACGGAACACCTCGTATATTTCTACGAACTTCGGGGCCAACTGGCACCAAAATGATGAATTAGAGTTGTTAATCCAGTCAAAACTTGTAGGTTGTCTTGTTATTTCTTCAGCAATATACTTATCGGCACCTTCAGTCATATATTGGCGATAAGTTTCGCTTCCTGTTGCCATATAATATGAGAAGCTTCTTCGAAGATTATTTTCATGAGAACCAATACAAGACCCTTTAGAATGATCTGCAAAATACATCATTGCTCCCATACGCTTGCCAAACATCGTGTACATGGTTAACATCTCAGATGTATTCATACAAGGTGCCCCCAAATCGGCAGTTGCTGTTTGCCCCCCTGCACCATCCGTGGGTACCGGCGAAAAATTAGAGTTCTTACGCGAGAGCAAGAACTCAGTTAAAGGTTCTGCCCGCTCTTCAAATATTGTTTCGTCATCACGTATTAAAGACGCAATCCATGCCGGCATAGCCGATACATTCTTTACAGAACCGGGAACATCTGTTTCATACGACGAACCTTTCATATCCGCTTTCCATACGTCCCACTCTGTACTCATAGCGTAATCCACCAATCTGTCTAATGTTTCATTGAGTGTTCCCAAATCATTATGTCGGTAATCTCCGAATCCAAACACACGACATGAGATATCTTCATATGCGCTACGTAATGTGCGAGAAGATACGTATAGCCTTACGGAAAATGTTAATGACTTGTTAACAGATGATAATTGAGATCCGGTATTTGACATTATCGGAGCCCATATCATCGGTTTTAGTTCTTTTCCTACACCTTGTTTGTTGCGTAAAGCCACTCCAAACGGACTGCGTTTCAAAGTAACAGGGAGCGGGTCGAACGGCAGTTCGTCAGCATCAGCATATACACCATACGTTAATTGACCTATTTCAACAAATGTTCCTGGAATTGTTGCCATAAATGCCGGTGTAAGATAGGAATCATTTGGTGCACGCAAACCTGTAAATACATGGGGCTGAAACAACTCAGTCACTTCTGAAATATTCATTTCATTTGCACCATAATAACCTACGGAGAAAAATCCTGTTGCCTTATTAACTAAGTGAGATGTCAATTTTATATCTTCATTACCTGATGGACAAGTTAAAGTCGCCGTCAGGGTATATTTATCTTGTGCAGGATACGTGAATTCAATTGTCGAATCACTGCTAATTGTTGCAGATGTAGGTTCTAATGTGCTAAATGTGGCTTTGGCATCAAAAAGTGAATATGAACTACCAAATCCACATACCCTAAAAGTTATATTCTCCGCTGTTGATTTTATATCCATGAGCGACATAGATGGCTTTGATGAAGAATATGCAACTTGATATGTCGGAGTGAAAATCTGCGCTTTACCTGATACTCTTTCACGCACAATGATAGAGTGATCACTGGAATTATAAACCACTACATACCGTGCGTTGGATAACGTGATCTCACTTGCGCTTAATAATTGTGCAAGAAATATAAACAGCAATAATATATTTTTTCGCGTTGTCATAATTATCTATATAGATTTAATGTTTTACTTTTTTCATCAGTTCCATCATAACGATGCTGTAATACTGATATCTCTATCCTTTTAGCATTATACGGTAAAATTATGGTTTGCTCAAATGGGAATATTTTGGAGGGCATTGTGACAAAAGGCTGACCATCTATGGAATAAGTAAACTCTGCATTTTTGTAGCCAGCATCCTTTTTGTTCACATACATATAAAGTGTGGATTTGTCTTCAACATTTATTATAACACCCGTGAGACCACTTTCTGGATCATAAACATAGTCTCTCGACTCCGCTACTACCTTCTCCAATGGGATCTCTATCATTTGAATCCCCTCTGACGGCACATCAACAGAAATCACCTGATTGGAAATCATCAAACTGCTATCTACTACGGTAATCGTACCCTTCTGGGATATAGATGACTGATTTAATAACACAATATAGAGCCCTTCATCGTTATATCCCGAAATGTAATTTAACTGGTTGAGATTTGTTTTGACAAGACCCTGCGGCATATACAAACGAACATTGCGATGATTATACATTCGGCCCAAGTTGTTACCATACCATTTACTCTTCAAATATCCGAAACCTTCTATATAATCTGAAGGAAAATCCACCTGCCCTTTTGATTTTACATATGCATCTGTAACAAGATAGTCAAGCAGAATATTAATATGAGGCCATATATGATTATAATGGAAAGAATTTACACTAAGTTTGTCATATTCTAGATATGGATAATCTACACCCTCATAAACTGAAGTGCGCTCGGTATTGATATGATAGCCAGGAAAGTTGCGGTACCTACCAATCACTGCACTTCGCGCAATATCCATCAACCATTGATCATTTGTAAGATACCCCACACGAAGCATCCATGGTGCATAATTTACCATAAATATTCCGCGATGTCCGGTAGAAGTACCCGAACTTTCAGAAGTCAAGCCAATTTCACTTAAACGCCAGTTTGGCACAGTATCTCTTTTTGCACGCATTCTTGCATATCCTTTGCCTTTAAGATACGGATACCAAGGGGCCCAACCCTCTGGATTAACTATTGTTGCTCCTTCCGGAATCGTAGGACACATCCACGTAAACATTGCATATTGGCGCAAGGCCTGGTGAGCAGCTTCCAAATATCGCTTTTCTCCTGTTTGTTCATATAGACCTAACAAGCATGCCCAATCTGGCACAAAAGAATCCCAAAAGAAATAATAACCATTATTAAAATCTGTCTGCTTGGTTTCGACACGGGTAAGAAGATATTCATCAGCACCTTTACATGCCTGATCCAACATTTTCTTGTCTCCCGTGGCTACATATATAGCCAACGCATTCTGCCAATTTGCTCCGCTCTCGGACTCTGACAAGTTACGTATGCGCGAGGAATTATATTCTTGCTCAGCAAGTTGCAGGAAGAAGTGGTTTCTACATTTTGTGATTTTATAAAGCAAAGCCAATTCACTAATGGGAGCACAAGGACCATTGAGTTGACGAGACGGTGATTGTATTTTTTGAGTAGAATCAACAAAAACTTTTCTCTTGATATCATGTATTCAATCATGGGATACGCACGTTCTTCCAATATATCGTTCCTATTTGTTATCATCGAAATCTGAAGTGGGTGTAACGATGATACATTTTTGACTGCCCCTGGAGCATCGGTAGAATAATTGCAACCCTTCAACGAATCTATGAACATGGAATATCGGCTCATGGCATAATCTATCATGTTATCCATTGTGGCATTTAGTGATATATCCATATTGACGCGATAATTATGAAATCCACATAATTCACGTGATATCTGTTCATATGCTTGACTTAACGATAGATTGCTCTCGTAGAGATGTACCTTAAAAGTCATCGGCTGGTTAGGTGTGCAATATGACTCTGCACCACCTAATACAGGAGCATATAATTGAGGTTGCAAACGACCATTCATTGTGCGTAGTGTAACCCCAAACCGACTATTCATCATATTAGGAAGGGGATTGAAAGGGAACTCAGAGGAGTCTGCCACCACTCCAATGGTCTTTTCATTCATTGAAAGCAGTGTTGTGGGAATCGGACAACGATAGGCTAATGTCATATATGCACGTTGCGGAACACGTAACTCTTGCCAAATCAGTGGTTGCCAGATTTCATCTGCCTCATCTATATTACATGACGGAGCTCCTGTATATGCTATCGAATAGAATCCTTTTTTGGATGGAATGAATTTCCATTTCAATTCATCATCTCGGCGCTCTGCACTCAATTGACCTACTTCACATGGCGCAAATACCCATATCTCACATCCTTTCCCCCGACGAACACAACGTGCTTTCAACTCATATACTTGCCCCGCTGCGGCCACTTCCGGGGTTAGCATATCTTGACTAATTGAAAGAATTTGATCATCAAAACCATCTCCAAAATGATCTTTTTTGCGTTGAGTGTGTTGTAAAGTATTTGTACTATCAATGGAGTGCCAAACTGCTACATTATACGGAACATGGGCTATGCCAGCTGGTTTTGCTGCCAGTTTCGGATCTGTAGGAGAATAAATCACAGTAAAATTAGGAGCAAAATCGGATTTCTTTGCTTCTATATTTACAACTAACAATCCGAATAATATCGGTAAAAAGAATTTTACGTATTTCATAACTCATCTATTATTATTCCAAAGACTGAAGCAGGCACATTCCTCGATGGATGGACTAATTCAATAACTAAATCTGATACTTCCTCTGCAAATAATACTATATTATTGTACGCAAGATGATTATCTGTCTTGTGATATAAAATCTTGTTTGAAGAGTCCTTAATATAATATTCGCGCACGCATAAGGGTGATATACTATCATAGTGCCCCATTTGTATTGGTTCCAATGCTTGATCATAATCACAATCAAAGAATATGCGAATGCCTTTTATCTTTGTTGCTTTAGGCATATGTATCCTCAGCCTTGGATTGTTATCTTGCAAATCTGCAACCCAGCAATTAGTACCTTTGTACGGACGATAATATGAATTCATCAATTCTTTTGTAGAATATATCAACAATGGAGAGGAAAAACGCAATGCAAAATTGTTATTATTTGGTCTGCGTTTAGGACACCAAAATTCAAAACTTTCCACTCCTATACCATCCGGAGGTGTTTGTCTCCCATAATTTGATACTGCTGGATTGATATGGTTATAAACAGACGTTAATCCCGGCAAATACATGTCCGACAAACCTATTTTTATCTCTGCATTTGCCATAAAACATATAAAGACAAATGAAGATTCTGGTAAGCGTTGCTCGCACGGGATCTCAACCCACTGCTCACCTTTTTTTACTGATAGTTCATATCTTACCAATACCACTTCTGGAGTATAGTTCCCTGATTTTTTCGAGGCCCTTATCTCTATCTGCAAAGTAGTATCACTATGGCTAAGTACCGGGATACTTATTGATGAAAGATATTCTGTGGCAAATAGCAATTGTGCTGCCGAGTAATTTAACTGACGCCATTGACCGTTAAAAGGCAGTTCCTTGAGACTGAAAGTTGAACTTGCAGAAATCTGTAGATTGCTCTGAGGCAGTTCTGCATTAGGAATGAAGTGACCTATTTGAATCAGTTTTTGTTGCAATTCACCTATACGATTGTTGAAATACAAATCCTTTGGCATCTCTGCATATTTCTTGGCTAAACTGGTGGCCATACCTGCCACTTGTCCTGACAATGCGGCTGTACAAATCACTCTCGTAGAACCATGGGCTATTTGAGTTACGCTTATTAAACGACCGCCAAGAAATAGATTGTCAATGTCACGACTAATATAACAACGATATGGTATTTCATATATCCCCTTAGAATGATATTGGTGACAGCCTTCCTCATTACTATAAACAGGATTCACAGGATGAAGATCGATTGCCCAGCCACCGTATGTAACAGTATCATCAAAATGTGTCTGCGATATAATATCATTCTGAGTTAATGTATAATATCCAATAAAACGGCGCGATTCACGCTTCCCGGGTATTGTTCCTACCCATTCCAACGTATATGTACTCATATCCGGATAACGCCCACTGTTCTTAATATAGTTCCATACACCATAAACTATCCGCCATAACTCATATTTTATCTGCTCTGTATCATGAATTGTGTCAAGATGACCACCATACTCAAGCCACCATAACTTACAACCATATAGTTTTGAATTGAAGTATCTTGGATTACTAAGTTTTGTGACTAACGTTTCAATCTGATTTGGTCGAAGCGCAAAATCAGGAACTACGAAATCTACATTGTGCCCTGTGTCGCGTGTATAAAACAAAATGGAATCGCCTAATAAATTGTTATTTGACAACTTCTCTGGTGCCATTCCTTCCTTCGTTAATATTTTCTCTTCAGGCCCAATTCTATATGAAGCTCCAGCAAGATAGCCTACTATTCCATCGCCAGAACAATCGGCGAAATAAGTCGCGGAAAGTGAATATGATAATTGATTGAGTGAATTAAATGCCAATACGCCGTTTATTGTTTTATCGTCTTTCATCACTACATCATACACACACGTATTGAGATATAATGTTATATTTTCTTCTGCAAGTACCTTGTCCATCAATACCATATCAAACAAAACAGGATTACCCTCCTTGTTTCGATACTGATTTTCAAGTAAAATCTCATCAATAACACCACCTTCGCGAGACCATCGATTATTATTCCCCATGTGAGATGTCGCACCTAATGCCCAAACGCGTATCTCACTGGATGCATTGCCTCCCAAAACAGGGCGATCCTGCACAAGTGCTACACGTACACCTTCACGTGCGGCAGTAATGGCACAACATGTGCCGGCCATCCCTCCTCCTACTACAATCAAATCATACGTCGCTTCACATGTAGGAAGTGTACGCTTAATGTGTTCGTCAAATAATATCATTTTCGTGTCAATAATGTTATTGCTATTCCAAGTGCAATCAGTATTATTCCTATACCTGTTACAATCCAAAAGGTCCATCCGGATGTTAACATCCCTAAAACCATTATCATTAGTCCGGTTAAAGCAATACCGATACCAATAACCTTGAAACTATATCTGTTTGCGACAGCTTTCTCCGAATCTTGTTGAGAAAATGCCCTGTCTGCTATCATTTGCTCACTAAAAGCGGCATGCTCGTCTTCCTGCTTACGTATGGCAAAATATATTTCACATATAACAAGTAAAGCCACTGGAACGCTAACACCTACAACCATTTCTTGTGTGCGATTCAAGCTAAATCCGAACAAGGGAGTTATGAACTTGAAAATTGCGTTGATGATAAGACTTATCAAGGTTGTAGCGAGTACTGTATGTCTATTCTGCCGCCGCGAAAATAGTGTCCATATAACAGGTAAATACAATGGTACGCCTGTAAGTGCTGCCACACTTATAACCACATTCACTATCCCACCCATCTTTGGTATTAAAAGAGCAACTATCACAGCCAAGATCCCAAAACCTATGGTCGATAGACGCGCTGTAAGCATTAGCTTTTTGTTTGATGCATTTGGATTCAAACGTTTGTAAATATCGTTAGTAAATACGCCAGATGAGATGTTTAATGCACCATTAAGCGAACTGATTGTAGCGAAGACCATTCCACCTAACATTAATCCTAATATGCCTCGGGGGAGCACTTCCTTACACATAAGTAAATAGGCACCTTCGTCTGCCAATCCCTCTAAACTACCATTGCAAACTCGATATATCATAGGAGGTAACATCCATAGCAAAGGACAAATAAGATACAAACAACCAAATAGTAATCCAACTTTACGAGCATCTGTCTTTGTTGCCACACTCGTATAACGTTGAACATAACCCCAGTTTCCTCCAAGAAAAATGAAATTGTATAAACAAAAGGCTATAAGAAAAGCCCATGTGTATTCTGCATTAACAGGCGAGAAAAAATTATCAGGAGCTTGCAGGACAAAAGCGGTTATACCCCCCACCTTATTGAATGATAAGGGCACGACAATCAATA
Source organism: Paludibacteraceae bacterium (assembly GCA_905235505.1). Lineage (GTDB taxonomy): Bacteria > Bacteroidota > Bacteroidia > Bacteroidales > Paludibacteraceae > Colicola. The sequence continues at coordinate 58,719 of CAJOMJ010000031.1, forward strand.
CGGCGGCAGATAGAATAACAAACTGTAATACATCGGTTACAAGTACTGCCCACAAACCACCCATGGCAACATACAGAATACCTATACCTCCTAAAAGCAAGATTGCAACTTGAAGAGATAACCCGGTAGACACTTCTACTATCTTTGCAACAGGATAAAGGAATGCTCCTGTAGTAAAAAGAGATACCAGCAAGAAAAGATATGTGTAAATTACTCTGGTGTTACCGCCCAGGCGTTCGTTAATATATTCGGCTACAGTAAGAACTCTGGTACGTTTCCATCGTGGTGCAATTAATAAAGCCACCCCAAAACCAGCTATACACATTCCCATCTGAATAGATATTGATACGAACCCATGAGAATAAGCAATAGACCCCCATACAACGAAAGTTCCTGCTGAGAAAAATCCCATGAACAAAGACAATCCTGCCATCCACCATGGAACAAATCCTCCTGCTGCATAAAAACTTTTCATATCAGTACCCTTTCGAGTAAACGATAGTCCTGCAACTACTATCCCGCAGCAAAACATGAGGATGACTATATAATCTAATATTTCCATTTTACCTGCTTGAAATTTCTGCAAAATTAAACATTTATTCTCAGAAAACAATACGTTTTATGGTAAAAAATCATCGTAAACGTTTACGAAATTTGGTGTATTCCAATATATTATGTACTTTTGTCCCAACTTAGTAAAACCACTCAACATGAAACATTCCACAACAATAAAAGATATTGCTAAATACTTGGGTATATCTGTCGCCACTGTGTCTCGGGCATTATCAGACCAATGGGATGTTAGCCCACAAACGCGTGCCAAAGTATTAGAAGTCGCTAAATTGCTTAATTATCAGCCTAACCTTTCGGCTCAAAGACTCTGCCAGCAACAATCGCATCTAATTGGACTCGTTGTTCCGGAACTTGAGAATTCTTTCTTCCCACGTATTATAGTAGGATTACAATCTATTCTTGAAGAAGCTGGTTATCTGCTCCTTATTACTAATTCCAATGAATCTTCTGCTATTGAAGAGAAGAATATAAAAACTCTCGAGCGTAATCGCGTGGATGGCATAATCTTGTCTGTCACACAAGAAGGAGCTAATAAGCAAATATACGAAGAAATCATTGCTAATGGCACTCCGCTTGTTTTGTTTAATAGAATCTGTGATATTGACTCACCTAAAGTTATTATTGACGATTATCAAATGTCCAGTTTGGCTGTTGAACACCTTATTAAACAAGGATGCAGAAAGATCGCTCATATTGCCGGACCAGAACAACTTTCTATTACAAACTCCCGAAAACAAGGTTATATTGACACGCTAACAAAACACAAAATTACTATTCCAAATGATTATATTATTCATGCCGGAATAATGCAAGAACAAGGATATACTGCTATGCTGCAGTTATTACAAACTAAACCAAGACCTGATGCAGTGTTCTGTGTCAACGACCCTGTTGCTATAGGAGCCATGAAAGCTATAAAACATTTTGGACTGAAAATACCCAAGGATATTGCCATCGTAGGTTATTCTGAATCCAGATCCGCATGCCTTGTAGAACCTAATCTTACAAGCGTAGCACAGCCTCTTTTTGAGATAGGTAAGAATGTTGCTGAACTCATGTTAAAAAAAATTGAAGGCAAGATGAAAGAAAATCCCACGATAATCCTTCATGCACAGCTAAATATTAGAGAGAGCTCTTTGCGAAAAAAAGTATAACACTTATCGCTTTGTTACTGTCAAAATATATACCCCTCCATATATAAGGCAAAAAACAGGGCAAATCTATCACTCGAAAACAAAAAAAATGTGGAATTGTGCAATTTTTTTTGAAAGACAATACTTGTTCGGCTAAGCATATAAACAAAGACAATAAAATAATCCACAAGCGGATGGGAAACGGAGTAAAAAGACTTAACTTACATGACTTTCCCTTCTCAGAGAATACAGACTATTTCTTTAAGTGCGAAACAGGCGAATCGGACGAAACAGGTGAATACTTGGTTATTTTTGCTAATGAACCATCCTCAATTACCCTCCCAAATAATTTGTTTGACAAAGCAAGCGGGAAACTTTTGGTACTTATTAATACTAGTCAATGTTGATGGTAATGGCAAACGCAAACAACGAATTGCGGCAATGATAGACAAAAACAACCTTTGAAACCTGTTCCATTTATTTCCATCGTCCGGAAATAGTTAATCGGTTGCGACTTCCCTCTTGTTATTTTAATTCATACACCATTATTCCTCTTGATTTTTACATTAATATACTATTTATTCGTCTTTATTCTTGCATAACACTTGCATGTTTCATTCTTTTTTTGTAGTTTTGCGGCGGATTTTGACTTTTACAATCGACAAATAGGCAAAGATTTGACTTTTGTAGTCGACATTTTCCAATATATATTGACTCTTTAAAACCACAATTATGCAAAGACTAAATGCCATGTACCTGCATCTTTTGGATGAGGTAACATTAGATTTTACGCGGTATTTGTACTCTCAGATTAATTGGGAGAATCGTCTTATTCTGCTAAAGGGGCCAAAGGGTGTTGGTAAGACCACGATGCTCATTCAGCATATCAAGCGTACGTTTGATGATAAATCCAAAGCTTTTTATGCGTCTGTGGACAAGTCGTGGTTCGCGACACACACGATTGTTGATTTGGCGGAATATTGCGTATCACATGGTGTAACGCATTTGTTTTTGGATGAGGTACACAAATATCGTGGTTGGGACAAAGAAATCAAGGAGATATATGATGCCTACCCTAAACTGCATGTGGTCATTACCGGTTCATCGATGCTACAACTAAGCGAGACCGAGGCCGACTTATCACGCAGATGCAGAGTTTACACAATGTTGGGGTTAAGCTTCCGTGAGTTTTTAGAGTTAGAAAAAGTGGCTGTTTTTGATCCTATTACTTTAGAAGATATTCTTCAAAATCATCCATCTATAGCTGCTCACATAACCAATCGGTTGCCCATCCTTAAATATTTCGAATCATATCTTGAGCATGGTTACTATCCTTTTTACAAAGAAGAAGGAGATGGTTTTGCTAATCGTTTAGAGAATGTCGTTGATTCAATTATCCAGGTAGAGATGCCCACACTTGCTAATGTGTCTTACGAATTAGTGTATAAAATCAAAATCCTATTGGGAATTTTAGCAGAACTCAATCCTTATACACTCAATGTTTCTGACTTGGCGAACAAATTAGGATCATCAAGAGACAGTGTGTACAAGATGCTGGATTTGATGCAGAAAGCAGGACTCATTAGACGTTTGTATCAAAAGTCCACGGGTATGAAGAAACTGCAAAAGCCGGAGAAGATTTTGTTTGACAACACGAACTTGATGTATGCTTTATCACCCAATGCCGATCTGGGCACTCTTCGTGAGACCTTTGTATCAAATATGCTCAGTATGCACAAGTTAGCAATGCCTCAAACCGGCGACCTACAAGTTGATAATCACTACCTGTTTGAAGTAGGAGGAAAAAGCAAAAACTTCACACAAATTGCTGATATACCAAATAGTTACATTATCGCAGACGGAATAGATGTTGGTATTGGTAACAAAATTCCACTTTGGCTATTCGGAATGATGTATTAGTATTATAGCAATGATAGACAAAGACAAATAGCGGAGGTGAACTATCGTCTCTTATCCGTTCGGTAAACGAGTCGTACGCGTTTTCTTCCAACATCTTTGATAGTGTTTGCCATTCCCGTTTTCTTTAAACTATATATTATTGTAGATACTCTCATTCTCCTGCCACAATTATACTTACAAGAGTATATAATTTTATGTATTGGGGGGCAAACTTGTATGGTCCACTATTTGAAAGTGCCATCAGCGAAAAACTCCGTTTCGGAGTGGAAACACATAACGTCATCATCGGCAACACGGCGAATCAGTCGGTCTGTATCGGAGTTAAACCCATCGGTGTATCGCTCGCCGCTATCTACCGCCTTTGAATATTCTGACGGCCTGCCGGTCATTTTTTCTTTTGCCAGTACATCGGTACAATCAATGTTCCGTCACGTTTTCGCCTTATCGCCTTCAGCCGGGCACGTTCTTTTCGCGGCAACCGGGGCTTGGGCGCTTCGCTTTCGCCATGAATGGCAATATACATGTACCGCACAACAATAGCAAGCACTGCTATCACAAGCGCTTCGATGATTATTAGCAATATGAGGAATACGGTTAACATGGGAATCTTCCATTAAGTTTATAAGTTTACTTATACCGCAGGGGATTTATAAATATTTCTGTATGTACGGATAAAGCTTGCGGGCATCCGCACGTGAATCTACCAACTCGGGAAAACATTCGTGAAGGACGTTGAATATATTTGTGTCTGCTGCATATTTGAGCTTCGAAATTTTTCGCGCCAATGATAAAACTTCGGCATTATATTCCTCTCCGTTTATTTTCCTGTTTTTCTTTTCTTCGTAAAGAAATTCGCGTTCCTGCTGCAAACTGCGTATTTTGCTTTGTATCTCACAATATGATTGCGCCATAGCGTGCAGACACTCTTTGTAGGGCTTGGTTAGAAGTTGAAAGTACTTGCGTTCCCACTCGTCACGCTCAAGAGTGATCCGGGAAATTTCTATACTCTTGCGTTCCGAGAGAAGGCGGGAAGCAACGGTTGACTCGTCATAACCAAGCAACGTCACAACCTGACTCAGCGAATATGGCGGATATTCAGACTCGGGATAGCGCTCTTCAGCTTTTTTGCGAGCGGAAGCAAACTCTTTCAAGTGCGACAACATTTCACCGGTTTTAAAGGTCTGCTTTCTCGCTTCTATATCCGAACAACTACTATAACAAGTCCCGCTTAACGGAGATCCGTAAAACGAATATACGAGACAGAGTCCGCCATTTTTTTCAAAGTGAGACCACTCTCCCGTCTCCCACCATTCAATATACGACCCCAAAGTAGGATAACCATTGCAAAACGGGGTTGGGATAAACACCGGCGAATTGTACATCCGCGCATCACCTTTAATCACTTCTCTGCCTTCCCAAAACAGATAGGCAAACTTACTCATCAAAGAATACGACTCTTTGACTTGCTCTGGACTCTCACTCTTTGTGCTTCAGTTCTAATCATAGTTGATAATTTATTATTTATTGAATATTAGATTTTATCCCGTTGGAGGATTTAGACTTGCGCATATCTGATTCTTCCAATCGGGTTGTTGACAATAGAATAGACAGTTATATTAGATGATAGGTATAACCTTCTTTTGAGTGCCATATCAATAACTTCCATGATGAGAATAATTTATAAGTTATTACAACTCGTCTCGCAAAACAAAAATCCTTATTGCGTAATGGCAATAAGGGTTTAATGCCATTAGTTCATTCTTTTTAGTCGGGAACAAAGACGAAATCAACCGACTTTCTTTTCATTTGCAAAGGTACAACCTTTTTTAGAAATACGCAATACTTTAGTCATAATTTATGTAGATTCCACCCTCTAAACATTATTTGCATATTTGCTCAACTTTGTGTAATTTTGCACACTTTTTGTAATATGCCAAATTATACGATATCTATGAACACCCGCTAATTCAGATTCAGTCTATGAGAAATACTATCTATCATATTGCTATTCTGACTATTGTTTTCTCATTAGCCCTCGCTCCCGCTAAGGCTGGAGACGTAACATACCTCACTACAGAGCAATTCAAAGAACGCGTATTTGACTATACAAAACACCAACAATGGCACTATCAGGGTGAACTGCCATGCATAATCGACTTCTACACCACTTGGTGCGGACCATGCAAACGCCTCGCTCCGATACTTGAGGAATTGTCCGAGGAATACTGCGGAGAAATACTCATATATAAAGTAGATACGGAAAAAGAGCGCGAGTTAGCGGCAGTGTTCGGTATAAGCAGTATCCCCACCCTGCTCTTTTGCCCTATACAAGGCAGACCACAGATGGCAAAAGGACTACTGCCCAAAGAAACCCTCAAACAAGCCATCTCCGAAATCTTACTGATTAATAACCTTTAACCGGCGTAAACCGCAACAACTCTTATTCTCTCGATGGAATTATTCTTACTCACAATATCCTTACTCTTTTTTGTTAGCATACTCACGGATAAACTCAGTAGCCGGTTCGGAGTGCCTTCTCTCGTACTTTTCCTGCTTGTCGGTATGCTTTTCGGTACCGATGGATTGGGTATAGATTTCGACAATATAGATTTGGCACAATCTATTGGCACTATAGCACTCAGCGTCATCCTGTTCTCCGGTGGTATGGATACCAAGTTAGAAAGCATTCATCCTGTGGCAAAAGAAGGTCTGTTGCTCTCTACAATAGGTGTCTTGCTTACGGCAATGATTGAAGGTGTCCTTATCTGGCTTCTCATGAAGTGGACCCATACAGGCGTGGAACTCGCATTGCCCACAGCTCTCCTGATGGCATCCACCATGTCGTCCACCGACTCCGCATCCGTATTCTCCATCTTGCGCTCTAAAGGACTCCGGTTGAAATATCACTTGCGCCCAATGCTCGAACTCGAGAGTGGTAGCAACGACCCTATGGCTGCCGTACTCACCTCTGTAATGATTTCTGTTGTGCAGGCAGGTGGGGCACCTAATGTGTGGCTGCTCATATTGTCTGTTGTATTCCAACTCTTGTTTGGCTTCCTCATGGGCTTCTTCGCTGGCAAACTACTCGTGTGGCTGATGAACAAAGTGAACATAGAAAACGAAAGTTTGTATCCTATACTTATCCTCACAAGTTGCATCTTTATCTTTGCCGTAACCAATTATACCTCCGGCAACGCCTTCCTTGCCGTGTATATCGGCGGTCTGGTATTCGGTAACTCCAAGTTCGCTCACAAACGCAGCACCGTCAATTTCCTTGATGGTGTCACTTGGCTCTGCCAACTCTCCATGTTCCTCACTCTTGGATTGCTTGTTAATCCGCATGAGCTTTTCCAACCCAATGTGCTCATTCTCGGCAGTATCGCCAGTGTTATTATGATATTCATCTCCCGACCGGCAGCGGTATTCCTCTCTCTTGCCCCATTCCGCAAACTGCCTTTTAATGCAAAGACCTTCATCAGTTGGGTGGGACTGAAAGGTGCTTCACCTATCCTCTTCGCCATACTTTGCCTTGCTGCCGAAGTGCCTAATGCACGCCTTATATTCAATGTCGTCTTCCTCTGCACACTCATTTCTCTACTTCTGCAAGGCATGACACTCAGCCGGATGGCAACTCTGCTCGGCGTATTGGAAGATAATGAACCACAACTCCAGAAGGTTGAGAATTTTGATATAGACCTTCCCGAAGAAATAAAGTCTGTAACAACAGAAATACACATAACCGAAGATATGCTCCAGCGTGGTAATCGCCTTATGGATTTAGGGTTTCCACAGAACACTCTCGCCATCATGGTCAAACGCGGGCAGCAATATTTCGTACCTACCGGCAAATCTATCCTCCAAACAGACGATGCTCTGCTTGTTATCACCGACAATGAACAGACTCTGCAGGAGACTTATCAACAGATAGAAAACAAGCAGAACAATTATAAACCCGCCTTCCTTGACGATACAGCAGATTTTATGCGTGAGTTTTTTGCCATGGTCAAGGAGAATCGCAAGGTGAAAAAGAAGAATGAATCTGCATCAGAAAAGACTACAAATAAAAGAAAAGAAGAAAAAACATAAAAAGAATCAACCAAACGAAACCAATACATGAAAACTACCGTATTCCTTACCGGAGCCACAGGCACCATGGGTTGGGCAGGGCTTCAAGAACTCCTCGCCCACAAAGAAAACTATAACATTCGTATCCTCGCCAGACCAAGTGAGAAGAACAAACGTAAACTTGCCGGCATGGAGCAAGATGTTGATATCATCTGGGGAGACCTCGGTAAATACGAAGATGTGCTTCGTGGAGTAACAGAGGCAGACATAGTGCTTCATGTGGGAGGTATGGTATCCCCGCAAGCAGACTATTGCCCGCGCGCTACAAGAAAAACCAACCTCGGTGCTGCCAACAATATTCTCCAAGCAGTACTTGCACAAGGCGACAACCAACCTAAAGTGGTATATATCGGCTCTGTGGCTCAGATGGGAGACCGTCGTGAACCTCTGCATTGGGGAAGAGCAGGTGACCCTGTCTGTGTCTCTGCTTACGACCACTACGGACTTACCAAAGCACTTGCCGAGCGCATACTCACCGATGGCGGCATAAAACGATGGGTCAGCCTCCGTCAATCTGGCATCCTCTACCCTGCCATACTCAAAAACTACGACCCCATAATGTTCCACGTTCCTATCCGCGGTGTCCTCGAATGGGCTACTGTGGAAGACTCCGGTCGTCTGCTCGAGCGTGTATGCCGACCCGAGGTGCCCGACGAGTTCTGGAACCGCTACTATAATATCGGCTCCGGACCGGAATACCGCATCTCTAACTATGAATTCGAATGTCTGCTCCTGAATGCTATCGGTTGTCCCAAACCTGAGAAGATATTCAACGCTAACTGGTTCACCACACGCAACTTCCACGGCATGTGGTATCTCGACGGTGATGTACTTGAAAACTATCTCCATTTCAGACAGAATATACCTATACAAACTTACTTCGAGCAGATGTCGCGCAGTCAGTCTGTACCCAAGGGCATACGTATTGCCAAAGCAACAAAAGCAGCCAAACTTGTGCCTCATATAGTCAAACTTGCCATGCGCTCTATGGCGAACAAGCCTGTGCACGGCACGCAGACATGGATTCGCGAGAGTCAGAACAATACCGACCCCGTCAAACAGAAGATTGCCCAACAGCGTGTCGCTGCCTATTACGGCTCTATAGAGATGTATAAGCAGATACCCGACTGGAAACATACCGACCTCAGCCATAACTCACTTACACCTGTCATTCTCGACCACGGCTACGATGAACAGAAGCCTATGTCGGAATTCACAATCGAAGATATGCAGCGCGCTGCCGCTTTCCGTGGAGGTAAATGTCTGAGCAAAACAATGGTTAAAGGCGATTGGGATACCCAACTCGAGTGGCAATGTGCCGAAGGCCATGTCTTTAAGGCCTCACCAAGACTTATACTACTTGGCGGACACTGGTGCCCAGAATGTTTCCCTTACCCCTATGCCGACGAGCCTGCAGACAAACAACGCCCGTGGCAGTGGGACAAAGAGGCGAAACGCAACCCCTTCTTCGCACAGTTATGGACTCCCCTTCATGACCCCAACGAAGACAATACCTACGACTCCCACGTCTTCGATGGCTGGGAATAAACAGAATTCACAATAGTTATTCCCTATAAGACTAAAAGAAAATACAAGAAAAGAGCGATTTCTCGCTCTTTTCTCTTTACTATATCCTTTATTTGCTAACCAATTCTATAAAAAAAAGAAGGGTTGTCATCACGACAACCACAATCTTTACTTAACCTTAAATCTAATACCATGAAAAACACGGTGCAAAAGTACTGCACTTTTTTCATATACGCAATACCCTGACCCAAAAAAGTATGCTAAAAAGCATATTTTCCCCTCACTTTTTCAATTTTGCTATCTATACTTGACAAAATGACACTATTCTTTGACATATTTAACTACCATAGAATACAATTATGGAAATAATTCCGTAATAAATTTGCAGCACTCATATTTTTATATTATCTTTGTAGCGCCTTAAGAAGGGACTTTGAAATAACCGAACGCATACTCCAATATTAACAAACCGCAACCAAACCGCAACGCAAACACTATTTCAAGCACTCAACCGGACACACTCAACAAAACATGCGTTTTTTTAAGATTCATGCATAAATATACAATGCTCTCGTCATGCTATCTCCATGCTCAGTGTTAGCCTACTCCTCCCTATCGCAAAACATGCGTTTTTTTAAGATTAGTGCATAATTATACATACTTCTGCATAAAACTGAAGAACATACATCCTATAAGAAAAACAAAATAATTATAACTCATATACAACAATGAAAACATTAGATTTAACCAAGTACGGAATTACCAACGCAACGGTAAAGGCCTACAACCCCTCCTACGAATATCTTTTCGAGGAGGAAACAAATCCCGCTCTCACAGGCTATGAGAAGGGGCAGGAAACTGAACTCGGCGCAGTTAACGTCATGACAGGTATATATACCGGTCGCTCGCCCAAAGACAAATACATCGTTATGGACGAGAACTCCAAAAACACCGTCTGGTGGACCTCAGACGAGTACAAAAACGACAACCACCCAATGTCAGAGGAGGTTTGGGCAAAAGTTAAAGAACTCGCAGTCAAAGAGCTCAGCGGCAAAGAACTATATGTAGTTGACGCTTTCTGCGGTGCCAACAAAGACACTCGCATGGCTGTCCGCTTCATCGTTGAAGTTGCTTGGCAGGCTCACTTCGTACGCAATATGTTTATAAAGCCTACTGCCGAAGAGGAAGCCAATTTCACACCCGACTTCATCATCTACAACGCTTCTCTCGCAAAGGTTGAGAACTACAAAGAACTTGGTCTTAATTCCGAAACTTGCATCGCCTTCAATACTACCTCTCGCGAACAAGTTATCCTCAACACCTGGTACGGAGGCGAAATGAAGAAAGGTATGTTCTCTATGATGAACTACTACCTGCCCCTCAAAGGTATCGCTTCTATGCACTGCTCCGCCAACACTGACATGCAGGGCAAAAACACTGCCATCTTCTTCGGCCTTTCAGGCACAGGCAAGACCACTCTCTCCACCGACCCCAAGCGTCTCCTTATAGGTGACGACGAGCATGGTTGGGACGACAATGGTGTCTTCAACTTCGAAGGTGGTTGCTATGCCAAGGTTATCAACCTCGACAAAGAGTCGGAACCTGACATCTACAATGCCATCCGCCGTAACGCTCTTCTCGAGAATGTCACCGTTGACGAAAACGGCAAAATCAACTTCGCAGACAAGTCAGTTACTGAGAATACCCGCGTAAGTTATCCTATCGACCACATTGAGAAGATTGTTCGTCCTATCTCGGCAGGTCCTGCTGCTGAAAACGTTATCTTCCTCTCTGCCGACGCTTTCGGTGTTCTGCCTCCTGTAAGCATTCTTACTCCCGAGCAGACCAAATACTATTTCCTCAGCGGTTTCACTGCTAAACTGGCAGGTACAGAGCGTGGTATCACCGAGCCTACTCCTACCTTCTCCGCTTGCTTCGGTCAGGCTTTCCTTGAGTTGCATCCTACCAAATATGCAGAAGAACTAGTAAAGAAGATGGAAAAGAGCGGTGCCAAGGCATACCTCGTAAATACCGGCTGGAACGGCACAGGTAAGCGTATCTCTATTCGCGACACCCGTGGAATTATCGACGCTATTCTTGACGGCAGCATCAAGACTGCTCCAACAAAGAAGATTCCTTACTTCGACTTCGAAGTACCTACCCAACTCCCCGGTGTTGATCCTAACATCCTCGACCCTCGCGACACTTATGCTGATGCCGCTCAGTGGGAAGAGAAAGCTAAAGACCTCGCTTCACGCTTCATCAAGAACTTCGTCAAGTATGAAGGCAATGCAGCAGGCAAGGCTCTCGTAGCAGCAGGTCCGAAACTTTAATAGGAACTGTCTTATATAACAAGAAAGAAGCATATCGTGGATATGCTTCTTTCTCTTTTTGTATATCTGTTTGCAACACTCCTTATACATTGAACAAGAAGTGCATAATGTCGCCGTCTTGTACAAGGTAGTCTTTGCCTTCCACTCCCAACTTGCCTGCAGCACGGCACTGCGACTCTCCGCCCAGACTGACAAAATCGTCGTATTTGATAACCTCCGCCCTTATAAACCCTCTCTCAAAGTCCGTGTGAATAACACCTGCACACTGAGGAGCCTTCATGCCCTCACGGAAAGTCCAAGCCCTGACTTCATCACTGCCTGCAGTAAGGAAAGTCTTAAGCCGCAACAATGCGTATGCAGCCTTTATAAGCCGGTTCACGCCCGACTCTTCGAGACCTATCTCTTCGAGAAACATCTGTCTCTCTTCGTATGTATCAAGCTCTGCTATCTCCGACTCTATCTTTGCCGCTAACACCAATACCTCCGCATCTTCGTCGGCAACGGCCTTCTTCACTTGTTCTACATACATGTTTCCTGTAGCTGCCGAAGCCTCGTCAACATTGCAGACATAGAGTACAGGTTTGGCTGTGAGTAAGAACAACTCCTTTGCTATCAGTTCTTCGTCTTTGCTTTGCAACTCAACGGTACGTGCCGACTTGCCCTGCTCAAGTGCTGCCTTGTATTTGAGCAACACCTCAAGTGCCGCCTTCGCCTGCTTGTCTCCCCCGGTAGTGGCCTGCTTCTGAACCTTCTGTATTCTTGACTCTACAGTCTCCAAATCCTTCAGTTGCAACTCGGCATCTATTATCTCTTTGTCACGTACAGGGTCCACACTGCCGTCCACATGCACTACATTGTCGTCATCAAAGCATCTCAGCACATGAATTATAGCATCCGTCTCACGTATGTTGGCAAGAAACTTATTGCCCAAACCTTCTCCCTTGCTTGCACCTTTCACCAAGCCTGCTATATCTACTATCTCTACCGTTGTAGGTATCACGCCTCGCTCAGGATGGCATATCTCTGCCAGTCTGTTCAGACGCTCGTCAGGAACAGTTATTACCCCGACATTGGGTTCAATAGTACAGAAGGGGAAATTGGCAGACTGAGCCTTGGCATTACTTAGACAATTGAAAAGAGTGGACTTGCCTACATTCGGCAGACCTACTATACCGCATTTGAGTGACATATCGCTTTCTTGTTATATTATTCTGTTGTTTCTGACTTGCAAAGTTAGGCATTTTCTGCGAATAGGGCAAACAGAAAACATATAATTATTGCATAGGTATGATTTTTGTTGTAACTTTGCAGCAGAAAACATTTATCTGACAATTACAGAAACCAAGGTTTATCTCTAACATGTTGGAATTACTCAATAATCCATGGATACTGGCAGCAGCACTTATAATCGGACTTGTACTGCTTGTCAAAGGTGCAGACTTGCTCGTTGACGGAGCCTCCGGTCTTGCCAAGCGTTTTGGAATCTCAGACCTCGTGATAGGTCTCACAGTGGTTGCCTTTGGCACCAGTATGCCTGAGTTCGTAGTAAACATGGTGAGTGTGGCAGACGGGGCCACCGACCTCGCTATTACAAACATACTTGGCTCTAATATAATAAATACCTTTGTCATACTCGGACTCACGGCAATTATTTACCCTGTCGCAGCAAAGCACAGGTCTATCGTATTGGATATACCTATGTCGTGTGCAGGTGGGGTTCTTATATTCATAATGGTGGTCCTCAATATCGGCTACGGAGGCAACAATGGCATTACACGTGCCGAGGGTATTGCTCTGCTTGCATGCTTTGTTTTCTTTCTATATAGCACATTCAGACATACCAAAGACAATACTGATGAGGCAGAAGAAGTGAAGCCTATGAAAACATGGAAGGCTATAGTCTTCATAATAATAGGACTCGTCGGGTTGGTTGTCGGAGGAGAAATGATAGTTAAGAGTGCTGTCAAGATTGCTACCGACCTCGGGGTGGGCGAAGCAATTGTCGGACTTACTATTGTTGCACTTGGTACCTCACTGCCGGAATTGGCAACGTCAGTTGTGGCTGCCATTAAGAAGAATACTGATATTGCTCTTGGCAATGTCATCGGCAGCAATATATTCAATGTCTTTCTTGTACTTGGAACCAGTGCCACAGTGCGGACTCTGCCTGCATACAGCGGTCTGTGGATAGACGCTCTTATGGCGGCTTTGGGCAGTTTGCTCGTACTGCTGTTTGTTTTTACCAACAAAGAGCGGGAAGTGAAACGTTGGGGAGGTGCTGTCTTGCTGCTTGTATATGCAGGGTATCTTACTTACCGACTGCTTACTGTCTGACTGTGAGGTTGAGGTGAAGCCTCAGTGTAATGTCTCTACAACTTCTTGTACTTCCAATAGAAATACATAAGTGCCTTTATATGCTTTCTGCCTAAAGGTGAGAAGGGTTTCTTTGTTGTCTTGCGCTGACACAGATGTTGCATAGTGAATTGTGGCAGATACATCACTTTCCACCCTGCCTTGCTTACTCGCAGACAATAGTCGGCATCTTCCGGACCATAGAATATGTTTTCGTCAAGCAATCCTACAGTCTCCAATGTTTCGCGTCGTATCATCTGGCAAGCCCCTATCACATATACAGGTTCGAAAGGTTCACCGTTCATCTTCTCTTTATAGTAGAATGTCCGTCTGTCAGGTAACACTACATTTCGCACCTTAATCATCATGCCCGGGTATGGTTTGCAGCTCTCTTGTATTTCTCCGTCAGTGCCTGTCAACTTGCATCCGCACAAGCCTGCATCTTCGTTTTCATCCATATATCTCTCCATACCTTCAACCGCAGTGTCATTTATCACAATGTCGTTATCAAGTATGAACAGATATTTGCCCTCCGCCACTTCCAAAGCCCTGTTCCTTGCGTATGCCACTCCCTTGTTTTCGGGGTTTTCTATCAGTCTTATAGTAGGATACTCGGTGCGAATATAGTCTGTACTGCCATCCTCAGAACCATTATCAACCACTATCACCTCCACATCAGTACGCTTCATCTGCACTGACATTGAGCCGAGCAACCTCTTTAGCAGAGGTAACCCGTTCCAAGTGATGATAATATACGATACTTTTACAGACACCTGTTTCAATATCTTATCCGAATAGTTTGACCTTGAGCGTGCGCAGTGCATGCGTAAAGTCTTTCCACGAATGGAACTGCCTGAGTTGTTTCCACACAAACGAAGGAGAAAGGAAATAACTCAAGTTGGAGCGGAACAGCAGTTTCTCCATCTCACGGGCACTCAGGTGAGGGTAATTAAGTATGGAGTTGCGCTGTACGTCAGTCGGTACGTATTCATTATTCTCTATCCAACCGTTCTCAAGTGCAGTCTTGTAGAACTCCGTGCCGGGGAAAGGTGATACAATGTTTATCATCAACTGGTTCACCTTGAGTTTCTTTGCCTTGTGTATGGTATCTTTTATTGTCTGACTTGTTTCCAACGGACTTGTCCCTATCAATATATTCAGTTTCACGGGCACATTGTATTTCTGCAACAGTCTGATAGCCGAGTATATCTGTTCAGAGGTTATTCCTTTGTGTACGTACCCGAGTATGTCATCGTTGAACGACTCCACCCCTAAATCTATGTATCTGCACCCGCTCTCGCCGAGCATCTTTGCTATGTTCTCCGTTATGGCATCCACTCTTGCCTGGCACCCCCACAATATGCCGGTCTCTCTCATTACCTCACAGATTGCTCCCGTTCTCTCTTCGTTCCATATAAAGTTGTCGTCCATAAACCCTATTGCCCGTATCCCCTGTTTGTGCAACATTCTTATCTCTTCCTGCACCTTTTCCACAGAGCGGAAAGATATAGGCGGTTTCCTGTTATAATGCTCTTTATAGTCTATCTCACGGGCGAAAGTGAGTGAACTGGGGACACAGTAAATACAGCGGAACGGGCAGTTACGGGAAGTTACCATCGTAACATAAGGTGTAAGTTTCAGTTTGGGGTTTCTGTATTCTATGTCGCATACCAGATGTCTTGCGGGTACAGGCAGTTCGTCCAAAGTTTTCATCAGTGGTCGCATAGGTGTACGTTTGTGTTCTTCACCCTGCAGATACGATATGCCTGCCGTATCCTGCCATTCTTCACCCTTATCTATCTTCTCAAGCAATTCCACAACTGTCTGTTCCGGCTCACCATGCACCACTATGGTATGCTCGTCCACATGACATTTATGACTGAAATATGTTGCCCCCGGACCTAACAGCACTACCCATGCATCAGGTAATACAGCATGCAGTCTGCGAGTAATCTCTATATCATTATCAACACTGAGGTTGACAGTCCACATCATATATACGTCTGCCGGTGTAGTATTCTCGTTTTCCAAGAGACATTCTATACTCTCGGCATGGTTAATGCAATCACGATATCTGACCTCGTGACCCGCCTGCTCAACGCATGCCGCCACCTGCAACTCGTATATGTTAGGTGTGGCATACACCACACTTGTGCATCCCGAACTTCTCTCAGCAGGATGTGTTCCCACTACTACAGGCGGTACAAGAAAACTTACTTTCATCTCCGAAAAACTTACTTACTATATTTTATAACACCTCGCACTGCCCACTGACACAGATAATAGAGGCTCGCTACCACATTAAGTCCTACGACTTTTCTGTACACTTTGTATTGAGGTACTATGACCTTCCGTTTGCTTCTTGACACCGAATTCCCCACTATCCTGTAACTGCTCAGCAATTCCTGATTCCCGTATGCCTTGCCACACTTTTTTACTATCTCAAGCCAATAAACATAGTCATCTCTCAGACTCTTGAAGTCTTCGTTAAGATATACTTTGCCGTATTTACCTGTATCGTATAAAGCCGTTACGGGAGCAATATAACAGGTTTTCAACAGCTGTTTGTAATCTATACACACAGGCGGAACAAACGGTTGCAGTATCTCTTTGTTGTTTTCGTCTATACGCTTGTATGCACTATAGACGAGCTGGCAATCCTTATCCTGCAACAGTCTGAGTTGCTTCTCAAGGAAATCTGCTTCCCACAGGTCATCTGCGTCAAGTAGTGCGATATATCTTCCTGAGGCTCTGCGGATACCATTATTGCGGGCGGCAGCACTGCCTGCATTCTCTTGCGAATATACTTTTATACGGTTGTCTTTCTGAGCGTAACTGTTTGCTATCTGTTCACTATTGTCAGTACTGCCATCATTTACAATCAACATCTCCCAACAGGGATATGTCTGATTGAGGACGCTCTCTATTGTCTGACTGAGGAAACGCTCACCGTTGTATAGAGGCGTGATGATACTTACCAGTTTCTGTTCTTCCATCTTACTAAAGGTTATTTATAAGGGTCTTCCACTTGTTGTATATATTATCGGGGGTATATTCTTCTATTATCTTCGGCAGTTGTTCTCTGCATTGTTGCCTAAGGTTGCTGTTGTTTGCCATACGTGATATGGCATCTGCGAGGGCATCGGTGTTTTCCGCTTCCACCAGAATTCCGCCGCCATTGTTTAGCAGTTGTTTTGGTCCTTCGGGACAGTTGAAACTTACTATAGACAACCCTGCTGCAGCGGCTTCAAGCAGTACCATAGGAAATCCTTCAAACCTTGAGGACATCACATAAAAGCATGCGTTACTATATATCTGCGACATTCGGGTACTATACCCCATCAGTTTCACATAATCCTCAAGTTCAAGCACCTTTATCTGTTGCTCCAGTTCACTGCGCATAGGTCCGTCACCATAGATATGCACCACGAAACCTGAGAGCAGTGGAGCTGCTTTCTTTATGCTTTGCAAGAGCAGGTCATACCCTTTCTGCTCTGTCAGCCTGCCAACAGAGAGGATAATCTTACTGTTCTCACCATGGTAGGGTTCGGCTTTGATAGATATCATGTTGGGTATAACTGCCACCTGTTTTACTCCTCTCTGCCTGTATTCAGCGGCATCGTTATCAGTGAGAACGACTAACTGCCGTATATGCTTGTACATATTGTCTCTCAATGCTCTCACCGCCTTATTATACATTTGGTATTTGTAATGTTCACAGGCAATGGTTTTATGGCGGTAGCCTGACAGCAGAGCCATGGTGGTGGCGAGCAATTTCTGACTTATTATTATGTCAGCCTGCTGCAATTCTGCACATTCACGGACTCTCTTTGTCTCTTTCAACATCAGCCGGATACGACCGAATATGCCTAATTTAAGGCTATATTGAGCCTGAGAGAGGAATTTGCACTGCACATTCTGCGGCAACTCATACGCAGGTTGCTCTCCTTCGGAGGCGAATACTGACACTATGCAGACTTGATTGCCATGCCGAGCCATCTCAGCTGCAAGACAACAAGTGGTGCGCTCTGTGCCTCCTTGTGTAGATATATCCTGTATAAGAAACGCTATCTTCATGACAATAAATGCAGGCGTATGAAATATAATGTCTTCCAATAAAGGAAGTGCAACTTGTTATGAAATACAGTAGGATGACCTGTTGCATAGCTCTGGCGGGCAAGCACAAGTTTTTCTTTGAGGTTGTCGATGCGGAAACGATATGCCTGGGCACCGATTACATTGTCATCGTGTTGTCTGTAGAACATCAGAGCTTCGGGCAGTGCAATAATATGTCCTCCGCTTACAAGCACCTTCAGCCCTATCCACGCATCGTGCATATACACTCCTTCGCGGAAAGGCAGTACAGCGGCAACTGCAGCATGGTTTATCATGGCAGCGCACCCTTGCGCGCTGTTACAGATTGCCAGATAATGGGCGTTGTGGTCAAGTATTTCCGGATGAATGTTGGCATACTGCCAGAAAGAAGGTGCTATAGGGTTGAGAGAGGAGTCGGTTACGACAAGGTCGCAATGAACAATCAGCGGGCAATAGGTGCCATACTTGTCTTCAGCCTCTTTCATGCGGCCAAGGCACTTGGAAAGTTTGTCAGGTTTCCAGACATCGTCTTGGTCGGCAAGCTGCACGTAATCGGCTTCGGAGCATTGTTCAAGCAGCAGTTCAAAAGAGCGCACCACGCCTACGTTCTGTCCGCCATTGTCAATGATACGGATTTTGTCAGGACGGCTCTCCGCGTAGGCAGTCAGTATTTGCATTGTGCCATCCGAGGAGCCGTCGTCACGTATGAGCAACTGCCAATCTTGCTCGGTCTGAGCAAGGATGGAGTATAACTGCTGCTGCACGTAGTCTGCACCATTATATGTGGACATTATGATGTATATCATATCTATTGCCGGACACCTGAATCAATGAGTCGTTTATAATCATATTTCCAATAATTCTCCGCCTGCTTGAGTTGACGGTTTTCCAGTTCTGTCCTTGAATGATGTCTGCGCTCGAATACAAGCGAGATATTGTCAGTAGGATACATCATTGCCGCATTCTTACTCGGAATAGAAATGACGAATACAACCACATACAGGATGAAGAACAGACAATACAACTGTCTGGGCAAGACATCTTTAATATCAGTATCAGCGAGTGTCTTCACAATATATACCACCAAGAACGGCAGGAAATAGGAGCGCAGTCTGTTAAGCAGGAACCAGTAGGGATAAAGTACAACCAGTATGGCAACACAGCACCACATCAGCCAATGCACTTTCTTGTTCGCCACCTTATCCTGCAGGTAATATGCGAGTATGAATATAGTGGCGAAATATAAGAGGAATACACGTTGGAACATCTTCCCCACTTGCAGGTGGTGTTCGACTGAATGCCGCATATCAGACATCATTGGCAGTTTGTCCAACACGGTATCCAATAATGGTTGCAGAGGTATGAAGAGCATTCCTACGATTAACAATGCGAGCAGTATGTAGCCGGTCTTCTTCATGTCAATACCTTGCAGGAAGTAGAACAGTACAGTGCCAAGAACAATCAACATTGCAGACTTGTGCATACTAATACACAGCAAGACCCAAACGGTGCTCAGTACATAGTGTTTCTTTTCGAAAGAGAGGATAAAGAAGATGAAGAAGGTAACGGCAAGGCATTGTCTGAACTCGGAGAGTATGAGGTTGGAGTCAAGAAAGACAATGGCGAGCAGTGCAGTTGCACGATAGCGTGGAAGGCGTTGCAGAACAAGCGCGATAGCCAAGAAATACAGGATAGAGATGACGGCAGTCATTTCCCAGAAGGTACAGCCGAGTGTTTTCATGAGACTGCAGAAGACATCGAATCCGGGCTCGTACTTATAGTTATCCAAGTGGTGAATGTCATAACTTATTCCTTGAAACTTATCGTAATAAGGTATATAGGTGGTTATATCAGGTCCGTAGGCATACTTGGCAGTGCACCAAACCGCCACCAACACGAATGACAGCCAGTACAACTGGTTCTGCATAGCAGGATAGCGGTCTGCCATGAACTCAAGGATGCTGAAAACCAGAGCAATCAATATCAATACACTAACAAAACTCATATCATATCCGGGACTACTGCCGGCGTATTCAGCAAAGATATATCATTATAAACAGCCAAACTATTGTGCATAAATATCAACAGGCGGGTAACGGGGTGAAAACAAAGCACCTTTTCTCTTCCTCCTACATTTATTCTGCAAAGGTACAACTTATTTTTCATATACTAAAATATAGACCCGTTAAGACGTATAATGTTGAGTGAATATAGAAGAATACGGGTAGTATCGGGAGGCGTTACAATGCAGCGCATATATATTGTTTGCGTAATTCAATAAATATTATTACCTTTGCACAGCAAATCAGGCAATCTGTCAGATAGCACGATATAACAGAAACTACTAATCCGCGAAGCCCCATGAATACTTTATTAGTCATTATTCTTATTCTTGTAGGAGTGGCATTGTTAGTCACAGAGTTGTTTTTGATACCCGGTTTCGGGTTGCCAGGGATAGCAGGTTTAATATCCATAGGAGGGGGAGTATTCTGTGCATATTATTATTCAGGCACGTTGGCAGGTCATATAACACTTGCCGCCTCAGTAGTGCTTTGTGCTGTTGCCATTTATGTTTTCCTCAGGAGTAAGACTTTGGACAAGATGGCTTTGCAGGAGAATATAGATTCGAAAGTGGATTTGATAGAGGGCACGAACATAAAGGCAGGAGACAGGGGTGTGACAATAAGCCGTCTTGCACCTATGGGCAAAGTCCGTTTAGGAGACTCTGACATAGAAGCGAAGAGTTATGAGGGCTTCATAGACCAGAAGACCGAGGTGGAGGTGGTGGCAATAGAGGGCAACACGATAATAGTAAAACCCGTGGTTTGACACTGTCTGGGCGCTATTGCTATCTTATTTTTCAAGTAAATACATATCAACCTAATATCAATTTTATAAACACTTACAGTTATGGGAGTATTTGAAATAGTGATGCTTGTAATTTTAGGCATCTTTCTTATTCTATTTATTTACTATGTGCCGTTTCTTCTCTGGATTTCGGCGATAGTATCGGGCGTTCATGTTTCGCTGATGCAGTTGTTTCTAATGCGTATCCGCAAGGTTCCGCCACGCCGTATCGTAGATTGTATGATAGAGGCTCACAAGGCGGGGTTGAAGGATGTGAAGAGAGACGGTTTGGAGGCTCACTACCTCGCCGGCGGTCATATAGAGCGGGTGGTACACGCATTGGTAAGTGCGAACAAGGCGAATATAGACCTGAGTTTCCAGATGGCTACGGCGATAGACTTGGCAGGCAGAGACGTGTTTGAGGCGGTACAGATGTCGGTTAATCCGAAGGTGATAGACACGCCGCCTGTTACTGCAGTGGCAAAGAACGGAATACAGTTGATTGCCAAAGCGCGTGTGACGGTGAGAGCCAACATCAAGCAACTGGTAGGCGGTGCGGGAGAAGATACTATACTTGCGCGTGTAGGCGAAGGAATAGTGAGTTCAATAGGTTCTTCCGACACGCATGAGGCCGTACTCGAAAACCCTGACAGCATCAGTAAGCTGGTTCTTAAGAAAGGTCTGGATGCGGGCACTGCCTTTGAGATACTGTCAATAGACATTGCGGATATTGATGTGGGCAAGAATATTGGTGCCCAGTTGCAGATGGATCAGGCGGAGGCAGACAAGAGTATAGCCCAAGCCAAAGCCGAGGAGAGACGCGCAATGGCCGTTGCTCTTGAGCAGGAGATGAAGGCAAAGGCACAAGAGGCACGTGCACACGTAGTAGAGGCAGAGGCAGAGGTACCGAAGGCTATGGCAGAAGCCTTCCGCAACGGCAACTTAGGCATAATGGACTACTATCGCATGCAGAATATCATCTCGGACACAGACATGCGCAATGCAATAGCCCAGCCGGGTAAGAAGACTAAGAAGTGATGCGGGTTGCACTGCTGCAGTATCCGATAGAATGGGCAGATATAGAGACTAATCTGCGCCTGACAGAGCGTCGCCTTGCTCCGCTGAGGGGCAAGGCAGACGTTGCTTTATTGCCTGAGATGTTCACGACAGGGTTTTGTACAGACCGCCCTGAACTGGCAGAAGAGCCGGATGGTATGACGACGGAGTGGTTACGAAGATGCTCGCAAGAGTATGATATAGCGATTGCGGGGTCGTTTATGGCAGCAGAGAAGCAGAATCTGTACAATCGGGGATTCTTCATGAAACCGGACGGCAGTGCCGATTTCATCGATAAAAAACACCTGTATGCGCATGGCGGGGAAGCGGACTTCTTCACGGCAGGCACAGAGCGAAAGACGATAGAATACAAAGGGTGCAAGTTTTGTCTGCTTATATGCTACGACCTGAGGTTTCCGGTATGGAGCCGGAACAGGACGGGGTATGACTATGATATACTGCTCTACTCTGCCAACTGGCCTGATATAAGAATACAATACTGGGACGCGTTGTTGCCTGCACGGGCATCGGAGAACCAATGTTATATAGCAGGAGTGAACCGCATAGGGGACGACGGGTTAGGGCTGCATTATAACGGTCACTCGGTGGCATACGATACTCATCTTGACAAGATCGCAAGTTTCGCAGACGATGAGGCGGGCACGAAGATAGCGGAGTTTGACATAGAGGCATTGCAGCACTTCAGGCAGCGTTCGCCACTATGGAGGGATTCCGACAGATTCGAATTGCTGTAACTGCGTAGGGGCAGGTAATACTTTACTCTTATCACAATTAAACTATTTTCACACCATGAAAAAAATTCTCTCAATGGTTATGCTACTGCTATTACCGTTTATGGCAGTGATGGCAGACAGTCAGTACACAGTGACAGCGAGCAGTCTGAATGTAAGGAAGTATGCGAATCAGAACTCTGAGGTGATGTTCAAGGTGTCGAAAGGAGATGTTGTTACAGTGAAGGAGATAAACGGCAGTTGGGCATTTATAGATGTGCCGAAAGGCGGGGGTTGGGTTGCAAAGAAGTATCTGAAGAAGGTCACGGGCACTGCGGCAAGTGCGGGCAGCAAGCAATTAAAAAGCAATCGTACCACTGAGAAGATAACAGACGAGCCGGTTCACAAGGTGATGACGTGGATAATAAACATCACGGCGGGATATGGCGCATTGTGTTTCCTGATATTTCTTGTGCCTGCGATAAAGCGTAAGAAGTGGCTCGCACATTTGTTTATACTCGGCCCATTGGTGTTTGTATTGGCAATAGCGGGCAGTTCGACAGGTACTTTTCTGCGTTTCTTTGCTCCGGTAGCTATTATTGCAGTTCTGCTCTGGCCGCTATTGTACGCAAGGATAGGAGCAGGCAAGCTGACAGTTGCGGGGTATATACTAATGGCAGGTGGTTGCGTGGCATTGTATTTCATGTTCAGGGTGGAGTTTACGAGCAGTTTCTGGGTATGGTTCTGGACGATATTGTCAGGGCTTCTGAGTGTAGGTTTGTTGCAAATGACGATTATAAGTCAGAATTACGACAGATGCCCGTCGTGCAACTATTACGCTAACCATCCGGTAGTAGATTCGGAGTACCTGGATTCGCACATGAGCAGTGAGACGAGTACACGAGACGAGTACTCGCATAGTGAGACACGCGGTAATGTGAAGACCGATTACTATACCCGTTATCATGACGTGACGTACTACAGACATGACAGATATAGAGATACGCACAGATGCATGTATTGCGGAGGGCGATTCACAAGGCAGAGGACGACGACGAACAGAGTAGGCAAAAAGACATATTAAAGGGAGAAAAAGGAGAAAGAACATAATGAGTAGCAGAGGCGAGAGAGCTTCTGCTACTTGTTTTGTGCACGGAAAGAGTTTGATAATATGGTGATAAAGTGGTGGTTTTATGTGTGTTACGGCTTAATCACATAGTAATCACATAGTAATCACATAGTAATCACATAGTAATCACATAGTAATGATATAGTAAAGTTGTTATAATCAAATGGATAAGTCAGCAAAAAAAGTAGAGACAGGGATGCGACCCGTCTCTACGTAAACAGAAATGAATTAGGATTTTATCTGATTATATCGGCACTCACTACAAGAGGTTTGAGG
>CAJOMJ010000032.1:0-23702 GCA_905235505.1 Paludibacteraceae bacterium
CGGTTTCCATGTACCTGCACCGAAGACGAAATCATCCGGTTTGGCTCCACGAATATGGTCACGTAATAAGGCTTCCAATTTATCATCCATACGACAGTTATGGTCTTTGCCGTTTTTCTTCTGCGACCCTTTCATTTCGATACAATGTTTCTCGAAGTTCAACTGCTCCACCTTGACGCGTGTAATCTCTACCGGACGCAGGAAAGATTTATACACCAGTTGCATGACGATGATGAATGCAGGATTCTTTTCCCTAAAGTATGCAACAATTCTGTCGCGAACTTCCTTGGGGATAATGGTACGATCCTTACCTTGCGCTTTCTTTTGTTTGAGGTGTTCAAACGGATTGACACGGGCGTAACTCTTTTCCATCGCCCAACTAAACAACGCACGCGCGAGT
Organism: Paludibacteraceae bacterium; assembly: GCA_905235505.1. Classification (GTDB taxonomy): domain Bacteria; phylum Bacteroidota; class Bacteroidia; order Bacteroidales; family Paludibacteraceae; genus Colicola. The sequence goes on from CAJOMJ010000032.1 coordinate 401, forward strand.
TTTATATTATTATTGTACGTACGCGGACTTACGCGATCTTCCCTTATTTTCTTGCGGACAGACTTCTTGCCTTTCGAGTTGTTGCCAAGAAGCACGAACTCCATGTACTGGTTCGCCTGCGTCTGCGAGAAAACGGAAGCGGCAATAGATGGACAGTTATTATGCACCCATTGCTTGAATTGTTTACAGAAGCAACTATAGCTTCGCATAGTCGTTTCTTTCAACTCACCACATCGATCTTTTTCATACAGGTCAATTACCTGCTCCAACGGAGTGTAAAAGCGAACATTATCACCCGTATAACTTTCCTGCGTACCGATTCCGTAGGCAGGGATGTTTTGCTGAAGATTGATAAAACCGGCAGCAAGTTGATTGTTGATTTGAAGAATAATAGCGCTGGTCTGCAATTTGAACTCGGTAAGAGTTTTGCAGCGCTTACGCTCGCGGTTCATCATAATACGAACGCGCTCTAAGTCTTGAACGATAGGGTTAAGCTTGTAGTACTCGATGTACCAACCTTTAGAATTGTGTTTGAGCTCTGCGGGAACAAATTGCCTTAGGGCTCCAAAATTTTGAACCAACATAGTAATTTTTTTTCTTCCGCCAACCTTTTCTGATTGGCGGGAGAAAAAAAGTTAAACAATGTTATTAACGACAAATGACTTCCACATCTGTGAAAGTCATTTGGGCAGATTTTGGGTCGATTTTTACGCGTCTCACGCGTAACTTATTGATTTTCAACCCTTGTGCGCAGGATGAGACTCGAACTCACACGGCCTTGCGACCACTACCCCCTCAAAGTAGCGTGTATACCAATTTCACCACCTGCGCTCGTCGCAATTCGCTCGGACTCGGACTGCCTCTTTCACTGAAGTTTCAGAGTCATTATTGTCCTCGCGATTGCTCCTCTCAATCTTCGAGCAGAGCTCTTGATTGTAATTGTGACTCAATTATTTCAAATTACTCTTTAGTGCCCAGAACAGGACTCGAACCTGCACGCCTCGCGACATACGCACCTGAAACGTACGCGTCTACCAATTCCGCCACCTGGGCCTCGTCGCAATGCGCTCGGACTCGGACTGCCTCTTTCGCGTTGCTTCAGAGTCATTATTGTCCTCGCGATTGCTCCTCTCAATCTTCGAGCAGAGCTCTTGATTGTCAATTTTTGGTCAATGCGCTCGGACTTGGACTTTCTCTTTCGCGTTGCTTGAGAGTCAGTGTTGTCCTTGCGACTGCTCTGCATCAAAATCAGAGAGTGGTTTTGATCTTGTGTTTTGTTGCAGTTGAGTCTGCTCGGTTTAGAGAATTAAAGCAGAACGATGTTCTGCTTTAACGACTCAAGAGCGGCAAACGAGACTCGAACTCGCGACCCCGACCTTGGCAAGGTCGTGCTCTACCAACTGAGCTATTGCCGCATTATGTGTAAGGACACTTGCTTTATTTCGAAAGCGGGTGCAAAGGTACGGCAACTTTTTCAATTACGCAAGTGTTGTGGTGATATTTTTATGAAAAAAATAATCGCTGATATTATTCATGTCAGAGTATCACGTAGTTAGGAGCGGTGCGAATTGTTACTTTTCCTATATGTCGGTATGAGGTTTATGGCAGTTTGTATGAACATGAGGGTTGCCGGTATGGGTGAGGGGTGAAATTCATGTGAAAGAGATGTGGCGGATAGTGCAGGAAATCAGCGCGCTATATGCTTGGTTATGTGGGAGATATGGCTTAATCACATAGTAATCACATAGTAATCACATAGTAATCACATAGTAATCACATAGTAACAGTATTGATTGTGTGGTAATTACGGGGCTTCCGAAAGTTGGGGACCGGCGGGGGTAAAGAATGGGTTTTATTATGGTATAGATTGGGTTCTATGGGAGTAAAGTATTGGTTATGTCGGTGTAAAGATTGGGTTTTATGGGTGTAAAGATTGGGTTTTATGGGGGTAAAGAATGGGTTTTATGGGGGTAAAGAATGGGTTATGTCGGGGTGGAGATTGGGTTATATGGTTGTGCAGAAGGGGTTGTGAGGTTATGCGGATTGGGAATTATGGCTGTGGAAATTAAGGTTTGTGGCGGTGGAGATTAGGGGGCGTGATGGTAGAGATTGGGAATTATGGTTGTGGAGATTGGAAATTATGGTTATGGAGTTTAGGAGGGTGGGTGGGGGAGATTAGAGGTTGGGGAGTTGTGGAGGGGTAGATTGCTGAAGGGTGTCTGCAGAGCGTTTGAGGAGTGTCTGCTGAGCGTTTGGGGAGTGTCTGCTGAGCGTTTGAGGGGTGTCTGATAGTCGTTTGATTGTTGTTTGACAGTTGTTTGACAGTTGTCTGATAGTCGTTTGATAGTTGTTTGATAGGTGTTTGGATGTTGTGTGCGTTATGGTATGCAGCGGGGTATAATATGGGCGGGGGATTGCATAATTTTTACTATAAGTTGTACAATTCAACAAAATTTCATATCTTTGCAACGCAAAACAGCGAAACATAGGAACTTATACATTATAAATACAATAGAAACATAATAAAAACACAATAGAAACAGATTAGGAGATATGTACAAAAGGATATTACTGAAACTTAGCGGTGAGAGTCTGATGGGCAAGCAGCAGTACGGCATAGACGAGGTGCGCTTGCAGGAGTATGCGGAGCAGATATGCCGTTTGGCTGCGCAGGGAGTGGAGATAGGTATAGTGATAGGCGGCGGCAATATATTCAGGGGTTTGAGTGGCACGCAGCGTGGTTTTGACCGCGTGAAGGGTGACCAGATGGGCATGCTTGCGACAGTAATCAATTCGCTTGCTCTACAGTCGGCGCTCAATGCGGCAGGTCAGAAGGCGCGTGTACTTACATCGGTAAGGATGGAGCCGGTAGGTGAACTGTATCAGAAAGACAAGGCGTTGCGGCTTCTTCAGAAGGGCAATGTGGTGATAATAGCAGGAGGCACGGGGAACCCGTATTTCACGACGGACACAGCGAGTGTGCTTCGTGCGATAGAGATAGAGGCGGACGTGATGCTGAAGGGGACGCGTGTGGACGGCATATACACGGCTGACCCAGAGAAAGACCCGACAGCGGAGAAGTTCACGGAGATAACCTACGATGAGATTCTGAAAAGGAATCTGCGCGTTATGGATCTGACGGCGACTGCGCTTGCGAAGGACAATCTGATGCCGATATACGTGTTTGACATGGACACCGTAGGCAACCTGGAGAAGGTGATAGCAGGTGAGCCGATAGGGACTTTAGTAAAGCCATAACGACATAAATGACAAGCAAATATATTTAACAACCACAAATAAACAACCATGATAGAACCCAAGAAGATTCAGGCAGACGCAGAGGAGATGATGCAGGCTGCCGTTATGTATTTAGATGATGCATTGGCACATATACGTGCAGGCAAGGCGAGTGTGAGGATACTTGATGCGGTGAAGGTAGATTACTACGGCTCGATGACTCCGCTTGCTAATGTGGCAACGCTGCTGACTCCCGATGCCCGTACAATCACTATCCAGCCATGGGAGAGGAAGCTTCTGCCGGACATAGAGCGTGCGATTATCAACTCGAACATAGGTCTTGCTCCGTCGAACAACGGAGAGGTTATACGCCTGAGTATTCCTCCTTTGACAGAGGAGCGTCGTAGAGACCTTGCCAAGCAGTGCAAGGGAGAGGCGGAGAATGCGAAGGTGAGCGTGCGCACGGCTCGCCGCGATGCGATAGAGACATTGAAGAAACAGATCAAAGAGGGTCTGAGTGAGGACAACGAGAAGGACGCCGAGGCAGAGATTCAGAAGCTGCATGACAAGTACATTCGTCAGATAGACGAGGTATATGCCAAGAAAGAGAAAGAGATAATGACCGTCTGACATGCTCGGACTTGTAGTCAAGACAACGGGAAGCAGTTATCATGTCCTAACGGAAGGCGGGGGCATGTTAGACTGCCATGTGAAGGGGAACTTCCGTATACGAGATATCCGCTCGACGAACCCTGTGGCGGTGGGAGACCACGTGCAGATAGAGCGTCAGCCGGATGGCACGAATTGGATAGTGGATATAGAGGACAGGAAGAACTATATCATACGCAGGAGTACGAACTTGAGCAAGCAGTCGCACATCCTTGCAGCGAACATAGACCTTGCCGCGTTGATAGTAACTCTGAATCATCCTGTCACTTCGCTCACCTTTATAGACCGTTTTCTTGCCACTTGTGAGGCGTACAGTGTGCCGGCTTGTATAATATTCAACAAGACGGACCTGCTTACGGAGGCAGAGTTGGAAGAGTTGGCTTATATCCGTGAGTTGTATGAGGGCATAGGATACGAGACCATAGCAACGAATGCGAAAGACAAGGAGACGACGATTAGTCAGTTGCGCCCCTTGTTGGCGGGTAAGATTACTCTTTTGAGCGGTAACTCTGGTGTGGGCAAGTCCACATTGCTCAACTGCCTGTTGGGTGAGGAGCGTGCGCGCACGGGTGCGATATCGCAGGTTCACGACAAAGGTATGCATACGACCACGTTCTCAGAGATGTATGCTCTGAACATTGGCGTGGAGGAAGGTGCCGGAAACCCGTCGGAGTCGTCATCGTGGTTGATAGACACTCCTGGCATCAAGGGTTTTGGTTCGCTTGATATGCAGAAGGAGGAGATGTCGCATTATTTCAGGGAGATATTTGTCGAGTCGAAGCATTGCAGGTTCGGCAACTGCACGCATACGGGAGAGCCTCAATGTGCAGTGTTGCAGGCGGTAGAGGAGGGCAGGATAGCGGCTTCGCGCTTCAATTCGTATCTCTCGATGCTGGGCGATATAGAAGAGGGGAAGTACAGGTAGGCGGCGGCAGCGAGACAGAAAGAAACAAGAAAGAGAAGACATTGGTCTTCTCTTTCTTGTAGTGATCCATGCAGGATTCAAACCTGCAACCCCCACATCCGTAGTGTGGTACTCTATTCAGTTGAGCTAATGGACCCTCTACTTTCTTTCGAAAGCGGCTGCAAAGGTACGGCAAGTTTTTGAATTGTGCAAGTACTTTCTTCAAAAAAAATGCACTTACCTTTACTTTTTTCTTCTAAAGAGTCGTTTTGCAAGTTTCAATCCGAAAGAGAATACGCTTATTTTGGGTGCGAGCGTTACGGCGAGATTGCTTGCCCACGAGCCGATAAGTTCCAACCGCTGCCATTTCCGGTTGATTGTCTGCAGGTCTTTGTTTACCTGCTTCTCCTGCTTATGCAGTTTGCGCAACAATCGTGTGCGTTGCTGCTCGATATCATAGAGGCTTGCTATTTCATACAGTTGTTTCATCATCGTCGGTATTTAGGGTCTCATCGTAGTCTTTAGGAGAGAAAAGACTTGAAGACAACAGTTTAACGAATGGGTTGATAAACAACGGTCGGCGCAGGAGATAGAGCACGAGCAGCACGATGAGCATTACTCCTCCGAGTATGCAGCAAGCGGCACTGACGGGCATACATTGAGACATCAGATGTACAAGAGCGACGGAGAAATAGGCTATTGCAGTAAACAGGACAAGGAGTGCGACGATAATGAGTATGAAGATACCCAGTATCTTAGAGGTTTTGTCCAATAGTTCAAGGCGCGCCAAATCGTATCTGGTTTGCAGATACGATTTGCTGTCCTCGATTAGTTTTTTATAGTCCTCTTTCATCTGTCAGTCTGCTTCGATGTTTTTCTCTTTGGCACCGATTTTCTCGAGTACCTCATCAACTAGTTCTTCGAGTCTTTCTTTTGAGATGTCAGGCATTTTGTCCTGAATAAGGGCTTTTATTTTGGCGCGTGTAACCTCGCCACTCTGGGGCGCGAAAAGGATTCCGAGCAGTGCTCCTGCTGCCAATCCGCCCAGTAAAGAAAATACGTTACGCATAATGAATATATGTTTAAGTGGGTTAATATTGTTCGGAAGAGTTGTTGCAAAAAGTGTTCCAATTTAGTATGAAACAGGTTATATGGCAGAAATAATGTTAAAATTGTTGAAGGGCGAGATTCTCTTTGCGTGTCATTTCGAGGCGTGTCTCGGGTGTTTTGTCGGCTTGGCCGGTGAGATGGAGTACGCCATGAATAATGATTCTGTGTAGTTCGTCGGTGAAAGAGGAGCCTTGTTCCTGTGCATTGCTCATTACGGTGTCGAGTGAGATGAAGATATCGCCAGAGATGACGGGGAAACAGGAGTAGTCGAAGGTGATGACATCGGTGTAGTAGTCGTGTGTGAGGAACTCGCGGTTGACGCTGAGAATCTTGTCGTCGTTGCAGAAGATATAAGTGATATCTCCCACCCGTTTGCCGTAACAGGCGGCGACAGAGGTAATCCAGCGGCAGAGTCTTTGTTCGTCCAGCTGCGGCATAGCTACATTATCGGTAGTGAAGCGTATCATGTGTTACTTGAGTTTTCTGAGTTCGGGTATATAATGGAGTTGTATATGGGGGTCAACTTCGTAGCGATAAGCTATGGGTTTGGGTATGAAATGGTTTACTATGTCGGTGAAAGGCACGACGAAGAGTTGGTCGGGCATTTGGTCGGTTCCTCCCAGACCTATTATCATAAACACGGGTATGTCGGTTTCCTGTTCAAAGAGTTTGGATTTAATGAACTGTGAGCGCCCCATCATCGAGAGTCCGTGTTTGGTGAAGCGTCTCCGCCAGACGGTCATGAGTCCGAACTGCGAGTTGTTTTCTGCTGAGTTGGTGGTAACGAGCAGATGCGGTGCGCATGCGTCGAAGAGGTTGTCTGCCCATGGTTCACGGTTGATTTCGTTCTCAACGGGATGTCTGCGTCCGTTTTCATCGTGTTTGTGATTCTTTTTCCATTCCATGTAAGGGTTGGCATGAGGCTGGTGCTCTTCGAAGGAGTATGAATCGGGGAAGAGTGTCTTTACATACTGAGTGAAGGCGGGGTTATAGTCTTTCTTGTCGGTCAGATACATGCAGACTTCTTCCCATTCGCCGTTATCCATCTGTTGGCGCAGATTGGTCATCTTGTCGATGTAGGGGAAGTGTGTCCATGTTACCACATGGTCGGTATTCAGTTCGGGCAGCCACATAGCCTCCTCAGCAGTTATCTCGCCTTTTTCGAGGGCTTCTTGGATGCTTGCCGCAAGCAGTTGTTTCCGTTCTGCTATGCATTGTTCTTCCTTCTCTCTGCGGCGCTGTTCTGCTTCTTCGCGTTGCTTGAGCTGGTTCTCAAGTTGTTTCTGTCTTACCTTTTCCTCATGTGCCTGTTTCTTTAAGAGGACCGGGTCGATTTTCTCGAATACTTGTTTTACTATTCTTGCTCTTGCCATGGTTCATAAACTAATGAAAGAACATATATGCTATTGCTATGGCGGCTATTATGCCTGCGAGGTCAGCGAGCAGGCCGCAAAGTACGGCATAGCGTGTGTCTTTGATGCCTACGTAGCCGAAATAGACGGCGATGATATAGAAGGTGGTGTCGGTGGCACCCTGCAGGATGCATGTGAGTCTGCCCACGAAGGAGTCGGCTCCGTATTGCGTCATTGCGTCAATCATCATTCCTCTTGCGCCGCTGCCTGAAAGAGGTTTCATGAGTGCGGTGGGCAGGGCGGGTACGAAGTCGGTGTTCAGTCCGATGGCAGCGAACAGCCATCCCATGCCGTTTACCAGCAGATCCATAGCTCCGGAAGCGCGGAACATGCCTATTGCAACAAGTATGGCAATCAGATAGGGTATGATACCTACGGCGGTGTGGAAACCGTCTTTCGCCCCTTCTATGAATGCGTCATACACATTGACCTTCCTGACCATGGCGGCGATAATGAAGCTTACAATCACGGTAAGGAGTATGATGTTGGCAATTATGGTGGACCATTTGGTGAGTGCTTCCTGAGTCATGAAGGTGGAGCCGAACAATATACCGCCGATGACGGCAGTAAGACCCAGCAGGGTAAAGAGAATGACGGGGTCCCAGATTTTTATCTTCTGTATGATGCAGACTGAGAGGAGCCCTACGAGAGTGGAGAAATAGGTGGCAAGCAGTATGGGCAGAAAGACATCGGCGGGGTTGGCTGCACCCAGCTGGGCGCGATAGACCATTACCGACACGGGGATAAGGGTGAGACCCGAGGTGTTGAGCACAAGAAACATTATCATGGCATTGCTTGCCTTGTTCTTGTCGGGATTTATCTCTTGCAGTTGCTGCATAGCTTTGAGTCCCATAGGAGTGGCTGCATTGTCAAGCCCGAGCATGTTGGCACTGATATTCATAAACATACTGCCGTATGCGGGGTGCCCTTTGGGTACATCGGGGAAGATGCGGCCGAAGAAAGGTTGTACTACACGGGAGAAGCCTTCGACCACGCCGCCTTTCTCGCCTATCTTCATTATGCCGAGCCAGAGAGACAACACGCCGGTAAGACCGAGACTTATCTCGAAACCGGTCTTGGCGGAGTCGAATGTGGAGTTGACGATGGCGTTGAATATGTCCGCCTGCCCGAACACTGCAGCCTGCACTATGCCTACAATGACGGCTATGAGTATGAGTCCTATCCAAATATAGTTGAGTACCATGTGGATTGTTGCTTATAGATTTGGAGTGCAAAAGTACAACAAATATTCCGATTTTCCAATTATCTCAGTTGTTTTGCTCTTTTGTCCGGTTCTGGAACAATTGCTGCAACTTGAGCATCTCGTCTCTCAGTCGTGCCGCTTCCATGAAGTTCATCTCTTTGGCGGCGCGAAGCATATCGTTCTTGGTCTTTTCTATCAGTTTGTCCAACTGCGGCAGAGTAAGATGCTCTACAACAGGGTCGGTAACGGCATCGTATATCTTTGTTACTACATATTGCGGTTGTGCCTGTTGCTGTGTCTGACCGAGGGCTGAGAGCGGGTTCTCGCTATGCTTGCTGACGGCTCTCGGCGTGATACCGTTCTGCTCGTTGTATGCCATCTGTATTTTGCGCCTGCGGTAGGTCTCGTCAATAGTCTGCTGCATTGAGAGCGTTATCTTGTCAGCATACATTATCACTTTGCCTTCGGTGTGCCGTGCAGCACGACCGGCGGTCTGCGTGAGACTACGGCGGTCACGGAGGAAGCCTTCTTTGTCTGCGTCGATGATGGCAACCAGACTCACTTCAGGCAGGTCGAGCCCTTCGCGCAGCAGGTTGACGCCGACCAACACATCGTACACTCCTTTTCGCAGGTCGTCCATTATCTGCACACGCTCAAGAGTGTCGATGTCGGAATGAATATAAGCACAACGGACACCGTTCTTGCGGAGGTAGTCGTCCAGCTCTTCCGCCATACGCTTGGTGAGTGTGGTTACCAATACGCGTTGGTCTTTCTCCACCCGTTGCGCTATCTCCTCAAGGAGGTCGTCTATCTGGTTTTTGGAGGGGCGCACCTCTATCTCGGGGTCAAGCAGACCTGTAGGACGGATGAGTTGCTCGACCACTATGCCGTCGGACTTGTTGAGTTCGTATTCTGCAGGGGTGGCACTTACGTAGATGGTCTGCGGAGTGAGAGCCTCGAACTCTTCGAAGCGCAGCGGGCGGTTGTCGCGTGCAGCGGGCAGACGGAATCCGTATTCCACGAGATTCTGTTTTCTTGCAGCATCGCCTCCATGCATGGCATGAATCTGGGGCACTGTAACGTGGCTTTCGTCTATCACCAGCAGGTAGTCTTTAGGAAAATAGTTGAGCAGGCAGTAGGGCGGTTCGCCTGGTTGCCGATGGTCGAAATACCTGCTGTAGTTCTCTATTCCGGAGCAGTAGCCGAGTTCCTGTATCATCTCGATGTCGTATTTGACACGCTCTTCAATACGTTTGGCTTCTATGGGGCGCCCTGTCTGAATGAAATACTCAACCTGCTTTTCCATGTCCTCACGGATTTGCTCAATGGCCTGGTTGGCAGCGTCTTTAGTGGTTACAAAGATAGCGGCAGGGTAGATATTGAATTCTTCGTAGCGGTCGAGTATCTGATTATTGACAGGCTCGTACGTATAGATTTCGTCTATCTCATTACCCCAGAAGACGACACGCACCACATAGTCAGCATAGGCGAGGAAGATGTCAACCGTGTCACCCTGTACGCGGAAGGTACTGCGGGTGAGTTCAAGTTGGTTGCGAGTGTACTGACTGTTTACAAGACGAAGCAGGAAATCGTCTCTTACCACAGTCTGACCGCAACTGATATGAATGGCATTGGCCTCGAAGTCATTCGGGTTGCCAATACCGTAGAGGCAACTGACAGAACTGACGACAATCACATCGCGTCTGCCTGAGAGTAAAGCCGCTGTGGCACTAAGCCGCAGACGGTCAATCTCCTGGTTGATGGCAAGGTCTTTCTCGATGTACGTATCGGTAGAGGGAATGTATGCTTCGGGCTGGTAGTAGTCGTAGTATGATACAAAATATTCTACCGCATTGTCGGGGAAGAAAGCTTTCATCTCGCTGTAGAGTTGGGCGGCAAGAGTCTTGTTGTGCGAGAGAATGAGAGTAGGGCGGTTGACTGCCTGTATCACATTGGCAACGGTGAACGTCTTACCCGAGCCGGTAACGCCGAGCAGCACCTGGGCAGGAGCACCTGCTTCGACGCCTTCCGCCAACTGGTGTATTGCCTCAGGTTGGTCTCCTGTAGGCTTATATTCAGACTTAAGATGAAATTTGTGCTGTATCATACTGCAAAGGTACAAAGAAAAGTTGAGACTGCCAAAGAGAATACATTTTGCAAATCCAACTTTTCTTTGTACCTTTGCAGGGTATATAAGAAAGATAGTATGAAGAGACTTTGTTTGTTGTTGTCTGTCATTGCTTTGCTGACAAACACAGAGGCGCAGACATTGAGAACGGTACAGCCCAAGCGCGAGTTGCGTGCCGCCTGGATTGCTACGGTTGCCAATATAGACTGGCCGTCTCGCGAGGCGGTGGGTCACTCGGAGCAGCAGAAGCAAGAACTGCTTGCAATGCTTGATACTCTTGAGAAGCTGAAGATGAATGCCGTGGTGTTTCAGGTAAGGTCTACCGCCGATGCTCTGTATTACTCAGACCTTGAGCCTCTCTCTCACTGGTTGACGGGCAAGCAGGGTGAAGACAACGATGAACAGTACGACCCGTTGGAGTTTGTATGTACGGAGGCGCACAAACGCTGCATAGATGTGCATGTATGGCTGAACCCTTACCGTGTTACAAACGGAATGAAACTTGAGAGTCTTGCTGACAACCATATCTTCCGCCAGCACCCTGAATGGTTCGTGCAGTACGGCGACAAATGGTATTTTGACCCTGCATTGGATGAGACACGCGGGTTTCTGAACAATGTGGTAGCCGACATAGTGACACGATATGACGTGGACGCCATTCATTTCGACGACTATTTCTACCCATATCGCATAGCAGGCAAAGAGTTCCCCGATGACGAGAGTTTTGCTGCCAATCCACGCGGATACACAGACAAGAACGAGTGGAGAAGAAACAATGTGAATATGGTGATAGAGGAACTGCAGAATACTATAAAGGGCATAAAACCGTGGGTCGAGTTTGGTATCTCTCCATTCGGAGTGTGGCGAAACGAGTCGTCAGACCCGGCAAGGGGCAGTAAGACCAAGGCAGGTTGTCAGAACTATGATGATCTGTATGCGGATATACTGCTCTGGTTGGAGAAAGGCTGGATAGACTATGTGGTGCCGCAACTATATTGGGAAATAGGCAAGCGTGTGGCAGACTATGAGGTGCTTGCCCACTGGTGGGCGCAGTATTCATACGGAAAGAACCTGTACATTGGTCAGGCGCCGTATCTGCTCGGCAACAAGCGCGGGGCAGAGGCATGGAGAACTCCCAATGAGATATGCAGGCAGATTCGTCTCAACCGCACGATAGACGAAGTGAAGGGTTCGGTGTTCTTCTCAATGAACTCGCTGATGGCGAACAAGGAGGGAGTATGCGACAGTCTGCAAAACGACTACTACCGCACTGCTGCTATTCCGCCATCGGCTATTCAGAGAAAAGAGTTGTTTCTTCTTCCGCCGGTTGATATGCACCTTGAAGGGCATGTGCTTTCGTGGCAGAGTCAGGATACTGCCGCCACCACCCACAGATATGTGGTATATGCTTTCCCGCTTGATGTGCAGGCGGACTTTGATGACCCGCAGTTCATATTCACTGTTACTGCCGACAATTCGGTGCTGATAGACGAACCTGACAGATACTCCGCTATCTGTGTTACTGAAATCAACCGCTACAAACAAGAGAGTGCACCATGTATCTTAGAGAATTGAACATACTCAATTATCGCAACATAGAGTCGGCGGAACTGTGCTTCTCCAAGAATGTGAATTGTCTTGTAGGACAGAACGGTATGGGAAAGACCAACGTGCTGGACGCAATCTACTATCTCTCTCTCTGCAAGTCCTCGCTCTGCAATACAGACTCGCAAAACATACGCCATGGGGCAGATATGGCAATGATAAAAGGGGAGTATGTGCTTGCTGAGGCAGACGACAATCCTGATACGGAAAGTGCAACGGACAAACAGAACGATACGGAAATCATCTCATGCGGACTGAGGAGAGGGCAGAAGAAGCAGTTCCGCAGGGGTAAGAAAGACTACAAACGACTTATTGACCACATAGGACTTGTGCCGCTTGTAATAGTCTCACCCAAGGATGCGGAACTTGTATTGGACGGCTCGGATGAGCGACGCAGGTTTATGGATACCGTTATCTCGCAGCAGAACCGCACTTATCTTGACAGTCTCACGGAATACAATGCTTTGCTGAAACAACGCAACATACTGCTTAAGCAGATGCAGGATGCAGCCGAGACGGGGCAGACGCCTGATGACTCGCTGCTTGAGGTGTACGACCTGCGCATGATTCCACTTGCAGAATACATTTTCCGGCAGAGGCAGAGTTTCATTGACGGGTTTGTACCCGTATTCGCCGAGATGTACAACCATATTGCAGAGAACAAAGAGACGGTGTCTCTCTCTTACCGCTCACAACTGCAAGACCGCGACCTCAGGCAGGCACTGCATAACACCCGACAGCGCGACCTTATACTCGGCTGGACTTCACAGGGTATTCACAAAGACGAACTCGAGATGCAGCTTGGAGACTACCCACTGAAACAGGTTGCCAGTCAGGGGCAACAGAAAACTTATCTCATTGCCCTCAAACTGGCACAGGCACTATGGCTGACCGGGCAACAGAAGGAAACAACCGCACCGGCAAAACCCATTCTGCTCCTTGACGATATATTCGACAAACTTGACTCCGAGCGTGTAGCCCGTATAGTTGAGCTGGTAGGCTCCGACCGCTTCGGACAGATATTCATAACAGACACCGACAGACAACATCTCACCGATTTGCTCTCAACAGCGGGGCATAATGCCAAGGTCTTTGTTGTCAGCAACGGACAAATACAAACACTCTGATAATTCACAGGTACACACAATGAACGAATTCTTGGAAACAGAAGAGAAGATAGTCAAAATGCTCAAGACGGTATTCGACCCCGAGATACCCGTCAATATCTATGACCTCGGACTTATATACAAAGTTGACCTGCAAGACGGAGGACACCTTACGATAGATATGACTCTCACTGCCCCGTCATGCCCTGCAGCCGACTTTCTCGTGGAGGATGCAAGGCAGAAACTTGCAAGCATAGACGGCATAACAGAGGTCAATATCAACCTGGTGTTTGAACCCGAGTGGTCGAAAGACATGATGTCAGAAGAAGCCAAACTCGAACTCGGAATGATATGATATACTTCCTGAGCGATGCACATATCGGTTCGAGGGCTCTGGACGACAGGGCGGCACACGAGAAGAAGGTGTGCAACTGCCTGCTGTCGGTTGCCCGGGACGCAACGGAGATTTATCTCTTGGGCGACTGGTTCGACTACTGGTATGAGTATGTGTGGCGCAAACCGCAAGAGTACGGTCTCACTCTCTCCACCATCAGACAACTGACGGACAAGGGCATAAAAGTGCACTATTTCACAGGCAATCATGATATTTGGACCTTCGGTTGGTTGGAGAAACAGACGGGGGTGGTGCTTCACAGGAAAACTGAGATAATGACTATTGCAGGCAAACAGTGTATGCTTGCTCATGGCGACGGACTCATACCCTCTGACATGATAGAGAGGTACCCGAAAGCCGTAAGGAGAAAGATACGGCGCTTTATGTGCCTCAGACGAGTGTTTCACAGCCGTATCCTGCAGCGATTCTTTGCACTCGTGCCTCCGTCGTTAGGTGACAGACTCGGGTATGAGTGGGCACGAAAAAGCCGTATGAAAGAGATTGCCAATCCTGTAGGTTACAAGGGCGAAGAGCAGGAAGAACTTGTTCTCTATGCCAAAGAACAAGAACTCAGACAGCATCTCGACTATTATATCTTCGGGCACAGACATATAGAGCTTGACCTTATGCTTGCCACCGATGCCCGCGTGATTATCCTCGGGGATATGTTCCGACAGTGGACTTATGCCCGAATAAACGATAAAGGAGAAATAACTCTGATGAATTTTGAACAATACTAACCCACTCCAAACAACCCTTATGAACAATAGAGAACAACAACTGCAGGCTTTCAACCGCCTCTTGGATATACAGGAAGAGTTGCGGCAGAAATGCCCTTGGGACAGAGTACAGACCATGGAGAGTCTGCGACCCTATACAATAGAAGAGGTGTACGAACTGGCTTCCGCCATTATGAAAGGCGACATGCAGGAGGTGAAGAAAGAGTTGGGCGACGTGCTGGAGCATGTGGTGTTCTATGCGATAATAGGCAGCGAGAAGCAGGCTTTCGATATAGCCGATGTGTGCAACTCGCTCTGCGACAAACTCATCTTCCGTCACCCGCACATATACGGCAAGGCGGCAGAACTTGAGAACTCGGAGCAGGTGGAGCAACAATGGGAACAAGTGAAACTGAAAGAGAAAGGCGGCAACCGCACCGTGCTCGCCGGTGTGCCCGACTCGCTGCCGTCCGTCATCAAGGCTCACAGGATACAAGACAAGGCGCGCAGAGTAGGGTTCGACTGGGAAGAACGCTCTCAGGTGTGGGACAAAGTGAAGGAGGAGATAGGCGAGTTGCAGGCGGAAATAGATAGTCTCGACCCCGACAAGATGGAGGCAGAGTTCGGGGACGTGATGTTCGCCCTCATCAATGCCGCACGACTCTACGACATCAATCCCGACAATGCCCTCGAACGCACCAACCGCAAGTTCATCACCCGCTTCAACTACCTTGAGCAACGTGCCAAGGAAATGGGCAAGCCACTCAAACAAATGACCCTCGAAGAGATGGAGGAAATATGGCAGGAAGCGAAAGGAAAGACGGAATAAGAGTGAATAATGAAGAGTGAATAGCGAAGGCCTAAGCAAATAGACTCAACTTGCATATATTAAAAGATTCTGCTATCTTTGCAACCGAAATACATACTGCAAATAAACAATAACAGCCTATGAAACACCCTGCACTATAACCAGTGCACATACATATCAGATTAGCGTAAAAGCTTAACTTGGGGAAGTCTAAAGTCTGGACAATTTTAGAATAATCCCTTCCAAGAACAAAGCCTTTTTCGCTCATGCTATAGCGTGAGCTTTGTTCGTGACATTTGGAAGGGAATGGCAAGTCCAGACGCCGAGACACCCCGAGTGAGACAACAAAAGTCCACGCTTTATTTATGCCTATATTCAAACAATAATACTAAATATTACATTATGCGAAAAACAATCATTTTATTGGCGTATATTGCCATTCCGTTGGTGGCTTTCTCACAGAATGCCATCATCACCAAGGACAACCGTGTGCTTAGTGTGAACCTGCTTGAGGTTAACGACACTGCCCTGATCTACAAGACCAAGGTGGGCAAGAAGACAGTTTACGAAAGCATAGCGGTGAAAGATGTTTACGGTTATAGTCTCAACGAGGGAGTTACTTTCAAAATCACTTCCCCCAAGACTGACACTATTGTATCTCTTACGCGCGACACTATTGTATCTTACGTTGTGGACAACAGTAATATCGAGACAATGTTGCAGTACTCCGACAACCAGCGCAAGGCTCTTGCCGATGCATTGAAAACCTCGGGTACGGTGACATTATCGGTAGGTGTACCATGCTTGGCGGCTGGTATAGGTTGTCTGCTCTATGCCAACCTTCTGCCCTCTGCTACCGAGGGGTTCACCACAAGCAAAGCCGCTGCCGCTGAAAGTGAAAATCTGACCTATATCACTGTGGAAGAATATATCCGCAAGATGGAGGGTTACAACGGCAAAGTGCAGTTTGCTTCTACTGCCGGCTATATACTTACCCCGCTCGGCGGTGCTCTTACTCTGACTGCTGCACGTACATGCCCTGGTAGGAGGTGGGGTATTTGCCGCAGAGCATGTCAAGGGTGAGGGCGCCGGGTCTGCCTTCGGAGTCGAAGACTACCTTGCCCGTCAGATTGCGGATGGTGTAGCGGGGATATTCGCCAAGAATGCCTGCATAGGGCACTATGCTGTCGCCTGAGAGATTGCCCCTTGCGTCAATATCTACCGCGGGAATCGTCATGTCGATGGTGACGGGCATGTGGTTGGAGAAGCAGACTTTATAGAGGACGATGTTATACTTGGTGGTGTCGTCCTTGAGACGGGTGAGTTCGGCTCTGATGTTGTTGGCAACATAGTCGTAGAATGTGGTGTCGCCGTTAACTACATCGTACGAGCCGTCGGTTACGACGATAGTGCCCACTATCTTGCCTGTTGGCGTGTCGGGTACGAACTCTCCCCCACCCGGGGCGCAGGAGGCAAGCAGTACTGCTGCAAAGATACTGACAAAAATGGTTTTCTTCATTGGTCTGTAGGGTTGTTTAGGGTTGTTTAGTTTAGAGTTGTTTAGTGTGGTTTAGTATTGTTTAGAATGGTTTAGTGTTGTTTAGTATTGTTTAGAGTGGTTTAGTGTTGTTTAGTATTGTTTAGAGTGGTTTAGTGTTGTTTATAGTTACCGTTTAGATTTCTATCCTAAGCTTTCCGCCGAAGGTGAGGGGTCTGCCGCTTTGGAGGAAGGTGTTGCCCATGGAGACGAAGCGGAAGACATCGTAGCGGGTCTGCGTGAGGTTCTTGCCCCACAGTTCGAGGGTGAGATACTTCATCTGCAGCACTATGTTGGCATTGAGCAGGGCGTAGAAAGGCTGAACATATTGGTTTCCCTCATCCCAATAGATGCGGCCGTAGGCATTGGTATTGACATTAATGGTGAGAGAGCGAAAGAAACGGTGGTCGAACTGAAAACGGTATTCAGCCGAAGCGGCGAGGGTATTGACGGGCATATATGGCACACGGTTGCCGCTGAAATCCTGTCTGCCTGTGTTATAGTTGACGAAACGGGCGTAAGTGTAACCATACGACGAAGAGAGGGTGAACCCTTTGTAAGAGAGGGTGCCAGTGAGTTCTGCCCCAAGGCTGCGAGAGCGCCCCGCGTTGGTCATCAGACGGCCTGTGCCACGCTTGGGGAAGGTGGTGAGTTGCTGATTGAAGACCTCAAGCTCATAGACCGTGGCAGAGCCTGTGAGGTGAAGGCCGTCATGGCGGTAATCGCCTGATATGCCCGCTTCGAAGTTGAGACAGCGCTCAGGTTTGTAGGTGATGACGGAGTCAACCGAATACTCACTGCCATCGGCAAAGCTGACTCCCATATCACGCATGATGTCGTTCATCATCCGGTTTTGGAGAATATCGGAGAAGAGCTGTGTGTTGAAGCCTCCCGCTTTGTAGCCTTCGGCAATGCTCAGGTAGGCTTTCCATGTATGTTGGGGGCTGATGTAGGTGGCGGCAATCTTGGGCAGAGCCTCGAAATAGGGGAGGCGGAGGTTGCCCTGCACGAGACTGTATATCTCACGGAAGTCGGTGATGGCGGTGTTGTTCACCATATAATGCAGGGTGCCGTCGGAGAGATAGCGGAACTGCTGATACTCGAAATCAAGACGGAGCCCTGCTTCTATCTGCCAGTTGCCGATGTTGAGGTAAGAGGTGTGATAGGCGGCAAGGTCGAGCCACTGAGTGGTGAAACTGCTGCCGATGACGAAATTGTCTTCTTCGAGCAGCATCTCGGCATCGGGGAAGGCAGTGCGGATACCGCTGTTGGCGTTCTTGAGTATGAGAGAGTCGATGCCCGTCTGAAAGAAATGTACGGGCGCGAGCATAGACTGATGTTTGTATGAGAGTTGTATTCCGGTGAGCCAATCCCACGCGACGCTGCTGCCGGTTTTCGTGGTATTGGAGGGTTGGCGAGGTTGGGTTTTGTCGGGTCGGAGGGTCAGTTCCTGACTGACGTAGTGCTCTTGCTGTGCCTGCCGGAGGGTGAAATAGGAGAGCGGGAGGTAATCCTGATCCATGTGCATGTCGTCTTTGAGAAACTGGTAGGAGGTGGTGCCGCTGAGGATATAGTTGCCTATGGGGAAGGTGTAGCTGCTGCCGAAGACAAGGTTATGGCGGAGGTAGGCGCAAGTGTCGTTTCGGTTGACGGGGAGGTCGGGCAGATGATAGGGGAAGCCGCCCTGACTGACATAGTTGTAACTGAGGAAGGTGGAGTTGCGGTAACCGCGGGCATTGCGGCCGTCAACACGTATTCTGGCACCGGCTTCGTGAGACGGGTCAACAGGCTTGCCGTCGTATTGGTTAGTGAAGAACCCGTCGGAGTGGCGATAGTAGGCTGCGGCAGCTATTCCCCATTCGGCCTTACGGTTGAAGCGTTGGTACATACTGAGTTTGGCTTCGGCATTGTTACGGTTGCCGTAGCCGACGGTGGCACGAAAGCCTTGCCAGTCGAGAGGGGAGAGGGTCTGTATGGTCATAATGCCGCCGATGGTATTTCGCCCGAAGAGAGTGCCTTGCGGTCCGCGGGCAATGCGGACAGAGCGGATATCGAAGAGGTCGAAGTCGTAGGAGTTCTTGTTGGCGATACCCACACCATCGATATACAGACCGAGTACGGGGTTGTCGATGCGGGCTCCGAGACCACGGATGTAGATGGTGGAGGTCATTCGGCTGCCGTAGTCGGGTATGTAGAGATTTGGTACGAGACCGGAGAGGTCTTTGTAGGAGATGCGCTGCTCTTGTTCGAGTTGCCGCATAAAGACCTCGGAGACGGCACTGCTCTGACTCTGCTGTATGGCTGCAAGACGCTGGTTGACAACGGTAACTTCCTGCAAGGTATCTTGCAGGTCGGGCTCATGATTGCTGTTTGCAAAGAGGAGCAAGGGCAGCATAAGCAGAGAGATGATATGCAGGCAACGACGGGTCATCTGTTTCGAGGCGCAAAATTACATTTATTTTTGGTGTTGTGCAATCATTATTTATGGTGATTCTTGTAGAGATATGGTATTTTTTGTATCTTTGCGGTTGCAATGGAGATGTATATAGACGGAATAAGAGTGGAAGTAGAGCGGAGGCGCGTAAGAAATATGCGCCTGACGGTGTATGCAGACGGCAGAGTGAGCATGGTAGTGCCATGGCTGACGACAGCCGGGGCTGCGCGCGAGTTTCTTTTCTCGAAGAGGGAATGGCTGCAGAAGCACTATGAGAGCATGATGAGCAGACCGAAAAAGCAAGAGCCGGAGTATGTCACGGGTGAGAGACTGCTGGTGTTCGGGAGAGAGACAGAGTTGCGGGTTGAGACGACAAGCGGCAGGAGTCAGGGGGTAGTGCGAATGGGCGACAAGGTGGTAATGTATTGCCATAGCGGAGCGGACAGAGCGAAGAGAGAGGCATTGATAGAGGAGTTCTACAGGAATGAGTTGTATAAGTATATAAGGCGCAGATTGGGAGAATACTGCGAGCAGTACGGCGAGGAGGAAGTCGGGTTCAGAATAAGGAGAATGAAGACGGAGTGGGGGAGTTGCACGGCACGGAAGAGGAGCATGCTGTTTAACCTCAGGCTCGGAACGGTGCCGGAAGAACTGATTGACTATGTGATAGTTCACGAGATGTGCCACTTGCGAGTGCAGAATCATAGCGAGCAGTTCTGGAGGTTGGTGGAAAGCCGTATGCCGGACTACAGGGAGAGGAAAAAAGCGTTGAGCAGGTACTGAAATAAGATGTATATAAGATGTAAAGAAGAGGCGGGTAGAGATACCCGCCTTTATTGTGTGATTATAAGTTAGTTATGGCAAACATTCGGCTTAATCACATAGTAATCACATAGTAATCACATAGTAATCACATAGTAATCACATAGTAATCACATAGTAACGATGTCTAAGATAAATAGTTGTGTATTGATGTGTGCAGCATGGCGGGGTGAGGCTGTATTGATGCGCGCAGCATGGCGGGGTTGGAGTCAGGTCGGAGTCGGGTTGGGCGGAGAGTTAGCGGAAGATTAGCAAAATGTTAGCGGAATTTTAACTTTATGTTTGGTTATATGAAATGTATTGCTTACCTTTGCGGACAGATATTGATTGTCAGAATCAATATATTGCTTACCTTTGCGGACAGATACTGATTGCCAAATAAAGAACTGATAATAAACTCTTAATTTTATGAAACAGATTTTACTTTCAAGTATGAAAACGATTGCTTTTCGGAGCATGAAGAAGGTTATGCTCTTTGCGGGGCTGATGTTTGCAACTATGTATGCCCATGCGGATGTATTTACATTCGAGAATTTCCGGAGTTCGAGGGTGGTGGATAACGGAATACTGCTGCAGGCTACATACACGCCGACAGATGAGGATGACGAGAACGGTATAGTTATCTCGAACAATAAGTTAGAGATACCGGCGAGAAGTACGGTTACGATAAACACGGGCTGCGTGAACATAAAGAAGATAGTGCTTAATCTGTACTCGGGTTCGGATGTTCCTCACCTAAAGATGACGGCGACGGAGGGGAGTGTGGAGACGGTGAAGGAGCCAGCGAAGACTGTGACTTGGACGAATACGGGGAAGGCAGTGGCAAACGTAGTACTGACGCTGGTAGAGACGGAGACGGCGAGCGATGTGCAATATGAGTTCCAAAAGAACAGGGTGCAGATAGTGAGTGCGGACATAGAGATAGACGGGGAATACGGCTACTACGGAGTGGTTGACGGGATACTGAAAGACACGATAGACATAGAGCCGTCGAAGGTGGCACTGAACAAAAAATACGATACTTTCTGGGAGGAATGGGACTATACGTTTACGGCGACCGACAGGAGTACGGATCACATAGTGTCGTTCACCTTTTCGCCATATTGGGGAGAAAGTTTTGAGGGCGAGTATGAAGAAGACGAGGGTGGCGAGGTAGAAGTGCCGAGCGAAGGCAAGTACGCAGCCAAGTACATTTATCTGAACATAGCGAAGAACGCGCAGGATACTAATAAGCATGACGTGGAGTTGGAGATGATAGCGGAGAACATGGTGCTGTACAGACTGACCTGGACGGGAGTGCTGTCGGGCGAGGAGACTAATCCCGCCTACGACTTGGAGCCGAAGACGGCAACGACACTGAACTTCGTGGGCGTAGAGGCAGATTATGACGACGACAACGTGACTTTCTACAATGAGTTGGAAATAACAATGTATGACAAGGACGACAATGGCATGATACTTGTGTTCATGGTGAACAAGACAAGCAGTGACAACGTGATTCCGACAGGCGAATATGAGATAAACGATACAAAGCAGGTAGGCACAGTGATGGCATCGACAGGTTATGACAATTGGGGTATGACAGAAGGTAGCAGGCTTGAGTTGAATGTAACTGAGGAAGAAGGCGGAGTGCAGTGGCTTGAGACAGTGGCAACTTACTTCATTGTGTCGGGGAAAGTGAAGGTGGAGTCAACGGCAAAGGGGTTGAAGCTGACGATAAACGCCACTTCGTATAACGGCTCGACGATAAACGGCGTGTATGAAGGCAGGATACCGGGTGAGACTACGGCAGTAGAAAAAGCGGCGGTGCCTGCGTCGGATGCGCCGAGGTATAACGTGTTAGGAACTGAAGTGGGTAAAGATTACAGGGGCATAGTGATACAAGGCGGAAAGAAATACGCAAGGTAAAGGGCATTGCAGACAATAAAAGAGGCGCATTGATGCGCCTCTTCTTTTGCTATTATGCGGCACTTCGTGTGATTTGAGGTGCCTCTTTTTTTGTGTTGATGCGGCACTTCTTTCGCTCGGAGGTGACTCTATGCAGGATTATTCAGCTGTAGAGTTTGACATCTTCGCCGGAGACGTTGTTGCCGCAGAGGATGATGAGCCGCTCGACAACGTTGCGGAGTTCGCGTATATTGCCGGGCCAACTGCGCTCTTGCAGGGCGGCGATGGCAGAGCGGTCGAAGGTCTTTTTAGCCCAACCCTGCTCGGCACAAATCTGCTCGGTGAAGTAATTGACGAGGAGAGGTATGTCTTCTTTGCGGTCGTCGAGACGGGGCACGTTGATTGGTATGACATTGAGCCGGTGGAAGAGGTCTTCGCGGAAGCGGCCTTCGTAGATTTCGTGTTGCAGGTCTTTGTTGGTAGCGGCGAGGATACGCACATTGACTTTGATGGCTTTGTCGGAGCCGACGCGTGTGATTTCACTCTCTTGCAGTGCGCGGAGCACTTTAGCCTGTGCCGCGAGTGACATGTCTCCTATCTCGTCGAGGAAGAGGGTGCCGCCGTCGGCCTGCTCGAACTTGCCTGCACGGTCTTTGATGGCACTGGTGAAGGCACCTTTGACGTGTCCGAATAGTTCGGATTCAATGAGTTCGGATGGTATGGCGGCGCAGTTGACCTCTACCAACGGTTCGTTGGCGCGTGCCGACTGCTCATGAATAAGCCGTGCAACGACCTCTTTGCCCGTACCATTGGCACCGGTGATGAGTACGCGTGCCTCGGTGGGTGCGACGCGGGCAATCATCTCACGCACATGTTTGATAGCCTCGCTTTCGCCTATCATCTGATTCTTCGACTGGACTTTCTTGCGGAGTACTTTGGTTTCTTTGACAAGGCTTTTCTTCTCGAGGGCATTCTTGACGGTGACGAGCAGGCGGTTGAGGTCGATAGGTTTCTCAATGAAGTCGAAGGCACCCGAGCGGATACACTCGACGGCGGTCTCGATGTTGCCATGCCCGGATATCATGACGATAGGGCTTTCCACTTCGGCTTGGCGGAGTGCGTTGAGGAGTTCGATACCATCCATCTCGGGCATCTTGATGTCGGAGAAGATGAGGTCGAAGTTGTTTTCTGTGGCGAGTTGGAGACCTTGCCTGCCGTTTTCGGCGAGTACTACGGTGTAGCCTTCGAAGTCGAGGATGTCTTTAAGAGTGTTGCGTATGCTCCGCTCGTCGTCTATTACAAGAATTTTTGCCATACGAGAGGTGT
>CAJOMJ010000032.1:23746-28944 GCA_905235505.1 Paludibacteraceae bacterium
TGGTTTAGAGTTGTTTAGAATGGTTTAGAGTGGTTTAGTATTGTTTCCGGTATTTCGATATATCGACAGAGGGGACTTGAAAGAGTCGTTTCTCTATGATTTTAATGATTTATGGTGCAAAGATAGACTATTTTTTTCTCATATCCAAAATATTTTGTACCTTTGCAGCGAATTTCACTGAAAATGAGTGCATATTTATACAATTAACTTATATTACTAACTTAAAAACGAAAAAGATTATGAAGAAAATTTATCTTCTGATGGCAGCAATGACTGCCGTGGTATTAGTCAACGCTTCGACAACGATTTCGTTGAATAACCTGAGTGCAACAGGCGCCAACGAATCAGGAATCTGCGTAACAACCGACGCCGGAACCAATACTCAGAGTTCTCCTGTAATTAACACGACCAATGGTGCAACCCTTCGTCTTTACGCTGGCAACACCATTACTATTGATGCAGGTGATGTGGAAATTGAGTCTGTAGTGCTTAATCTTAATGCTTCGAACAGAAACCGTCTGACCACAATGGAAGCAACGAATGGTACTGTTGTTGTAGATTCGATGACTTGGACAGCTACATGGTCGGATCTTTCGGGATCTAATTCGGCAGTTACTCTGACAGTAGGTCAAAAAGCCACTCTCGGAATACAATCGAACAACGCAGGTCAGATTCACATTCTCTCAATAGATGTTACTCTTGCGGGAGAAGAGGGCACATGCGAGCCTCCCAAGGCTGACACAGTAGTGCTGAATATTGATACCGTGATAATTGACCCCGAGTATTACGATTACTACGGTGATGTAATGTTTTATGTAATAGATACTACAAGCGGAGTAGAACTTATCTTTGATGCATATACAACGGCTGCAGACGAATATGACGGCACTTACAGCACAGAGGACGAGAGTATTGATGCAGATTACTCCGGTGCATACGGAGCCGGGGCGACTGACCCCGCTTCCGCAGTAGAAGCAACATTGACAATAAGCACAAGCGGCGAAACAATCACGATGTCAGGTACGATGCTGTCGGAAGACAATATTTATTACACATTCAGTTATACCGGTGGCTATGGTGTAATAGAAATAGAAGATGACTCATATATGTACGAGCCTGACGAAGTGATAGAGATAGACGAGGAATTCAGTGAGTTGAAAGCGGATACAGACTACGTTGAAGATTATGGTACATTAGATATATACCTTTATAAAGACGAAAGTTTCGTATATCTTGAATATATAACTTCAGAGGTACCCGAGGATTTGAATATGCCTCTTGCTGCAGGTGAATATATGATAGATGATAGCGGAGCCGCAGGCACCTTCTCGGCTTCAGCAGGCTGGTCTTCAACATACGAATATGATTTCCCGTCGTTCTACGGAATATATGATGAAGGCGGTGCTGCCGAAGGTTATTACGAAGATACGTACTACTTTGTGGATGGCAAGGTGACAGTAACAAAAGAGGACGGTATTTACACGATTGTGGTAAACGCTACATCTGCCAAGGGTAGCACCTTCACCGGCACATACACCTACGAGTATGACGAAGATACCGCTGTTGAGGACATAGAAAGCAAGGTGATCAACAACAACAAGATCTACAACGTGATGGGTATGGAGGTGAACAAAGAGCACAAGGGCGCAGTATTGATTCAGAACGGCAAGAAGTTTATTGTCCGCTAAGAAACAGATATTGCAATACAAGAGGAAAGAAGTCTGCCAAAAGAGGCAGGCTTCTTTTTTGTTTGTATATTTGAATAATTATTACTACCTTTGCACGATTTTTTGAAAGTCATTATAATAACCCACGGGAGCAAAGGGCTCCCATAAATAAAAATCACATTATATGAATATTGTAACAAAGACCATTACGCTGCCCGACGGCCGTGAGATTACGATGCAGACAGGCAAGCTTGCCAAGCAGGCGGACGGTGCAGTGATGGTGACATTGGGCAACACGGCAGTGCTTGCCACCGTTTGTTCCGCCAAAGATGCTGTACCCGGAACAGACTTCATGCCTCTGACAGTAGAGTACAAAGAGAAATTTGCTTCGATGGGTCGCTTCCCCGGCGGTTTCACCCGCAGGGAGGGTAAGGCATCGGACTATGAGATTCTGATTGCAAGACTTATCGACCGTGCTCTGCGTCCATTGTTCCCTGACAACTATCATGCAGAGACCTTCGTGAACGTAACCCTCTATTCAGCCGACGGCGTGGATATGCCGGAGTCGATAGCAGGTCTTGCCGCATCGGCAGCGCTGACATGCTCTGACATACCTTTCGAGGGTCCTATCTCGGAGGTGCGCGTGGCAAGAGTGGACGGCGAGTTTGTAATCAACCCTACCTTTGAGCAGTGCGAGAAAGCCGACATAGAGTTGGTAGTAGCAGCTACGCTTGACAACATCATGATGGTGGAAGGCGAGATGAAAGAGGTGAGCGAGGCAGAGATGCTGGATGCTATCCGTGCCGCTCACGAGGCTATCAAGCCCCAGTGCCAGGCACAGCTTGAGATGATGGAGGCATACGGCAAGAGTGTGAAACGCGAGTATTGCCATGAGGAGAACGATGAGGAGTTGCGCAAGGCAGTGCATGATGCCTGCTATGCAAAGGCATACGCACAGGCAACATCGGCAGACACCGACAAGCACCACCGCGAGGAGATGTTCACCCAGATACGCGAGGAGTTCAAGGCACAGTTTACCGAGGAGGAACTCGAGACCAAGGGTGCGCTTATTGACAGATACTATCATGATGTAGAGAAAGAGGCAATGCGTCGTGCAGTGCTTGACGAGGGCAAGCGTCTTGACGGCCGTAAGACCAACGAGATACGTCCTATATGGTGCGAAGTAAGTCCGCTGCCGGGTCCTCACGGAAGCAGTATCTTCACCCGTGGCGAGACACAATCGCTTTCAACAGTGACACTCGGCACGAAGCGTGATGAGAAGATGGTGGATGAGGCTATCGTTCAGCGCTACGACCGCTTCCTGCTTCACTATAACTTCCCGCCGTTTGCCACAGGCGAGGCCAAAGCCCAGCGTGGTGTAGGTCGAAGAGAGATAGGTCACGGCAACTTGGCATTGCGTGCTCTGAAGCCAATCATACCTGACAACTATCCGTACTGCGTGCGTGTAGTAAGTGATATATTGGAGTCGAACGGCTCAAGCTCGATGGCAACCGTATGTGCAGGTACGCTGGCATTGATGGACGCAGGTGTACCTATCAAGAAGCCCGTGAGCGGTATTGCCATGGGTCTTATCTCGGAGAACAAGGGTACCAACTATGCAGTGCTGAGCGATATACTCGGTGACGAAGACCACCTCGGCGATATGGACTTCAAGACCACAGGTACACGCGACGGTCTGACAGCCTGCCAGATGGATATCAAGGTTGACGGTCTGAGCTACGAGATACTGGAGAACGCATTACGTCAGGCTCACGAAGGCCGTATGTATATCCTCGACAAGATAGAGGAGTGCATGCCTGCTCCGCGTCCTGACCTGAAGCCTCATGCCCCGCGCCTGATTACCTTCACTATCCCGAAGGAGCTGATAGGTGCAGTGATAGGCCCCGGCGGCAAGATTATACAAGGCATACAGGCAGATACTAATACCGTTGTTTCCATTGACGAGGACGACAACTGCGGCATAGTGGAGATAGCAAGCAGCAACAAGGAGAACCTTGATGCCGCATACGCAAAGATAAAGGCTATAGTGGCTCAGCCTGAGGTAGGCGAGATATACACAGCCACTGTCAAGTCAATCATGCCCTACGGTTGCTTCGTAGAGTTCATGCCGGGCAAGGAAGGTCTGCTTCATATCTCGGAGATAGACTGGAAGCGCTACGAGACAATGGACGAGACAGGCATCAAAGAGGGTGACCCGATTCAAATCAAACTTCTTGAGATTGACGAGAAGACGGGCAAGTTCAAGCTCTCTGCCAAGGTGCTGAAGGAGAAACCCGACGGTTATCAGGAGCCTGAGCGCAGACCCCGTCCTGAGCGCGGACCGCGCCCTGAGGGAGGCAACGGCAACCGCCAGTATCCCCGCCGTGACGAGCGTTTCGGTCATGAGACACGTCGCCCGCGTGACCCCGACAGACGGCGCAAGACTGAGGAGAAACTGATAGAATAATCAGTAAGTATAAATAGCAACATGAGGATGCAGACGCATCCTCATGTTTTGTAAGTCCAAACACAAAGAGAGGAGACACATTGCCGTGTCTCCTCTCTCAGGTATAAAATATAAAAACGAACTCGTTTACTTCAGTTCTCTTGATAGGGTTGATGACTATTTATTTCCTGCCTAAAATCTCAAGTTGTTCTTGAATGTGCTCAACTACATGCTGATTCTTTTCTGCTGTCACAAGATGTATATATGCCGTACCATCAGGAGTAGTTATTACCTTGACATTATTTCTTAAATTGGAATCATGTTGTTTTTGTAACTCGCGATCAAACAAGGTAGAGAATAATTTGCTTCTATATAATTGGGGGCTGTAATCAATATGTTTGTTTGTTTTGTTAATCTCATGCATATCATCGCAATAGAAATATAATACGGCATCAGGATGCTCTAACATGAAGTTGCAAGAAACCTGCTATCATAGCTAATGATTTAAAACTTGATACGACATCACCGGACACGCGCAACAACACAACTTCATACATCTCAAGTGATGCATCAAGTTCCCAATTAGCCAGTTCCTGCTCTGTAAAAGAAGATACCTTTAGCAAGTAACGATTATCCCCCTCTTCAATTTGAAAGGTGTATATACCCATTACTCAGTGAAATAAAGGTCTGCCTTGTTATTCAACTCTTCCAATTTACGCATCTTGTTATCTCTAAGATTTTTTACAAAAGCAGCCACTGCAGTGGTTAAGATGTTTAACTGTCGTCGTTTTCATAACTATAATTTTCTACATGTTTCAATTCTGCATGCAAAGATAATGGTAAAAAAGCAAATATACAAGGATAATGGGCGGAAATGTGGTGAAAAAAGTGAGATTTCCGACGGTTATCGGCGAAAAATGGCGGATAGTGGGCGGAAATGTGGTGAAAATAGAGAGATTTCCGGCAGGTATAGGCATTGTATAACAAAACATAGAGACCACGGAAGCGGTCTCTATGTTTACGGTGAATGTGAGAGGTTGTGTTAGAAAGCAATCACAGCACGCAGATAATCATTGGGGTTGTCC
>CAJOMJ010000033.1 GCA_905235505.1 Paludibacteraceae bacterium
ATGCAACGGCTTTGAGCGCACCGTCTTCCTCTCGCAACCCGAACTGAAGGCAATCAAACAACGCCTCTACGATGCCGGAGCCGCCTACGCATCTATGTCAGGTAGCGGCTCTTGCATGTTCGGTATCTTCCGCAATGAGACTCCTGTAGATGAACTTGCCATAGGCGCTGACTGCTTTGTCTTTACGCAGTCGCTTTCTTCCTGGTGACCCTCTTCACCACCAATATACTCAGTTCATATAGCAGATATACCGGCAGCGTTACCAGCATCAGCGTTACTGCATCACCCGTCGGCGTTATCACAGCTGCCACTATGCATATTCCCACAAAAGCATGCTTGCGGTATTTCTTCAGCATCGCTGACTCCAACAGCCCCAACTTCGCTAATATGTATGCCAGTATCGGCAGACAGAACATTATGCCCATCAACAGACTGAGCATCACAAAGGTTGATATATACGACGAAAGAGATATCTGGTTCACCACCTGCGCCTGCACCTGATATGTACTTAGGAAACGGAACGAGAACGGAAAGATAATGAAGTAGTTGAGCAGCACCCCCGCAAAGAAAAGCAACGCACTGCTTACCACTAAACCCACCGAGTGCTTCTTTTCTTGTTCGTATAGTGCCGGCGACACGAAACCGTACAACAGGTATATGATATATGGCGCTGCTACACATACTCCCGTCCACAACGCCACCTGTATGTGCGTCATAAACTGCGAAGCAAGTTCCGTGTTGATAAACAATGCCTCAAACTCACCCGGGCACAGACTTCCTATACCCGTCCATTCGCCCAACTTGCACATTGCCCTGTACAGCACGAAATCCGAGCGTGAAGGGGCAAACAACACTGAGAACAATATGTCTTTGAAACAGAATGCTGCCACGGCAAGCACCGTCACTGCCACCACACTCTTCCAAAGCACCTTACGTAGCACGTCCAGATGCTCCCAGAAAGTCATATCATGCTCGCCCGCACTCATCCGTCATTCAACTTCCGCTCCTCTTCAATGCCTCCACATACTCGTCTATCCGCTGCATCTGCTCGGGTATCTGTATTCGCTGCGGACAATGCGACACACACTCCCTGCATCCTATGCAATGCGACGCCTGACGCATTCTTGGCACCGCCCTGTCATAACCCACCAACCAGTGTCTCCTGTCGCGCTTGTATTGGCTGTCGGCACCTCCGCTTGTCACTGGCGTCAGACCTTCTGCTAAACATCTGTTATAATATGCAAAGATAGCAGGTATATTAAGTCCGTAGGGGCATGGCATACAATAGTTGCATGCCGTGCATGGCACTGCCTTCATGTTGTATATATCCTCCGCCAGATCCAACAGGAACTTGTTCTCCTCCTCGCTCAATGGCATTAGAGGCGAGTATGTTCGCACATTCTCCTTCAAGTGCTCTGTCATCGTCATGCCGCTCAGCACCGTCAGCACGCCCTCCGGTGTACCCGCAAA
Source organism: Paludibacteraceae bacterium (assembly GCA_905235505.1). Lineage (GTDB taxonomy): Bacteria > Bacteroidota > Bacteroidia > Bacteroidales > Paludibacteraceae > Colicola. Next base: position 1,471 of record CAJOMJ010000033.1, read on the forward strand.
GCGTAATGCCCACTGTGCAGGAGTAAGGTCGGGGTTCATCTTCAGCATCTTTCTCATTACACCCTCAGGTTGAGTCGCAAGACGCCCTCCGAGCAACGGCTCCATTATCACCGCCGGTATGCCGCGCTTGTGCACTTCCTCGTACAGATACACTGCATCAGTGTTCCTCGAGTTGATTTCATTGGCATAATTCCAGTCTAAATAGTTCAACTCTATCTGTACAAAATCCCAGTGGTACTTGCCCTCGTCATGTAGCTGCAGCAGATAGTCGAACACCTTTATGTCACCATGATAGGAGAATCCCAAATTGCGTATCACACCCTTCTCTTTCTGCTCCACAAGCCAGTCTAATATACCGTTGTCTATATAGCGTCCGTAGAAGGTCTCCATTCCGTCTTTATTCTGCGAACCCATACCTATACCATGCAGCAGCAGGTAGTCTATATAGTCTGTCCTCAGGTTCTTCAGCGAACGCCTGAACATCGCCTCCGACTCCTTCCGCGGCCATGTCTCCGGACTGAAATTCGACAACTTGGTCGCTATATAATAACTGTCTCTCCTGTGGCGCGACAACGCTGTTCCTGTCGCTGTCTCCGACATGCCCCTGCAATAGGCAGGCGAGGTGTCAAAATAGTTCACTCCGTGGGCAAGAGCATAATCCACTTGCGCGTTCACCGTCTCTTGGTCTATCTCTGCATTGCTCTCTCTCGAATAACCACCGTCTGTCAACGGCAGACGCATCATTCCGTAACCGAGCAGACTCACCTTGTCACCCGTGTTAGGGTTCACTCTGTATGTCATCTCACCCTCTGTCTGCTCTGCATGCGGCGACTTCTTGCCATTGCAGTCTGTTAACAACGGCAATGCGGCTACTGCCGCTACTGCACCCGAACTCTTCTTTATGAAGTCACGCCTGTTCATTATATCTCTCTTCATAATCGTTATTCAGCTTTATGTACTTCGTTTCCTTCTACATATATGCCAGGATATGGTCTCGACGGACACATGTTCTCGCACGCTCCGCAACCTATGCAAAGCCACTGCGACACCACCGGTGTTCTTACCGTATTGCCGTCTTTGCCCTCTCTCTCTACCATCGTTATCGCACCCGCAGGACAATGACGCTCACAACTGTTGCAACTTACACCCTCCTGCATCGCAATGCAGTTTTCCTCTAACCATACCGCATGACCAATGTGTATCGCCGTCTTGTCCTCTCTCGTAATGCGTTGTATGGCACCCGTCGGACACACCTCGGAACACCTCGTACACTCAGGTCTGCAGTATCCCCTCTCAAACGACATGTATGGCTGCATCAGTCTCAATAGGTCCGAATCCGGTCTTAACACGTTATTCGGACAGTTACTTACGCACAACTGACATGCTGTACAATGCTTGCTCATGCGTTTCATACTCACTGCACCTGCAGGCACTATCTTCGTCTCCCTGCCCGGCTCTTTCTTGTCTTCTATCACTGCCAATCCGCCATCCACCTTCACTTTCGCTTGTGCCATCGCTGCACCGCCCGCTGCTACCGCCAAGCCCGTCAGAAACGCTCTCCTACCCTCTGAATGAGGCTGTTGCTCTTCTGCCTCACCCCTCTTGCCCGTTCTCTTGAGACTCTCTCTGTTCCATGTCGGCACATAATGCAACGAGTCAAACTTGCACTTGTCTATACAGTCGCCGCACACTACGCAACGTGAGTAGTCTATCTCACCCGTGCGGAAGTCTATGGCTGACGCTTTGCAGTTCTTCTCGCACATCCCGCAGTTCTTGCACTTCTCCTTGTCCAACCTCACCTTCAGTAGCGAGAAACGCGAGAAGATACCCAATGTTGTACCCACCGGACATATCGTGTTGCAATATGTTCTGCCGTTCTTCCACGCAAGCAAGCCTACTATTACTAACGTCAGTAGCGCAACCGTCATCGTCGTCACACTCCGCATCCACAACTCCACATTCGAGAACATATAACTCTCATAACCCGACTCCAACGCAGCCAGACCGTTCTGCAGCAAATCATACAGAGGCTTGAACAGCGTGTTCACTATCCTCCCGTAGGCGGAATATGGTGCCAATAATGTCGTCACAGGGGCAAACCCTATAATCAGACATATCACAAACACTACCCATACCCCGTACCTTAGCCAACGTTTCTCCTTCGAGTGCGAGTACCTGTTCTTCTTCTGTTTCTTGCCCAACCAGCCGAACATATCCTGCATTATTCCCAACGGACAAATCACACTGCAATATGCCCTGCCAAGCAGCAATGTCAGCACTATCAGACACGTCAGCACACCGAAATCCAAAGCCATCAGCGCAGGCAGAAACTGTATCTTCGCTGCCCAACCCAACCATGTGCTCAAACTCCAACTCGCACCAAGCAGCAACAATGTCACACTCGTCATCACCACCACTTGCAACGCAATTCTTAATTTTCTAAGCATATGTTCAATTTTATGTTATCTGTTATTTCTTCTGACTGTCTTCTTCCCACGCTATAAGGTGGATACCTGTCAGGCATGCCGTTATACGCCCCCTTCTGTGTCGTACCTACTGACACACCAAACCGCCGTCAATCAGATAATGTCCGCCTGTGCAGAACGACGCCTTGTCTGAGATAAGGAAAAACACCATCTCCGCCACTTCCTCCGGTCGCCCTGCCTCTCCTCGCGCAAAAAGGGCATTCTCCTCCTGCCAATACTGCTCTATCGTCTTGTTGTCCTTTGCCGAGAAAGCACTGAACAGATTGTCAACCAACGGCGTATGTATCGTGCCCGGACATACGGCATTCACTCTTATGTTATATTGGGCAAGGTCTATTGCAAGAGAGCGGGCTATCTGACCTATCGCACCCTTCGTCATTCCGTAGGCGAAACTGTGAGCCTTGCCTACATAGAACTGGTCGGAGGAATTGAGCACGACTGCTCCGCCGCCACGCTTGATTATGTATGGCAACACTGCCTGCAAGCTGTATGTGGTGCCATAGATATTCGTTTGTATCACCAGATCCAACTCCTCCTGAGAGATATCAAGCACTGTGTTGCGGCGATGAATACCTGAGTTGCAGAACAAAGCGTCTATTCCGCCGAATGTCTCTTCCGCTACCTCTGCCGCATGCTCCATCTCCTGTTTCACCGACGAATCCGCCCGCACAAAACACGCACCCTGAGGAATCTCCTCCGGAGTATGAATATCTGTAAAAATCACATTCCAGCCCTCGGCAAGAAACTTGCTTACCGTTGCTGCACCTATGCCGCTTGCGCCGCCTGTTATAAATATAGTCTTACTCATCACTCTGTCTCCTCTGCTCTTTTGTCTCTGTTTCTATATGGAATTGTCCGTATCTGTATCCAACTGCACCCTGAATGTCGTACCCTTGCCCAACTCCGAGTTGAGCACCGTTATCTTTCCTCCGTGATACTCCTCCACTATCCTCTTCGCCAAACTCAGACCTAACCCCCAGCCGCGTTTCTTCGTAGTGTAACCGGGCATGAACACCTTGCTGAAATCTCTGTCTCTGATGCCCTTGCCCGTATCTGTTACATCTATATTCACCTTCTTGCCGTCCCTTGTCACGTTGAACTTTATCTCTCCCGCACCGTCCATTGCATCCACCGCATTCTTGCACAGGTTCTCTATCACCCACTCCAACAGCGGCTCGCTCATCATCACCTCTATGCCCTCTGCTCCCATTAAACCATCTGTATCAAACTTCACCTTCCCGCTCGTGCGAGTGCGCATATACTCTATCGTCCTCTCAAGCATCGGCGCGAGTTCCGCTGCCTTCAACTCAGGCTCGCTTCCCACCTTCGAGAATCTCTCCGCTATCGTCTGCAGACGACTGATGTCTTTACCCATCTCAGGTATCAACTCGTCCTCCGGATACTTGCTCTTCAACAACTCCTCCCAGCCGTATAACGACGAGATAGGCGTACCCAACTGGTGAGCCGTCTCCTTCGACAATCCTACCCACACCCTGTTCTCCTCACTCTTCTGCACTACCGACAACGTGAATATCGCTATCAGTATAAACACAAATATCAGACTGAATTGTATATATGGGAAATACTGCAACTGCTTCAACAGCGTCGAATCTTCATAATATATGTACTGCACCGTCTCGCCTACCCTTACCTCTATCGGCTCCTGACTGTCTTTCAGTTTCTCTATCTTCTTCCTGTAGAACTCGTCCGCATTGTCACGTGGCTCCTTGAAGTTCCTCGATAGCAGATACCGCCCCGCCGAATCCGTCATTATCACAGGTATCGTGGTGTTGCCCTCTATTATCCTCGACACGAAATCCACATTGGTATTCTCATCCGCAAGTATAAACTCACGCGTGGCATCCGCCCATATCTCCATCTTACGACGCTCCTCGTATGCCAAACGGGAGGCTAAACGATTGGCATACAGCACCGATGCCACTACTATTAACAATGCCCCGAACAGAAACCAATTACGCAACTGCCGGGCTGCAAAACTGTTCTTCATTACTTATAATAATTGTGCTACTTATCTTTTCCCGTAACAAGCAAATCCTTATACAGATTAGCGACTCCTCCTCTCCCGCAACAAGCAAATTCCTATACAGATTGTCCAAGCCTCCCCTCCCCCAACAATCAAATCCCTATACAGATTGTCCAATCATCTCCTCCCGCAACAGGCAAATCCCTATACAGATTGTCCAAGCCTCCCCTCCCCCAACAAGCCTATCCTTATACATATTGGCCAAGCCTCTCCTCCCCCAACAAGCCTACCCTTATACAGGTTGGCAACTCACCCCCTCCCCCAACAAGCAAAACCTGCCCGTTTACAGATTTCGCTGCAAAGATAATACTTTTTTGCTAATATAAAAAGCCTTTCTGCATTTCATCCCATTATTCCCGCCTCATTTCATCTCATTATCAAAACCCAAATCCCCAATTAACCAAATCATCCGCATGTAGAGACACATGACGATGTGTCTCTCTACCCCTCCAAACCCAAATTCCCAAATACCCTCATAATCCTCTCATCCACCACTCGTAAACACGCCACCATATCACCTCTCAACCATCCAACCGCCATAAATAACCCAACCCTCGCAATCCCACAAATCGTCAATTACATCACCCCTGTTTCTACCCCTCCCTCCCCCTCTCCCACAGTCCGAATTACGTAAAAAAGACGTAAACGAGACGTAAACGAGACGTAAACGAAAGCCATAACTTTGCCGACCTTAAGCAATTACTTCATCCCCTCTCCGCAAAAAATCACACCTCACCACACCACAATTTGCATATTTCCAAAATATGTTGTACCTTTGTCCGTGATTATATATTGCACTTATTATACACTAACTGACATTTCTATCATGAGACATCTATCTATCTTGTCGCTGCTACTGCTTTCAAGCCTCTGTTTCGCTCAGCAGATTTCTTCCGAAGGCATTGTTACTTTCACCTACACCAATCCCGATGCACAGCATGTCTGCTTGGTTCTGCAAGGCGAATACTACGATATGGCTCAGCAGACCGACGGCTCTTTCTCCTATACCTCCGACAAACTGCCTGACAACCTCTATCAATACTATTTCCTCGTTGACGGCAATCATGTTCTCGACCCGCTCAACCCCCGTGTAATGCGTGATGTGAACATCTATTTCAACTACCTCATTCTCCCTAACGACGGCACCTCCCTCATGGAGTATCATAATGTCCAGCATGGCACGGTCGAACAGGTTTACTACCCTGCCGCCGGCAATCGTATGCGCCGCATGTCCGTCTATCTCCCGCCATCCTATTCTACAGGCAAAGACTACTATCCCGTACTCTATCTCTTGCACGGTAGCGGAGGCGACGAGACTGCATGGCTCGAACTTGGGCGCGCTGCGCAAATCCTTGACAATATGATTGCCCAAGGCAAGTGCAAACAGATGATAGTCGTCTTTCCCAATGGGAATATGTGGCAGGATGCCTCACCTCTCGCCGACTACCGACTCCTTGATGGCAAAGTCAAATGGTCTAACCGTGATGTTCGGCTCAATGGTCAGTTCGAAGAGACTTTCTCCGATGTCATGGCTTTCATTGAGCGCAACTATCGCACTGTCACCAAGAAGCACTCGCGTGCCATCGCAGGACTCTCTATGGGCGGATACCATGCTATGCATATCTCCCACTATTACAACCAGCTCTTCGATTACATAGGCCTCTTCTCCCCCGTCTATAGCACTTACTACGACCCTAAAACCACCAACACCGAGAATACCAAACTCGACTTTCCAAGCAACAAAAACACTCCACGCGTCTATAAAAACGTACAGAAAGACCTGCAACGGCAGTTCAAGACTCCTCCCGCACTCTACTATATCGCCATCGGACGCGATGACTTCCTCTTTGCCGAAAACGTGCAATACCGTGCACTGCTCGACAAACAGAAATACCCCTATATCTATGTTGAGACTACCGGCGGACACACTTGGGACAACTGGCGCCACTATCTCATCGACTTCCTTCCACGCATATTCTAACCATATTTCTCACATATAACTAACTCAACCAACAATCCGGCATTATGAAACGTTTCCTTACATATCTGTTTCTGCTGACCGCCGCCGTCAGCTCCCTTTCCGCACAACTCAAAGAAGGGCAGTCCGCTCTCGTCTATTACATGCCCCTCAGGCAACTCGCCTTCGAAATAACCTATGAGAAAGTTACCCTCACACGCGGCATCTTCTACCAATACTCCGAGCGCTATCTCGGCTCAAAAGATGCCGTCTTGGAAAACGAAGAGTATTACCGGATTGACAATGTCTCCCTTCGTACCCGTACACTCGCCGATACAACAAGGCAGTTTGTTATGCCTCTCTCTCAAAAGACCCTCAACAACTGTGCAGTGGTTCTCAACGAGAAAGGTATTATCGAAGGCGTCAACATTCAAAAGACCGACCAAAAGAAAAGCAATACACCTGCCACCAGACAGACAAAACCTAATAAACAACCATCTACCGTTCTGCCGCTTCTCGAAGAACAGATGCTCTCCGGCTCTATAGGTAAGATGGCAGAGTCCACTGCCAAGCAGATTTACTCCATACGAGAGACACGTCTCAACCTGCTCGCCGGTGATGTAGAGCATGCCCCCGCCGACGGCAATGCTATGAGTCTCGTCCTTAAAGAATTAGACGAACAAGAGGCTGCCCTCACCGCCCTCTTCATGGGTACTTCACAAACTCAGAAACTCACTAAGACCGTCACTCTCATACCCTACTCCGACATCACCGACTCCGTTCTCTTCCGCTTCTCCAAATATGAGGGAGTCGTTGACCCTGACGACCTTAGCGGTGAACCCTACTATCTCAATCTCAATGCTCACATCAGGCAATACTCTCCTGCAGAAGAAGGCAGCAAACAACCCGCCCCCTCATATATCTACCAGAACATCCCGGGCTCGGCTGACATAACCCTCACCAACGGCAACCAAACCATTCTCTCCAAGTCACTCCCCGTTCCGCAATTTGGTATTGCTACCCCTCTTGCCGCCGACCTCTTCTCCAAACAAGCCACTCAGATAATCTTCGACACTACCACCGGAGCCATACTTGAAATAAAATAACTCCCTCAACAATGAGAAAAACACTCGTCATATTACTCTCCCTTCTTGTTGCATCACTCTCTGCTCAAGAACTCAAATGCAATGTACTGATCAATAGCGAAATGATTGAAGGCTCCAACAAATCTGTCTTCAACACCTTGCAACAGGCTGTCTCCGAGTATGTCAATAATACACGCTGGACCAACCTTACCTATGCCGAGAACGAGCGCATTGAATGTAATATGACTATGATCGTTCACTCCGTTGCTGACAATGTCTTTACTACCGAAATGCAGATTCAGGCACGACGCCCTGTCTTCGGCACTTCATACACTACACCACTCCTCAATATCAAAGACGACAACTTCAACTTCGAGTATCAGGAATACGACAGGTTGGAATACCAGCAGAATGTCTTCACTACCAACCTCACTGCAATGCTCGCCTACTACTGCTACCTCATTATCGGTTTCGACATGGATAGTTTCTCGCGACTTGGAGGCACACCCTTCTTCACACAGTGCGAGAATATCGTTAATGCCTGCCAAACCGCCACTATGTCTGATAGCGAAATCGAAGGTTGGAGTGCAGTAAAAACACGTACAAGCAACCGTAACCGCTATGCCATCACCAACAACCTGCTTGACGAGTCATACCGGAAATATCGCGAGTTCTTCTATGAATACCACCGTCTTGATCTTGATGAGATGATTCAGAACGTGCCCAATGCACGGGCGCGTATTGCCGACGGCATACCCGTTCTTCGCGAAGCCAGAAGAGCCAAGCCTAACGGACATCTGATAACCCTCTTTCTCGATGCCAAAGCTGATGAATTAGTCAATATATTCAAGCAGGGCACGTCCGACGAAAAGAAAAAAGTGTATGACATACTTATGGATATTGACCCCACCCGACAGACACTGTATGACCAAATAAACGGATAATAACCCTAAAACACATATCGCCATGAAACACAATTTACTTCTTTTGCCCGCATTATGCCTTATGCTGGCATGCAGCAAACAGACTCCTTTCGAAAAGGTAATGACAGGCGACCCCATCAAACCCGTCATGATTACGCCTTCTGCACCCGTACCCGAGTATGCCGACTATGTGCCCACTCTTGTCTCTGAACAGTTCGACTCTGTCAAGTTAGGCTCCGACCTCTTGCAGTTCTTCAAGAACTCACAGACCATTAGCGTCCCCGTCATTCAGTCACGACCGCACAAACAGGCTATGTACCTCGCTGCCGCAGACAATCAGAGCATCACCGTCGGCTTTACGGAAAAGACTCATAACCTCTGCCTCCACATGTTCTGGCAGAACCAACTCATGCCCCTCGATGGTATCTCGCTCAGCGAAGACGGTGAACACTACATCATTCCTCTCCCGCATAATGTCAGGAAATCAGGACGCTCTTTCATTCGTGTCTATGCTTACGACGACACCTACAACTACAACGACATCCTCCTCCCGCTTGACAACATGAAACCTGTCACCGACCCAGCCCTGCTCAATCGTCATGACCAACAGGCACAAATCCTCTACTCGCTTATGGTTGACCGTTTCTGCAATGGTAACACTCAGAACGATTGGAAAATCAATCAGGAAGACGTATTGGATATCGTCGATTACCAAGGTGGTGACCTCGCAGGTATTACAGACAAAATACAATCAGGCTTCTTCGATGAACTCGGCGTAAACACTCTATGGATTTCTCCTATTACACAAAACCCCTATGATGCATGGGGATACTACCCCTTCGACTTCATCCCGACACAGAACGAAGACGAGCTCCCGCTCTTCAACAACAAATACAACAAGCACCTCGACCATAGCTGTTTCTCAGGGTATCACGGCTATTGGCCTATCTATGTTACAAAGATTGACGAGCGTCTCGGCACCGACAAAGAACTTGAACAACTCCTCGCCGTCGCCCACAAACATGACATCAATGTCATTCTCGACTATGTTGCCAATCACATGCACATCAACTCCCCCACTCTCCAGCAACACCCCGATTGGATTACCGATAGTATTCTACCGGACGGACGGCGCAACTTCGAACTATGGGACGAAGCCCGTCTTACCACTTGGTTCGACAGACACATACCCACCCTCGACCTTGAGCGCGAAGATGTATATCAGCCTATGACCGACTCCGCACTCTTCTGGTTGGAACACTTCGACTTCGACGGATTCCGTCACGATGCCTGCAAACATATACCTGAATGTTATTGGCGAACCCTCACTCAGAAGATGAAACAACGTTTCCCCGACCGGCCTCTCTGGATGATAGGTGAAACCTACGGCAGCCCTGAACTCATAGGCTCTTATGTAAAGACCGGTATGCTCGATGCACAATTCGATTTCAATGTCTATTTCACCGCCATTCATACCATAGCTGAGAGTAACGGAGATATGCGCAATCTCGAAAGAGTCATCCTCGAGAGTCTTGCCGCATACGGAGCACACCATACTATGGGTAATATCTCAGGCAACCACGACCAAGTGCGGTTCATCTCACTCGCAGGTGGTGACGTCAGTTTCTCTGAAGACGGCAAGCAAGCCGGCTGGACACGCAACGTAACAGTAGGAGACACTGCCGTCGCCTACAAGAAAGCCCTGCTCCTCCATGCTCTCAACCTCACACTCCCCGGAGTGCCCTGTATCTATCAGGGAGACGAATACGGAGAACCAGGCGGCAACGACCCCGACAATCGCAAGATGTTGCGTTTCTCTGACCTCAATACCCAAGAACAGACTATGCGCGACGAGGTTACAAGACTTGTTCATCTGCGCCGCAATAGCATGCCGCTGCTCTATGGCGAGTATATTCCCGTCTATTCCGATGCCAATGTGCTTTGTTTCAAGCGCGTATATCTTGGCGATGAGGTACTCGTCGCTATCAATAAGTCAGGCAAGGCGCAGACTGTCACTCCCAAAGACGGTAACTTCACCCTCACTCTCGAACCTTATCAGTATCTTATAGAACAACAGTAATTCATCTTATGAGGAAACATATTCTGCTTGCATGCTTTGCCCTGCTTCTGTTTGCTGCATGCTCCCACACTCCTAAAACCGACTCACCGCGTGGCTCTTATGCCAAAGGTGCTGACATATCGTGGTTCACCGAGCAAGAACGCGACGGAGTTATCTTCTGCAATGACAAAGGCAAACCCATGGAATGTATCAGCCTTCTACGCTCTCTCGGCATGAACTCTGTCAGACTGCGTGTCTGGGTCAATCACGAGACAGGTTGGTGCAACAAAGATGATGTTATCACCAAAGCCGTAAGAGCAGCAAAACAGGGTCAGCGCATCATGATTGACTTCCACTATTCCGACTACTTCGCAGACCCGTCAACACAGACCATCCCCGCCGAGTGGCAAGACTACGACCTCACCATGATGTGCGAAGCCGTTGCCCGCCACACCATAGATGTACTCTCTGCCCTCAAGCACGCAGGGGTAACTCCAGAATGGGTGCAAGTAGGCAACGAGACAACCTATGGTATGCTCTGGCCCATGGGCAGAACAGAGATTCGACAAGACTCTGCTCTCGTTGAGTGTGAAGGAGGCTGGCAACGCTATGCCCTGCTCACAGCAGCAGGCTACGATGCAGTCAAGTCCGTATTCCCCGATGCAATAGTCATCGTCCACCACGACAATGCTTATCTTGACAACACTACCTTCTACCACAACCTTCTTGACAATGGAGGTAAGTTCGACATGATAGGTCTCAGCCACTACCCCATGATGCTACTCTGGTGTGGTAAACCGTGGCAGGAGATGAATACCCTTGCCGAAGCAAATGTCCTTAAACTCGCTGAAGAGTTTGGTGGCAAGATAATGATTGCCGAGGTTGGCATGGTTTCTGCAGAAGAAGAATTGTCTGCTATTGTAATGAAAGATTTCCTCGACAGAATGTCCGCCACAGGTGTATGTGCCGGTGTCTTCTATTGGGAACCTCAGGTATTTGCAGGCTGGAAACCCAAAGAATACGAGGCATTAGGTTGGGGTTCCTATGAGATGGGAGCCTTCACACCTGACGGCAGACCGCAGAAAGCACTGAAGATACTTTTCGAATAATCTGAGATATTATCATACAATTTATATAATGAGAAAACTATCATTAACCTTTTTTCTTTTCATCTCTGCATTCTTATTTGCAGAACGTCAGGAGACACTGCTTCGCGAGTGGCAGTTCTGCATGGAGCAGAAACAGGGCATAATGCCTGAATTCGGTTGGCAACAGGTAACTATTCCCCATGATTGGGCTATCACCGGCCCCTTCTCTCGCGACAACGACCTGCAGAACGTTGCCATCACTCAGAATGGTAGCACCGAGGCCTCTGTACGCACAGGTCGCACCGGCGGATTGCCTTACGTAGGAGCAGCATGGTATCGCACCACCCTCCGCCCGCCCTTTCAGCAGAGAGTGGTATTGCTCTTCGATGGCGCAATGTCTGAGGCACAAGTATTCGTCAATCGCAAACAGGTAGAGTTCTGGCCGTACGGCTATAATGCTTTCTTTGTTGACATCACCGACTATCTCTACAATGGGGGCAACGAGATTGCCGTGCGTCTTGAGAATCGGCCTGAGTCCAGTCGTTGGTATCCGGGCGCGGGTCTCTATCGCAATGTGCATCTCATTCAGACTTCCGATACTCATATCCCTGTCTGGGGAGTACAGATAAAGACTAAAGAGATACACAAGAAGCAGAACGTTCACGACTCCGCCATCCTCAATGTCTCTACAGAGATAAGTACTCAGTCTGAGAAGACTCTCAATCTGCGTACAGAAATCTTGCTCGGAGAACGCGTAGTTACCTCTACTTCCCGTACGCTCAATCCCAAGAAAGGTAATCGCATCGACCAGACTGTCACCATCAACTACCCTCACCTCTGGTCGCCGGAGAGCCCTACCCTCTACAAGGCTCGCTTCTCTATCTACGAAAACAAACAGTTGACTGACGTATATGAGCAGACATTTGGTATCCGCACCATCGAGATTGTTCCCGATTCAGGCTTTCTCCTGAACGGAGAAGTACGCAAATTCCAAGGTGTATGTCTGCACCACGACCTTGGTCCGCTTGGTTCTGCCGCCCTCCGTGATGGCATTCTCCACCAACTGCTTATGCTCCGCGATATGGGATGCGATGCCATTCGCACCAGCCATAATATGCCGGCCCCTGAACTCGTCGAACTCGCCGACTCACTCGGCTTCATGCTCATGGTCGAACCCTTTGACGAATGGGAACTCGGCAAGTGTAAGAATGGTTACAACCGCTTCTTCGAGCAGATAGAAGAAGGTCAGTCTCTCACATGGGCAGAACGCGATATGGTTAACATGCTCCGTCATTTCCGCAACAACCCCTCGGTAGTCATGTGGTCTATCGGTAACGAAGTGCCTACACAATGCAAACCCGAAGGCTACAAAGTTGCCAAATTCCTCCAAGACATCTGCACCCGTGAAGATGGCACACGCCCTGTAACCTGTGGAATGGATGGTGTGGATTGTGTACTTGAGAATGGCTTTGCCGATGTTATGCAGGTAGTGGGCATCAACTATCGCGCCCACCGGTATCAGGAAATCTACAATGCTACACCGCAGAAACTCGTTCTCGGCTCCGAGACCGCTTCTACAGTATCCTCTCGCGGCGTATATAAACTTCCTGCCGTAAAAGACAATAACGACAAGGTCTGCAATATACCTACCCCCGACGGCAACTCCAAGACTAATCAGTGTACCGGCTACGACCTTGAATACTGCCCTTGGAGCAATATACCCGACTATGACTTCGCCAATATGGAGGACTTTCCTTGGACAATAGGACAGTTCGTCTGGACAGGCTTCGACTATCTCGGAGAACCTTCACCATACGACACCGACGCTTGGCCGTCTCACTCCTCATACTTCGGTATTATCGACCTTGCCTCTATTCCAAAGGATAGGTATTGGCTTTATCGCAGTCAGTGGAACCACCGTTCGCATACACTTCATATCTTGCCTCACTGGAATTGGAATGAGGGCGACACTCTCCCCGTCATGGTATATACTGACTACCCTGAGGCAGAACTGTTCCTCAATGGCAGGTCTCTTGGCAGGCAACACAAACTAAATAAAGACGAGGCCCAGCATGACTCCGTATGGGGAACTCCACGCCGCTACCGTCTCATCTGGGACAACATACCATTTGAGAAAGGTGAACTGAAAGTAGTGGCATACAATGAGCAAGGTAAACCCGCACTCACTGAATATATGCACACAGCAGGAGAACCATTCTTCATTGAACTCATGCCCGACCGCTGCGGAAGTCTCACTTATGTACGCATACGTATCTGCGACTTCAATGGTAACCTGTGCCCACATGCAGACAACAAAGTAAACATCTCTGTCACAGGTAATGGTAAGATGTTGGGTGCCGCCAATGGTGATGCCACCTGTCTCATTCCTTTCCAAAGTAATGAGCAACAGGCATTCTCAGGCGAACTCACAGTTATCGTCGAGGGCACTCCCGCTATCTCAGTCTCCTCCGATGGTATCAAATCCGCAACCCTTCAACTCTGACAACTTACCAACTTACTGACATACTTACATACCAACATATAAACGCATATAAATACAAACACTAACAAATATGAGAAACCGTTTTTTCATCCTTGCACTTGCCTTGGTAGCCTTGGTAGGTTGCACAAAGAAAGTGGAGACTATTCACACTCCATGGGCATACGATGCCACTATCTATGAACTCAACACACGTCAATTCACTCCCGAAGGCACTTTCGCTGCAGCTGAAGCCGAACTGCCTACACTCAAGGCACTCGGTGTGGATATCATTTGGGTTATGCCGATCCAGCCTATCGGAGTAGTTACCCGCAAAGGCTCTCTTGGTAGCTACTACTCTATCCGTGACTACTGCGACTTCAACCCCGAATTCGGCACTCGTGAGGACTTTGTCAGTTTCCTCAATAAGGCACACGAACTTGACATGTATGTCATTCTCGACTGGGTGGCTAACCACACTGCGCCCGACTCCAAATGGACAGAGAACGATGGTTGGCACTATCGCGACTCACTCGGCAACCTCATGGTGCAATACGATTGGACAGACATATCCAAACTCAACTACAACAACGAGGATATGCGCAATGAGATGAAGCGCTCTATGCGTTGGTGGCTTGATTCAATAGGCATCGACGGTTTCCGTTGCGATGTTGCCATGGAGATACCCACCGACTTCTGGGAAGATGCTTTCTCCGACTTTCGTCAGTCATACCCGGGGCTCTTCACCCTTGCCGAAGCAGAACAAGCAGACCATACCGCTACAGCTTTCGACATGTATTATGGTTGGGAACTGCACCACCTGATGAACGATGTGGCTCAACAGAAGAAGACTGTCAGCGACCTCTGGAACTACTTTGAGAAGACCGACACCACTTTCCAACCCTACGCTATCCGTATGAACTTCACTTCCAACCACGATGAGAACTCATGGAATGGAACAGAGTTTGAGCGCATGGGAGCAGCCTCTGACGCTTTTGCTGCCTTCACCTATGTAGTACCTGGCATGCCGCTTATCTACACCGGACAGGAATATGCCAACAACCACCGTCTCGAATTCTTCGAGAAAGATTGCATCGAGCGCAACCACACACACCACTTTGCTCTATATCAAGACCTCAACCGCACACGCAAGCAGAACCCTGCTCTCTACTCTCCCGAACTCGGAGCACCTATGTTGCAGATAGAATGCGACAACCCTGCAATCTTCGCTTGTGCACGTACTCTTGGCGACAACACTGTACTTGGTATCTTCAACTTCTCCCCCGAGCAACAGTCATTCACTCTCAACACTGCCGACTACCAAGGCGACTACACCTGCATCTGCGGTATGCCTGTCACCATAAGCGAACAAGACGAAATCACTCTCAAACCCTGGGAATGGCTCATCTATAGCAAGTAATCAGCACAACAACTTTAGACTCTGTTATTGCGGGTTCTGCTGTTTCAAGTTCCGCAATTACAAGTTCTGATATTATTCTGATATTATTTTCATTCATACAAATGCCCACCTCACATAGATGGGCATTTGTATTTATATTCTCTCCTCCCCCAAAGAGAAACTAAGAAATACCTGCTACTCTTGCATCAGCAGTTGCATCACCACTTTTGCGGAATATGCAACCGGTGTGCCGGGACCGAAGATGGCGGCGACACCTGCTTTGTAGAGGACACTTCCATTGGAACAATTCACCTGATATAATTTTTTTTAAGTAGGGATTGATGTCTGTGTTTACACTATCCCAAATGGTAATGTCTCGTGCGCACCACATTGTGGACACTGCATTAGATGCCTTCTACAACTTGACATAATCAAAACAATGTTTGATAGTTACGAATAAGTTCTTTATGCATTCTGACATATTCAGCCACATTTAACTGCTGACCATTAGGCATTATGATAAAGGTAAGAGGCAGATGAAATGAATCCAATGTATTCATTTTATTTTCGATAAACCCCAATTTACTCTCCATCATGTCTACAAGATTCTTTATACGCCTAACATCATAAGGAGTTAGTGATATAATAGGATTATTCCGCAGAATATCTTGGATGGTAAATTGATATTGTGCTATTTCTTTAGCAGCCGAGTTCATTTGTGCCGATTTTACGGAATCGGAAACCATACTAAAAAGTCCCATAATCAAAAGAGTTGAACACCATAATTATTTAACAACATTTTTCTAAAGTACTCTATCTCATGGATAAAGTCATTATAGAGAATCATTTTGCCATTATAAGATAAACTAAAAGTTAGTTTGTCATAAGCAGCTAATTTATCAGCGGCAGCATACATTTTCTGCATTTCGTCAGACACGGCATGGCAAAGTCCTCTTACATTAGGCATAGCAGACGGTCCCTTGCGCAATTCTTCATTTATCTGCCTCAAGCCCACACCAACTCTTTATGCGTGCAGGCGAGCCTCGTTCTTATCTCTAAAATTGAAAAATCCCATATTAGTACAATTCTAAAAGTCGTTCAGGATTAGCCATAGTGAAAGACATCTTTACGATGCGTCCATTGTCAGTATAGATACTTCCAACTACCGGCTCTGTTGATTGATAATACTTGGAAGTACAAGTGGTTCCAATAATGTTTTGAAGCATGGTAACTACTATAATGTCTGCATTGGTTTCTTCTGGAGATGACATCATTAGTAACCTGTCGTGTAGGCTTATGCAAGAATCAAACTCACAACTCATAATTTTGGAATAGAGGTCATTGTTGCCGATAATGCACTTTATCTTATTATCAGGCATTAAGGTACAACGCACCAAAATCGATGTGTCCCCGGAGTCAATCATTTGCCCTGCCTTATATTCTTCATAATGTGATGCCTGAAAGAAAAATGGTTGTAATTGAACAACTTGAAACGGTTGATGTGGATCCATATTATTCCAAAAATTTGAGTTCAAGATTCCTGTCTAAACGAATAACAGATACACGCCGGATGGTGTTATCAGGTTTAGTTTCAACTTCAAAACGATAATCCGGGTCAAATCCGTTATATACAAGTACACTGCCATTATCTCCTGCAAACATAGCCTGTTTTGGAGATAGTGTCGGCAAAATACTGATAGTTAGCATCGCCCCATTAGGGGAATAGTCTAATTGTATGAAACGCGGTACATAGTCGTGAGAGACTTGTATACCGTTTTCAAACCTTTTGTGGTTTGAAGATTGAAAATGAATAGTAGGCATAGTAAATAATTTTTTAATGAGGGTGCATCGGTTGTGATGCACCCTTGGATTGTTTGTTAATATTATGATGGCAAATTACAAATTGCAGATAGAAGATTTAATAATTTCACTTCATTAGGATGACGTATATCATCTGCATCCATTATTTCTACTAATAAATCTTTAACTTGTTTCTTCTGCTCATAATTCATAGCACCAACAATTGCAACTGCAGCTTGAGGGTCCATAGGATTACTCAAAAATGTTTCCACATCACTCGGTTTTAATCCAAATAATGAAGAAAATATTGCCATAGGAACAGCTTCAACATCTTGTAATTCACCGTCAGCAACACGCATTGCATTAGACAATGTAAAAATAGCTTGAATTTGAAAACCACTAAATGTCATAATTATAAATATTAAAGTGTGATGCCTACTCACTTAACGGCTTTTGGGCGGACTCCGACAGGTAGTACCAAAAGTGGACTAATGCCTTATATATTTAAGATGCATGAGCCTTGCGGAGGGGAGACGACATAAAAAGTGTGGACTACCTGCTTGATTTATAAACTTAATTGGTAACTTCGGGCTTCGACTCCCACTACTTCCAATTATGCAGAACAGCCCACACTCAATGTGTGAGCGTTTCACATTATTAGGGAAAGTAGTGTCAATTTGTCGAAGATTGAAGTTAATCCCAAATAAAGCAAACGCTTTTTATGTATATGTCTTTTGACGGTTATATCTTCATAGGCATAAGGTTTTTACATATTTATACTTGATATTGTTTAACTGCTTGGGTGATGGTGTGTTTCATCTGTTCCCATGTGTCGGGTATGAACATGCGGGGCATCGGTTGAAGTTCGGCATCGTCAAAATAAGTGAGGCTTAACAATGCCCGGTATTCGGAGTATTCGGGATACTTCTGTTTGTAGAATTTCAGTATTTCTGAAAGGTTGTAATGCTGCAACAAGATATACATATCAACAAAATCCTTTTTTGTGCCACGACCCATAATGGCATTCACTTTCATTGCTGCAATATCCTTATCGGATGCCAAAACTACAGCACCATCTTGTACCGGCTCATCAATCCATTGGTAGCGGCTATAATCAACAAAATCAACCTTTATCTGATTGACAGTCATTTGGAGTATATGTGACGACTTGTTGAGTACAGAGATTTTGCCCATAGTACGAGTGAGGTCAATAATGTCCTCCTGACTCGTGGCAAAATGACCGAAGAAATCCAAGTCAACGGATTGACGGTGGCCATATTGTAGTGCCAACGCCGTACCGCCGACAAGTCGCATCTCTCGCAAATCAGGCTGAGTGGACAATTGCTTTAGCAACTCTAAAGTGTCGGGATTGATTGTCTGAGTTTGTAGCATCTGTAGTCCTCCTTATTAGTATCGGTCATAGCGCACACAAACGACAACGCCATAGGGTCGAGCGTGCGCAGTTGCTTGCAGTCACGGGCAATACGGTCAAGACCGTAATAGTCGCGAGTGAGGCGCCAGTCGTTGAGAGTGCCATATTCGAGTACACGCTGAATGAGGTGCGCCGAGTGTCGCTCTGCGTCAAGTTGCTCTTTGTCCATGTCCCAAAAGAGGACAGGCGAGAGAAGCGATATGTAAGTTTGTGTCGGCATAAATAATTTATAATAAGGACAGTACCCTCGTCGGAATTTGCTTGCGGTACGGACTGCCACGATGTGGCATTTGACCGCTGCAATTCCTCCTCTACCCAACAGAAACACTATGTTGGTTTCTGTTGGGTTAAAGAGAAATCATATAGAGTTTACTCCTGCATCAGCAGTTGCATCACTACTTTTGCGGAGTAGGCGACGGGAGTGCCGGGGCCGAAAATGGCGGCGACGCCTGCTTTGTAGAGGAAGTCGTAGTCCTGTGCGGGGATGACACCACCGGCGGTGACGAGGATATCCTCACGACCTAACTTCTTGAGTTCGGCAATAACCTGCGGGATGAGGGTCTTGTGACCTGCTGCAAGCGACGAAACACCGAGTACGTGAACGTCGTTCTCAACTGCCTGCTTGGCTGCCTCTTCCGGGGTCTGGAACAAGGGTCCCATATCCACATCGAAGCCGCAGTCGGCATAACCGGTGGCTACAACTTTGGCACCACGGTCGTGACCGTCCTGACCCATCTTGGCAATCATGATACGGGGTTGACGACCCTCTTTCTTGGCAAACTCTGCCGTCAGACGACTGGCTTCCTTGAAGTCGTCGTCGTTCTTTGTTCCTGCTGCGTACACGCCTGAAATAGTTCTAATGGTTGCTTTATAACGACCTACGACTTTCTCGCAGGCATCTGAGATTTCACCTAATGTGGCACGAAGGCCTGCGGCCTTGACAGCGAGCGCGAGGAGGTTCTCACCCTTGCCGCCGTCAGCCCATGCCTGAACAGAAGCGGTAATCTCCTTGAGTGCTGCCTGAACGGCTGCTTCGTCGCGGTGGGCGCGGAGGTCTTTCAGACGAGCCACCTGTTGCTCACGAACGGCGGTGTTGTCAATCTCGAGGATGTCGATAGGATCTTCATGTTCAAGACGATACTCGTTGATACCGATGATTTTCTGCGTGCCGGAGTCGATACGCGCCTGTGTGCGGGCAGCGGCTTCCTCGATACGCATCTTAGGAATACCGGTCTCGATAGCGGCCGCCATACCACCAAGTTTCTCAACCTCCTGGATATGCTCCCATGCACGCTCTGCAATCTGCTTGGTGAGTGACTCAACATAATACGAACCACCCCACGGGTCAATCTGCTTGCAGACTTTGGTTTCCTCTTGGATATATATCTGCGTGTTACGCGCGATACGGGCGGAGAAGTCGGTAGGCAAAGCGATGGCCTCGTCGAGGGCGTTGGTGTGGAGCGACTGGGTATGACCGAGTGCGGCACCCATAGCCTCGATACAGGTACGACCAACATTGTTGAACGGGTCTTGCTCGGTGAGCGACCAGCCTGAGGTCTGCGAGTGGGTACGGAGAGCGAGTGATTTCGGGTTCTTCGCACCGAAACTCTTCACAATCTTAGCCCACAGCATACGACCTGCACGCATCTTGGCAATCTCCATGAAGTGGTTCATACCGATAGCCCAGAAGAAGGAGAGACGCGGAGCAAAGTCGTCAACATTCATGCCTGCATTGACACCTGCACGGAGGTACTCAAGACCGTCGGCAAGGGTGTATGCCAACTCGATATCATCGGTAGCACCTGCTTCTTGCATGTGGTAGCCAGAGATAGAGATAGAGTTGAACTTAGGCATGTTCTTCGATGTGTATTCGAAGATATCAGCGATAATCTTCATTGAGAACTTAGGCGGGTAGATATAGGTGTTGCGCACCATGAACTCTTTGAGGATATCGTTCTGAATGGTACCTGCCATCTCTTCGAGTTTGGCACCCTGTTCAAGTCCGGCGTTGATATAGAACGCCATAATGGGCAGTACGCCGCCATTCATGGTCATGGAGACGGACATCTTGTTCAATGGAATACCATCGAACAGAACTTTCATATCTTCTACCGAGCAGATTGAAACACCTGCTTTACCTACGTCACCAACAACACGTGGATTGTCGGCATCGTAGCCACGGTGAGTAGCGAGGTCAAATGCTACAGAAAGTCCTTTCTGACCGGATGCGAGGTTACGGCGATAGAAAGCGTTAGACTCTTGTGCGGTGGAGAAACCGGCGTACTGACGGATTGTCCAAGGACGCAGAGGATACATTGCACTGTAA
>CAJOMJ010000034.1 GCA_905235505.1 Paludibacteraceae bacterium
CAATCAAAAACAACAAAAACTTATGTTAAACCATTACGAGACCGCTTTCATTTTGACTCCCGTTTTGTCTGAACCACAGATGAAGGAAGCGGTAGACAAGTTTGAGAAACTGCTCACCGACAACGGTGCTACTATTCTCAATCGTGAGGAATGGGGCTTGAAAAAGCTCGCATATCCCATCAAGGGCAAAACAACGGGATTCTATGCCCTGCTCCAATTCGATGTTGAACCTGAAGTGATTGCTACTCTGGAAACTGCCTATCGCCGCGACGAGCGCGTTATACGTTTCCTCACTTTCCGCCTCGACAAGTACGCTTTCGAGTATGCTGAAAAACGTCGCAACGCTCATAACAAAAAGGAGGACTAAACCATGGCAGAAGAACTTCGTTACCTCACTCCTCAACAGAAGGACGTGAAAAAGAAAAAGTATTGCCGTTTCAAGAAAAGCGGTATTAAGTACATTGACTACAAAGATCCTGAGTTCCTGAAGAAATTCCTCAACGAGCAGGGTAAGATCCTTCCCCGCCGTCTGACCGGTACTTCACTCAAGTATCAGCGTAAAGTCGCTCAGGCTGTTAAGCGCGCACGCCATCTGGCTCTGCTGCCCTATGTAACCGATATGATGAAATAAAAGTAGGAGGACAAGACCATGTATGTAATTCTTATTCAAGACGTCGATAACCTCGGCTACAAAAATGACATCGTGAAAGTTCGTGACGGATACGGACGCAACTACCTTATCCCTAACAAACTGGCTATCATCGCTAACGACAGCAACCGCAAACAACTTGCTGAAAACCTCAAGCAGCAGGCTCGCAAACTCGCTCAACTCAAGGCCGACGCTGAAGCTCTCGCTCAGAAACTTGAGACCGTCATGCTCAAAATCGAACAGAAAGCCAACGAGAACGGCAAAATCTTCGGTGCTGTCACTTCTCTCCAGCTTGCTGATGCACTCAAGGCTCTCGACATCAATGTTGACCGCAAACTTATCTCCGTTCCCGAAGTAAAGGAAATAGGTGAATATGCAGCCGTTGTCAAACTGCATAAAGAAGTAAAAGCAGAACTCAAATTCACAGTGGTTGCCGCTGAATAATTTATAGAAAGGAAACTGTTATGAAAAAAGGAATTCATCCGGATAGCTACCGCGTAGTAGTATTCAAAGATATGTCTAACGGCGACCAATTCTTCAGCCGTTCAACTGCTGCAACGAAGGACACTATTGAGATTGACGGACAGACCTACCCGCTCATCAAGCTCGAGATCTCCAACACATCTCACCCCTTCTACACAGGCAAATCGAAACTCGTGGACACCGCCGGCCGTGTGGACAAATTCATGTCACGCTACGGCAACCGCAACCGCAAATAAGTTTCATTTGCATTGCCAAAGCAAAAAAGCAGAGACTCTATGTCTCTGCTTTTTTGTATCCCCTCACCACTCCTCACCACCTCTCTCCTCTTTTTACCTTAACTCTATTATCCCCCTTGCCTGTCTTTTTTCTGTCTCTATCTCATTAACGTATAGCCGCGACATTGTCACGTCTCCATGAAGAATATAACGTATATCCGCGACATCATCACGTCACATATTACTCCTCCTTCACGGCATCTTCCAACACCAACCCTGCAAGCATAAATCCGAAAATAGCTGTGATATGTGCCATCGTGCCGTTTATCTGCGCCTTCGATGTGCACCATTCGTGATTGACCAAATCCGGATTTCCCGGACCTGTCTGCGCCTTCGGACACAGGCATCGTTCTGTGCCGCAAGAGTGGTTGACTCCCCTGTTCTGCAGCAACTCGTCTGAATATACGCACTGAAACTTGCGCTTCGGAAACGTCTTCATCCGCTTGAATCGCCTCCGCAAGGCGGCTCCCAACGGGCAACCTCGCACCTTCCAAAACTCTGCCACATGAATACGTGTCGGGTCCATCTTCAGCGCCGCACCCATTGACGAGTAGAATCTTACCGGCAGCGATGTCGCATGAAGTATCAGGTCCGCCTTGTTCTGCAAGCTGTCTATGGCGTCTATCACGTAGTCGTACGTCTCCAAATGAAAACTCTCCGCTGTCTCCTTGCTGTATATCTCCTGGCGCGTGACTATCTCCGCATGCGGATTGATCTCTATGAGACGCTTCTTAAGGGCTTCTACCTTCACCTGACCCACCGTCGAAGAAGTCGCCATCAACTGACGGTTGATATTCGTAACACATATCCGGTCAGAATCCACAAGCGTCAGATGAACTATACCCGACCTGACCAAACTTTCTGCACACCAGCTGCCTACACCGCCTACACCGAAAATAATGACGCGCTTCTGCGCCAAATGCTCCATTACACTCTCTCCAAGTAGCAATTCCGTGCGACGATAAATAGGACTCGACATAACCCGCATTAACCAAAATACGCCTGCAAAGATAGTCGTTTTTAGTCAGATATGCAAGGTTAATCTCTCTTTTTTGCTTGCATACTAACGAAAAACTTTGTAACTTTGCCCCCGATATATGCGCTTTACTCAAATGACGCGTTTACGCAGCATTTCTCTAAGGCAGAATGTCCTACGTAATATAATTGCAAATGAATAAAATACTATCAAAGCAGTTCTTTTCTCAGAATGTGTGTGAGCTTGTCGTTGAGGCTCCTATGATTGCTAAAAGCCGCAAGGCGGGGCACTTCGTTATCGTGCGCGTTGACGAAAACGGCGAGCGTATGCCACTCACTATCGCTGACTCCGATACCAACAAAGGCACTGTCACTCTCGTCGTTCAACGCATCGGTGTCTCATCCGCCAAACTCTGCGCCCTCAACGAAGGCGATTATGTCGCAGATATTGTCGGACCTCTTGGCAAAGCAACTGATATTCAGCATTTCGGTACGGTCGTCTGTGCTTGCGGAGGTGTGGGTGCGGCACCTATGTTGCCTATCGCCAAAGCACTGCATGAGGCTGGCAACCGCGTCATCACCGTCCTCGCCGCACGTACTAAAGAACTAATCATTCTCGAACCGCAACTCGCACAGTATTCCGATGAAGTGGTCGTCATGACCGATGATGGCAGTTACGGTACTAAAGGACTTGTCACTCAGGGCATTGAGACCGTCATTCAGCGTGAAACGGTCAACAAAATCATCACCATCGGACCGGCCGTCATGATGAAGTTCGTTGCCCTCCTTACACAAAAATACAATATCCCCACAGAGGCCTCTCTCAACACTATCATGGTCGATGGCACCGGTATGTGCGGAGCCTGCCGCGTCACTGTTGGGGGCAAAACACGCTTCGTCTGCGTTGACGGACCTGAGTTCGACGCACACCAAGTGGACTTCAACGAGATGCTCTCCCGACTCGGTAGCTATCGCCAGGAGGAAATCGAAGCCTACGAGAACTATCAGCAGGGTAAAATTGCAGTCCCCGATAGCCCTCGCCAAGCCGAGTGTATGCTCTCGTCATCGGTTCCAGAGGCCGTCTCTGCTATACCACATACACAAGAGAACAACAGAGACGCAGAATGGCGTAAGCAACTCCGACTCTCCCTCAAACCCAAAGAGCGGCTCGCTGTTCCCCGCGTCAAGATGCCCGAACTTGACCCCCTCTATCGTGCAACCACACTCTATGAGGAAGTCAATCAAGGCCTAACGCCGGAGATGGCCATCTCTGAGTCCAAACGTTGCCTCGATTGTGCCAACCCGGGCTGTGTACAAGGCTGCCCCGTAGGTATTGACATACCGGGTTTCATTAAGCAGATAGAAGCAGGCAACACCCTCGCTGCCTACAACATAATCAAGCAGTCAAGCAGTCTCCCCGCAGTCTGTGGCCGTGTATGCCCGCAGGAGAAACAGTGCGAAGCGCAGTGCATACACCATAAGATGAATTCCCAACCAGTGGCTATCGGCTATCTTGAGCGTTTCGCTGCTGACACTGCCCTGAAAACTGCAGACACTGTAGAGAATACCGAAGCAGACAATGCGAACCTCTCACCTGTCAACCATACCACCGGCTCGCCCAAGCGTATTGCCGTTGTAGGCTCGGGTCCCGCAGGTCTTACTTTCGCAGGTGATATGGTGAAATACGGCTATGATGTCACCGTCTTCGAGGCACTCCACGAGATTGGTGGTGTGCTCAAATATGGTATCCCCGAGTATCGTCTCCCCAACAGCATCGTTGACCAGGAGATAGCCTCTCTCGAGAAGGCGGGTGTACATTTCCTCAGAGACACTATCATCGGCAAGACTATTCCCGTAGAAGAACTGCAGAAAGAGTATGCAGGCATCTTCATCGCAAGTGGCGCAGGTCTGCCCCGCTTTATGAATATCCCGGGCGAGAACCTCATAGGAGTGATGTCAAGCAATGAGTATCTCACTCGCGTCAACCTTATGGGTGCTGCAAAAGACTACACCGACACACCCGTCCTTCATGGCAGGAATGTAGCCGTCATTGGAGGTGGCAACACCGCAATGGATGCCGTACGTACCGCCAAACGCCTTGGCGCTGAGCACGCAATGATAGTCTATCGCCGCTCGGAGGAAGAGATGCCTGCACGCGTGGAAGAAGTGAAGCATGCCAAAGAAGAGGGCGTGGAATTCCTTACCCTACATAACCCGATAGAATACAAAGCCGACGAAAAGGGCAGAGTATGCAAGGCTGTTCTTCAAGTGATGACACTCGGAGAACCCGATGCCAGCGGACGTCGCTCGCCTGTGCCTGTAGAAGGACAAACAGTTGAACTTGACGTTGATATGGTCATCGTGGCTGTTGGCGTAAGCCCTAACCCTATCATCCCCTCCTCTCTCAAAGATTTGGCTGTCACCAAGAAAGGTACTATTGAGGTCAACGACGACCTGCAATCCAGTATCCCCGTCCTCTTTGCAGGAGGAGACATAGTCCGCGGAGGAGCAACCGTCATCCTCGCAATGTCTGACGGACGAAAGGCTGCCGCATCTATGCACGGATTCCTTTCCGGACATAATAATCCTACTCTCTAAATTCCTTAATTGAAGTATATAAGATGTTCCTTACAATTCTCAAATCTAAGATTCACCGTGTGAAGGTGACCGAGGCTAACCTTGATTATATAGGTAGTATTACTATTGACGAGGACTTGATGGACGCTGCAGGAATAGTGTCGGGCGAAAAAGTGTCTGTCGTGGACAATACCAACGGTGCACGTCTTGAAACTTATACCATACCGGGCAAACGCGGTAGCAAGTGTATCTGTATCAATGGCGCTGCCGCTCACCTTGTTCACCCGGGAGATATAGTTATTATCATGGCGTATGCCCTCATGACCCCCGAGGAAGCAAAGACCTTCCGCCCCAAGATAGTAATAGAAGGAATGTAACCAATACTTTTCAAACCCCTCAAGCCCTTAAACATCATCAGCTTCTCTAACTCCTCTAACCTCTCCATGTTTTTCTTTCTGCAACATACTGACAACAATACTTGGGCACGGGCAGGTGTTATACACACCGACCACGGCGACATACTCACTCCTATCTTTATGCCTGTCGGAACAGTGGCTACTGTTAAGGGTATCCACTTCCGCGACCTTAGGGAAGATATCAATGCACAGATAATACTCGGTAATACCTATCACCTTTATCTCCGCCCGGGCACGCAGATTCTGCATAAGGCAGGTGGCCTCCATAAGTTCGAAGGTTGGGATCGCCCCATACTTACCGACTCGGGCGGCTATCAGGTCTTCTCTCTCACTTCACTGCGGAAGATGACTGACGAAGGTGTACACTTCTCCTCGCATATTGATGGGAGAAAACTCTTCTTCACTCCCGAATCAGTAATGGATATCGAGCGTGAGATAGGAGCCGATATAGTCATGGCTTTCGACGAGTGTACTCCGGGCACTGCCGACTATAAGTATGCAAAAGAGTCAATGGAGAGAACACACCGCTGGCTCGATAGATGTATATCGCGCTTCGACTCCACAGAAGATATCTATGGCTATAAGCAACACCTCTTCCCCATAGTGCAAGGCTGTGTCTATCCCGACCTTAGGCAGGAAGCGGCAAAGCGCCTTGCCGACCTCGACCGTGATGGTTATGCTATCGGCGGTCTGGCTGTAGGTGAACCCGAGGATAAGATGTATGAGATGATAGAAGTGGTGAACGATATACTTCCTAAACACAAACCACGCTATCTGATGGGAGTAGGCACCCCGTGGAATATACTCAATGCAATAGAACGCGGAGTGGATATGTTTGATTGCGTGATGCCTACCCGTAATGGCAGAAACGGTATGATTTTCACTTGGCAGGGTGTCATGAATATGCGCAACAAGAAATGGGAAGACGACTTTACAGAACTCGACCCCTGCGGCACAAGCTTTGTTGACCATGAATATACCCGTGCCTACGTCAGACACCTTATTCATGCAGAGGAAATGCTCGGTCTGGAAATTCTCTCCGAACATAACCTCGCCTTCTACCTGCAACTCGTTACCACAGCAAGAGAACATATACAGGCAGGTGACTTCAAACAGTGGAAAGACTCTGTTATGCCTGCTCTCATGACAAGACTTTGACACTCTATGCTCAAGCGACTCGACTGGTATATTATTCGTAAGTTCTTAGGCACTTTCTTCTTCTCAATTGTGCTCATACTGAGTGTTGCCATTGTATTCGATATCACCGAGAAACTTGATAACTTCTACGATAACCAGATCCCCCTGCGGGAAATTCTGCTTGACTACTATATCCCGTTCATACCCTACTATATGAATATGTTCAGCCCGCTCTTCATATTCATAGCCGTCATATTCTTTACTTCCAAACTGGCAGGTAACTCCGAGATTATTGCAATGCTTGCTACAGGTGTCAGCTTCCATAGACTTATGTGGCCGTATTTTCTGTCTGCTCTCTTTCTCTTCTTCCTCTCTTTCTGGCTCGGTGGTTATGTCATCCCTCCCTCCTCAGGCAGAATGCTCGACTTCCAGGACAAGTATATACAGAAGTTCAAGAGTGAGAATGCAAGAAACATACAGATGCAGGTTGAGCCCGGCACTATACTCTATATCGAGAGTTTTCAGATGCGGCAGAAGTCAGGATTCCATGCCTCTGTTGAGTATTTCGATGGAAAAGTACTTAAGGAGAGAATCACCGCCGAACGTATCCGCTATGACTCACTTGACCATTGGCATCTGGAGAAATACCAGAGGCGTGTATTCAATGGTATGAGAGAGGAGTATAGCACCGGCGAGAGGTTTGACGTAGATATGCCTCTCGAACCTAAAGAACTGTTCATAACTGCTGAAGAAGCCCAGCGTATGACCAACACCGAGCTGAAAGCGTATATGGACAAGCAGAGAGCCCGTGGGGCAGGCAACTTGCAAGCCTTCGAAACTGAATGGTGGAAACGGTGGGCTTCGCCTATCGGAGCATTCATAATGACTCTGCTCGGCGTTACTATATCCTCTAAGAAAGTGCGTGGAGGAATGGGGAAAAACCTTGGTGTAGGTATTACCCTCTCCGCCTTGTATATCTTGTTCAGCACCGTGAGCACCACCTTCTCTGTCAGGGGAGTCATGTCTCCCTTCATGTCAGTGTGGCTCCCTAACATCATATTCCTCATTATCGGTAGCATGCTCTATTGGAGAGTACCTAAGTAGTGACCAAACATAGTAGAAACAACTCTCAAACACCTCTGACAAAGTGAAAACACTATTGCGTAAGATATTTCTCCTGCCGGTTTACTTCTACCGCTCTTGCATATCACCTCTGACACCGCCTTCGTGCAGATACACACCCACATGCTCCCAATATATGATTGAGGCGGTAATGAAATATGGTATCTTCAAAGGTGGTTGGTTGGGGATAAAGCGTATATGCAGATGCCACCCGTGGGGAGGCTCGGGATACGACCCTGTACCTTGATTTACTTATTACATTATAACAAACAAATACCCGTTATCCGATGCCCGATTACCATACATACAGAGCCGCCGAAGAGCGTCTTGTTAGCTATCTTAAGGAAAATAAGATGCGTTGTACTCAAGAGAGACTCATCATTCTTTCACATATAACCTCTCTTGGAAGACATTTTACGGCAGAACAACTGGTTAAGGACTTATGCGAGATGCAGCATATTAGTACCGGTACTATCTACAATAACCTCGCTCTCTTCTGTGACGCTCATATCATTCGTATTCTCCCTCATAGAAAACAATATGGGGCAGAATATGAGTTATGTCTCTCCGACGAAAACTCTCTCCGGTTCATCTGCACAAGATGTGGCAGAGAGGTAGAGTTCAAGAACAAGGTTATTGAACATCTGCTTAATGAGAGCCGTTTCTCCAACTTTAATATGGATAACTTCTCGCTTGTAGTATATGGAAACTGTAAGACGTGCCGTAAAAAACGCAAGTGAGAGATGTGCGGAAATGCGTCTCGGTATAACGCCTCCCTGTAATCACTTTGACTCAACCCTTGCCTCCGCCTCCGTAAGCTTGTTTATCGCTTTCCTGACGGCTTTCTCTATCTGTGAGTATTGCAGTTGCTCATTTGCTATATAGTTGAACGCTACATGCATATTAAGATTATGGCGCATAGCATACTCTCTCAGAGGGGCGGCGGACAGACGGTATGCCTCGCGCATCTGTCTGCGCAGTCGGTTCCTGTCTACTGCATGGCGGAACAGAGACTTCGGTGCCCAGATAAGTATCTGTGGGTCGGAGTGGCAGGGCGAAGACGCTGAAGCCGGTGCAGTAGTGTCTTCCTTAACGATGTAAGTCACACGTAGCGGGTAGCAAGTGAAATGCCTGCCATTGTCATATAGAGCCTTTACTCTTAACTTGCCGCAAAGCTTCTCTGACTTGGGAAATTTCTTACTACTTGCTCTCACGTCTTGTCTCTTCCTCTCGCCTTCTGACTCTTACTCCCTGCCTCTTATCGAACTCTCTTATGGTTTTCCTTCAGGAAGGCGTCTATTGCTGAGGTGATACTCTGGAATTCCGGCGAAGGAGTCTCTATGTCCACTCTGAGTCCTGCGTCACGCAGTGCTTGGGCAGTGCCCGCTCCGAAACATGCTATTATGCGCTCTTCCTGCTTGAAGTGAGGATAGTTGTCAAGAAGGGCTGATACTCCTGAAGGCGTAAAAAGCACATACATGTCATAGTCTTTCTTCTCCTCGCGTTTGAATTTGTTGGCTACCGTGCGATAGAACACTGCCGGCGTTACCGTAATCTTGTGCTTGGCAAACATCTCAATGATATCATCATTATGTATGTCTGACATCACCATCAGAAACTTGTCAGTGGGGCGGCGCTTCATCATCGGAATCAGTTCCTCCATCTTGTTGTGAGGTCCGAAGAATACCTTACGCTTCCGATACTGAATATATTTCTGAAGATAATTGGCAATAGACTCCGAAATACAATAATAATGCTGTGTGTCCGGCATCACAATGCGCATTTCTTTGCATAGATTAAAGAAATGGTCAACACCATGACGTGAGTTGAATATAATGGCAGAGTAATCAAGAATATTTATATGTTGGGCACGAAACTCCCGGGGAGTGAGCTCTTCTATACGTATCAATTGGTGAAAATCTATGTTCACCCCATACTTCTTCTGCATATCAAAGTATGGCGACTTCTCTGACTCAGGTTTTGGCTGTGAGACCAATATATTCTTGACTTTCAATGTTTTCTGCATATTGTAATTCTCCTTTTTATACCAACATTCTTATAACAATAACGGCCCCCGTAAAGGGTATTATTTCGAGGGTGCAAAGGTACAAAAAAATATAGACACTGGCGAGAATATTTGTAAAAAAAAGTCGGAATGCCTTAATAAACCATATAGTCAGGGC
Source organism: Paludibacteraceae bacterium (assembly GCA_905235505.1). Lineage (GTDB taxonomy): Bacteria > Bacteroidota > Bacteroidia > Bacteroidales > Paludibacteraceae > Colicola. Next base: position 9,818 of record CAJOMJ010000034.1, read on the forward strand.
AGATAAAGCAATGATTGATAGTAGAATAAGTGTAGCAGTATTTGTCATAAATGGTGCAAAGAGAGTAAGCAAAAGTATAGGATAAAGCAGTGTAGATACCATTATGTAGAGGTTTGAGTATTGAAGTGACATTGCCGACCATGCATTCTTGCCAAGAAAAACATAACACGTGAGCCGTACCAAGAGGTACTTAACTGCAGTCAGCACGCATATAACGGCTGTTGCAGTGAGGAAACTGACAAAACTAAAGTCTCCTCCGTTGAAAAGCAGTGTATAGACAGTAAGTCCGACTATTGCGACCTCATAGATAAAAAGACATATCTCTCCTGCCGTGTTCTTTGTGACATCGGAGAAGATGCTTTCCCTCTCCTTGGTGGCAGTAATACTGCGAAACCCGCCTATAACCAGTCCTTTCTGCAGGTAGTTGGTGAATAGTAACAGCACAAGCAGTAAGAGCATTGTCCACGCTACCCAAGGCTCACTGTATGAGGTGCTGTATCTGCTTAGAAAAGACATACGCCGTTTTTTTAACCCATTCTTGCGAACAGGTGTATGAGACCCATTATCTCCATCATGAATGCTATACCCAAGTGTGCGCATACACCGCCCCAGATATGCTTCGTGCGGTTGGCAAGTATGCCGAGTATGTAACCTCCGAATATGGCACTGACACTCTCTAAACAAGGCTTGCCGAAATGCACCGTGCAATAAAATACTGCCATGGGTAATACTGCACGAGGACCGAGTATAGATGCCAGACCGATAACCATAGCACCACGGAAGAATACCTCTGTGGTAAGAAAGTCAAGGCCATAGCAAGTCTCGAATACTGCCGTTATCCCCCACATAGGCATACCCAGTGCACCCTCCATACGGTCAGGGCGGAATCTCGGATAATAAGCTTGGAAATCAGGCAGGAAACTCGCTGCGGCTACAAAGGGTAACAGACACAATAGTGCAAACAGATATACATTAAGATATTGTTTGTTGCTGCACAAGCCGTATATGCCTTTTATATCACGGTCGAAGAGATACTTATATATAGCCAACGGCACCACAACTAATAATATTCCGTCAAAATATACCCAGCATGTACGCAGAAAATATGTATCTATTCTGGTTAAACTGTCATTCCTGAACCACTGGTAAGGCACACTATAACTTATTGCCACCGACATAAGTGCTATAAAAGCAGCAGGCTTGACCCAGAAGCGCCAATCGCGAAGTGTGTGGTATTCCTTTCTGATTAGCAAATTAGGCACTGACACCAGATACCATACCGCAATATATAATAACGGCATCAGGTACCATGAAGTTTTATTGTAGAACAGAGGTAGAATAAACTTGTCGTAGCCGTTGAATACATACGAGAACACTACGAGTGAGGCAACAAACACTGCAGCCCAACCGTATGCCCACGGATTAAAGTCCTCTTTTACAAAGTCTATTATCTCGTGGAAAAGATGACGTATATCTTTCTTTATAGACATTCCACTTACTCGCCCTTATACCATTTCTGCAATTCTTTTCTGCGATATACTGCCAAGGCTATCAGACAACCGAGTATATACCCTGCAAGTAACCCGATGAAGGTGCAAAGGATACGATTGTTGATTGCACGTGGACAGATAGTGAAATGCTGCTGCATAACTACCGGTGCATAGCACATTGCCAGTTCTCTGTCTGCCTTCTCTGTACTGTTGTAGAAGTCCATTATATCGCCGGTGAAGAGTTTTATCTCACGACGACCAAGCACCATTCCGTTCCCCCATCTCATCTGTGCCTGAGCATCGCCGCCCTGCTCAAAATAGAAAGCAGTAGTCAATGAGTCAAGTTTCTCCAATTGGTCGTGGCAGAACTTCACTTTACGCTCCATCAGTGCATGTTTCTTCTCATAAGAAGCCACAAGGGAAGGATTGGTATTAAGATATGCCAATAGTTTGTCTCCCACTACCTGCACATTCTCCGGATGTTTTGTCTGAAACTGCAGGCAGAGTACATTATTCATCACTACGTTCACCGTGTCGGTCAGTTTGTGCTTGTTCTTGTAGTCTATCTCGTCAACGGTAGAGTCGTTGAGATAGTCAATGACATTGAACACTTGAAAGCGTCGGATTCCTACTGCCTCATCCGGTGTCAAACCAAGCATCTGAATCAGATTCTGGTCTTGAAAGATGTAGGAGTTGTCAACTATTGGTTTATATACCTGCTTAACATCCTCTATTCGCGGACCATTAAGATACACTATAGCCTCTGCCTTGTATATCCGATTGTCATGACGTGAGAAGAATATTCCCAATCCTGCAAACAAGATGATACACGACAAGGAGATATACCAATAGTGAAGAGAAAGGCGAAGACTATTGAGACACAGATGCCAGAAGCCTGCGCATACTTTGCCTATCCAGCGGAAGAATGCCGCTATCAGGTCGAAGAGATTCATGTTCTTATCCATAAATATAGTGGTGTTATAAATTTACAAGGTTGCCTATAAAGCATATTCATATTATAAGAATATCAATTGCACTAATATGTATATTGGCAGTAGTACGATCAGTGAGAATTTTACCATATAGCCCAAGAAGGTGGGCATCTTTATGCCACTCTCTTCTGCAATGGCTTTTACCATGAAGTTGGGTCCGTTGCCGATATACGTAAGTGAACCGAACATTACTGCACCCAAAGATATTGCTTTGAGCAGAACCTCAGGAATACCGGCTACCAAGGTGCCTCCGAAGGCTGCCATCTGGTCGGGAGTCATACCAGAAGCCACACTGTAGAAGGCAACGGCAGTAGGCGTATTGTCAAGAAATGCAGAGAGAGCACCGGTAGAGTAGTAGAACTGCCATGTATGGCTTAGCCCTAACTCAGGTGCTTTGTCTGCCAGATATGCAAGGGCTGGTGTCATGGTGGTGAATATGCCGAGGAAAAGCACTGCTACTTCGATTATCGGAGTCCACGAGTATTTATTCATGTCGTAACGCACCTCTCTCTTTGTGGAATAAAGTGAGAGGAAAGTCAGTGAGAGAAGCACTATCTCGCGCAGATACTTTATCCACAGATGTGCATCTTCCTTACCCATGTCCGGTATTGTGCTCTCGTTGATGAAAGCCACAGCGAGTATCACACCTATCAGATATAGGAAATTTATCTTGCCTTTCAGAACCATTGGTGTAGCCTCACGGGCATCTGCCGAGAGCGCAGTCCAATGCTCTTTATGATAGTAATGAGTGTCAACAAGGAAATAGATAAGCAATAGCAGCAAACCTGTGAAAGCCCACTCGGGCAATAGGTGTAGGAACCATGTGAAATCTGCACCGCGCAAGAAAAGCATAAAGAGTGGCGGGTCACCCAGAGGAGTAAGCAGACCACCGCAGTTGGCTACCAACGCTATGAAGAACAATATGGTATGCACTGTATAATGGCGTTGCTGGTTGGTGGTAATAACAGGGCGGATGAGCAGCATGGCTGCGCCCGTTGTTCCCATTATCGATGCCAGCACCCAGCCCAAGGCAAGGAAACCGGTGTTGACGATAGGTTTGGCCTTCAGGTCACCGGAGAAATGTATGCCGCCGGTAATGACAAACAGCGAGAGCAGCAGAATGATGAAAGGCACATAGTCGAAGAACAACTGGTGCTCCAATTCGTGCGTCATGCCGCCTATAATGAGGCATATTGCTACCGGTATGCCTAATACGCATGACACAATAAGTTTGTTTATGTTTTTCTCCCACCAATGTTCAACCACAAGCGGACCTATGGCTATCATCAGCAGCATGAGTCCGAAAGGAATCATCGACCATGCCGAATGTACAAATTGTTCCATAGTGCAGTTCCTATTTAAATACAATTGACGAAACGACGCTCAATGCTTCTGTGTCCTCCTGAGTGGTGTGGATGAAGAAGATGATGGCAAAATTGGTCTTGACCTCTTTTCCGTCGGCACTCCGGTTGTAGATAAGTACAAGCGACTCTACTCCGTCTTCAGTGAGAGTGACGGCTTTGTAGGCGTGACCGTCGATGGTGACGTCAGGTGCAACAGTAGCCCCCATCTGGTCAACCAACACTTGGCGTATCTCGTCAAGACTCATGCCGTCGGTATCCCTGATGGTGATGTTCAGTGTAGGACCTTCCAAAGAATCGGTTATTTTGGTTCCTTTGTAAACCAATGCTTCGTCATCTTCTGCTGACAATACCTCCCAACCGTCGGGCAGGGTAAGACTGAATGTTTTTTGGTCGATTGTTTTCATGCTTTTGATAATTTATAAGTGTAACAATGTTTATCAGTCCAGTTTGAGCACCGCGAGGAAGGCTTTCTGCGGCACTTCCACATTGCCTATCTGCTTCATGCGCTTCTTGCCGCGCTTCTGTTTCTCTAATAGTTTGCGCTTGCGGCTCACATCGCCGCCGTAGCACTTGGCGGTTACGTCTTTTCTTACCTGCTTCACCGTCTCGCGGGCTATAATCTTCTGCCCGATGGCAGCCTGAATGGCGATGTCGAACTGCTGACGCGGAAGGAGTTCTTTCAGTTTCTCGCACATACGACGTCCGAAATCGACTGCATTGGAGCGGTGGGTGAGCGTAGAGAGTGCATCCACCTGCTCGCCGTTCAAGAGTATGTCAAGTTTTACGAGGTCTGACTGGCGGAATCCGTTCGGGTGATAGTCAAATGAGGCGTAACCTTTGGAGATAGACTTCAGTTTGTCGTAGAAGTCAATCACTATCTCGCCCAGCGGCAGGTCGAACAGTATCTCCACGCGGTTGCCGCTTATATACTCCTGCTTCACTAACTCACCTCGCTTACCGAGACACAGAGTCATTATGGGACCTATATAAGTGGTGGCGGTGATGATGCTGGCGCGTATATATGGTTCTTCTATATGGTCAATGATAGCAATATCAGGCATGCCTGCGGGGTTGTGCACCTCTATCATATTGTGATGGCGGTCATACACCTGATAACTTACGTTGGGCACGGTGGTGATTACGTCCATGTCGAACTCGCGGTCGAGACGCTCCTGCACTATCTCCATGTGGAGCAGGCCGAGGAAGCCGCAGCGGAATCCGAAGCCCAATGCCACCGAACTCTCAGGCGTGAAAGTAAGTGAGGCATCGTTGAGTTGCAGTTTCTCCAGACTGGCACGCAGGTTCTCATAGTCTTCCGCCTCAATAGGATACACGCCTGCAAACACCATCGGTTTCACTTCTTCAAACCCTTCTATGGCTTTGTCGCAAGGGCGTGCCACATGGGTGATGGTGTCGCCCACCTTCACCTCAGTAGATGTCTTGATGCCGGAGATGATGTAACCAACATTGCCTGCCGATATCTCTTTGCGGGGCTGCATGTCGAGTTTCAGAATACCTATCTCGTCGGCATCGTACTCCTTGCCTGTGTTGAAGAAACGCACAAGGTCGCCTTGACGCATAGTGCCGTTCACTACCTTGAAATAGGCTATTATACCACGGAAACTGTTGAACACCGAGTCGAACACAAGGCACTGCAGCGGGGCATCGGGGTCACCTTCGGGAGCGGGGATACGCTCCACTATGGCATTCAATATCTCTTCGACACCCATACCCGTCTTGCCCGAAGCACGGATTATCTCCTCGCGTTTGCAACCTAGCAACTCGACTATCTCGTCCTCCACCATGTCGGGCATGGCGGAATCCATGTCGCATTTGTTGATAACCGGAATTATCTCCAAATCATGCTCCAACGCCATGTATAAGTTACTGATAGTCTGTGCTTGTACACCCTGTGATGCATCCACAATGAGCAACGCACCCTCGCAGGCGGCAATAGAACGCGACACTTCGTATGCAAAGTCCACATGCCCCGGAGTGTCTATAAGGTTGAGAATGTAGCCATGCCACTCCATTTGAATGGCGTGGCTCTTGATGGTTATTCCTCTCTCCCTCTCCAAGTCCATATCATCAAGCACTTGGTTCTCAGCCACCTTGCCATTGACCGTCTGTGTGTATTCCAGTAAACGGTCGGCTATGGTGGACTTGCCATGGTCGATATGCGCTATGATGCAGAAGTTGCGTATATTGTTCATTCCTAATAAATACCTAATTATGCAATTTAGTCTGCAAAGATACAAATAATTCCTTGTTTACACAAACAAAAAAGTCTTCACCGTAAAAGTGAAGACTCCAAGTAGAATAAAGTTGTGCTATATCAGAGATATTTCTTTATGGGAAATACTCTGTTTTTCTGTTGAATTATGGTGTGTTACTCCATGAAGGTTCGTATTCTTATTAAGGGTCTGTCACCGACGATGTTTTTCCCGCTCTTGTGCAATTCGGAAGTTTGCCTTATCTTTGCATTGTCTTTATCATAGTAGAACCATGTATCTTCTTCAATTGCGATATGCCCATGCCGGCGGAGATAATGTCAGTCTTATAGAGCTTGAAGCTGCTGAGGACAGTGTGCTTGAGGAGTTGAGTGCCCGTATCAAAACTGCTTTCTCACTTGATTATACCGACCACGGCTATCATAGTTTTCATGCTAATGGTCATATCTACATACCGGAGGATAATCTTGGACCTACTACAGAGATGGAGTTCGAAACATGGGAGCCTTCGTATGAGGGGCAGGAAGAACCTGACTGGCAGTATGTCTATCGTTCTTCCGAAGCAGTACGCCTTGACGAAGTTTTCACTGTACTCGGTTCGGCAGTGGTCTATCGACAAGGCATTGCTGCTATTCGTATAGAACTGGCTGACTATATTGAATAATACAAGATCTTCAATATTAGAATGATTGGATGGCGACTTCTTATTCCGGTTGTATGTAACTTAATTCTACAACGGGTTTACCAAAAACCTTATCGGTCTTCAACCGAACTATCAAGGTGGCATCTTCGTCATCGTATGCATCTATAAATGCGTCTACTACATAAGGATCGCCTGACTTATCTTCAGTTTCCTCATATCTTTCAAATATAAAATTGTATATATCTTCCAATTCTTCCTCTTTTGTGATATTGGGGAAACATACTCTGATTTCTGTCAGTATGTCATTGAAATAATCGTAGCAGGTGATGTATTTGTCTTTATTTATGTCTCCATAGACCAGGGTTCTGTACGCATCTGCATTAATGTCCTGAGTGGCGTTACCTATTGCTTTCTGCAAGTTCTCAGCTGTGAGAGAGAAGTCGGTGTTAGGGTCAGTACACAGGTCAATATTTCCTTTAACGATAATGTCTGCAGTAAGAGAGCCCTCAGTGCTGTCATTCACATTGTAATATGCGATAAGTTTGGTTTTACCTACGTGCATACCATAGATTTGAACATCTTTGTCAGCAGAATCATCAATATCTGCAATGAAATTGTTCTCAATCTCCCATCTTGTAATGGTGCAGTTGACAGATGAAATCTGCATAGTGCTGTCAACGAAGATTTCCACTTTCTCCGATGACAATGCAGGTATTAATTCCGGTTCCGGTTCGGGTTCAGGTCCTGCTCCACAGGAACATACGATGGCAGCGATTGCTGCGCAAAATAATAATGTTTTTGTCTTCATAATGATATAGTTTTATAATTTGTATTGTGTTTTGTTATATTTATATTGGCGTGCAAAGTTACACTTTTTTTTGTATTCTGCCAATTTTTATTTTGTATATAGAACAGGATTATTGTTGCAGGTGGAGAGCAGTGCTGCGGGCGCATTTCTCTTTAATGAGTTCTGAGGATAATGGAGATCATTAAGATTGGGTTCACAACCCGAGAAGTGACTGCTGTCAGTTTTGCTTCCTTCACTATTGCAACTTATTATCACTGCCGCAACTGATAATATAAATAAGATCTTTATTCTCATGATAGTATAAGTTTAGTCGTCGTAGGAACGCATTAGATTACTTGTTTCGCGACACCGAATTCTGCCTCCGGAGTTGGTATAATGGTATGTTTGTTTTTTGTTATTGGCATTAAGAGAGAGTGTAATTTCTCCACCATGATTGTAAATGAAATATACATAATGATCGGCTGTGCGATTCAAACATACACCTAAATCAGTTATTTTATATACAAGAGTGCTGTCTTCGGTGATTTTGTAACTACCTTCGCCATTAACTACAAAAGAGTACATTTCACTATTGTCGTATTCCCATATAATATGATCGGTTAATTCTGCAGTTAAATCAAGTGTTGATTTCTTACTATTTTCTGTAGTTAACTTATACTCGGTATCGGAAGTTTTGGAAATAAGTACGCTATCACCACTGATAATAATATACACACCTTCTAAGTCTAAGCCTGTCTTATTATATTCGTTTGATATGGCACGATTTAATTGACCCATTATAGCATCAAATGTTCGAAACAATCTGCGATCGGCTGTATTATAAGTGTCTTCTTGACATCCCGCCAACATTCCTGCTAAAAGTAATATTAATAATAGTTTTGCCTTCATAGGTGTTATTCTGAATAGTTGTTCTCTAATTCCTCATATTTCTTAATGAAATCTTCCAACGTGTTTTCACGTGTGAAATAATATGTCAGATGTACCATCTGCGAAGTCCTGTCCGGTGCAACAAGGTATTCACCATCTGTTTCCAAAACCATATTCTTTTTTGTGAGTTTTGTTATTTCATATCGCGAACTCGGGAATGGCATCTGATTATAGTGCATGGTGATCCGGCGAGGCATAAAATTTGGTATAGTGCTTCTGCTATTGATAATCAACAGTTTTTTGTCTCCTTCCGTGTCAACTGAATATTTTTCCTCGCAATCGCAAAGATAGTCATCCCACATTTTATATTCTTGAGAATATATCCACTCGCTTTTGTGGCCTTCTTTAAGCAACCATACCAGTTGCTTGTTTCCGTATGTATCCGTATGCTCGCCGGCGGTGTAATGACCCTCGCCTTTGTCGTCAAAACTTACCATGCCATCACCAACTATCTTGTCCAACTGCCAGGCACCTTCAATAAGACTGATGTCTTCAACAGGATTATTGTTGCAGGCACAGAGCAGTGCTGCGAGTGCAAGAATGAATATTGTTTTTGTTTTCATAAGAGTCTGTATTTTAAGTTAGTATTTTATTCTGCGGGATTTCCTATTACGGCAGTGAAGAGTATGGTGCCGTATTGTTTTTCGCGGATTACCATGAGGTAGGGGCGGTCGGCATAGAACTGCTTAGGCTCCATTGGCGCAGCATCCACGGCACTTACCTTTGCTCCCCATGTAACAGCCGCTGCTTCTGTACCCTCCTCGTCCACTTTGATATAGCAAAACTGCTTTACTTCACTTATGAATAGTTCTTCCTCACTCATCTTGCTGAAATCGGCGGAATCCGGATTGAAAGCCAACTCCATGCCGGTGTTTATAAGCGGGTCTTTGAGAGAAGCATCGTACTTGACTTCAACTTTTGGGAGGCGCACGTTTACTTCGTATGTCTCCATACCCTTTAGCCACTGATTCCATTGTTCTGCGTCAAGCATGCTTATCATCTCGTGAATGGTATTGCCCTCGTTCGGGAGTAAGATATCCATGCAGTATTTGCCTTCTTTGTAGTCCATCTCGAGAAGTTTGCCGCCTTCTACATCAGCATAACTGAAGTTTTCTGTCTGCTCCATCATATCTACTTT
>CAJOMJ010000035.1 GCA_905235505.1 Paludibacteraceae bacterium
GCTGTCAGCCTTGCTAACTATGGTCATGATGCCTGCTTCGTAAGCAAACTGCCCAAACATGAGATAGGACAGATAGCAGTCAATGCCCTGCGCCGTTATGGTGTAAATACCGATTTCATCGCCCGTGGTGGCGACCGTGTGGGACTATATTATGCCGAGACCGGTGCCTCTATGCGCCCCTCGAAGGTTATCTACGACCGTGCACACTCCGCTATCGCTGAGGCTGACCCGCAGGATTTCGACTTTGACAAGATCATGGAGGGTGCCGACTGGTTCCATTGGTCAGGTATTACCCCCGCCATCTCCGACAAGGCTGCCGAGATTACCAGATTGGCATGCGAGGCTGCCAAGCGCCATGGTGTAACCGTATCGGTTGACCTCAACTTCCGTAAGAAACTCTGGACTTCAGAGAAAGCTATCTCCGTTATGCGTCCGCTCATGAAGTATGTGGATGTATGTATCGGCAACGAAGAAGATGCTGAACTCTGCCTCGGTTTCAAACCTGAAGCCGATGTAGAAGGCGGACAGACAGACGCTGCAGGCTATGAAGGCATCTTCCGTCAGATGAAAGAGGAATTCGGCTTCAAATATGTCGTTTCCACTCTGCGTGAGTCCTATTCAGCTACTTTCAACGGCTGGAAAGCCCTCATCTACGATGGTAAGGAGTTCTACCAGTCAAAGCGTTATGAGATTAATCCTATCATCGACCGCGTAGGCGGTGGCGACAGCTTCTCCTCACGGCATGCTCACCTACAAGACTCAGGGTGAGGCTCTTGAGTTTGCAGTGGCTGCTTCAGCACTGAAGCATACTATCAACGGCGACTTCAACCTCGTAAGCAAAGAAGAAGTTGAGTCTCTCGCAGGTGGTAACGCTAACGGACGTGTACAGAGATAAATCCGATATATCGAAGTATCGGGATATCAACATATCGAAAGATTAAAATCATTGAAAGAAACATTATGGCAAAGTTTGATAAATTTCAGGTGATGGCGAAGATTGCCGCTGCACCGATGGTTCCTGTGTTCTATCACAAGGACGTGGAAGTTTGTAAGAATGATTAAGGCTTGCTACGAGGGCGGCGTACGCGCTTTCGAGTTCACCAACCGTGGCGATTTCGCACAAGAGGTGTTTGCCGAATTGAGCAAGTGGGTACTCAAGGAGTGTCCTGAGTTGGCACTTGGCATAGGCTCGGTGGTTGATGCGCCTACAGCTGCCATGTATCTGCAACTGGGTGCTAACTTCGTGGTTGGTCCGCTGTTCAACAAAGACATCGCAGTGGTCTGCAACCGTCGTTGCGTGACTTACTGCCCGGGTTGCCTTACTCCGAGTGAGATAGGTGCAGCACAGGAAGTGGGTTGCGACTTTACGAAAGTGTTCCCGGGTGATGTAGTCGGACCTAACCTCGTCAAGGGTTTGCTCGCCCCAATGCCTTGGTCGAAGATAATGGTTACCGGTGGCGTGGCTCCGGAGAAAGAAAATCTTGAGAAGTGGTTCAAGGCAGGCGTTTATTGCGTAGGTATGGGCAGCAAACTCTTCCCCAAGGACGTAATCGCCGCTCAGGACTGGGCTTATATCACCAACAAATGTCGCGAGTGTTTCGAGGCTATTGCTGAATTCAAATAAGTACTAACTGCAAATCTATATAATATGACAACACAACAAAAAGTAATGTCCAACTGGCGTTGGGTGATGTGCGCAATGCTGTTCTTCGCCACCACCGTTAACTACATGGACCGTCAGGTATTGAGCCTGACATTCAAAGAGTTTATTCAACCTGAGTTCCACTGGACCGACTCCGACTATGGTACAATCACCGGTGTGTTCTCCATCGCTTACGCCATCTTCTGCCTCTTTGCGGGCAAGTTCATCGACTGGATGGGAACCAAGCGTGGCTATCTTATTGCTATCCTCGTTTGGTCGCTTGGTGCCGTTATGCATGCCGGCTGCGGCATTGCCACTACATGGTTCGTTGACGGAGTTGACTCCGTAGAGGCGCTCCGTGCAGTGGAGGCAGGTTCGGCAGTCGCGAGTTCAATATCAATGGTGAGTGTTTGGCTCTTCCTTGCATGCCGTATGGTTCTCGGACTTGGTGAGGCAGGCAACTTCCCCGCCGCCATCAAAGTTACAGCCGAGTATTTCCCCAAGAAAGACCGTGCTTTTGCTACCTCTATCTTCAATGCCGGTGCCTCCGTTGGTGCTCTTGCCGCACCGGCCACCATTCCTCTTCTTGCCAAAGCTATGGGTTGGGAATGGGCATTTATCATTATCGGTGCATTGGGCTTCATCTGGGCAGGTGTATGGGTGTTTGTGTACGACAAACCGACTCAGTCGAAACATGTTAATGAAGCCGAGTTGGCATATATCAATCAGGATGAGGCCGATGCTCCTATAGAGGAGGCAAGCGAGAACAAACAGATGAGTTTCTTCAAAGCATTCAGTTACCGTCAGACATGGTCGTTCGCATTCGGCAAATTTATGACCGACGGTGTATGGTGGTTCTTCCTGTTCTGGGCTCCTGCTTATTTCCAGGACCAGTTCGGTATCAAGGCATCCGACCCGCAGGGTATTGCACTCATCTTTACTCTCTATGCCATCGTAACCGTTGTGTCGCTCTTTGGCGGCTATCTGCCTAAGATATTTGTAGAGAAGCGTGGCATGGAGCCCTATTCGGGACGAATGTTGGCAATGCTTATCTTTGCCTTCTTCCCCATTCTGGCTTTGTTTGCCCAACCGTTGGGAGGTATTCTCGGACCATGGGCTGTGGCTATCATTATCGGTATAGTAGGTGCAGCTCACCAGAGTTGGTCCGCTAATATCTTCTCCACCACTGGCGATATGTTCCCCAAGTATGCTGTTGCTACCATCACCGGTATCGGTGCCATGGCGGGAGGTATAGGCTCTTTCATCATCAACAAAGGCTCGGGTGTTCTCTTCGACTACGCTGCCGCCCAAGGTGATGCCTTCACTTTCATGGGCTTCTCCGGCAAACCTGCAGGCTATATGATAGTGTTCTGCATCTGCGCTGTAGCATATCTTATCGGCTGGAGTGTAATGAAACTTCTTGTCCCGAAGTATAAACCTATTGAAGAATAACTTATGAAACGCTTGTCCGTTATCCTGATTACGGCAATTACTGGGAACTTCGTGCTGTCAACAGTCGCGATGTCCGCTCTAAGAAGACAGAACGCATCTGCCAGAAAGTAGCAAAGGAAACGGTGAAACAGTCAAAGAAATAAGACTGAGGAAGTAATACAAACAAGCGCTTGCCGAATGGCAAGCGCTTGTATTTTCTGTTGGTCACACTCACTTTAGAGACGATATGTGTGACTGTCTTATTTGAACAAATCCTTGAAGAAGTTCTTCTTGTCTGATGCACCAGGGTGACTATTCTCGCTCTTGGCGAATTCCTCCATCATCTCCTTCTCCTTTTTGTTCAGGTGCTCAGGGATATATACACCCACATTGACAAGCAAGTCTCCTGTAGCATACTGACGCCCGTATTGATCTATCATAGGCAGACCCTTGCCGCGCAATCTGAGCACCTTCCCCGGTTGTGTTCCGGGAGCAATAGTCACTTTCGCTTTGCCTTGCAGGGTAGGTATCTCCACCTGACCGCCAAGTGCGGCTGTCGGTACAGAGAGCAACATGTTGTATATCAGATCGCCTTCGTCACGTATCAGTTCGGGGTGTTTCTCTTCTTCTATCAGTACGAGCAGGTCTCCGTTTATACCTCCGCGAGGAGCGGCATTACCCTTGCCCTGCACTGTGAGTTGCATTCCTTCCATCACGCCTGCAGGAATCTGTATCGTAATCACCTCTTCGCCTTGCTTTACTCCTTTACCGCCACATTCTTTGCACTTGTTCTTTATTATTTTTCCCTCACCACCGCAAGCGGAACATACCTGTTGCACTTGCATCAGACCGAAGATGCCGCGTTGTGTCCTTACTTCCCGCCCTGTTCCGTTGCATGTTGAACAAGTTTCCGTGTTGCCGTCTTCCGAGCCTGAACCATGGCAGTGTTCGCAGGGCACCAGTTTCTTCACTTTTATCTTCTTTTCCGTGCCGGTAGCTATCTCTTCAAGCGTCAGTTTTACTTTCACCCTCAGGTCGCTGCCTCTCATCACACGTCTTCTGCCTCCACCCGAGTTGCCGCTACCGCCGAAGAAACTTCCCATTCCCCAACTCTCGAACAAGTCGCCAAACTGCGAGAAGATGTCGTTAAGGTCCATTCCTTGTCCGCCGAAGCCACCTGCTCCGCCTACACCTGCGAAACCGAACTGGTCGTATCGCTGACGTTTCTGCGGGTCGCTCAGCACCTCGTAAGCCTCGGCCGCCTCCTTGAATTTCTCCTCTGCCTCTTTGTCACCCGGATTCTTGTCGGGGTGATATTGGATGGCCTTCTTGCGGTAGGCTTTTTTTATCTCGTCTTGGGTTGCCGTCTTTGGCACCTCAAGCACTTCATAGTAATCTCGTTTTCCCATTGTCAGTTAGTTTATTCGCCTACTACTACTTTGGCGTATCTTATCACTTTCTCGCCCAGCGTATATCCTTTCTGTGTGCAGTCTATCACTTTTCCTTTCTGCTCGGGAGTTGGTGCGGGGAAGGTAGTTATTGCCTCATGATACTCTGTGTCGAAATCGGCATCCTCTGTAGAAATCTGCTTTACATCGTTCTTCTCGAGGAATGATATGAACTTCTGATAGATGAGGTCTATTCCCTCGCGCAATGCCTGTATATCTTCGGTCTGTTGCATAGCTTGCCGGGCGCGCTCAATGTCGTCAAGCAATGGTAACATATCTTTGAATATACGCTCTCCGGCAGTACTGATAAGGTCAAGTTTCTCCTTGTTGGTGCGGCGACGGTAGTTGTCGAACTCCGCCATCATTCTCAGGTTCTTGTCTGCCAAATCGGCACATTTCTCCCTAAGAGTCTCTATTTCTTTCTCAATATCGTTTTGTGCTTCTATTGTCTGCTGCTCATCCTCGTTCAGGATTTCTTCCTGTTCGGTCGCAACGTTATCTCCCTGAGGCTCAGCCTGAGGGATGTTCTGTGGTTTCTTCTTTGACATAGCTGTTAGTATTTTGTTTGTTAATATAATGGCAAAATAAGTGCCAAACCAAGTATCTGCCAAATTGGCAGGCATATATTCAATCCTATCAGGTGTGATATTTTAGAAACAGATGACGATAAGTCTGTTAATCTGTCAAGTTTGCTTAACTTGTCAATCTTACATCAACAGGTGTGATGTGTGGAAATGTGGAAATGTGGAAAAGAGTGAGCACAGAGAGATTATACCTATATGAAATTACATTTCCACATTTCCACATTTCCACATAAAATTTCTAACATGTAGTGTGTCACGGAGAGATGACATAGCAGATCTCTACAATATTCATTTAATTAAATAGGACATAGTCCGCTCAACTTAAAAACGGTAGAGACGCTGCAACGCAACGTCTCTACGGAACTTTTTTCGCTTGGGCAGAGTTATTTGCGTTTGCGTTGCAGTTTCTGGCGGTTACGTTTGTTGACAAACTGCATTACGACGAAAGCAATGAGCAGGATGAGTACTACCACTACAACGAGCAGCATAGTGCCTGAGAGGTTGTCGCCCTTCACGCGGTTCCACATCTTGATGAGTTCTTCGTTCATGTTGCCTGCATCGTGCATAAGTGCACAGCGGTCAATGACGGACTTGTCGGCATAAAGCACTTGATTGGCATGCACAGCCTCTGCACCCTCACCGAAGAAATAAGTCAAATCGGCAGTCTCTTCTATCTCCTCGTCTTCTACCCATTCGAGCACCTCGGGAGTAGCAATGACAGACACATAACCGATGAACTCCATGTTCTTGATGGCATTCTCAGGGATACACATATAGTTGATGAACCATGAAGCGGCTTTCTCATTCTTGGCGTACTTGGGAATGCACCAACCGTCGAACCATACGTTGCTACCCTCATCAGGCACGATATACTCGAGTTCGACACCCACTTCTTTCGCTTCCTCTATTGCCCATTGTGCATCGCCCGACCATGAGAGATTCATCCATGTCTTGCCCTTAGTCATCTCCTCCTTACCGAAGTCAACCTCCCAGCCTGCCACATTAGGTTTGGCGGCAAGCAGCACCTCCTCAACACGAGCGATACGCTCGGGGGTGATGTTCTTAACGAGTTCGTCGCGAGTAACAGTACCGGCTGCTATCTCATCGCGATATGCATAGAGAATAATGACTGAATATACATCGCGGAAGGCGTCTTTCATATATATCTTGCCTTCGAACTTAGGGTCAAGAATAGCGCCCCATGAATTTAGTTCATCACCACTCACGAACTTGGGATTGTAGATGAAACCTGTGGTACCCCACATGTAGCCTACAGTGTAATCGCTGACGTTCTCTGTCTCGGACATCTGATTGAACTTATCAACGGCGAAAGGAGCCACATTGTCGAAATAGCGAAGCGAGTCGGGAATAATGTCTTTCTGAATCTTCTTCAGGAGTCCTGCTTTGAGCATGCGCTCAATGATATACTCCGAGGGGCAGATAACATCGTAATCTTCCTGACCTACCTCAATCTCGGTAAGCATCGACTCGTTGATGTCGAAAGTCTGATAGATGATATTCACTTCTTCGCCGGTCATCTGTTTGTACCAATCAGGGAAGGACTTGAGTACATCTTCATCGATGTAGTCCGCCCAGTTATATACTTTGAGCGTGTGCTCACGATCGGCAGCCATTGCCGAAGAAAACATGCCTGCGAGAAGAACAGCAGACACAAAAAGAGAGAAAATCTTTTTCATTTCTGATAGTTGATGAATTGGTTATTTATAGTATGTTTTATCATTTCTTTTACTCCATATCTTCAAGGTGAACATCGCGGAAGCCGAGGAAATAGAGGATGCCGTCGAGTCCGATGGTGGAGATAGACTGCTTGGCAGTGGCCCGTACCTTGGGTTTGGCATGAAACGCTATACCCAAGCCGGCAAGAGAGAGCATAGGCAGGTCGTTGGCTCCATCGCCCACTGCTATCACCTGCTCAAGCGCGATATGCTCCATCTGCGCAATAAGCCGTAGATACTCCGCTTTGCGCTGACCATCAACAATGTCGCCAAGATAGCGGCCTGTGAGTTTACCGTCTTGCACCTCAAGGTCGTTGGCAAAGAGATAGTCTATTCCGAAACGTCTCTGCAATGGCAGACCTGCGAACATGAATCCGCCGCTGAGCACAGCAATCTTGAAACCGCAGCGTTTGAGCACATGCAGCAGCCGTTCGGCCCCGTCTTGCAGAGGAGTCTGCGCTGCCACCTCGTCAAGCACGCTTGCGTCAAGTCCTTTGAGCAATGCCACACGGCGGGTGAAACTCTCCTTAAAATCTATTTCACCGCGCATAGCACTGGCAGTAATAGCCTTCACCTGCTCCCCTACCCCTGCACGGGCAGCGAGTTCGTCTATGCACTCCGACTTGGTAAGGGTGGAATCCATATCAAGACATATAAGACGGCGGCTGCGGCGGTACATATCGTCCTTTTGGAAAGATATATCAACGCCTTCTTCCGAAGATATCTCCATGAAGCGGGCGGAGAGTTCCTGTTTGTCGTGTACCTCTCCGCGCACTGAGAACTCAATACACGAGCGCAAATCCGTCTCATCGGACACATCAAGCGAAGGACGGCCGGTAAGGCGTTTGATGGAGTCTATATTGAGGTTGCGGGCGGTAAGTTCTTTCGTGAGACAGGATATCTGCCGCGCCGTCACGCGATGACCAAGTATGGTGACCACATAGCGGCTCTTGCCCTGGCGACCGACCCATGCGTTATATTCTTCCTCTGAGATAGGTGTGAAACGCACCTCCACACCCAGTTGCGTGGAGCAGAAGAGAATCTCTTTCATAAGGTCACCCGAGCGGGTATTGTCGTCCACGGTAAACATGATACCGAGCGAGAGACGGTGATGGAGGTTCGACTGGGCAATGTCAAGTATGGTGGCATCATATTTGCCCAGTATATCTGTCACTGCAGCGGTTATACCCGTGCGGTCAGGACCTGAAATGGTAATAAGTATGATTTCACGCATAAGTGACCCCGGTGGGATTCAAACCCACGACCTTCAGAACCGGAATCTGACGCTCTATTCAGCTAAGCTACGGAGCCATTGCAACCTTGCGGATTGCGGCTGCAAAGATACACTATTTTTTCAACATAACCAAACGATGCCCTAATTCCGTCTGTCAAGGAAGATGAAGATATAGTAGAGCAAAGTGGCAAGTGAAGAGAGAGCAGCAATAACATAGGTATAAGCGGCACTCTTCAGAGCGGACACAGCCATAGGGGTGGTCTCCACATTGGTAATACCTGCATCTTCGAGCCACTTGACGGCACGCATGCTGGCATTGATTTCAACCGGCAAGGTGATGAAAGAGAAAAGAGTGGTTAAAGCAAACAACACTATACCTACTCCCAGCGGAACAACCGACAGGTTGACGAGCAACACTCCTGCAAGCAGAATCCACGGCATCCACTTGGAAGAGAAACTGACAGCAGGCACGAGAGCAGAGCGCATCTTCAGAGGGGCATAGCCGACAGCATGTTGCACAGCATGACCGCACTCATGGGCAGCTACGGCAGCCGCAGCCACTGTGGCCTGCTCGAACACACCCTCGGAGAGATTGACGGTCTTGTTGGCAGGGTTGTAGTGGTCGGTGAGTTGTCCGCCTACAGATGTCACTTTCACATCGAAGATACCATTGTCACGGAGCATCCTCTCCGCAACTTCTCTGCCCGTGAGAGGCAGGGGCACCTGGCTGTACTTTTTGAACTTAGCCTCAAGAGAGTGCTGCACAAGCCAACTCACGAGAGTGATGACGATAAAAATAATGTAGATAAGACTGGAGTATGTCATAACTTCTAATCAAATACAATTCTTTTTCACATGCAAAGAGCAGGGGAATGCAACATTCTCCTGCTCTTAAAGGATTTATGCGCTAATCAATATGATGTACGCTGTGAAGCAGCGTAGTTGATTTTCAGAGCGTATGCACGACGAAGTGCTTGTTTGATGTCCGCAATAACACCCATGCGGGTATTAGCATCCGCCTTGATAGAAACAGTCATAAGTCCCTGGTCGGATTCCGACATGGCGGAACGCTCATTGACAATATAGTTTTCTATCTCGCTGACTTCTGCAAACGCATCATCGAGTTGGATACGGGTCTCAGCACCATACTGTTTGCGGAACTCCTCGGTAGGAGTACCTACATAGATATAGCGCACAAGTGACTTCTTCTCCATCTTCGTGAGCTCGGTAGCCTGAGGAACGGTGAAACGCACCTTGTAGCTTACCTCCTTCATGGAAGTAACCGTCATGAAGAAGAACAAGAGCATGAAAATGATATCGGGGAGAGACGAGGTGTTAAGCTCGGGCATGTCTCTCTTTTCATTACGACGAATCTTAGCCATTACTTGTTTCCTCCATAGTTTTTAGGCTCTGCCTCGGAAATCTTCTGCGGGTAGATCTTCTGAATCACCTTCTGTGTTTCCTCGTCAAGCTCGTTGAAACTCTTGTGGCAATACTTCTGTGCGCACTCCTCACGAAGCTCGTTGTACGCTGCTACCAGTTCGTTCTGCACATCAAGATATGCCTGATATTGCGTATCAACGTCGTTCTGCACGGAAATCACGTGGTCGGGAGTATAAGCCACCATACCAAACGGCTCACCAAAGTCCTCGGTAAACACCTTGGGCAGATTGGGGTCGTCATTGGGGTTCTGTATGAACTCCTTGGCCTTGTCTTTCAACTGTCTTACATTCATTTCCTGACCCTGAACAAGCAACTGGTTCATAGAGTTGATTTTCACAACGAACAAGTTGCGCTTGTTGATATCAGTGTCCTCCACTTTCTGGTCTGGCGGTATAGGAGCAGGGAGACGGCGGGCGAGACCCTGACTAACGTCCATCGAAGTGGTAACAAGGAAGAATATAAGCAACAGGAAAGAGATGTCAGCCATTGAGCTGGCATTCAATCTCGGAACTTTCTTCTTTCCTCCTGCCATAGCCGTTTACTTTTTAACGTGAGTATAAATAGCACCCCAGCAGATAGTGCCTACAACACCGATGAGCAGGATGTAGGTCATATACATGATAGCGTCAGCCAACTGAGCCATAGCACCGACATTGTCGGTACCCTCATAGCCTAATATTTCCACCTTTTCAGGACTGCCAAGGAACCAGCATACAAGAGCAAGCGCAACCATGCCGCAAACTACCAGCAGAGCTGAGATAGCCTTCTTCTTGTCAATCTTGAATTGCAGCACGAAACCTGCAATAACGAACACAAGAGTAGTGAGCACAGCGATGAAGAGCAGTATGTAATTCCATGTGAGGAACAGATTGGAGTAAACGGGTACGTTAAGTATGTCGCCTGCTACTTCCAACCCCTCTGCTTCATTGCCTCCGAGATAGAAGATAGCGGAGATCACAACACCAAGTGCCAACAGCACCCAGAGTGTGATTCTTGGGATTAAATTCAGTTTTTTCATTGCAGTAACTTTTTTGTTTAATGTTTAACACTACGCTGTTTAACGTTTAACGTCAGCACCGCAATTATTTCTTCTGAGCCTTGTCGTATTCAACAACGATGTCGAGCAGCGAGATGGAAGCGTCTTCCATTTCGTTAACGAGACCTTCAACGAGAGAAAGGATGTAGTTGTAGAAGATTTGGAGAACGATAGCGATGACAAGACCGAGCAATGTGGTCAACAGAGCGACCTTGATACCACCGGCAACAACGGTAGCCGAGATATCGCCTACTTGCTGAATCTTATCGAAGGCTGCAATCATACCGATGATGGTTCCCATGAATCCCAACGAAGGAGCGATAGCGATAAAGAGGGTAATCCATGAGAGGTTCTTCTCAAGAAGACCGAGCTGAACGCCGCCATAGGAAGCAACTGTCTTTTCTACTACGTCAACACCCTCGTCATAGCGGCTCAGACCTTGATAGAAGATACTTGCCACCGGACCGCGTGTCTCACGGCATACTTCCATTGCTTTCTCAATACCGCCTTCCTTAAGAGCGTCTTCCACGTTCTTCAAAAGAGCACTGGTGTTGGTTTTTGAAAGGCTGAGATAGATGATACGCTCGATGCAGAGAGCAAGACCGAATACCAAGCAGAGCAAGGTTACAGCCATAAAGCCTGCACCACCTTCGATGAATTTTGTTTTCAGAGTCTTGTGAAGGGCAACCACGCCGCCTGCTTCTGCCTCGGCAGCCTCAACTGTTTCTTCAACAGGAGTTTGTTCGTCAACTTGAGTAGTTTCCTCAGCTGCAGGTTGAGCAGCGTCTTGAGCCATTACCATTGCATTGCCGCCGAATGCGAGCAGAGCAACAACCGTAAGGGTAGCAAATACTTTTTTCATGTTTTTTTGTTTTTAAAGTTATGTAATATTGTTAGTTTCTGTTTGTTGTTCACACTGATTGAGCACTCTCACACGCTCATCTGTCTTTCCTGACTCAGGGCAAACTCAGTCGTGATTTTTTCTTTGCGGAGAGACGGGGATTCGAACCCCGGAAACCCTTTTGAGGTTTACACGCTTTCCAGGCGTGCCTCTTCAACCACTCGAGCATCTCTCCTGATTTCCGCATATCATGCCACCTTGTGGCCTGATTGTTTGTATGTTATGCCGCCTGACCGACCTCTGTTCCTTCCCAACGACAATACGGCACTTGACATTAGCGACGGCAAAGTTACGAAAATATTTTCAATTATACACACTATTGCCGTATTTTTTTGTATTTTTATCTATTTCAGATTCAGAAGCGACCTTGCATTCCTGTCTGTCGCAGCCTCTATTTCACCCTCGCTCACACCGTAAACCTGAGCCAGACGCTCAATAACATAGCGTATGAAACGCGGCTCGTTGCGCTTGCCTCTGTAAGGCACAGGAGCCATATACGGGGAATCGGTCTCAAGCACTATTCTCTCAAGAGGCACCGTCTTGAGTGTTTCCGGCAAGCGGGTGTTCTTGAAGGTCAGCACCCCGCCTATTCCGAGATAAAGTCCCATGTCAAGGACTCTCTCCGCAGTCTCCATGCTACCGGTGAAGCAGTGCATTACCCCCCTGAGTCCGCGTGCTGAATATGGTTTGAGCAACTGCAGCATATCTTCCGTGGCATCCCTGTTATGCAGCAGCACAGGCAGGTTGAGTTCCAAAGCGAGGTCGAGTTGCCTTAGCAACACCTCCTGCTGTTCTTTAATGTAGGTCTTGTCCCAATAGTAGTCGAGCCCTATCTCACCTATCGCCACGCACCCGCCCTTGCGGATTTCCGCTTCTATGACCTGCAACTGCTGCAGCCCGTCTTGTTTCACCTCTTCAGGATGCAGACCGTAGGCAGGGAAGCAGAAGTCAGGAGCCTTCTTGCATACGGCAGCCACTGATGATAGCGAGTCCTGATTGATACCCGGAACAACTATCGCCTTCACTCCTGCAGCACGCTGCTCTGCCAGGAACTGCATAAAGCCGTCTTGATACTGCTCATCGTCAATATGTGCATGGGTGTCTGTCATAATACTGATGCTGTATCTGTTATACTGTCATTTCTGTACAACAACGAAGAATCGCCATAAGAGAGGAAACGGAAGTTGTTGTCAAGGGCAAAGCGATAAATCTTCTTCCAGTCTTCACCGATGAAAGCCGACACTAACAATAGCAAGGTGGACTTGGGCTGATGAAAATTGGTGAGCAGTATGTCAACCACACGGAACTTATACCCGGGTTTTATCATTATCTGTGTCTCTGCATGAAGGGTGTCCTGCCTGGTGAGGCTGAGGTAGGAAAGGATATCTTGCAAAGCCTCGGCAACCGGCAGGTCATACTCCTTTTCGTATGGCTCGAACTGCCCAACATGCAACTCGAAATCCCTACTATGCAACGGAGAGCCGTCATCGCAGGAGTCACTCTCAGGAAGACCGGCTAACAGGTCGTGCAGGCGTACACCTATGTAATATAACGACTCAATGGTACGCATTGAAGTGGTTCCGACGGCACATATATGTCCTATCGAGGAAAGAATCTCCTCTATTGCCTGCCGCGGCACGGCAATTATCTCCGTGTGCATCACATGTAGGTTGGCATCTTCCGTTTTTACCGGTTGGAAAGTGCCGGCACCCACATGCAGAGTCAGTTCTGTGCGGCAGATACCCTTATGCTGCAGGTCATGCAACACTCTGTCCGTGAAATGCAGACCGGCAGTAGGAGCCGCCACCGAGCCCTTGATGCGGGAATATACCGTCTGATAAGTTATCTTGTCGCTCTCCTCTGTTTTCCGGTTGAGATACGGAGGGATAGGCAGTTCGCCTGCCGCTTCGAGCAACTCGGCAAAAGAGAGCGACGGGTCGGTCCACGCAAACCGCACTGTATGTGTGTTGCCCGAGGTGGCGATGCGCTCTGCCGTCAGGCTGACTTCCGCCCCGTTGACACCAACAGGCAAAGAGAGCACGCCTTGTTTCCATTTCTTCAGGTTGCCTACCATACATTTCCACTCCACAGGTTCGGTGGAAGAGAGATTGAGCTGGTAGTCGTGCGGCAGTAGCGGCTCGAGGCAGAACACTTCGATACGCGCGCCTGACTCCTTGTGAAACACCAACCGCGCCTGAATGACACGCGTGTTGTTGCACACAAGCCTTGTGCCGGGAGGTAGCAACGACGGCAACTCGTAGAACGTCTTCTCCGAGATACTGCCTTGTCGGTACAGCAGGAGTTTGGAGTGGTCGCGCTCCTGAAGCGGGTACTTGGCTATCCTGTCGTCCGTCAGCGGATAATCATAATCGTTGATATTGAGCATAGTATGATTCTGCAAGAATTAAGTCGGATGGTGTAGTTATTTTTATGTTTGTAGGTTCACCCTCGTACAGGCAGATATAGCCGCCTGCTGCTTCAAATACGGAGGCATCGTCAGTAAGAAGTTCTATTCTCTCGTCGTCAGCCATCAGCGCATACGCCTTCTTCAACTCTGCCGCACGGAAGATTTGCGGTGTCTGGACAAGGCGGAACCCGTCCCGTGACAGCGAACGGCTACCCTCTGCAGTGAGCTGGCGGATACTGTCGGAGAGCGGCACCACGGGCACTGCACTACCCTTCTCCTCCGCCATACGGAAGCCGTCATCTATCATCTGTTTTCTCACTAAGGGGCGCACTCCGTCATGAACGGCTACAAGCGCATCGGCAGGCACATGCTGCAGCCCGTTCATCACGCTTTCTATTCGTGTGCCACCCCCTTCTGCCACTGTATGCGGCAGGTCGAATTGATACTGCACACATAGTTGTTGCCAGTAAGCGATATGTTGCCCCGGCAGTACCACTACAACCTGGCAGCCCGACTCTGTAAATCGCTCCACCGTATGCATAAGCACAGGTCTGCCCGCAAGCAGCAGAAACTGCTTTGGTACCTCGGAGTGCATACGCTGACCCGAACCGCCTGCCACTATTAGTGCAAAATGCTTCATTCGTTTTCTCTCTTTAATTTGTCCACACGCTTGCCGGAGAAGAGTTCGTATTTGAGGAAGAGGCACTCTATATCTCCGTTCAACACCCTGAGTTTGTTTGTCGGGCGTAGCCCTATCTTCTTCACCGCCTCCATGTTGGACGACAGAAGCCACGCGGTGCAACCTGCATACCGGTGCTTCAGCGTTGTACCCATCTCCTCATACAAACGCTCTACCTTGTTGTCTGCCGACAGGAGCCGCTCTCCGTAGGGCGGGTTCATCACCACCAGACAACCCTCAGAAGGAGCATTGGTGGCTTGCATCTGGCACTGGCGGACGCTGATATACTTCTGCAGATTGGCGCTCCGGATATTCTTCTCTGCTGCGCGCACTGCATAATATGAACTGTCGCTGCCATAGATATGATACTTGAACTCCCGTTCTGCCGAGTCGTCATTATAGAGTTCTTCAAACAAGTCTCTGTCGAAGTCCTTCCACTTCTCAAAGCCGAACCCCTGACGATAGATTCCCGGAGGGATATTCAGTGCGATGAGTGCAGCCTCTATAAGGAGAGTGCCACTGCCGCACATAGGGTCGCAGAAGTCACTGTTGCCCTGCCAGCCTGCCTGAAGCAGAAGTCCTGCGGCAAGGGCCTCATTGAGCGGGGCTGCTGTCTCCTGAGTGCGGTAACCGCGTTTGTGTAGCGACTCGCCGGAGCTGTCAAGCGAGATAGTGACTTTGTCGTGCGAGACATGTACGTTTATCAAGAGGTCAGCACCATCCACCCTGACGTTTGGACGCTTACCGTATTTCTCATAGAAATGGTCTGCCACGGCATCTTTGACACGATAGGTCAGGAAGCGGGAGTTGTTGAAAGACTCGGAGTAGAGTGTGGTATCGATGGCAAAAGTGCCGGAGAGCGACAAGTACTGCTCCCAATCGACACGCTTCACCGACTCGTAAATTTCGTCAGCAGTCTTAGCCTTAAAGGTAGAGATAGGCACCAGCACTCGGGAAGCTGTGCGAAGCCAGAGGTTGGCTTTGTACATAAGGGTTTTGTCCCCACAGAACGACACAGCACGGCGCTCAACCTGAATATCTTGTGCCCCCAAGAGGCGCAACTCTTCGGCAAGAACACTCTCCATACCCTTGAACGTCTTTGCCAGCATCTGAAAGTCTGAGTTCATACAATCTCTGTTTTGCAGTGCAAAGGTAGTGAATAATTCTTATATGTACAAATCACCTTATTCGCCATCTCACCATTAAAAACACATACATTTATTATGTGAATGGCGAGCCGTATTCGAGATTGGGAAAAGCCATGCAATGTGCAATCCGAGCATTATGTTATGCACCGAGAATGCCCCTGCCTGCGTTGTAGTATATACATTATTGATTGTTGGCATAGGGAAAGGAGACAAGTCTATTTGATTAAGTTCAAGGTTGCCATTATTCTTTATAGTGTTCAAGAGGCCATATTCGGCATATAGCCCGATTTTGAGAATATCGGAATACTTGTTTCTACCAATTTTAGTATTTACTATTGCTCCTGTCTCAAAACAAATTCTTATGTCAGGTTGAAGTGAGAGTGTATTTCCGGTGGTTATTGACCTATAATCATAAAATCCGTGTTGCGGCATATCTGAGAGGTCTTCGTAGTATCTTCCCTCATAGTCACCCAATGTCATATATTGTGCTTTTTGTTGCGCTCTACTGAGCGTGGGGAATACAGCTCTTATTCCACCTCCGAAATAGAAATGTTGCAATTGTGCTCCTAATATAAGTGGAATAGATATTTCCAGAAAACGAACATTATCTCGTCTGTTTTGTATCTCACCACGGTATATGAACGAGATACCTTCCGCGTCCTGCATTGGTATATTGAAGTCGGTATTGGAAATTTTTTGTATTGCATTAAAATATTCAAGCGATACTCCTGAGCGCAGATAAAAGTGTCGAATGTTATATTGTATAACACCTCCTAACGTTGCTCCTCCGCCTGGTTGTGTTTGAGTAAAGTCGAGGTTATCGGTTTGCCAAGTAGCCATAGCACTTGTTGCCACACCCAGATATAGTTGCGCAGAGAGTGTAGCAAAAGAAAGACACGTCAGTATGGCCAGTAAGAATTGCCTCATTGGACTACTATCTTAGCAATCTTTGTTTCATTAGTTTCACTCATAGTAACACTGATAATGTATAATCCGTTTACATCGGGCAGTGTGATACTATTGAGTCCTTCGTGTAGGGGCTGAGACATCGATAGTATTTGCCCACATGTATTATAGAGAGTGTATTGTGCTTGCCCACAAACATTACAGTAAACCTTTTGTCTTTTCTTAATGATAGTAGGATATATGTCAACCGAGGATTTGACTATAGGAGTGACAGGACATGAAAGCAATTGTGTACCATTAGACTCGGTTAAAAGAACCGAATATTCTGCCAGAGGACTTAGCTCTTGATTAAGATAAGAATGTGTCTCACCTTCTAATCGTTCTCCGTCTTTATACCATTGAAACTCGACGAAATCGTATCCCCCGTTATACTGATTTGTTAATACAATCAGAACGTCATTCCATTTCTGTTCAATTACAGATGCCGGGTATCGAAATGTCATAGTAGTGTTTGCTGACAAAACTATTTTATCTCTGAATAATGCATCTATGTTAATCTCATATCGTCCGGCTCTTATATTGTTATATGGTATTTGCAAGATGTTATTGATAGGCATTGGAAGGATGGTATCATAAAATCTTTCATTGTATGCGGTGCTTGAGACTGTGACTGACAACTCTTCCACTTTACCAGTAATTGGCAATTCTACTTCTATCATTCCGCTTTCTGCACAATATTCACCGGATTGCAGAGGGGTCAGTAACAGAATGGTGTTTTCTATAAGATGCAACTCTTGTATGCTATCGCAATTAAGAGAGGATTGAAAGTTCTTCATATATATCCCTTCCTTTGAATACTCATCACCTTCCCAATGATAAGTATCACCCGAAACGAGTGTGTCCGTAAGGATTATATGGTATTTGGGATTAACATGGAGATATAAAGTCCTTATCGTATCCGCTTCTTTTCCTGCAAAAAGACCTAATGGGAATACACCTTCCTTATTATAATACTCTCCATAGTATTCTACTTCGTCACCCTCGCAAATAGTCTCTACAATATCATCCGTTATGATTGGCTTCTCCATAACCGAAAGGTGTAATGTCATTATACTATCACAACCCGAGGCATTGGAAACTGTTTGCTCATATTCACCTTCTGAATCAAATCCAACTCCATTCCATAGATAAGTATCACCCTTAAAAATTGTCGCTGAGAATGAAGAGTGAGTCGTAGGATTAACCGTCAAATGAAGGGTCACGATACTATCACAGCCATTCTCTGCAGTGTAGGTCTTGGTATAATCTCCGGTCTTGGTATAGGTATCACCATCCCATGCGTAAGACTCTCCTTCACATATCGT
>CAJOMJ010000036.1 GCA_905235505.1 Paludibacteraceae bacterium
ACAAAGGGATAAATGGTGTCTCCCTGTCAGTACACCTGTAACAATCTAATTTCTTACTATCATGAAAGTAGAACTTGGAATCAGCGCAGCATCTAATGTCGTTAGCATGAGTGGCTGTAGCAAGCAATCCGAACCACAATGCGGTATGATGTATCGCATGGGTTAATTTAATTTTTGTGCCTTTGGGGAGCGATTTTGCTCCTCAAAGGTTTTATTCTTTAAATTTTATCAAAAATGCAAATAACATTAGAAGAAAAAAGGGCAAAAGCTCTAAATGCTCTTAAAGATGCACAAGAACTCGTTAATGACAAAAATCTCATAAAAAACATCCTAGAGAGTATTGAAAGTTCATACATGGATGTGGAGGTCAAAGAAGTAGGTAACAAAAACATTGAATTATCTACAACTAATTCTTCCTACGAATTGTTTTTTATGCAGGAGTTGAGGTTTTTAATAGATGCATTAAAAGCAGAAGGAAATGTATGATAATCACATCTTATAAAGTCCTAAGTAAGACAAGATCCTTATCCAATCCATTCCCTTACCTCTTCCAAAAAGGAGATAGGGGAATGGACAATCTTTCCCCTATTCATTGCCGCAGTTATATAGTAGGGCAACATAAAAATGGTAGATATATCGTAACGAAAGGGAATGGGCTTTCTTATTCTACGCATCAGTTTCTCTATACACCGGAAATGCCAACAGATGTTTTAGGTCTTTTACGTAAAGAAGATGCTCTACGTGATTTTTATTGTGGTCAAGACGTGCAAGCATTAGGCATTAAAACAAACCAGATGGAATGTGTTATGGAATTGGACTATCCAATTTATATTGTGCAAACAGATGAAACTATCTATCCATGCATATTGCAGTATAATGTGGAATGTCCATGGCGAATAGCTGATGCCGGCTTTATGACACAAAACCTGATTTGGAAAGAAGTTAATAAATGGGAACGTCTCAACGATAAAAATTATCAAGAGGATTATCTCATTGCAGCCAATGTACTTATACGCAAT
This sequence comes from Paludibacteraceae bacterium, assembly GCA_905235505.1. GTDB lineage: Bacteria > Bacteroidota > Bacteroidia > Bacteroidales > Paludibacteraceae > Colicola. Next base: position 1,020 of record CAJOMJ010000036.1, read on the forward strand.
CTGCGCATCATGCACGACAATGGAGTGTTGCATAACGCACTAACTTCAGAAAACATAACTTGGGCTTTGGAACTATTGGACTTTGAGTTGTGCCACACACCTCAACATCCATATTCCAAAGAGGACTATATCCGTCATGTACCGGATTTATTCGATAGAGAAGTTATTGACACCTATCGCCTTATTATCTATATCGCTGGAGTATTGCATCAGCAAGTCGACTTTCAGATAGTTGACAACCTCTTTGCAGAATACGGATTCAATTTGAATAAATATGTTTTACCAAACGGAGTAAGCCGAAAATCCGAAGAAGAGTAGGCAAAAACTACAAATATTAGCAGTATGAATAAATTTGTCAAATCTGAGTATGATCAGTTAAAACAAAAGAGAGTTATTCGTTTGAAAGATGAAATCAAATTGGATGTTCAAGAAAAAACAATGTTCCTCTCGAGTCCGGAAATAGGTTTTCGTCAAATAACTATTAAGGATATGGATATTTTAAGCGGCCTTGTCATTGATCTCACAGCAATAAGTTGTAACGGACTGAATATTTCAAATGGTGAGTTACAAATGGTAATAGATGGAGAACATTATTCACTTGAACCTCATGAGAGTTATTCAGAAGATTATTTAAATGACCTCCATATCGAATCAGATTGGTACGAAATAAATGAAGCATATTTGAAAAGTATTTGCGATGCCAAAACTCTTTCGGTCAGAGTGACGAATGGGGAGGAATATGCAGACTTATCCTCTATAGGAATGCAGCGGGGAGCCCGTGTGATGTATAATGCTTTGTTTGATAAAACTGCGTATGTCAATGAAATATTAGCAATATCTTCACAAGAATATGAACAAAAACATAAATCAGGACTTATCCGGACATGGGTTCTTGGCATTGGAGTGATAATAGTTGGTTGGTGGTTAGAGATCTGGTGGCTTATTGTGATAGGAATAATTGCTATTGGAATATATCAATTTTGTTATAGTAAAAAGAAAAGGGATATTCTAAATTCTACCATTTTTGAAAAATAACTTCCCCTCTCTCAAAAAAGTTCATGACTATTTTAAAAAGTTATACCTAAAGTAGTCATGAATTTTAATGTATCAACTATGATTAGAACTGAAGCACAAAGAGTGAGTCCAGAGCAAGTCAAAGAGTCGTATTCTTTGATGAGTAAGTTTGCCTATCTGTTTTGGGAAGAAAGGTGATGCGCGGATGTACGCGCGAACTATATCTCTATCACCGACAAGACGCTTACCAGTTACTTGAGAGCATTGCGCCGCCTATTTGTCATCGAGGACGTTAAGGCATGGCAACCGTCGTTATGCAGCAAGACAGGCATCTGTACATCCCACAAAGACAAGAAGAATGTGACGTAATGACCCGTCATGACACACAAAAGCCGGAACATATATCTCTGTAATACGTTCCGGCTAAGAAGGGGGGGGGGAAAACAGAAATAAACTAATTAGTGTATTTCTTCCAGTTCTCCGGTGACGGAATCGATGATGAAACAGCGAACAATGATGTCTTTTGGTATGAGAGGATGCGTTTGAATGGTCTTGACCGTATTGCGGACAGAGTCCGGTGTATCATGGAACCCCTCTAACCATTGGTTGATATCGATGCCGCAATTACTGATGGTTTCCAGTGTCTCGTGTGTGATACCTCGCTCTTTCATCACCGGTTGAAAATGACTGTAACTCATGTGGCAAGCACCGCATTGGGTATGTGCTACCACCATAATCTCCTGTACACCAAGTTCATAAATTGCTACAATCAGACTGCGCATGGCGGAATCAAAAGGCGAGATAATCAGTCCACCTGCGTTTTTGATAATCTTCGCGTCTCCGTTCTTCAGCCCGAGCGCAGCAGGCAGAAGTTCTGTCAGACGTGTGTCCATACAGGTCAAAACTGCCAGTTTCTTGTCAGGATACTTGTCGGTGATGTACTTTTCATAGCCTTTCTCAGCCACGAAATGCCTGTTGAAATCAATAATTTGGTCTATCATAATATGTTTTATACTGATTGAGTCTGTAAATAATATGCAAGGTTCTTTTCAAAATAATTAATTGTAAGTCGGATAATTATTCTATGTATTCACCTGTGTATGGACAAATGACTTTACTCTTGCCTCTGCCATCACGCTTAACGAGGATCTTGGCAGGTATGATATTCAATTCCTCTCGGTGGGAGATAACACCTACACGGCGCGACTGCTGCCCTATAATTGATGGCAGGTCCTGCAGGGTATTCATTACGCTTTGTAAGGCAAACTTATCTAATGTGCCGAAGCCCTCATCTATAAAGAGGATGTCAACATTCATACCTGCTTGATGCAAGTCAGACAGCGCCAAAGAAAGTGCAAGCGATATTTGAAAACGTTCTCCACCGGATAATACCGCTGAACTACGAACACGATTATTGTACGTGTCGTGTACAAGGATACTGAGTTGTTCGTTCTGTCTGTCACAAGTGAGTTGGTAGCGGTCAGTTATTTTTGCGAGGTATCGGTTGGCATTCTCTAATAATGGCGCAAGGATATGCGTTTGCACTAATGTTCGTAATTTAGTGCCACCAAAATAGTCGTTGAGAACTTTCCAATGGTTTTCTATTTGCTCATAGTCAGCGAGTTTGGTCTTTTCTTTTTCAATGGAAGTGCGGTTTTTTATATCCTCTTGCAGCAAGCCGTTTTCTTTTCCTATTTCGCCAATAAAATAATTGTATTTATCGTTAGTCTTTGTTTTTTGTTGTTGAAGGTCGTTTTGTCGCAGTCTGTCGTTTTCATCGAACCAACCGGCAAGTGTATTTTTTGCTTCCGAAAGTTGATCCGAGGCTGTGGTACGATGTGTATGCAAAGAAATGAGATTGGCATGCAAGTTGTTCCACAATTCTTCTGCGTTGTACATAGAGTTTTGAGCCGGGGTGTCAGGCAATGTCCACTCGGGCTCTAACGCAACTACATCCTTTTGTTTATTAACCATACGTTGATAGGAGTCTTTCCGAGTTTGCAAACTATTCTTCTGTGACTCAAATTCCCTTGTGCGGTTTTCATATTCAGTAGCGGAATTAAAAATTCTTGAGCGTACACCTGCAATGTCACATTCCCAATCAGGGTAAAAGTCTTGTATAATTGCGTTTATGTTTTCTTGCAACTTATCGCTTTCGGTTTGATATTCTTTAATGTATTTTTCCAGATTTGCAATATTCGATGCATTATTGTTCACCTTTGTTTCTGTGGAAGTGAGATTAAAATATGCTTTATCCCTAGTTTTTATCAGTTCCAATAGTTCATGATTCATGTCGCTGATAGTTTTTTGCAAAGTTTCAGCTTCTTTTTGAATAGTAAGTTGTTGGTTTAGTTGGGCATCGAGTTCAGTTTGATGTTTGGTAATGCGATTATGGAGAGTATTATCTAAGGCTACATCACTACCGAAAAAGTTCTTTACATTGCTTGCAAGTGTTTGCTTGGCATTTTCAGCCTTGCTATGAATGTCAGCGATAGAATTTTGATGCGAGGTAAGTTGTCCCTGCAGTTTGTTGAGTTGACTATAGGATTCATCATATTTCTGTTTTGCTTTATCGCGAGCGGCTGTCAGTTTCTGATTTTCCTCCTTCAGCGGATCTAACAATACATCGAAGTTCTGTTGCAAAAGGTTCATATTCACCCCGTTCCCACACAACGGGCATAAGTCGCCTTCACGGAGTTGCGCACGAACTGATTGAAATGCTTTTTCCTTACTATTTTTCATAAGGTTGTATAGCCGCTGCTGAGAATCCAATTCCTCTTGTGCCTTATCCAGTATTGCTTTATCTTTCTCTTCGATAGTTTGTTGTTCATGCTTTTTATTGGTAAGATCTTGCAATTCTTGTTTTGCTTCATCATACGCTTTGACTGTTATTTGCCACATGTTATAATCATGGAGCAACTGTTGTAAGGCATTCTTTTGCTGATTGATATCGTTAATGCAGTTATTTACCTCCGTAGGGCGCAGTTGCTCTCGTTGCGAGGTCATCTTTCTGATTTCTTGTTCTTTCTGTTGAACACATTGTAGTGCTTTCTCGTGGTTGTCCTTAGCCTTTTGCAGTTGCTCTTCCAGAACTGTTGTTAAGTTCTTCTCGTTTTGCAAGTTCTGCTTTTTCGTTGCCAGGGCCTGCAACCCGTTTTCGAGATTCTGCATTTGAACGGACAGTTCGCCTTTGCGGCTGTATACACCAGCATAGGGTGCTTGATTGTTTATCCACTGCTGCTTTTGTATGATGTCCTGTTCAATGTTTATATTCTCCTCTTTCAATCTTAGCAAAGAGGCAGAAAGCAATAGCCATGTTTCCTCGTACTGCTGTTCTTGCTCAGAAAGGTGCGTCAGTTCGTTTTGGGCCTTAAGAAAGGTGTCTGCTTGTGTGCATAATTGTTCGGCGTTATCCTTTAATATTTTAGCTTCTGCCTGCAGAGCCTTTAACTCCTCTATGTGGGTCTTCTTTTCGTTTAACTGCTCATCAGTCAGGAGCATATTGAGCTGTGCCTGTATGGTTTTAGCCAACTCTTCTTTTGAATCTTTAGCTTCTTTATATAGAAGCGAGATGACTTCACCATAGCGACTAAAAAGTTCGGTTTGAGTTAGTTGTTCAAGAATACTTTCGCGTTGTTTTTTATCGCCACATAGAAATTCAGCAAACTGCCCTTGGGCGAGCATAGACAATCGGCAGAATTGTTCAAAGCTAAGTCCCACGGCTTGCATCATTCGCTCTTTAATATCTTTATCTTTCGACAGGGAAGTTCCGTCATCGCTTATTAAAGACCATTCCGGCTCGCGCAATCTTGTATTGCGCTTCATGCCAAGTGTTAGACGGGCAGTATAATGTTTGTTGTCGTTGCCTGTGAACACTACTTCGCTATAACAATCATCTGTTGCCCCTATGCCGATGCGCGTATATTGCTCCACACTGAAAATGCTTATTTCTTCACCTGTATTTGGGTCTGTAAATGCGTTCTGTTTCTGTGCACTAACTCCTTTTATACGCGGAGTGGTCTTATATAGCGCCATCGTGATAGCATCCAGTATAATAGTCTTACCTGTGCCTGTTTCTCCCGCTATCAAGAAAAGCGAAGCAGGTGAACCATCGGCATCAATCAGGTCATGGGAAAAATCAATATCAGCTGATGAGATTGATGCTATATTACGAATATGCAGTTTTTCTATTTTCATGATAACTCTTTTTTATGTGTGTTTTTGTTTTCTTCCATTTGGCGTACTCGTTCGCTGATGCGTTTAAAGTCCTCTTCCAATTTGTCAACATCCAACTGTGGATACTGGTTGATGGTCTTGCGTATGAAATCCAGCGGGTCGGTCATTTGCTGAAAATCTTCTACTTCAAAAGTAATCTCTGTACTCTGTTTCTGTTCTGTTTCTATACCTTCATAGATAGTTTGTGGATTGAAACGCGCCTTGTCTTCATGCCCTTCGATGATTTGTTCCACGAGTTTATCAGGGTCGTTTTTCCATTGTATAGAGTTTTTAACCCGTAGGCGGAAATATCCTCGCTTATTGTGGTCGTTCACAAACGCTTGCACTACCTGTTGGAGTTGCTCTTCCGACCCGATGGCATCGCCTGTCTGAGGCAAGGTGTAAAAATGCATCCATTCGTTTATTCGTAGTGGGCGAATATGTACATTACCTCCATGTCGGTCTATCTCAACCACCGACACACTATGCGGCACTTGTTCGCTTGCGTTTACATGTAATGCACTACCTGAGTAGCGCGCCACAGGTGATGACAAGACCTGTTCGGACAAGTTGCTTACCACATCCTCCTCATTGCCTATCGTATGTGGTTTATGAATATGTCCTAAAGCAAGATAATCATATCCAGTGCCGAACTCATCTATTCCTTTTTCTGCAAGATTACCGATTTCCGTGCCCCAAGTGGTCATACCTTGCACCCATTGATGAGCCAATTCTACAACAGGCAGTTGTGTTGTATTACGCTCTGCCACATAATCTAATAGTTTTTGTATAACTTCCTTGCGACTACCATTATAGAAAGGCATTGCCACAACATATCCCTTATTGGGCAACTCCACTATATAATTCTCCTGCCAGCCGTCAGCAAGCAAGTGAATGTCGGATGAAGGAGCTATGCCTACCACATACACATTGGCGTAGTTCCATAATGCCTTTTCCGCTTCCAATCGGCTTGCAGAATCGTGATTACCGGCAATGATTATTATAATCATCTCCGGGCATTCTTGGCGCAAGTGCATAATCTGTTCTGTATAGAAACGGCGGGCAATAGCAGAGGGTAGGGCGGTATCGAAAATATCTCCACTGACAACAAGAGCATCGGGCTGCTCGTTCTTGCACCACTGACTAAGTTGCCGAAAGAAGTGTTGATGTTCTTCTTCACGGTCATAGTACTGATAAATAATTTGGCCTATATGCCAATCGGCTGTGTGAATAATTCTCATCTTTCTATTAGCAAATTATTAGCAATATGATTATTTGATTAGTTTGCTTGAGTCTCTACATGTGGAATGGTTTGTTGAACCTATTATAACAGAGACGTGACAATGTCGCGTCTCTGTAAGTATACGTTATGTATTAGCAGACGGGTTGATATTTCCTAAGTTAAGTATGGAAATAAAGTCTGCAGGTATGTTTAGTCAACACCGATTTGGTTACCGACGGTTGACATAGCGCAACGGAAGCCGATAGTGCTACTGGACTGGTTTTCGTCGAGGTAACGACGTGTGGAGGGGTTGAGCCAGTAGATGCGGTCGCGCCAAGAACCACCTTTATATACGCGTGTAGATTTGGTGATACGCGGAGCGAGGATATCGGTCGGGTCAACTTTGACTTCGGTGAGATTCTCTATACCAACGGTGTCAAGCGGGTAGTCGGTATTGAGAAGAGAAGCGAAATCGCCGTCTTTCCAGTCGCGTTTGTCATCTGAACCGGAGAACTCAAGAGCTATACCGCCGAGAGAGTCGATAGCATAAACTTCGCCATTCTCTCCGGGTTCTTTTTTAGGATGAGTGTAGATATTGCCTCGGAAGGAGTTGTACTCGCTTGTCTCCTGGTTAGAGGTTTCGCGATATACATCAAGAACCCATTCGTTGACGTTACCTGCCATATTATAGAGTCCGAAGTCGTTGGGGAAGAATTCATCCACGGGTGCGGTGATAACATATTTATCGTTGAGTGCACCGCTGACACCCATCATATCGCCTCGTCCGCGAACGAAGTTGGCTTGCAGTTGACCTTGTTGTTTTTTAGTGAGGTTTCTCGGATGGTAACCAGACCACGGGTAGATTTTGCCTTCAACGGTGAGTCCGTCTTCTCCTGCGATGGGTGCGTAAGCAGCGAACTCCCACTCGGCTTCGGTGGGCAGACGATAGCCTACGACGAGGATACCATCGGCAGTAGTGACTTTACGCTCCATACCATAGAGGTCGGTTTTAGGTCTTCTACCATATTCGGGCACATAGTCACCGCGATAGAGATACTTTTGTGTGTTGAATACGAACTTGTCGCGAACCCACTCATACGGGGGGCGATACATGGTTATAGTGTTTTCCGGATCGTCGGGATCGGGTACATCAAGTTCTTCCATATCGTAGCCCGGGTACATGGTTTCCCATTCGTCTTTATATGCTTCGTCGTCAGTAGGCTGGAGGTCTGCAAACGGGGGATAGATGATGGCACCGGCATTGATGAGTGCGAGTTCGTTGACACGGTCGGTACGCCAGCGGGCGTAGTCCATTGCCTGCTTCCAGCTGACACCAACTACAGGATAGAAGCTGAAGGCGGGGTGACGTAAATAGTTGTCAAGATATGGTTCATTGTATGCCATTTCCTCACGCCAAACGGTAGTGTCGGGCAGGACTTGTTTTACGAGTTCGGGGGCGGTAGGTCCGAAGACAACATTCATCCAGTGGAGGTACTCGCGCCAGTTGAGGTTGGAGACCTCGTATTTGTCCATGTAGAATGAACTTACGGTGACGCTACGTTGCGAGTTATCACGCGGTGCAGTGATAAATTCATCTTTTTCACCGACCATGAATGTACCACCTTGGATGGGCACCATACCGGTAGGGATACCGCTGTGTACATCAGCGAGTGCTTCGAAGTTGGTAGTTCTCTCATCGAAATAGTTCCAGCCCGTGGTATTGGAGATCTTTGTATTAAGTTCTCTCTTTTGGCATGCTCCAAATACTACTACGAGCGACAGAAGGGCAAATTTGATTCCTCTATTCATATCTTGTTGGTTATTTGTTTACGTTGATAAAGTTGACTTAAAAGCTGCTGTAAATTGTGCTGTTTTGCCCAGCACACAACATTCAGCCTGCAAAGTTACGTTTTTTTTTGCAATATCACCAACACTTGAGGGCAATTTCTTCAAAAAAAAGTATTTTTCTGTAAAAAAAGTGTCAAAAAGTAGAGATTTGGGAGGTAAAATATACTTTTTATAAGTTTTTTTTGTATCTTTGCAGCCAAATGTAATGTGAGGAAATGAGTACAATAAATGTAGGCGGGAAGTTGCTGAGTCTGTCGGATTGCCGTGTTATGGCGATAGTGAATGTGACAGATGAGAGTTTTTATGCAGCGTCCAGGCAGAGGAGTGAGGAAGATATAGAGAGGAGGATGAGCGAGGCGGTGGAAGAGGGTGCGGATATACTTGACATAGGGGGGTGCTCTACACGTCCGATGTCAGAGCCGGTAGATTTGGAGACAGAGTGGTGCAGGGTGAGCAAGGCTCTAAAGATAGCGAGGTGCAAGTTTGCCGATATGCCTTTGTCGCTTGACACATTCAGGGCAGAAGTAGCGAGGAGGGCGATAAGTGAGTATGGCGACATGATAATCAATGACGTAAGCGGACTGCGGGAAGGGGAGATGGCGGAGGTGGCAGGCAGTGCGGGAGTGCCATACGTGCTGACACATTGGGCAGTGCCTGATGAGAGCAGAGACATATTGGAGCAGTTAATAGATTTCTTTGCGAAGAAGGCTGACTTACTGCAATTTGCAGGTGTGAAAGATATAATCATTGACCCCGGTTTCGGCTTCAGCAAGAATACCTCTCAGAACTGGGAGATAATGAGGCGACTGAGAGAGTTGGAGATACTGGGCAAGCCGGTGTTGGCAGGAGTGTCGAGGAAGACGATGATAAGAGAGTTGCTCGGTTGCACGTCCGAGGAGGCGCTAAACGGGACTACCGCTGCAAATATGCAGGCGCTATGGGGAGGGGCAAAGATACTGAGAGTGCACGATGTGAGGGAAGCAAAAGAGGCGGTGAAGGTGTATGAGAAGTGTGCGGGCGGGGTAGGATAAGTGCGATTTATAAGTGAGGTAAGTGCGACTTACAGGTAAGATGAGTTTTGGGACAAACTTATGGTGGGGAATAGTGGCAGATGACAAAACGTAAGCAAAAAGGCAGAAAAGGTGACAAAGTGTCAAATGGGGGAGTAGGCTAACACTCGGCTTAGAGATAGCATGATTTCGGCTATCCGTCAACTTACACTTTGCTAAGTAAAATATAAGAAAAGGTGACAAAGTGTCAAAACGGGGTTTGAGGTGAGTAGTCGCAACTTGTCGGAGGGGCGAAAGCGGGGTGATTGTGAGGTGGCGATGCGGAGGTGACGTGGTGATTGTGAAATGATAACGGGGTGATTGTCTTAGTTATATTTAATATATAGGTAATATATGGGATAAGATATGGGATTTCAGATAGGAATAAAAGACATACTTGATATTCTGTTGGTGGGGATATTGTTGTATGAGACCTACAGGATACTGAAGCGCTCGGGTGCGGTAAACGTGTTCTGGGGTATATTGGCGTTTATCTTAGCGTGGTTTGTGGTGTCGTATGTGTTAGCGCTTGAGTTGAGCGGTGCTTTGTTTGACAGGTTTATTTCGGTAGGTGCGATAGCGTTGATAGTTATTTTTCAGGATGAGATACGTTCGTTTTTCTCGCGTATAGGTTCACGTTTTTCTCTTCATGCCATTCACAGGAGTATTCACAACAAGAAGAGGGATAATGCGGAGGAAAAGAGTGTGATGCAGATAGTGATTGCGTGCAAGCACATGTCAAAGGAGAAGACAGGTGCGCTGATAGTTATATGCCAGAGGCAGAATCTTAATGAATATATGGCATCGGGAGAGAGACTGAATGCTGAGATCAGTTCAAGACTTATAGAGAATATATTCTTCAAGAACACCCCGCTTCACGACGGTGCAATGATAATCAATGAAGGGCGGATACAATCGGCGGCATGTATATTACCTGTGAGCAAGAATCAGGATATTCCCCAGCGATACGGTTTGAGGCACCGTGCTGCGTTAGGCATAGCAGAGAAGACGGATGCATTAGCGATAGTGGTGTCGGAGGAGACGGGTGAGATATGTGTGGCAAAAGACAAGCAGATAAGCCGTGTAAAGACCGACGAGCTGGCTCAGATAATAGCGGAGTCTTTATTTCCCGCTTGATGAGTGTCCGCGGTATGCATCCCTGCAGACGGTGCAGGCTTTCTTTTGCGGCAACTCGAAGAGATAGGTTGCCTTTATTCCAATCATCATATTGTTAACACGGGAGTCGGCTGCCAGTTTGGTAGAGAAGATGTGGTTGATGGTAATGTTCTGCATACCGTCAGTGGAATATGACTTTGGCAGAGTGATATTCTCGTTGTTACCTGCCTTGTTCATATTGAGCAGCCCATAGTCGAAGAAGAGAGCGACACGCCAGTAGTTATGCTCTTTAGGCACATCCCAACCTGTTCCGCAAGCGACATCTACGAAGCGGTATCCTATCTCGGCGGAAGCCAGGACTTGCGGTTTGAATGAGACATTGACGGGTGCCTGGCGCACTTCGTAGTTGGTGAAGGAGCCGTGGTTGGGCATTACGGGAGTGTGGTCGAGTCCGGAGGGGGAGTAGTCGAGTTCAGCGTCGATGACGGCTTTGGCGTTTGCGCGAGCGAGGAGACTCATATCGAGCTTGACGCCAGCGAGGAAATAGAAGTGCTTGGAGGCAGCACCGAGCATGACTGGCACCTGAAGAGAGAGGTTGGTATAACTATCTTTGCGACCGGTCTGGTGGTAGATATAATTGAACAGGTCGCCGCCGCTGATGGGGTCATCATCGATTTGATTCTCAAGGACCTGACTCATACTTCCGACATCGACGATACTATGGGAGACATTAAGCCCTAATCCGAGGTCAAAGAGGAAAGCGTTTGCCCGCATCTCGTAGCTTACAGTGAAAGCCCCATCGATGCCGCCACTGATACGTGAGTTGATATCGGGGATATTGTAGATATAGGAGGCGTCGCCGAGTTGTCCGGCGAGTGAGATATAGTTCTTTACTTGTGCATTGACGGTAATGCCAAGGAGTAGTGAAAACAATGCGATGAGTACTCTTTTCATATCCAAAAGTTGCGTAATCGGAAAAGTTGCCGTACCTTTGCACGCACTTTTCAGAGTGCGAAGATACAGACATTTCCGCAAATGGACAAATATATGATACAATTTGTCAAAAATTAGCACGGAAAATGAATATTTATTACACATTGATAATATATGACAGACAAGAAATTTGCAAGAACACTGGTGACTTCGGCTTTGCCATACGCTAATGGTCCGGTTCATATAGGTCACCTTGCGGGTGTGTATGTACCTGCAGATATCTACGTGAGATACTTACGACTGAAGGGTCAGCCTGTATTGTTTGTAGGCGGAAGTGACGAGCATGGAGTGCCGGTTACTATCCGTGCGCGCAAGGAAGGTATCACGACGCAGGAGGTGGTTGACAGGTATCACAAACTGATAAAGGAGTCGTTTGAGCAGTTCGGAATAAGTTTTGATATATACAGCCGTACGACGTCAGCCACTCATCACAAGTTGGCGTCGGACTTCTTCAGGAAGTTGTATGACGACGGCAAGTTTATAGAGCAGACTACTGAGCAGTTTTATGACGAGCAGACGTGTGAGTTTCTGACAGACAGGAACATACGCGGCGAGTGTCCGCATTGTCATGCTAAAGACGCATACGGAGACCAGTGTGAGAAATGCGGCAGGACTCTGAGTCCCGATGAACTGATAAACCCATATAATGCAGTTAACGGCAATCCTCTGACCAAGAGAGAGACATCGCACTGGTATCTGCCTCTTGACCAGTATCAGGAGTGGCTTGAGAAGTGGATATTGGAGGAGCACAAGGAGTGGAGGCCGAATGTATATGGTCAGTGCAAGAGTTGGCTTGACGGCGGTTTGAGGCCTCGTGCAGTGACTCGTGACCTGAACTGGGGCATACCTGTGCCGGTAGAAGGTGCAGAAGGGAAGGTGCTGTACGTATGGTTTGATGCGCCGATAGGATATATAAGCAATACGAAAGAGCTCTGCGACAACCAGCCGGAGAAGTACGGCAAGTGGGAGACATGGTGGAAGGACGACAGTACGCGTCTTGTGCACTTCATAGGCAAGGACAATATTGTGTTCCACTGCATAGTGTTTCCTTCGATGCTTAAGGCTGAAGGGAGTTATATATTGCCTGACAATGTACCTTCGAACGAGTTTTTGAACCTTGAGGGAGACAAGATAAGTACGTCGAGGAACTGGGCAGTATGGCTGAACGAGTACCTTGAGGACTTCCCCGGGAAGCAGGATGTGCTGCGGTATGTGCTTACTGCCAATGCACCCGAGACGAAGGACAACGACTTTACATGGGCTGACTTCCAGGCACGAAACAACAATGAGTTAGTGGCGATATACGGCAACTTCGTTAATCGTGCGATGGTTCTGACGAAGAAGTATTTTGACGGCATAGTGCCCAAGCAGGGCGAGCTGACAGAGTATGACGAGAGTACGATAAAGGAGTTCTGTGATATAAAGAAGAACTTGGAGGAGTTGGTGGAGCAGTTCAGGTTCAGGGATGCGCAGCGTGAGGCAATGAACCTTGCGAGGACAGGAAACAAGTATCTTGCCGATACAGAGCCTTGGAAGTTGGCAAAGACTGACCTTGCGAGAACGGGCACTATACTGAACATAGCGTTGCAGATAGCCGCCAACCTGAGTATAGCTTTCGAGCCATTCCTGCCGTTTTCTTCAGAGAAGCTGAGGGAGATGCTTAACATGGATAAGGTTCAGTGGGAGGACTTGGGTTCAGTCAGTCTGTTGGAAGAAGGACACAAGTTGAATGAGCCGGTTCTGCTCTTTGAGAAGATAGAGGACGGAGCAATACAGGCACAACTTGACCGCCTTGCAAGAATAAAGAAAGAGAACGAGGCGGCAGCATGGAAGGCACCTGAGGTGAAGCAGCTGACAAGTATAGACGAGTTTGACAAGGCAGACATCAGAGTGGGCACAGTGTTAGAGTGTCAGAAGGTGAAGAAGTCGGACAAGCTACTGGAGTTCAAGATAGATGATGGTATGGGCGGAAGAACTATACTGTCGGGAATAGCCCAAAGTTACCCCGAGCCTGAGGTGCTGGTGGGCAAGCAGGTACTGTTTATAGCCAATTTTCCACCAAGGAAGATGATGGGTATAGAGTCGCAGGGAATGATACTATCTGCAGTTAACTCAGACGGCAAGTTGGTTGTAACAACGGTGAGTGCGCAGGTAGCAAATGGTGCCCAAGTGGGATAAAAAGTGTTATTTTGAATTATTTATTTGCGTAATTCAGAAAGTTGTTGTACTTTTGCACCCGCTTTCGGGCAAATGTTGGCGAGGTAGCTCAGCTGGTTAGAGCGCATGATTCATAATCATGAGGTCCCCGGTTCAATCCCGGGCCTCGCTACAAAAGAAACACACCAGACGGTGTGTTTCTTTTATTGTGTATATAGATAACTTGTATTGCGTATGCAGATACCGCATATTGCGGTTTGCGTATGCTGATATTTACTTGGAGAGTTGTTGGACTGCGCGTTTGGTTATGTCGTCGTCACGCTCGAAGAGAGGGAAGAAGCCTTCGTCGCCAAGCATATCGCGAACGATATAAGCATTGATGATACGGGTAACGATAGGTCTGGACTTCTGAATCTCACTCTGTTTGGGTTCTACTCCTTTGGACTCTGCAAAGCTGACGAACTCGGGGATCCAGTCGGCTTGAAGGAGATATTGCTCAAGCGACTGCCAAGTCTTGTACTTTGAGAGTTCTTTGCGGTGGCGGTCGGTATATTGATATGCAAACTGGTAAGTGAGGGCGCGATTGACTGTCTGATTGAACCAAGGGGTGTTGAGAGTGGTGTCTCTACCGACGAAGATGTCGGGCATAATACCTCCTCCACCATATACGGGTTTGCCTTGTTTGGTGTAATAGACAGTGGTGTCAGCGGACTGACGGATGCTGTCTTGTGAGAACATCTCTCCGCGTTCGAACCGTTCGAGGAGTTCTTTCTCGTAGTCTTTCTGATTGCCAAGTTCGTAAGGTTTCTGAATGCAGCGACCGGAGGGAGTGTAGTAACGGGCGACGGTGAGCCGGATAGCGCTGCCGTCGGACAGGGGGAACTGTTGTTGCACGAGTCCTTTGCCGAAAGAGCGGCGTCCGATGACGACGGCACGGTCGTTGTCCTGCATTGCGCCGGCGAATATCTCAGAAGCGGAAGCGGAGAAGTCGTCGATAAGTACGGCAAGCGGAACAGACTGAAATCTGCCGAGTCCGTTTGCTTTGGCTTCAAACTTGGGGTAGGATCTGCCTTCGGAATAGACTATCATATCGCCGGCGGGGAGAAACTCATTAGCCATTTTGATTGCCTGATCCATATATCCGCCAGAGTTCTCACGGAGGTCAACTATATATGCGGTAGCGCCCTCGTTCTTCAGTTTGGCAAGGGCAGCAATGAACTCGTCGTAGGTATTCTCGGAGAACTTATTGACGCGGACGAAGCCTATCTTTTGCCGTGTTGCGGTTTTATTGTCGGGTTGGATTATGAAAGCGGCATCGACGGAGTGAACGGGTATGTCGCCACGAGTGACGGTGAAGTCAAGGATTTCGGGTGTACCATACCGTTTGATGCCGAGTTTGACCTGTGTACCTTTTTCTCCACGTAGGGTATGCATAACTTTCTCGTTGTTGATACCTTTGCCAGTGAAAGCGGAGTCGTTGACGGAGACGATTTTGTCACCTGCCAAGATACCTATTCCTTCGCTGGGTCCACCGCTAATAACGGCGACGATACTGACAGTGTCGTTTTGTATGGAGAACTGCACGCCGATACCTGAGAAACTGCTACTGAGTTCGCTATTGACGAGTTCGAGGTCTTTCTTGGGGATATAGGCGGAGTGGGGGTCGAGTTTGCTGACGATGTCAGACATGATGTCTTCAGTGATACTATCAACGTCGATGGGGTCAACATACGCTGCGTCCATATACTGGATGAGTTGGTCCACTTTGGAGAGTTGGATACGGAAATTGCCGAGTCGCAGTTGTTGTGCATTGGCCCGGTTGGCAAGTGCGTTGCCGAGGAAGAAGCCGATGATAAGGCAGATGACGGTGACTGTGGGGAAGATATATTTTTTCATTTTGCAAAAAGAGTTGTTATTCTATGGGAAGATAATCGACCTGAATACCTGCGCGTTTAAGGAGTTCGATGCCATCGGTGAGCCGGTATTGTCTGCCAAATACGACGCGGCGGATACCTGACTGTATGATAAGTTTGGCGCACTCGATACAGGGTGAGTCGGTGATGTAGAGAGTGGCGCCGTCGGACGAGTTACCCGAGCGTGCGACCTTGGTGATGGCATTTGCTTCGGCATGCAGGACGTAGGGGAGGGAGACATTATTCTCGTCCTCGCAGACATTGGGAAATCCTGAAGGAGTGCCGTTGAAGCCGTCGGAGATAATCATATTGTCTTTGACGAGCAGGGCTCCCACTTTGCGCCGAGTGCAGTAGGAGTTTTCGGCCCAGATGCGTGCCATCTGCATATAGCGCGAGTCAAATTTGTTGTCGGTATTCATGTGTTATATAAAGTGTTTGTTAAGCGTTGTCGAGCAGTTGTTTTGCGAATGCGGGTATGTCGATACCATCGAATGTGCCGGAAGTCATGAGCAGAAGTGCGGTATTGCGATAGTTGAGTTTACGGAGGGTATCCTGCAGTTGCCGGCTATCGGTAAATACTTCTACATTTTCCGTGCCAAAGGCGTTTTTGACATCTTCTTTTGTAATAGGAGTGAGGTGCTTGTGCTCAATGACTTTGGGATTGAAATAGACAAAGGCAGTGTCTGCTTCGCTCATACAGTGTTTGTACTGAGGGAGGAAATCGGACATAAGGGAGGAGAAGGTATGAAGTTCCATGCAAGCGATGAGCTGCTTGCCAGGGTATTGTTCGCGAACGGCGTTGATGGTGGCACGCAGTTTAGAGGGCGAGTGTGCGAAGTCTTTATAAGCGACAGAGGTGTTGCCGGTGTCGCTGTCGGTTACCTCGCATATCTTCTCGAGGCGATTGCTGGCACCTGTAAAGGAACTGAGCAGGGAGTAGAACTCTTGAGGCCGGATACCGGCTGTCTGACACGCGAGTTGGGCTGCGTGAAGATTCTGCAGGTTGTGATTGCCGAATACGGAGAGGGGTATATGGCTGTCGGTGACGTAGGTTATACCATCTTCGACGGAGTGGAGCGGAGTATCGTAAGGCAAGAGTGTGATGTCGGGTCGGGCATGTGCAGCGATATCGCAGAGGTTGGGGTCGCCTGAGAAATAGATGAGCGTGCCGGCGGGTTCGATAAGGTCAACGAATTGCCTGAAGGTATCGACATACTGCGGGAAGGTGGGGAAGACGTTGATATGGTCCCATGCGATACCTGTGAGAATGGCGACATGCGGGTGGTAGAGGTGGAACTTAGAGCGATGGTCGAGTGCTGAAGTGAGATACTCGTCGCCCTCGAAGACCGCGTAAGGAGCGTCGTCGCTGAGATGAACCATATTGTCGAAGCCTTCGATTTGTGCGCCTACCATATAGTCTGCTTTTATACCTGCTTTTTGGAAGGCATAGAGAATCATGGCGGTGGTAGTGGTTTTGCCATGGGAGCCACCTACGACGATGCGGGTTTTGTCTTTGGTTTGTTCGTAGAGATACTCGGGGAAGGAGTAGATTTTGATTCCCAAGCGTCGAGCCTCGATTAGTTCAGGGTTATCTTCGCGGGCGTGCATGCCCAAGATGACAGCGTCGAGGTCGGGGGTTATCTTTTCGGGGAACCATCCTGCCTGAGGGGGTAGTAGTCCTGCTTGAAGCAGGTGAGTGCGTGCAGGGTCGAATATCTCGTCGTCGGAACCGGTGACGATGTATCCTTGTTTTTTACTTACGGCGATGGCGAGGTTGTGCATAGCAGCTCCGCCGATGGCAATGAAATGAATGCGCATGATGAGGTATGTTTTTTCTTGCGCAAAGTTAATACTTTTTTTGTGAAATGCAAAATGATAGTTGTATAAGGTGGTGATATAATATTGAAATTGTGTATGTTATGGCTTAATCACATAGTAATCACATAGTAATCACATAGTAATCACATAGTAA
>CAJOMJ010000037.1 GCA_905235505.1 Paludibacteraceae bacterium
GCATCTATAATAGCTTTGGCATTGGGGGTTTTACCTGTCAGTAGTGACTGGAACAATGCTACATAGTCAAGTATAAACCTTACAAACATCACCCAAGGCAGACGTGAGGAGGGTAGATTCTTGTAGAGCATAAGCAGATTGTTACGGAAGTTGAGATATGTCTTTCTCGGGTTCTCGTAGTCAAGTGCTCCTCCGCCTACATGATACACTACCGACTGAGGTATGCAAGCTACTTTCCAACCACGGCATTGCAACCTCCAACACAGGTCTATCTCCTCCATGTGTGCAAAGAAACCGGCATCAAGTCCACCGCTTTCCTTATATAACGCAGTGCGGATAAGAAGACATGCACCTGTTGCCCAGAAACATTCCGCAATGGTGTCGTATTGCCCATGGTCTTCTTCTGCATAATCAACAATGCGCCCACGGCAGTAGGGATAACCAAAAACGTCGATATACCCTCCGGCTGCACCAGCATGCTCGAACTTAACATAATCATCGTTTGCCTCTCTGCTTCTCCACGAGAGAATCTTAGGTTGACATGCACCTATGTCGGTGTGCGAATCCATATAGTCAAGCATAGGCTGTAGCCATTCGCGTGACGGCTCCACGTCACTATTCAAAAGTACGGAATATGTCGCATCTGTTTGGTTTATAGCGAGATTATAGCCTTCAGCAAACCCATAGTTCTTGTCAAAACGTATTACTCTGACAGTAGGAAACTGACTGAGCACTTGAAGTGAGTTATCAGTGGACCCATTGTCTGCTACAACCACTTCGATACCCTCTCCAATGGTGTTAGAAACAACAGCAGGGAGGAATTTACGAAGCCAGTCTTCGCCATTCCAATTGAGTATGATTACAGAGCAACGCATATTGAGAGTTGTTTGGAAAGGTTATTTTGTGCTTATTTTGTGTTTATTCTCCAACGATTGTGCGACCATAGCCAAAGTTCAGGACATTCGAGTATGTTTTCTTCGAGGAGACGTGCATATTGACCGGTGATATATCCGTCAGGAGTGTCAGCGGGGTGTTCAGAAATAAGATGAAACTCGCTCTCGTAGTAGCCACGTGCTACTTGACGTATATGGAAGAAATAGACGGGATATCCAAACTTCTTGGAGAGCACTTCAGTGCCATTAAGGAAGGGGGTAAGCTGATTGAGGAAGACAGTTTGATAATGTTCGCCATGGGCAGAAGGCTTTTGGTCAGAAATCATGCCATAGGATTGAGGGGCATCGTGATGACGATTCTGCACCATAGTGCGAAGTATAAGGTTCTTGTCGCAATAGTTGCCGCCCCGGCGTCTGCGCATATATAGCATCAGGTCGTTGGTTGACTGACTTTTCTGCTTACGATAGACATGAGTGGATTCTATCCCGAACTGCTCCATGTAGTGACTTACTTCAGCCATCCACTCCCAGTTGCCTATGTGCCCGAGCATAAGCATGTTGCCGCCATATTGTTGCGCCATACGTGCAGCCTCTTCACCATTGATGAAATGTACACGCTTGCGCATCTCTTCCTCTGAGATACGGTAGCCGTAGATTATCTCCACAATAACGTCAGACAGATGATGATAGTATTTCTTTTCAAGTGCTGTTATCTCTTTCGGGGTTTTGTCGGGAAAGGAATTAAGCAGATTGAGCCGCACCAAACGCCGCCGATAGCGCACAATATAGTATGCCAACGGATATATAAAGCAGTCGGCAAGCAAGTAGAGCACACGGAGTGGCAACAGAGAAAATATTCTGACAAGAAACTTCATCTATTCTGTTGTAGTCAGCCTTGCAAGGGCATGGAGACGTTGTAACAAGCAGTAATGGGGTGTTATTCTTCCTCGTAGATACCGATAGAGACACCGTATTCAAACTCTCCTTCAAGGATAAGCTGAATCTGCTCATCATTGATGTTCATCTTGTCCTTCTTTACGGCATTGCGTATATAGTCGAACATCTTTTCTTCATCAATGGATGCCTCGTCAGCAGTCTCATTGTCGTCTTCGATCAGGCCCTCGGAATCGTAGTAGTCGTAGATGACGTCAAGAACATACTGGATGTCGTCTTCAGTAAGGTTTTTCTTGTCTTCCTCAGGAATAAAGTTGAGGATAAAACGTATGGCTTCGCTTTCATCAAAGACCAATTCTTCATTGTCTGTGTTCATAAGTAGGAAATTTTGTGGTTTCGCACTGCAAAGATAGTAATAATTCCATGAATTTACAAGGGTGTGAAAGAAAAAAGAGCAATAAACGAGGTTAAGGCGGTAGGAGTATAGAAATGAAAACAGCGTGAGAAATGTGAAATCTTAATAATCGGCAATTTTAGAGTGAGCATAGAGTAGGCTAACACTTGGCTTAGAGATGGCTTGACGAGAGGTAACGCTAAAAAGGGTCAAATCTTAAAATATGACACTTTTTAGCATAGGTCAGTTCATAGATGAAAAAGGAAAGAGCAAATAGAAAGAGTAGAAATACACCTTTGTGAGAATTGAATATTTGAAATCTTTTGGGGGGAAGTACAGAAATATCGCAAATTCAGAAAAGTCGGTATTCAAGCGGAGTAGAGCAGGAGACTGATTCACAAAACAAGAGTTTGCAAACATGAAATTCAAGAATGTTCAGCACACGTTTTTCACATTTGAGAGGATGCAGAAAGCATAATTTCACATTTATAAAACAGGAATAAAGAGATATGTGAACAGTGGGCTACATACCATGTAATAACAAATATCTACTACATATAAAACTATATATATCAGCAGTTATGAATAAAACTTAAAGTGCAGATTAAGCATTTGGGATAAATAAGAGGCGGTTTGATACAGATTTTGAATAGGAGGAAGAAGATGCGTAAACTATGTGTCTAATAATAAGGTAAGTATATACAATAGTTAAAGTGATAGTTATAATAATTAAGGGCTGATAATCAGTGTGTGTTGATAACTGTTTCACATTTGTGAAGAAGCCTATATTTACAAATGTGAACTCTGCGAGGAGAGATTTTGTGAAATATTATTAGTTTGCAGATGTGAAAAAGTTTTCATATCTTTGCAGCGTGTAATCACAAAAAGGAGTCATTATAATCACAAAAAGGAGTCATTATTATGAATGAGAACGAGAGAATAAAGAAGGTGATAGAGAGTGAGGAGTTAACATCGAAGCAGTTTGCGATAGAAATCGGGATTCAGCCGAGTACTATATCGAATATAGTGAAAGGAAGAAACAAGCCGAGTTTGGAGGTAATGCAAAAGACTCTTGGCAGGTTCAGAACATTATCGTCAGAATGGCTTATTTTGGGAGTCGGGTCGATGTATCGTCAGAAATCGGATTCTCAGCAGCCCACTTTATTCGATATCCGACCGGAAACAGGCTCATTGTCAGAAGATTTGGCGGCACATGATGATGTAAATCCTGCATATAATCCACAGCCCAAGCAGAGAAGAGCGGGTCAGGAGTTGCCCATAGAGAACAGAACAGAGAGAAAAGTGCAGAAGGTGGTGGTGTTCTATGACGATGGGACTTACGAGGAGGTATGCAGATGATTTTGAAGCGGTGTTTGCAACAGAGAGAGATTTCCTGACGGCGCGCAGATGGCGCTGATTCTTCACTAATAGTAATTACATAAATAATTACAAAAGCAATAGAGACGCAGTCGTGCGTCTCTATTTACTTTGCATTATGTTATATATGTCTTTGTTTGGTCAGTTAGAAGTCATATATAATATATATAATAAGGTGTTACTTCACGTCTTTTACGAGTCTTACAGACATGCCCCGGGCTCTATCAGTATCTGTGATAACCGGCTCGCCGGAAGTGGTGATGACCGGATAGCCGGAAGTGGTCTCACCGAAGAGCAATATGATAGCCCTCTCATCATCATTATTGGGAAATTCGGGCCACAGAGTGCTGTAACTGGATGACCAATAGAATCCTAAACCTACATTATATAAATATTTATAATTTCTAAATCCGGCAGCGGGTAGGAACACTGCACCCGCTCCCTCCATCTGCGACCACTGTTTTTCGGAGAGATTGTTAGTGGAATAACCGGCGGCATGCGATGTAAAGGAAATATCAGTCATGGTCTCCCAATTGTCCGGTAGCAGAACCAGCCCCGCAACATTGTTAACCGTGGCAATAGAATAGAGTGACGAAGCATTCTCGCGCTCACTAATCAGGTATTTCCACTCTTCATGAGTGAGAGTGCGCCAAGTGCCGGCAGGGTCTGAACCAATCTTGCAGAACACACCCCAGTCATATTTTGAGTTGTTAATATTGGTTACACCGTTGCCATAGTTTTCGGTATGTCCATTGTCGTCACAGCCCGGCCATGTATATTTGTTCATTTGATCCCAACCGGATGTGCCCCAGCCAAACAAGTCAATCCATGTAGTCATTGGGGTGAATGTCTCTATCTTCTCATTGTCTTTGCCAATATATTCCCACTGATTGGCAGCAAAGCGCCATTGGCTCTTCGAGGCAGTATAGTTATAGCTGTCATCTGGCATGCACTGCAGGTTGCCCGGTGAGAACTGCACTTTGGTGGTGGCAGAGACTGAGAATGAAGCGATAGAGCCTTCGCGTGTGATGGTGAGAATAGCAGTAGCGACATCATTCTTGAAAGTGACGGACGCCACCCGTTGTAAGTTGCCGGTGGAGGCTGCTACTTGTATCTGCACGTTTTCCGAGCTTGAACCGGAGGTGGTGTATAATGTGAGCCAGTCGGCGGTGTACTCTGCTTCCCATGCACCGGGTGTGCGCACTTGAACGGTAATGAGTCCTCCTTCGGCAGGAACAGTCACCGATTCGGGCGTAACAGCAATGCCTTGAGAGGCCACCGTCACAACGCAGGTAGCAGTCTTGGAGCCGCATTCAGCTTTGACAGTGGCAGTGCCGAGAGCGAGAGCAGTAGCATAGCCTTCAGTGTCGATAGACACTACGGTCTCGTCAGATGATGACCACTTGATGGCTTGTGCAGTGCGCTCCGACTCAGCGGGAGAGTAGGTGACTAAGAATTGGAAAGTCTCGTCGAGGAACAGCTCCATCTCTGTCTGCTGGAGAGTAATGCTTTCAACGGGGACAGGTTCAGGCTCGGGAAGGACAGTTACATTGCACTCTGCTGTGAACTTGCCGCAAGTGGCTATGATAGTGGCAGAGCCTTGGGTTTTACCTGTAACCAGACCATTGTCATCAACGGTTGCAACTTTTGGTTTGGTTGATTCCCACGTGACTTCTGGGGCATTCTCCTCAGCTTCTTCCGGCTCGAACCATACCTTTAGTTTGTAAGTTGAATTGACTTCAACTTCAATCTTGGACTTGTTTAAGCTGATGCCCTCAAGAGTTTTGGAGGTCGGATCAACATGGGTGGAACAGCCTGTCAGCAGTGCAAGTGCCAACAGAATAGATAGATAGATAGATAGATCATAATCGTATGAAATTATGTTTTGCTTTGCAAAGTTAGGTGGAATTTACGAGATGTGCAAGAAGAAAACACCATATAGTGATAGTAAATAATAAATTTGGTATATATGTATTTATTTTGTATCTTTGCACAGAAAAGTTGGAATTGCCTCTAACGTGACAAACTATTAACTAAAATCAACTCCTTATGGCAGACGACAAGAAAATCATCTTCTCAATGGTGGGAGTGGGAAAGAGCTTCTCCCCGCAGAAACGAGTGTTGAACAACATCTATCTCAGTTTCTTCTACGGAGCAAAAATAGGTATTATAGGTCTGAACGGAGCAGGCAAGAGTACACTGCTGAAGATCATCGCCGGAGTGGAGAAGGAGTACCAAGGTGAAGTTGTTTTCTCGCCGGGATATTCAGTAGGTTATCTGGAGCAAGACCCCAAACTTGACCCTGAAAAGACGGTGAAGGAGGTGGTGCAAGAGGGTGTGCAGCAGGTGGTTGACATGCTTCGTGAGTACGACGAGATCAATGCCGCCTTTGCCGAGCCTGATGCTGATTTTGACAAGTTGATTCAGCGACAGGGAGAACTGCAGGAGGCTCTCGACCATGCCGATGCGTGGAATCTTGACAACAAACTCGAGCGTGCGATGGATGCACTCCGTTGCCCGCCGGAAGATGCGGTAATCAAGACCCTCTCCGGAGGTGAGCGCAGGCGAGTTGCCTTGTGCCGGCTACTGCTTCAGAAGCCTGATATACTGCTTCTTGACGAGCCTACGAACCATCTGGACGCCGAGTCGGTGGAGTGGCTTGAGCAACATCTGCAGCAGTATGAAGGCACGGTGATTGCAGTGACGCACGACAGGTATTTTCTTGACCATGTGGCAGGTTGGATATTGGAACTTGACCGAGGCGAGGGTATTCCTTGGAAAGGCAATTACTCATCGTGGTTGGAACAGAAGACTGCCCGTATGGCAATGGAGGAGAAGCAGGCGTCGAAGCGCAGGAAGACATTGGAGAGAGAGTTAGAGTGGGTGAGGATGGCTCCCAAGGCACGTCAGGCTAAGGGTAAGGCGCGTTTGGAGGCATACGACAGGATGTTAAATGAAGAACAGAAAGAGCGCGAGGAGAAACTTGAGATATTCATTCCCAACGGTCCAAGACTTGGTAATAAGGTGATTAACGCCGAGGGAGTAAGCAAGGCGTTTGGCGACAAGTTGCTGTTTGAGGACTTGAACTTTATGCTGCCTCCTAACGGTATTGTGGGGGTGATAGGTCCGAATGGCGCAGGCAAGACTACGCTTTTCCGACTAATCATGGGAATGGAAACGCCAGACAAGGGCAAGTTTGAGGTGGGAGAGACAGTCAAGATAGGTTATGTGGACCAAGTGCATAGCAATATCGACCCGCAGAAGACTGTGTATGAGACCATTTCGGGCGGCACGGAGTTTATCCGTGTAGGCGGCAGGGAGGTGAATGCGCGGGCATACCTGAGTCGTTTCAACTTCACGGGTGCGGACCAAGAGAAGAAGTGCGGAGTGCTGTCCGGTGGTGAGAGAAACCGCCTGCATTTAGCATTGACGCTCAAGAGCGAAGCAAACGTATTGCTGCTTGACGAGCCCACCAACGATATAGATGTCAATACGTTGCGGGCATTGGAGGAAGGTTTGGAGAACTTTGCCGGTTGTGCCGTTGTGATAAGTCACGACCGCTGGTTTCTTGACCGTATATGCACTCATATCATTGCTTTTGAGGGCGACTCGAAGGTGTTCGTGTTCGAAGGCAGTTACTCCGAGTACGAGCAGAACAAACGCATGCGCCTCGGAGAGGATGCCATGCAACCCAAGAGAATACGATATAAGAAACTGATGGAGTAGGCAGGAGGGGTAACACAGCAAATATTGCCGAAAAACTGCAGGTGATTGCTGGTTTGACGGAAATGTATTACCTTTGTAGCCGAAAACAGAACATAATATAAACGAAACCGACATAAACAACATTGCCAATGAATCAAACCAAGCGCTGACAGGCAGCGCAATACATATTTAGACTAAGCGTTTTTGCTTATATACTTGGGTCTTACGAAAACTGGACACTTTCTTAAGGCAAAATCATCCAAGGAAAAAGCTTAAATGCTCATGCGTAAGCGTGGGCTTTTTCCGTAGATATATATTTGGATGATTTAGGTAGTCCAGTTAAACCCTGTAAGACCCAGATATAGCAAACTACAAAAGTCTGCGCTTTTTGTGTTAAAACTATAGACAGGGAAATGCTCTGTTTGCAAAACAAAAATTTATGCAAAACAATCACGTGTTAATATCGATAATAATTCCTTCTTACAATAGAGAAAATTTGGTAGGAAGAGCAATAGATAGCATCCTAGCGCAGGAAACAGATGCAGAAATGGAGATTGTTATTGGTGATGATTGTTCGACAGATAATGTTCGTCAGGTACTTCTTAGATATAAGGACAAATATCCGAACATCATTCATTTAATATTCCATAAGCAGAACTTGGGGTTAGGTGCCAATTGGGCATCATGCGTTAAAGAGTGTCGCGGCAAATATATATGTAATTGTGATAATGACGACTATTGGCACAACCCTCATAAATTGCAGCTACAACTTGATTATATGGAGAGTCATCCACAAAGCAACGTTTGTATCACTGATCATAGGCATTATAATTGCCAAACAGGCGAAATAATAGAAAAAACTGCTTATATTGATCATAATAATATTCAGCAATCAGTGTGGGGAGGAGCACATTTCGGAAATATTACCATGATGTATCGTGCAGATTTTATCAAAGCACATTTAGACTTGGACGAGTGGATAAAACGTCGGTTTACATTGCAAGATTGGCCGGCATGGGTAATATTATCTGCATATACGGATTTTGACATAATACATGTATCTACTGGTACAGTCTGTATTGAAACAAAAAGCATTACTCGTCCTGATTCTGTTGATAATCTTGCCAAAAGATATGAGGGAGACAAAGAGGTTTGTAGATATTTAGGTGAATTATTCCCAGATAAGTTTCCTTTCAATGAAGAAGATTGGAATAATTATGTCAATGGGAGGTTATTGTCCAAAGCATATGATTTAACAGACTATAAGAATGCTCAAAAATATAGTGAGTTATACCACGATGGAACATCTAAGATTAAAATTTACGGAGCAAAGAATAAATGGCTTTTTATGCTAATCTGTAAACTGAGGAAAATAAGAAAAAAACTATCATAATAATCGAATAAAGACCATTTCTTTGAATATGAAACTAAAACATATAATAGGGTTAGTATATCATTTTACTTTTAAGAAATATAGAGAATGGTGGCGTCTGAGAATGAACCGAAAGAATCCAAAGAAGGTAATTTCTGATGTGTTTTTAAAGATGGGACGCACTATGGATTGGGAGAATCCTACAACATTAGATGAGAAAATTCAATGGCTTAAGTTTAATTCGGATACTGACGTGTGGGCACGTTTGTCTGATAAATATAAAGTAAGAGAGTACGTGCAAGAATGTGGACTTGGAGAACTATTAATTCCTTTGATTGGAAAATGGAATAGAGTATATGACATAGATTGGGAAAGTCTCCCTAATTCATTTATTATGAAAACCAACCATGGTAGTGGAGATTCAATGATTTGTACAAATAAGAAGGAGATTGATATATCGGACTGGAAATATCATTTTATTTTAGCCTCAAATAAAACCTACGGACTCAACAACTGTGAAATGCATTATAGTAAGATAAAGCCATGTATTATAGCTGAGGAACTATTAGATGTGAACAAGCAGTCAATATCTACATCATCGCTAATAGATTATAAAGTATGGTGTGTAAATAGTGAACTCAAATATATATGGACTTGTTTTGATAGAGTAAGTGATAGTGTACAAGTTATGATGTATGATACTCAATGGAATGCTGTTCCACAGAAATGCGTTGAGACTTCTCACTATCGAATGTCCACTAAAATAGCCCCCCCCCCGCATTCGCTACATCAGATGATAGCAGCTGCTCATATTCTCGCCAAAGGGTTTCCTATTGTAAGGGTTGATTTCTATGAGGTTGACAAAAAATTATACTTTGGAGAAATGACATTTACTTCTGCCGGTGGGTTTAATGATTTCTATTCTGATGAGTTTCAAAAAGAAATTGGAGAACAAATTAATTTACATATCTAAAACCATGATATAATATATGAATGATATATTGTTATCTATTGTTGCTCCGGTATATGGAGTAGAGAGATATCTTCGTGAATATTTAGATAGTTTATATAAGCAAGATATTCCCGAAGAAAGATATGAGGTAATTCTTGTAAATGACTGCTCGCCCGATAAGTGCGCAGACATTATTAGAGAATACTCAAAAATACACCCCAACATAAGACTTTTAAATCATGAAGTAAACAAAAAAGATAATGCCGCAAGAAATACCGGGTATAGGGCTGCAATCGGTAAATACATTTGGTTTAATGACCCTGATGATATAATAGTTGCAAATTCTTTCAAACACATAATAGAAACTTGCGAGAAATATAATCTTGATTCTTATCATTGGTCAATAAAGAATACTCAAGGTAAGTATTAGAGGAAACTAACTGACTCAGATGTTAGAACGGGTCCACAGATAATTGAAGATGAATGGAAAGCGCAAAATATAGATATTACATTCACATGGAATAGAGTATATCGTCGTCAAGTATTAGTAGATGCCAACATATCATTTCGCGAAGAGCGTGGGTGCGATGTCTTGCAAACCATACAAGCGACTAACGCTTGTATGAGAATAATGGATAGTTCAAATGTATTTTATATATACAGACAAGATAACCCTACTAATTATAGTCATACCGAGATATATAGTGCTAATAGAACAATGGCATATTCTTTTAGATTGGGGAAATATGTATATGAATTAGTTAATATTCACTTTAATATACAAGAATATGTACATTTTATGGGAGTTTGGCGTATTAATAGAGCAAAAAAAGCTATATTAAAGATGTCACTGTCGGAAATAAATAAATTATATAGGATGCTTGATGCTGAACCAGAAATCAAAGACTTTGCCCTAATTCATTGCGATAAATATGTAAGATTTGAGATTCTCCATCCATTCATCACAAAGACAATAAGTATAATATATCGTCCTTTGGCGCTCATAACGAAGAAATTAAGTCAACATAACATATGAACATAGTAATCATAGGTCCATTTCCAGTCTCTTTGGACTATATTTGCGGAGGTGTGGAATCCTCAGTTCTGGGTTTGTCAGAGTCTATTGCTTCGGCTCATCACGAAGTGGATGTTTTCGACTATCCGAGAATAGGGGGTAAAGACACGGTTGAACACATAGGTCAATTAACCGTGCATAGATACAATAATCAAGGAAAACACAATAAAGAGGCAGTAACTCGTGAGAAAGATATTTTGCGTGATATCCTTGCATTGCATCCCGATGTCGTCCATCTGCATGGGACAGGTGAGTTAAGTCTGGCATTATATAAGGCAATAAAAGATTACGGAATAAAAGCAATGCTCACAGTTCATGGTCTTATGCGTGAAGAGAAGAAGAAGTCATTACGGAGACATCCTTCATTAACACATCTGTATCAATACATTTATAAGACAAAAGCAGAGTCTAAGATCTTGAGTCTTGCAGATAATGTTATAGTTGATACTGAATATGTGGCAGATCAAATAAAGAGATACTATACTGAAAAGAAAATCTCCCGTTTACCAAAGACCTACGTTATTCCACAAGGAATAAACAGGGAGTATTTTAATATAAGTTGTTCCCCATCAAGCAAATCCTTATTGTCTGTGGGGGCAATATCTCCACGAAAGGGTCATCTGCAGACTCTGCAGATGTTTAATCTGCTGCGCAGTCGGGGAACAGATGCAACACTGAGAATTATTGGCTCACTTGCTGATAAGAAGTACCTTGAACTGCTTCAAAAAGAGGTGGATAAAAGTCCTTATAAAACGGATATCTCAATAGAAACCAATATCTCGCAGGCAGAGTTATTCAAGGCATATTCCACTTCCGGAATATTCGTTCTTCACTCCCAAGAAGAATCGCAGGGAATAGTGTTTGCAGAGGCTATGGCTGCCGGAATGCCGGTTGTGGCAACAAGGGTAGGAGGGATTCCTAATGTGGTTACATCAGGCAAGTGCGGATTCCTGTGTGATTTCGGAGATATACAGACTATGGCGGAAATGGTTGAGCGGTTGCTTACAGATAAACAATTATGGGAATCGTTTTCTAATAGTGCCAAATCATCTGCTATCCAATATGACTGGGAGAATATTACCGCTCAGATACTGAAACTATACAAACAATAACCACAAGACAATAATAACCAATCATGGTTAATTTAGATGTTGCATCAAAAAATATCCATATTTTGAGAAATGTAATAAGACACACCTTATAATTTTCTGTGTCGATTTCGTCTTTGTTT
Organism: Paludibacteraceae bacterium; assembly: GCA_905235505.1. Classification (GTDB taxonomy): domain Bacteria; phylum Bacteroidota; class Bacteroidia; order Bacteroidales; family Paludibacteraceae; genus Colicola. The sequence continues at coordinate 11,894 of CAJOMJ010000037.1, forward strand.
TGTTTGAATCCATGCCATTTTATTAGGCTTCAAGTTAAGTCTTATCCCGCAAAATGACACTTATGCCAAATATATCTGTTTTTAATTTGAATATTTCGTGAAAAGGTTGTACCTTTGTGGCGTCAAATACAATAATGCAGATAATTATGCCAGAAATAACTCGCTTTTATGGAATCGTTATTAAGATGTTCTTTAAACCAAAAGAACACGAGCCTGCACATATACATGCTATATATAACGAATATGTCGGTCTATTTGACATTCAGACTCTTGAGATGTTTGAGGGAGATATGCCTCAACGTGCGCAACAAATGATAAGAGAATGGTTAATTGAGCATAAAGATGAACTCAATCAGATGTGGCAAACACAAAAGATTGTTAAACTGCCACCACTTACAGACTAATATAGATTGCTAATAATATGATACCTCGTATTCAAACATTCCAACCGCTTGACAATTATCAGTTGTTTGTCCGTTTTGATGATGGGCGAGAGGTGCATTATGATGTTGCAGAAGATATTTCCACTATTCCTGCTTTTCATGCTTTGAAAACGGAGCTTGGACTATTTAAGAATGCTCAATTAGATTCATCAAGGACATGTTTATATTGGTCTGACACGATTGACCTTCCGAGCGATACCATTTACGAATACGGAGTAACGATATAGACAGTTAATGATTGAGATTAACTGTGTTTCTATTCAGGTTTCTTAAACCTGAGACGTGACGGTGTTGCGTCTCTACGTAGTTTTCAAAGTTATGAGAGACACATATTACTTGGATATGTTTCTGCGATTGACGGGTCGGATGCGGTAGCCGGCGGATTTGAGTTGTGCAAGCAGACCCTCGTCACCACCAAGATACAAGGCATCCAGGCAGATGAATGCGTTACCATCTGTCAGATAGGGCTTCAGTCGTTTGACCCATGTGATATTCCGTTGCCAATAGACTTTGCAGTCGGAGTAGGAGAGAGTGGAGGTATTGTCGGGCATAGAAGCCTCATATACAAGTTCGTTTAACAGACCATTACGATAAAACCCAAGCATTGCCTTCTCAAGTTGTATCTCTCGTTCAGGATATTGCACAATCTTCAGCAGTTCCTTCATCTGCCAATGCAATGGTTCACGGTCGAAAGCCATATATATGGCTTCGCCTGTCTCGTCAAGCGCATAGACCGGCTTGTCCTGCTGCTCTGCCACACTCTGAAAGAAGTTTTGTGAGGAACGATTCTCATCATATCCAAGCCAGCGCTTGAGCAGTTCATTGCGATACAGTTCGGTAAGATATGACGGTTTCATGCGACCAAGTTTGTCAAGTCCAAGCTTGAGTGTCAGTTGCATAGCTTCGTCTATTTGTTTGTACTCATCTTCAGAATACCAGTTGCTTAACAATATGGAATCAGGCAGAAGAGCCGCCTTGCGAAGTGCTGCAATGGCCTCGAAGTCGTTAATTGCCATCTCGGTTACCACCTTGTCGCATTGGCCATACACCTTGAACAAGTTGGGCACAGAGTCAAGAAAACTTATATCTACAAGTTTGTTGGTGGCAAAGATATATGATTTGGCTCTTGCCGAGTTGCCCGACACTTCATATAACAGTTGCCCGTAAGAAGCGCAGAAACAACAAAAGACAAACAATGTGAGAGATATTATCCGTTTCATTGGAATCTGGTTATTAGATTGTATGCCTGATAGATACCCAGTTCGCCCGCCTTACTCAGATCTTGAATGCCACCTTCCGTATCGTCTGTATATATGCGGGTCAAACCGAGATTAAACCATGCTTCGGCAAAGTCAGGGTCGTAAGTTATGGCTTGGGAATAGTTAGAGATAGCCGATTGGAAATCCTTTTGCGTGCAAAGTATATTAGCCTTGTTGTAGTAGGCAAAGGTGAAATCAGGTTGCAAGGTAATCACCATGTCGTAATCACGCAGTATCAGTTCGAAATCAAGTTTGCCATTGTGCCCGTCCTCATACAATGCTCCCGTAGAACGCTGATATTCGAGCAACTTATATCTCCAGTTGGCGCGACAGAAATATGCAATAGCAAAGTCGGACTTGCAGTTCAAGGCACGAGTGCAATCGTCTATGGCGGAAGAGTAATCCTGCACGAGTGCAAACTCAAGAGCCCTTGCGAAATAGAGATCTGCAGCATAACTACCGTTGCTGCCTGACAACAGGTTGTTTTCCAATCTGTCAATCTGAACAGAGAGACGGTCGATATTCTCAAAATGCCTGTTAACCATTTCTGCCGTAAGAGCCTGTTCTTGTACAACAAAATGCAGGGGTGAGGGTAGGGCACCTGTCTTGTTGTAGTCATCAACAGAGAAATGGAAATAGTTGGTACGGCGCAGCGACCGCGACTGCTTGTAATAGCTGAGTACGATATTGGGCTCGTTAACCACGTCTGCATACCGTTTCTGCACATTGCCCCTTGCCTCGCTCTGGTATTGTCCGCTCTCTTGCGGCTCCTGCCTATTCTGCGCAGCACTATTGGAGAACTCTTTGCGCCGGTCTCGCTTCTGAGGCTGGCTCTTCGCCAACTGAACATTGGTATTGACAGACTGCTGTTGGCGCATTATCTCGTCTTTATTCTCCTCTAATTTGTGTGCTTTCTGCTGATAGAGATATGCAGTTTGAGGGTCATTAAGTGCTGTTTTTGCCTGTGCAGCAAGATAATATGACGGCAGAAAATACGGGTAACGTTCTATAAGACGGTCGAAGTCGGCAACTGCTTCATTCCACTGACGGAGTTGAAGGAAGACCACTCCGCGCTGATAATACATCTCTATATTGTCCGGCTCAAGATTGATTGCAGTGTTGAAGTCTTCCAATGCTCTGTTCCAGTCTCCCACTTCGGCGCGAAGCACACCGCGGTTGTAGTAGCATTGCGCATCTTGCGGGTTGAGTTCCACTGCCTTGTCGTAGTCGGCAAGGGCCCCGCGATAGTTGTGTTTCTTGTATAGCAGAATGCCTCTGTTTATATAGTCTCCCGGCCAGCGTGAGCCAAGGTCAATGGCAGTGGTAAGGTCAAGCAAGGCATCGTTATCTTGCCCAAGCATCAAGTTCGTCAGTCCTCGTGCAGACCAGTTGGCGGGGTTTTGATTGTCGTATTGAACTGCAACCGAGAAACTATGATGTGCGCAGAGAGTGTCTTTGTTCGCCATACATATTATGCCTTTCTCAAAGTTGGAACTCACGTCGTGCGGGTCTTTGCGAAGAAGATAGTCTATATCCGCAATGGCTTCTTCGTATTTACCGAGTTGGGAACGCGAATCTGCACGGAGGAGTATATATGTCTTGTTTTCAGGCGCATACAGCAGGGCTTCGGTGAAATCTTGTTCTGCAAGGTCGAAATGGTGCATCTGCATGCGCACGAACCCTCTTGTGTAGTATGCACCGGGGAGGAAGGGGTTGTTTTGTATGGCTGAAGTGCAGTCGCGCTCGGCACCTGCCATATCACCCAGCTGAATCTTTGCTATGGCCCGATACAGATATGGTTCGGCAAGATAAGGCTTCAGTTTTATAACCTGGTTGAAGTATTGTATGCTGAGCACATAGTCGTCGAAATACAATGCATTTCTACCAATAGCTGTAATGCGGTCTGTGTTGAGTTGTGCATTAACGGGGAAAGCAAATGCAAATCCGAGTGACAATAATAATATGTAAGATAACTTTCTCAAGTGATATATCTATAAACGATTACTATATTTCAACATCTGTGCCAGTTTAGCAGTGCAGGGTAATAATATCTGTGAGCCGTGTGGTATATGCAGGGCTTTTTGTCCCTGTATCAAGCAGTTGGCGACTACGCTCGTCCTGCATCTGAGGTGCGAGGGTCACTGTCCGTCTGCCATATTGTCTGTTCACACTGTCAATGGCCTGCTGCAAACGTCTGTCGCGCTCACGGTCTCTGGGGTCGAACAACTGCTGTTGCACCCCCTTATCGGGTTCTATGGCGAGCAGAATCACTCCTGCGCGCTTGTATGGTGTGTCTTTATGCCATTGTTTCCGCACTGTTCGCAACATCTCCTGCGTGAGTTCCATCGTGTTGCATGTAGGAGTGGAGAAGGTGATTGTGGAGTGAATAGTGTTCATCTGCTCCTGAAAACGCGAGGTGTGTGCAAACACTGCCATCTGACGGCATACACTCTTCTGCTCACGGAGTTTGCGCGCACATGTGGCGCAGAAGTCTGTCAGTGCCTGCTCAAGCAGTTCCTTTTCCGTCACTCCCCGGGCAAAGGTGCGGCTGCAGGTGATAGTCTGTTTCTCAGGCATATCGGTGTTGGGAATACATGGTTCTCCATTCAGTTCCCGCCAAGTGTCAAGACCGGGTTTGTGAAGCATATTCTTGGCAAATAGGGCAGGCGAGGAAGCAAACTGCAGAGCGGTAGTGATATTGGCTGCTTCAAGTTTCTGAGCACTTTTTCTTCCTATACCCCACACGTCACTTACGGGATAAGTCTTAAGAGCCTTCTGCCGTTTGCTCTCTGTGTCGATACAACACACACCTTTATATCCATTGTAATGCTTGGCATAGTCGCCTGCCACTTTGCATAGAGTCTTGGTGGGGGAGATGCCGAATGACACCGGAATACCTATGCCACGCAGAATCTGTTCCCGTATATCAATACAGAGCCGCCTTGCCTCGTCTGCAGAATTAAGATACGACAGGTCAAGAAATGCCTCATCTATGGAATATTGCTGCAGGTCGGGCGTGTATTTGCCGAGAAGCGACATGATACGCGATGACAAGTCGCCATACAGAGCAAAGTTGGAAGAGAAGTGCACTATGCCGTATTTCTTCACTTCATCTTGTATCTGATAGAAAGGCACTCCCATCTTTATTCCGAGTTGCTTCACCTCATTGCTTCTCGCCACCACACAACCGTCGTTGCCTGAGAGCACTACCACAGGTTTGTCTTTCAGGTCGGGGCGGAACACCCGTTCGCAAGAAACGAAGAAATTGTTGCAGTCGGCAAGAGCGTACATAATGGCAGTTGAGAGTTCAGGGGTTAGTTAGTTAGTGTGTGAATAGTATGCGTAACAACTCCCCAAACAAGGAATTCGTTTTCCTCTGTTACCTTTATTTTCTGATACTTGGGGTTATGAGGAATAAGCCATGCGCAATTGCCGCTATCGTCATAACGGTATTCCTTTATAGTAAACTCACCGTCGATATATGCAGCCACATAGTTGCCGTCAGACGCTTTCAATGAGCGGTCTATCACCACTATGTCTCCCGAGAATATGCCTGCCTCCTGCATAGAGTCGCCTTCGATGCGGGCATAGAACGTAGTCTCAGGATGACGAATCAAGTGCTTGGTGATGTCGATTCTCTCATTGTAATCTGCTGCAGGGGAGGGGAAACCGGCATGCAGATGCTCCGCAAGTTCCAGTTCGAGACCACCTTCCTCTGCAAATGTTATATCCAACAATCTTTCTGACATTAGTAGTGAACTTTTCAACCGAAGAAACTCATCTCACCATACTTTTATCTGCATCCTGCATTGGGGTCAAACCACGAAGGAATATCAAACTGCTCGTCCTCGCTGTATCCCAATTCTTCATCGGCATACACCTTCTGCAGATACATAGCCACAATAGGCAACGAAGTGTTTGCGCCTTGTCCGTCTGCCATTGAATCGAAGTGTATGGCTCTGTCCTCACCGCCTACCCAGCAACCGCTTACAAGCGAAGGAGTATAACCCATAAACCAACCGTCGGAGTTGTTCTGACTGGTGCCGGTCTTGCCTCCCATAGGCATCTTGAGTCCGTAGCGCAAACGTGTACGCACACCTGTTCCGTGGTCAACTACATTGCAAAGCATATAGTTCATCTTATACACTGTTTGTTCGCTTATAATCTCGTGTGTCTGAGGAGTAAAAGTGGCAAGCACGTTGCCGTTGCTGTCCTCTATACGGGTAACATACAGCGGTTCTACACGGATACCCTTGTTGGCGAAAGTGGTGTATGCACCTACCATCTCGGCAACGGACACCTCGCATGGTCCGAGACAGAGACTGACAACAGGGTCGAGTTGCCCCTCTATGCCGAACGAGCGCATGGTCTTCACCAACTGCTCGGGTGTGAACATTGACATCAGATAGGCTGATATCCAGTTGCTTGACTGCGCAAGTCCCCATGTGAGAGTAACCGTCTTGCCCATATCTTCTTCCTTCACTTTATGACTCTCTTTCGGAGTCCATTCCACACCATTGCCGTCGATGAGAGTAATCGGCAGATATTTGGTGGTGTCGCACGGCCACATGCCTTCGTCCATAGCAAGTGTGTAGATATACGGTTTTACGGTCGAACCTACTTGTCTGCGACCTACGGTTGCCATATCATACTGGAAATTGGCGAAGTTAGGTCCTCCTACGTATGCCTTCACATGACCCGAGTGAGGGTCCATCGACATGAATCCGCAACGGAGGAAGTATTTCTGCCAGCGGATAGAGTCAAGAGGAGTGAGAATAGTGTCAATCATTCCTTTGTATGAGAATATCCGCATCTCTTGCGGAGTATTGAAAGCCTCTTGTATCTGCTCTTCTGTCTTTCCTTCTTTCTTCATCGTGCGATAACGCTCGGACTGACGAATGCTGCGCTGCAAAATATCATCCACCTCATTCTGCTTGAGTTGGCGAGAGAAGGGTGCCGTCTTACTGTTTTTCTTCTCCTTGAAGAAGCGCTCTTGCAGATATTGCATGTGTTCTGCCACCGCTTCCTCGGCATATTGCTGCATACGCGAGTCGATGGTGGTATAGATGCGCAAACCGTCGTTGTAGATATCATACGGTGTGCCGTCCGGCTTCTTGTTCTTGTTGCAGAAACCATACAACGGGTTAGTGTCCCACTGACGCTTGTCTATCTGATATTGCTGTTTGTTCCACTGACTATAATTGCTCTCTTTGGGTTCTTTGGCAGTGAGAGTAAGGCGCAGATATTCGCGCAGATACGGTGCCGGCCCTTGCTTATGGTCAACAGAGTGGTAGTCAAGTACGAGTGGCAACTGTCGCAGCGAGTCTTTTTCCGTTGCTGTTATCATGCCTGCTTTCTCCATCTGCGAGAGAACGGTGTTACGGCGATTGAGCGCATTCTCAGGTCGGCGGATAGGGTTGTAAAGAGAGGGGTTCTTGCACATACCTACGAGCAACGCTGCCTGTTCTATCTTCAGGTCGGCAGGGGTAGTGTTGAAGTAGACTTGTGACGCCTGCTTTATTCCTACTGCATTATACAAGAAGTCGAACTGATTGAGATACATCATTATTATCTCGTCTTTCGAGTATAGTTTCTCCAACTGGGCGGCTATGACCCATTCAATAGGCTTCTGTAGTGCACGCTGGAAGATATTGTTTGCCTTGGGAGAATACAACTGCTTGGACAACTGCTGTGTAAGAGTGGAACCGCCACCTGCATGACCAAATCTGAGTACGGCACGGAACAACGCTTTCGAGTCAACACCCGAGTGACGATAGAAGCGCACGTCCTCTGTTGCCACCAATGCGTCTATCATATATGGTGAGATATCAGAGTATTGCACCTGCACACGGTTTTCTGTGCGGTAGTAACTGCCCAGCACCTGCATGTCGGATGAATATACCTCGGTTGCATATTTGTTCTTTGGGTTCTGAAGTTCGTCAAGCGGGGGCAAGTATCCGAGCCAACCCTTGATTATCATCCAGAATATGAGAAAAATTGCCAATATCCCGATAATGAATATTGTCCAAAACCATTTAGAGAATTGTCGTTTGAAGTCCTTTGCCATAATATCTATTGCATTAAATGTTCGGTTATAAGGTTAAGTATGTTTATTCCGCTCATTGTGGCAACTATTCTGTTGCCGCATGATACGAGTTGTCCGTTGTTTATGAATGTCTCCGCCTTTCTCAGGCAGTAATCTCTCTCTTCCTCTGTCAGTCTGTTGAGGTCTATTCCCTTTGCCGTTCTAAGCGAGAGCATCACACACTCATTGTATTTGTCACGCTCTGTCAGCACCTCTTTCTCCGGCTGCAAGTCTTTTGTCTGCACTTGTCTGATGTACTCCTTTATATCACTTATATTCCACTGCCTCGTTCTTCCGTCGTAGGAGTGGGCGGCAGCACCGAGTCCCATGTACGGAGTATCGTCCCAATAGGCGCTGTTATGATGCGAATAGTATCCTACCTTTGCGAAGTTTGACACTTCGTATTGTTCAAACCCATTATCTTTCAGAGTATTAACCAAAACTGCATACATTCTGTTCTCTGTGTCGTCATCCACTGCTATTATATCCCCGTTTTGCAACATTTGAGTCATCTTTGTACCATCCTCGTATGTCAGGCAGTAGGTGCTTATGTGCTGCACATCGAGTTGAATTGCCTGTCGCAGTTCTTCCTCCCATTGTTCTGTTGTCTGCCCGGGTATGCCGTAGATAAGGTCAATACTTATATTGCCGAATCCTGCCTCCTGAGCCATTCTCACCGCCTCTTTTGCTTCTTCAGCAGTGTGCCGTCTGCCTATAAGGCGGAGGTTGTTGTTGTCAAACGACTGGATACCAATACTCAACCTGTTTATTCCTGTATCTCGTAGTTCTCTCAAATACTCTTTTGTCAAGTCCCCCGGGTTGGCTTCAAGCGTTATCTCTGCTTCATCCTCTACTTTATATAAACTGTGTATCTTCCGCAATATCAACTCAATCTGACTTGCAGAGAGTAGGGAAGGAGTGCCTCCTCCGAAGTAGATGGTGCTTACCGGTTCTGTATCCAAATAGTGTTTCCTCAGTTCTGCTTCTATGACTAATGCTTCCGTGTATTCTTCCCGCAGGTCAAGAAAAGTAGTAGAGTAGAAGTCACAGTATCTGCATCTTGACTTGCAAAACGGTATATGTATGTATATGCCTGCCATTTTTGCCAAACTCACTTGTCAAACTCCCTGCTACATATTCAGCCGTGCAAAGTTAGCAAAATATTCTCAATCTTGCAACTATTATTTTGGCAACACACTTCCAACCGCCTGTATCTTATGCATTGTACAGGAGTTTCTGGCATCACCTACTGGTGACTTCTCATTTATCATAGCGGATTCTCCTAACAATGAACATTATCCTGATATAATGAAATGGAAGTTCGTAAATGGTCATATCTATTATTATTCTAACAATTATGTGTTCCCCAATTCAGATGTAGGTTTAATAATGATGGTTGAAGGATGCAACTACAATCATGAACATGTAGAGATATTGATGAAACATAATATAGAGAAATAGTAGATATCGGATTTATGAATTTGTATCCTCTGTCTGCACATTGCAGGCGGGGAAGTTGGCTCGTAGAGACGCGACAATGTCACGTCTCTGCGTCTTGTAATCATGATATTATTGTAATTCCGCTTACTCGTCGTCATCTTCCCACAGATGGCGCATCCAATCGGCAGTGCGTTGCTCTGCAGGGTTGCCTTGCGGCTCCCAGAAATGTGTGCCAACAAGTTCGTCGGGCAGATACTGCTGACGGACGAAATGGTTCTTGTAGTCGTGTGCATACTTGTAACCCTCGCTATAGCCCAACTCTTGCATCAACTCCGTTGGCGCATTTCTCAGATGCAGGGGCACAGGCAGATTGCCGCTATTGCGAACTTCCGCCAGTGCATTGTCAATGCCGAGATAAGCAGAATTGGACTTCTGCGAAGTAGCCAGATAGACAGTGGCTTCTGCAAGCGGGATACGCCCTTCGGGCCAGCCTATCTTATTAACCACATCGAAGGCAGCATTGGCAATAAGCAGAGCGTTAGGGTTGGCAAGACCAATATCTTCTGCAGCCGAGATGACAAGCCGGCGGGCAATAAAC
>CAJOMJ010000038.1 GCA_905235505.1 Paludibacteraceae bacterium
CCCAATGCAAAAAATCCTCAAGGAGGTATAGTTAAACAAGAGGCTCCCATCCATATCTCTAATCTCAACCCCGTGGAAGATGGAAAACCCGTCCGCGTTGGTCGTATTAAGAAAGATGGAAAGCTTGTACGTGTATCTAAAAAATCAGGAAAGGAAATCTAACGATGAATACTGCAAGTTTGAAACAAGACTATCAGGAGCGCATTGTTCCTCAACTGATGAAAGAGTTCGGTTACACTACTGTTATGCAGTGCCCGAAACTGGAGAAGATAGTTCTCAACCAGGGACTTGGTGAGGCTGTTGCAGATAAGAAAATTATTGATGTCGCTCAACAAGAGATGACTCTTATCGCAGGTCAGAAAGCCGTTGCCACTCTTTCCAAGAAAGATATCTCTAACTTCAAGGTTCGTAAGAAAATGCCTATCGGCGTTCGCGTTACCCTCCGCGGTGAGCGTATGTACGAATTCCTTGAGCGTTTGGTACGCGTGGCTCTGCCACGTATCCGTGACTTCAAAGGTATCAATAACAAAATGGACGGACGCGGAAACTACACTCTCGGTATTACCGAACAAATCATCTTCCCCGAAATCAACATTGACAATATTACCAAACTGCTGGGTATGAATATTACTTTCGTAACCACGGCTAAGACCGACGAGGAGGGATATGCTCTGCTTCGTGAGTTTGGCTTACCCTTCAAAAAATAAGAGAGTATGGCAAAAGTATCAATGGTAGCACGCGAAACAAAGCGTCAGAAAATGGTAAAGAAATACGCTGCTAAACGCGCACAACTCCTTAAAGATGGCGACTATGAAGGTCTTCAGGCCCTGCCTAAGAATGCTTCTCCTGTTCGTCTGCACAATCGTTGCAAGATCACAGGCCGTCCAAAAGGTTATATGCGCCAGTTTGGTCTCAGCCGTATTCAGTTCCGTGAAATGGCTTCCAAAGGTCTTATCCCCGGAGTTAAGAAGGCTAGTTGGTAATTCAGTAAACGTCAGCCGTATAGAGACGGCGACTAACAATAAACATTATTAAATATTGTCCCGACAGGCGGGATTAATTTAACAATTATGACAGATCCAATCGCAGATTATCTGACTCGGCTCAGAAATGCAATCAAAGCAGGTCACCGCGTAGTAGAGGTGCCCCGGCTTCGAATCTGAAGAAAGAGATCACTCGCATCTTGTTTGAAAAGGGTTATATCCTTTCATACAAGTTTGTAGATGATGGTCCTCAGGGCACGATCAAGATTGCCCTCAAGTATGATCCTGTTAACAAAGTTAACGCGATCAAGAGTTTACAACGTGTATCAACACCAGGTTTGCGTCAGTATGTTGGCTATCGTGAGATGCCCCGCGTACTCAACGGTCTCGGTATTGCCATCCTTTCCACTTCCAAGGGTGTCATGACCAATAAAGAGGCTATCGGGCAGAAACTCGGTGGTGAGGTTATTTGTTATGTTTATTAATGTAGGAGGAATAAGCTATGTCAAGAATTGGAAAATTGCCTATTAACATTCCTGCAGGCGTAACAGTAACGGTTAGCAATGACAATATTGTCACTGTTAAAGGTCCCAAAGGAGAACTCACTCAGCAGGTTGATCCACTGATTTCAGTAAACGTAGATGGTGCTGTTTGTCACGTGACTCGTCCAAACGATGATAAGGAAGCCCGTGCTAAGCATGGTCTCTATCGTGCACTTATCCATAATATGGTAGTTGGTGTTTCTGAAGGATACAAGAAAACTCTCGAACTCGTAGGTGTTGGTTATCGTGTTGAGGCTCAAGGTCAAATCCTTAATTTCTCTCTCGGTTATACTCACCCTATCTATCTTCAACTTCCCAAGGAAGTGAAAGTAGAGACCAAGAGCGAACGTAATCAGAACCCTCTCGTTATTCTCGAGTGCGCTGACCGTCAGCTTCTCGGACAGATTTGCGCTAAGATTCGTTCATTCCGCAAACCTGAACCATATAAAGGTAAAGGTATTAAATTCCAAGGCGAAGTACTTCGTCGCAAAGCTGGTAAGTCGGCTGGTAAATAATAAATGAAAGGTTAAAATTATGAATCAGAAAATAGCAAGAAGACAGAGAATCAAAGCTCACATCCGTACCAAAGTTTCAGGTACAGCAGAGCGTCCCCGTCTGACAGTATTCCGCAGCAACAGCCAGATTTATGCACAGGTAATTGATGACCAGAAAGGCGTTACTCTCGCTTCTGCTTCGTCACTCGGAATAAAAGACAAAATCACAAAGAGCGAGAAAGCCGCTCAGGTAGGAAAAATGGTAGCAGAAGCCGCCAAGAAAGTTGGTGTTGAGACTGTTGTTTTCGACCGTAATGGCTATCTCTATCATGGTCGTGTTAAATCACTGGCAGATGCAGCTCGCGAAGCCGGTCTTAAATTCTAAAGCAATATGGTAAACAATATGAATCGTGTGAAAAACGTAGGCGAGATTGAACTTAAAGAGCGCCTCGTAGCAGTTAACCGTGTAACCAAGGTTACCAAGGGTGGTCGTACATTCACTTTTGCTGCCATCGTTGTTGTAGGTAATGAAGACGGTATAGTTGGTTGGGGTCTTGGTAAGGCTGGTGAAGTAACCGCTGCTATCCAGAAGGGTACAGAGGCTGCTAAGAAAAATCTTATCAAAGTTCCTATCTACAAAGGAACAATTCCTCATGAGCAGGAAGCAAAGTTCGGTGGTGCTCAAGTTTATCTGCAGCCCGCTTCTCAAGGTACCGGTGTTAAGGCAGGTGGTGCCATGCGTGCCGTGCTTGAGTCTGTAGGTGTAAAAGATGTGCTTGCTAAAGCCAAGGGCTCTTCTAACCCGCACAACCTTGTTAAAGCAACCATTCTCGCTCTCAGTGAGATGAGGGATGCCAACATGGTGGCTCAGAACCGCGGTGTAAGTCTCTCAACAGTGTTTAACGGATAATAGAAAGGATGTAGTACTATGGCAACAATTAAAATTCAGCAGGTACGCAGCATTATCCGCTGCCCGAAGGATCAAAAAGCTACTATGCATGCCCTTGGTCTCAGAAAAATGAACGCCGTTGTAGAGCATGAAGCTACTCCTGCCGTTCTCGGTATGGTTAACAAGGTAAAACACCTCGTAAAAGTAATTGATTGATGAACGATTGAATGAAGTTGGGAATATTATAGTATGTCTCGTCCTCAAAATGAACTGAACATATATACAATAACTCAACTTCTTCATAAAAACTTATAAGAAATTATGGAACTTAATAATTTAACACCGGCTGCAGGCTCCGTCAAAACAGCTAAACGTATCGGTCGTGGTGCCGGTTCGGGTCTTGGTGGAACTTCTACTCGTGGTCATAAGGGTGCAAAGTCCCGTTCCGGTTACTCAAAGAAGATCGGCTTTGAAGGTGGTCAGATGCCTATTCAACGCCGTCTCCCCAAGTATGGTTTCAAAAACATCAACCGTGTTGAGTACAAGGCTATCAATCTCTCTACACTTCAGACTTTGGCAGAGAGCAAGAACCTTGAGAAAATCGGTTTGGAGGAACTCCTTGCTGCAGGATTTATTCATAAATCCATGCTTGTCAAGATACTTGGCAACGGACAACTTACCGCTAAACTTACAGTGGAAGCTAATGCATTCTCAAAGGCTGCAGAAGAAGCTATCACCGCTGCTGGTGGCACTGTAGTAAAACTTTAATATAATGAAGAAGTTTTTTGAAACATTAAAGAATATCTGGAAGATTGAGGATCTCCGCATACGTCTGCTCACAACATTCCTGTTTGTGCTCATCTATCGTTTCGGTTGCTTTGTCATTCTTCCCGGTGTTAACCCTGATGCTTTGAGCGCATTGCATGCTCAGACGGAAGGTGGTTTGATGGCATTGCTGGATATGTTCTCTGGTGGTGCATTCTCCAATGCGTCTATTTTTGCACTCGGTATCATGCCGTATATCTCGGCAAGTATCGTAATCCAACTTCTTACTATCGCTGTACCCTATTTCCAGAAGATGAGTCGCGAAGGTGAGAGTGGACGTATGAAGATGAACCAGATTACACGCTATCTTACTGTAGCCATCCTTTTGTTCCAGGGTCCCAGTTATTTGGTTAACCTTTCTGTTCAGATGGCCCAGGTAGGCCAACCTCTGACTATAGGTTTCAACTGGTTTACCATATCATCTACTATTCTGCTTTGTGCCGGCTCTATGTTTGTTATGTGGCTTGGTGAGCGTATTACTGATAAAGGTGTAGGAAATGGTATCTCATTTATCATTCTTATCGGTATCATTGCACGCTTCCCCGGTGCTATCATTCAAGAGTTCTCATCGCGCCTTGGAGATGCAGGTGGCGGACTTGTTCTGTTTATTGCAGAAATCATTTTGCTTCTTGTTGTCTTTATGGGTGCTATTGCTCTTGTACAAGGTACTCGCCGTATTCCTGTACAGTATGCAAAGCGTATCGTAGGTAACAAACAATATGGCGGGGTTCGTCAGTATATTCCTTTGAAAGTTAATGCTGCAAATGTAATGCCTATAATCTTTGCCCAGGCTATTATGTTTATTCCTATAAGCATTGTAGGTTTCTCGGCATCGGAATCATCAGGCGCATTTGTTCGTGCTTTCTCGGATAATACGACTTGGCCGTATAACCTTGTATTCGCAATTCTTATCATTCTGTTCACCTATTTCTATACTGCTATTATCATCAATCCTACCCAGATGGCTGAGGACTTGAAGCGTAATAATGGCTTTATTCCCGGTGTCAAGCCAGGTAAGAAGACTGCAGAATACATTGATACTATTATGTCGCGTATAACACTTCCCGGAAGTATCTTGCTCGCTATTGTGGCTATACTTCCTGCTTTTGCCAGCTTGGCAGGTGTCAGCAGAGGATTTGCACAATTCTTTGGCGGAACATCACTGTTGATTATGGTTGGTGTTATACTTGATACGTTGCAGCAGATAGAGAGTCACCTTCTCATGCACCACTACGATGGATTCTTCGAGTCAGGAATGCGTGTTAAGGGTCGCTCGGGAGCTATGGCATATTAATTGAATTCAGTTAAGTTGTCGGATATTTTCAAAGATGATCTTTCTTAAGACTGATGAGGAAATTGAGTTGCTTCGCGAAAGTAACCTCATTCTGGGCAAGGCTTTGGCAGAAGTTGCCAAAGCCATTAAGCCCGGGGTGACTACTGCGCAACTTGACAAGATTGCAGAAGAGTTTATTCGTGACAATGGGGCAATCCCTTCATGCAAAGGTTACGAAGGCTATCCTGCTACCCTCTGCACCTCTGTTAACGAACAAGTTGTTCACGGGATACCTTCAGACAAGGTGTTCTTGAAAGAAGGCGATATTATTTCCGTTGACACTTGTGTACTTAAGAATGGTTTTCATGGTGATTCAGCATACACCTTTCCGGTGGGAGAGGTAAGTGAAGAAGTAATGAAACTATTGCGCACTACCAAGGAGTGCCTTTATAAAGGTATTGAGCAGGCAGTGACAGGTAAGAGACTTGGTGATATAGGTGCAACTATCCAAACTAATGCTGAGAAAGCAGGTTATCAGGTTGTGCGTGAGTTCATCGGTCACGGTATAGGTCGCGATATGCATGAAGACCCTGAGGTGCCTAACTATGGTCGCAGGGGTAACGGGGTGGTGCTCAAATCAGGTATGGTTATTGCCATTGAACCAATGGTAATGTCAGGAAGAAGAAATGTCATTATAGAAAACGACGGTTGGACGGCTCGTGCCGCAGACCGCAAGCCGGCGGCTCACTATGAGCTCTCGGTAGCAGTTAGAAATGGCAAAGCTGACATTCTTTCCACATTTGATTATATACAGGAAGTGTTAGGGGAAAGATTCATCTAAAACAAATATTTAACGACATCAAGCTAAAAGTATGGCAAAGCAAACTGCAATTGAAATTGATGGTACAATTACCGAGGCATTGTCAAATGCAATGTTTCGTGTAGAGTTGGAAAACGGACATGTTATTACTGCGCACATTTCCGGCAAGATGCGTATGCATTATATAAAGATTCTTCCCGGAGATAAGGTGAAAGTAGAGATGAGTCCGTATGATTTGTCAAAAGGGCGGATTAGTTTCCGTTATAAGTAAAGCTTGTGCAAAGAGCACAGGCTTATCAGCTGAAAAGCAAAACACTCAAAACGAAATACTTTTATGAAAGTAAGAGCATCTGTAAAAAAGCGCAATGCGGACTGCAAGATAGTACGCAGAAAAGGACGCTTGTATGTAATTAACAAAAAAGAGCCCAAGATGAAAATGCGTCAGGGCTAAAGTAATTAACAAAACAAACTTAAAACATTTATGGCAATAAGAATTGTTGGTGTAGATTTACCCCAGAACAAGATAGGGGAGGTCGGTTTGACTTACATCTACGGAATAGGTCGCTCAAGCGCAAAGAAGATCCTTGCCGAGGCAGGCGTTGACCCAAGCATCAAAGTGCAGGATTGGACAGACGACCAAGCTGCTAAAATTCGTGAGGTCATTGGTGCCGGTTATAAGGTAGAAGGTGACCTGCGTTCAGAAACACAACTTAACATCAAACGTTTGATGGATATCGGTTGCTATCGTGGTGTTCGTCATCGTCTTGGTCTGCCGGTTCGTGGACAAAGCACGAAGAATAACGCTCGTACAAGAAAAGGTCGTAAGAAAACTGTTGCAAACAAGAAGAAAGCAACGAAGTAATCAACTCATTAAACATTTGATATTATGGCAAAGAAAACAGTTGCAGCCAAGAAGCGCGTTGTTAAGATTGACGGCGTAGGACAGCTCCACGTGCAATCTTCTTTTAACAATGTAATAGTAACGTTTGCCAATGGTAGCGGACAAGTGATAAGTTGGTCTTCTGCCGGCAAGCAGGGCTTCCGTGGTTCTAAAAAGAATACTCCTTATGCTGCCCAGATGGCAGCTCAAGATGCAGGCAAGGTAGCATATGACCTTGGTCTGAGAAAAGTAAAAGCATACGTGAAAGGTCCCGGTCAGGGTCGTGAGTCAGCTATCCGTGCATGTGTTGCTGCAGGTATTGAAGTAACAGAGATAGTTGATGTAACTCCGCTGCCCCACAATGGTTGTCGTCCTCCCAAACGCCGTCGCGTATAACAGTTAACTAATTTGAATGTCAATATGGCAGTTTGAAGAATAGGGATTACGTTAAGTACAGACCGTTCTTCGAGTAATCAAATCATCAAATAAAAACAAATAATTATGGCAAGATATATTGGACCAAAATCACGTATAGCACGTCGTTTCGGAGAACCAATCTTTGGTCCGGACAAAGTGCTCAACAAACGTAACTATGCTCCCGGGCAGCATGGTGTTAATCGCCGCAAGAAAAACTCTGAGTATGGTACTCAGCTTGCTGAGAAGCAGAAAGCAAAATATACCTACGGTGTTTTGGAACGTCAGTTCCGTCTTCTCTTCCAACAGGCTCAACGCTCTAAGGGTATTACCGGTGAGATTCTTCTCCAGCTCCTTGAGTCGCGCCTTGACAATATTGTTTATCGTCTTGGTATAGCTCCTACTCGTGCAGCTGCACGTCAGTTGGTTAGCCACCGTCATATTACAGTTGATGGCAAGGTGGTTAATATTCCTTCCTATTCGGTACGTCCGGGTCAGGTGGTTGCAGTTCGCGAAAAGAGCAAGTCTTTGGAAGTTATCGCTAATTCTCTTAGTGGCTTCAACCACAGCAAGTATCCGTGGCTGGAGTGGAATGAGGCTGAGTTGAGTGGCAAGTACATCAACATACCTCCTCGTGAAGAGATTCCCGAGAATATCAAAGAACAACTCATCGTCGAACTCTACTCAAAATAATAACATACATGGCAATATTAGATTTTCAAAAACCGGACAAGGTGGTAATGCTTGAATCCACCGATACCAAAGGTGTTTTCGAATTCCGCCCCTTGGAGCCAGGTTACGGTATCACCATTGGTAATGCTCTGCGTCGTATCCTCATTTCATCTCTGGAAGGCTATGCAATATGTTCAATCAAGATTACAGGTGTTGAGCATGAATTTGCAACTATTCCGGGTGTGATAGACGATGTTACCAACATCATTCTCAACCTCAAGCAGGTTCGTTTCCGCAGAAAGGAAGGTGTGGAGGAGGAAGCAGAAGTGTTTACCGTGAAAGTAGCCGGTAAGACATTGCTCACCGCAGGTGATTTCCAAAGCAGCCTTCGTAACTTCGATGTGCTCAACCCAGAATTGGTAATAGCCCAGATGGACGAGAGTGCGAAGTTTGAAATGGAAATCCATATTAACAAGGGCCGTGGCTATATTCCTGCAGATGAGAACCGCACTGCTCAGGATGTGATAGGTGTTATTCCAATAGACAGCATCTATACTCCTATCCGTAATGTGCGCTATGCTATTGACCAGTATCGTGTCGAGCAGAAGACGGACTATGAGAAGTTGACTCTCGAGATTGACACAGATGGCAGTATATCACCTAAGGATGCACTGAAGGAAGCAGCCAAGATTCTGATTTTCCACTTTATGCTTTTCTCTGACGAGAAGATAATCATAGAGGAGCCGGTAAAGGTGAAAGCACCTGATCAGGATGAGGAGATAGTTAAGATGAAACAGCTTCTTAACACACGTCTTGTGGATATGGATCTTTCAGTACGTGCTCTAAATTGCCTCAAAGCCGCAGAGGTTGACACTCTCGCTCAACTTGTGAAGTATCACCGTGCAGACCTTCTGAAGTTCCGTAACTTTGGAAAGAAGTCGCTTACTGAGCTTGATGAACTTCTTGAGAGGAATAACCTTGCTTTCGGCATGGATATCTCTAAGTATTTAACCGATAACGAATAAACAAAAATGAGACATAACAATAAATTCAATCACCTTGGACGTAAGGCAGCCCACCGCAATGCAATGCTGAGCAATATGGCATGCTCTCTGATTATGCATAAGCGTATTCAGACAACCACAGCCAAGGCAAAGGCTCTCCGTATGTATGTAGAGCCTATCCTCACACGTGCGAAAGAGGATACCACAGCTAACCGTCGTATAGTATTTGCTGAACTGAAACAGAAAGAGGTAGTAACAGAACTGTTCCAGAATGTAGCAGAGAAGATAGCTAATCGTCCCGGCGGATACACTCGTATACTTCGTACAGGTTATCGTCTTGGCGATGCAGCTGAGATGAGTATAATCGAGCTTGTTGACTACAACGAGAATATGCTCAAGGAGGTTAAGAAGACGACCAAGAAGACAACTCGTCGTGCAGGCAAGAAGGCTGCAAAGGCTGAAGAAGTGGCTGCAGCAGAGGCTCCTGCAACTGAGGTTCCTGCAACAGAGACTCCTGCACAGGAGCCTTCACAGGAAGCACCCGCAGCAGAATAACAAGACTGCCTGATGTTGGATGATGAAACGATGGTCACCAACATATCGTAATAACACAAAAGAAGTGGCTCAGTGTGAGTACACTTCTCTTGTGTTATATTGAATACCTTATAAGATATAGCAGTAAGACATTACCTGTTGGTGGAATAATCGTGTGATTGAACTCTGTATTTGCAGAGTGAGGTCAAGTAGCAAAATGTAAGCAAAAAGGCAGAAAATGTGACAAAATGTCAGATGGGGGAGATGGCTAACACTCGGCTTAGAGATAGCATGATTTGGGCTACCCGTCGGCTGACACTTTGCACACAAAAATGCACCAAAAGGTGACAAAATGTCAAACGGGGATTGAGGGGGATAGCGGAGGCCGCGAAAACGAGAAACCGCGATACCGATTAGGCTGCGAAAACGAGAACCCGTGATACCGATTAGACTGCGAAAACGGGGAAACGTGATACCGATTAGGCTGCGAAAACGAGAACACGTGATACCGATTAGACTGCGAAAACGGGGAACCGTGATACCGATTAGACTGCGAAAACGGGGAACCGTGATACCGATTAGGCTGCGAAAACGAGAAACCGCGATACCGATTAGACTGCGAAAACGAGAAACCGCGATACCGATTAGACTGCGAAAACGGGGAACCGATTATGCAGGGAAATCGTTAAATCGTGACACCGTGATATCGATTATGCCGGGATTTCGTGATACCGTGATATAGATGTGGCTGTGACTGAACTATGACTATGAAATGTGATTCAAACGGAATGACCTATGACTATGAGATATGATTCAAAGTATTGATTTGGGGAATATTATTGGGGAATATTATTTGAGAATATCAGAATTATGATTTGAGAATATTAGAACTATGAGATATAGAAAGTATATATTGACTATAATGCTGCTGGGGTTGTTGTCGTTGGGGGCAAGAGCTCAGACGATGTATGACATTTGTTTCGGTGAGGAGGGGCAAGAGTATTGTGTAGAGTATCCAGCCGGTTCGAGTGTCAAGATATCTGTGCCGTCAGCAAGCAAAGAGTGTTACCATTTTGAGCAGTGGATGGATGGCAATACAGATAATCCGCGAACAGTGGTTGTGACTCAGGATTCAACATTTACTGCGACCTATGCGCTAAACGACATAAATGTTGTGACATCGCCGGCGGATGCGGCATTAGGTTCGACGTCGGGTGACGGTACATTCAAGTGCGGTACAGATGTAACAATAACGGCTACTGCTGCAGAGCATTATCATTTTATATACTGGGAGAAGGACGGCGCGAAAGTGAGTGAGAGTGCGAGCTACACATTCGAGGTTAAGGGTAACCACAATGAGACAGTTACTTACGTGGCATATTTTGCTATTGACAGTGTATATGTGAACGTACAAGCCAACGATGATACAAAGGGTACGGTTGAGCAGTCGCATTCATCGCTCAATACGGGCAAGATAAATCCGTTTACATACGAGTGGTGGACAGAGGGAGTAACCGTGAGTGCCACAGTAACTGACGGATGTTATCGTTTTGAGAGTTGGAGTGACGGTTCGACAGAGAATCCGCATCAACTCCCTTCGCTTGAGCAAGATACGATTAACATCACGGCAAACTTTGTCCCAAGAAAAGATACTCTGACTATCAAATATCTCAAATATTCAGTAGATGAGATAACCATTGCGAACGGAGATGTGATAAGTGAAAGTGATACGGAGACCAAGGTGGCAGTTGACTGCGGTACGGAGCCGGAGATAACGGTAACAGCCAACAGACCTTGCTATGTATTTTCGGGTTGGGACCTGAATAACGATAACACTATAGAGCAAGAGTTGGATTCCACTGAGGTTACAATAACTCATACGGAGAGTGCTTTAACGTCGAACCGCACTATCACATTGATGATGCGCAAGGCAAAGTTTCATGTGAAGATAGTGTTTGACCCTGAGCAAGGCACACCATGGTGGGCACCGGGACGACCGGGTGAGACTAATGACGAGTGGATAGAATGTCAGTTCATCCAATTGTCGAACAGCCCTAAGGCTTGCTACAACTTTGACCATTGGCAGTATGGCAACGACCCGAGAAATACCGGCACAGAGTGGAATGGTATATACATTAGCAGCGATACAACATTTTATGCATTCTACAAGGAGAAGAGTTGGAATATAACTTTCGGTCCGAATGAGGTGCAGATGGGTAGGGTAGAGGCAACATATTCAGGTAGTGCTGCCACTTCGCCGTTACCGACTATGCATTGTGACAGTACGTTTACTCTTATTCCGATTGCCAATGAAGGTTACCGGTTCCTGCGCTGGAGCGACGGGAACACGGACTCGGTACGCAACATAGTGGTTGACAATGAGACTCCTATGAACTTCACCGCCATCTTTGCGCCGCCTATTACGCTTACACTCCGTGCCCAACTTGAAGACGGAGGACTTGGCGGAGGTGAGTTTGAGAATGTGGTTGCAACCACCGGAACGCTGACAGAGCTTACGAACGACAACCCGTGGTCGTGGTATGCTCAGGCACCGACAGAAGTGTCGTTCTCAGCCAAAGCGGAGAGTGACTGCTATGAATTCAAAGGCTGGTCGGACGGTGAGACATCTGCAAGCCGCACCATAAGTCTGAGCGATACGGTGACATACACTGCATTGTTCAAGGAGAAGAAATACGAGGTGGAGGTTATAATACTTGACGCAGCAGACAATACGGAACTGTCGCGCCAGACAGAGGAGGTGAGATGCACAGAGCCGAAGTTCACATGGAGTTACGATGGCGGAGAATGTAATGAGTTTGTAGAATGGTCGGACGGCACTTTTGAGGAACACCGAGAGTTTACGAACATCGTTTCCGACAGTGTATTCACGGTGTATTACACCTCATATAAATCTGTGATATCTGTTCAGTCGGCAGACTATCACGGTACGGCAACTATACAAGAGACGGGTACAGCCTCTGCGGAGCGTTATTGCGGAGAGACACTGACACTGGTTGCCCGCAGCACGGGTGGTCAGTGTTATGAATTCAAGCAATGGGACGACGGTAACACAGACAGCATACGCACTATTACCGTTGGCAAGGAGAACAAGACATACACGGCTTCGTTCGGGATACGTGAGTTTACTCTCAGCCTGAGTGCGAGTCCTGCGGAGGCAGCGACGGTAGCGGGCGGAGGTACATTCGAGTGCGGTGAGGTTATAAAAGGCGTGAAGGCCACTCCGGCATCGGACTGCTACGAGTTTACAGGCTGGAGCGACGGAGAGACAGAACTGCAGCACTCGGATATCACTATGAGTTGCGACAAGAATCTTGTTGCCAATTTCAAGAAGAAGACATACACGCTTACAGTTGATGTACGCTATAACGGCAATGCCGTTGATGCAGCCGACCTTGTAGTCAACGGTGAGGCAGGCAACTCTTGCACTTTCGAGTGCAGTCCGGGCGATGCATCGGTTGAGGCTACAATAAAGAACGGCTATTGCTTCGTAGGTTGGGACATCAATAATGACGGACAGGTTGACCCGGGTATGGCAATCACCGACTCCTTGCAGCAGACAGCGTCCTGCACGGCAACAGCCACGGACGTGAACACCGTGATTACACTGCTTGTGCGTCCGAGAAAATGCAGGATGACAGTCTATACAACGGGGTCTATGACCGACACTACTACGAACTGGTTTGACTTCGGGTCGTTCCATCAGATTTACAATCAGGCAGGACAATGCAATGATGTGACGCGTATAACCGCAGGTGCGGCAGAGAGAGAGGTGTGGTCGATATCTACAGGCGGAGTATATGGATTCACCTTAGTATCGGACACCATGTTCACCAGATACATTTCCGAGCATCCTGTCTATGTCAGGTTTGCGCCCAACGATGCGACCTATGGCCGCGTGGACGGTGAATCAGGCGGACAGACCTACAGTTCGCCAATGAAGGTTTATTGCGGTGACACTATTACACTTGTACCTGTGGCTGCAGACCACAGCAGATTCGTAGGCTGGAGTGACGGCGTAACCGATTCGGTGCGTACAATATATGTAGATATGCCAATGCCGACAGACACTTATACGGCAGTGTTCGCTCCTGAGAAAGAGAGGCTGACACTTAATGCGGTTATCGTGAAAGGCGGTGCAGAAACAGGCAATGGCGGAGGAGTGTTTGTTCTTGACCCCTTGCCCAACGGATATACCAATCCAGTTGCGGGCGGTACGTATGTCTATAGTTATCAGGAGCAGGTAGAAGTGTCGCCGGTGGCAGAAAGCGGTTATCGTTTCATAGGCTGGAAAGACACGAATGATTCAGTACGTTCGCTGACAATGACAGAGGACATGTCGCTTACAGCATTGTTTGAGAAGATAACATATACGGTAACAGTGGTTACCAATCCTGCCGGTGCTGCAACGGCGATAACTGACAAGACGGAATATGAGCCGGGTGAGACGGTAAAATTGTCGCTCTCTGTTAGCCAGTGTTACACTTTTGCAAGTTGGGCGGACGGTACGACAGATATAAACAAGACCTTTGTCATCAGCAGTGATACCACGCTCTATGCGACATTGGCCGTGGTGCAATATACGTTTACAGTCAATTCCGCAGACCCGTCGAAGGGAACAGCGAGCGGCGGCGGGACATACACTTGCGGTTCGGAGGTAACGGCTACTGCCACTCCTGCTGCCAACTATCGTTTCCTGCGTTGGCAGGAGAACGACTCACGGCAGAATCCGTACTCTTTCACCCTGAGCGGCAATACAACGATGACGGCCGAGTTTGAGGAGGATAAATACAGTCTGACGGTAAATGTGGAGCCGTCGGGTACAGCAACGGTAAGCGGCGGCGGAACATACTTCAACGGCAGTGATGTAACAGTGCAGGTGACACCGGATGACTGCCGCAAGGTAGTCTCGTGGTCAGACAACGCACCTGCGACGGACACCCGCACGATACATCTTGTGTCGGATACGGTGATTACGGTTTATACGGACAAGCAAACCTATACGTGCACCATCAATCTCAATCCTGCAGAAGCGGGTGCACCGACAGTGCAGACGATGAGTTGCGGTGAGTCATATAATATCTCTGCGCCGGAGGTGTATGGTTGGCATTTTATCAGCTGGGAGGACGGCACAACCGGTCAGCGTTATATAGGCAATGCACAAGGCGATACGACATTTACTGCCAACTATGAGCGTGAATTATATACAGTGACGGTTGACTGCGACGCAACCCGCGGTACGGTAGCGGGCGGTGGAACATATCTCTATGATGATGTGGCACAATTAGTGGCCACTCCGGATTCGGGTTATCAGTTTGTAGGGTGGTCGGACGGAACGACCGATGCCGTATATAACCTGCGTGTAGAGTCGGACACTACGCTTACTGCATTCTTTCGCATTATACCATTCACTATCTATGTGATTCAGGAAGATACGGTGTGCATAGGAGAGGATTATACTCTACCTTCGGGTACGGTGGTACCATATCCGTCGGCAGCGACGCTCTATGTGGACTCTACCGATTTCGAGTATGAGCAGGGTGTATGGTGCAAGCGGATATTCACCATCACACTGTATCCTTCAGAAGCATCTCCGGAGCCGCGTATAAGTGTGTTGCCAGAGGCCCGTGCAGGGGAGCCGTTGTCGCTCACAGAGGCTACGGAAAGCAGTCTCAGTGACTTTGCGAGCCGTGCTGCCGCTCTCTCTCCTGCCGCCATAGGTTATTATTGGGAGTTGCAAGACCTGGAGACGGGGCGGTATGAACAATACAGGAACACCTCAATACCGGAAGTTGATTTTCTGACATTGCGCTTTGTGGTTGTTACCCCGTGTCAGGTGCTGCCGTCGCAGCCTGTTACGATACCTGTCGGACCGAAGCGTGTGGACCCGTACGGATACTGTATCTCTGTGGTATATATGAACGTGGATGCAGACACGACAATACTGGAGATAGATACGAAACGTATGTTCCATTTGGGCTTTAACTTCTCGGAGACGGATGTGGCATGGTATAAGGTAATAGGAAGCATGGACGATGCCGAGGCCGAAGTGGTTGACGATGAGTTTATTGCAGAAGGATACACTTTGCCATTGAGCCGCATGGCCCTGCATGATGGTGAGTATTATGCCCGTATCTCGCTGCCTGAGCAGACAGAACTGGTGCCATGCTCGGATGTACTCTGTTCGGATGCAGTGCAGTACACAGTAGCCACATTTGACGATTTCCTGCTTGTGCCCAATCAGGTGAAGAGCGGTGAGGTGATGACTCTGCTCGGACTAAAGGACACGGATGTGGCAACAATACGTGTTTACGACTCTACCGGACATCTGTTGCATGAGACGGAAGTGAGCAACACCACGTATTTTGATTATCAGACTACGGGCAACAGCGGAGTGTATATGATGCGTGTTCAGACAGAGGACAGGAAGAAGACATTGAAGTTCTTCATCAAGTAATCCACATAGGGAATAAAAATAGCAGATTATGAAAGTGAATGTTATATTGCGTCTTCTGCTTGTTCTGTTAGTGCTTAATGTGCATGAGGCATGTGCGGCACCCAAGGTGCATGAGCATGCAGATGCCGTGGAAGAGATAGACAGCCTGATGGCTGACGCTATAGAACAGGGTCTGATACCCGGCGGTGTGGTGTGTGTGACGGACAAGGATACTATACTCTTTCTGAAGGCATACGGCAACAGGCAGGTGTTTCCCGACACGCTGCCTATGACAGAAGAGACGATGTTTGACCTTGCGTCGTTGAGCAAGCCTACCTCGACAGCGATGACGGTGTTCTCACTTGTGGCAGACGGCAGATTGTCTTTGGACGACTATGTGAGCCGCTATGTGCCTCAGATAACGGACTCTTTCAATATCACACATCTGCTGACGCATACATCGGGTCTGCCGTCATACTTGAATGTAAAGCGTTTGGTAGAGCATTACGGAGAGGCAACGCCGGAGGTACTGCTTGACAGTATATCGAAATGTCCGCGTATCTCGCGTCCAGGGGAGCAGGTGCGCTACTCATGCCTGAATTATATTCTTCTGCAGCATGTTATTCAGAATATAGAGGGCAAGCCGCTAAGTGAGGCGGCTCACGAGAGGGTATTCTTCCCATTGCAGATGAGTCATACCACTTACATGCCGGACTCCTCGTTATTGCCGATGATTGCACCAACGGAGTATATCCCGGTGCCTGATGCCGATTCAGTATTGCTGCACGGCGAGGTGCATGACCCTCTCGCCCGAGTGCTCAACCACGGCAATTCGGGCAATGCGGGAGTATTTTCCTGCGCAAGAGATTTGGCACGGCTCGGGCAGTTCCTGCTGAGAAACAAGAATAATGAGTATGTGTCTCAGATGACATCAATGCCCGATTCGCTTGCTTTCTCGGGGAGAACTTTGGGTTGGGGGCATAACGACTCTATAACCTCCTATACAGGCACATTATTCGGAGAAAACACGTACTG
Organism: Paludibacteraceae bacterium; assembly: GCA_905235505.1. GTDB lineage: Bacteria > Bacteroidota > Bacteroidia > Bacteroidales > Paludibacteraceae > Colicola. The sequence goes on from CAJOMJ010000038.1 coordinate 16,820, forward strand.
CCACACGGGTTATACGGGCACATCGATGATAATAGACCCTGATTCGGAGTTATGCCTAATAATTCTTACCAACCGTGTGCATCCGAAGGACAAGGGTAATCTGAATCCGTTGCGCGGAGCAGTGGCGGATGCAGTATTCCGCTATTGGGCGGATGCATACAAAGAGGATTGACGAAAAGAGTAATATTGAGAGAAGAAGGTTCAGTTGCAAGGTGGCAGATGAAAAAGCGGGGTGGGGAATAGTGCGGTTATTGATTGATATTATGAAGAATCGGATGTATTACCATTTAATTTTTATTACCAATAATAAAAAGTATTTGGTGATATAAAAAAAAAGTAATAACTTTGCGCTGATTAAGATGGCTAATAAAACTCAACAACAATATTAATATCTAAAAAAATCAAGTATCATGCGAAAGATTTTCTTTTTAGTCGCTTTATTAAGCGCAAGTATCATGGGCTTTGCCAAACAGTATTGCGACGAA
>CAJOMJ010000039.1 GCA_905235505.1 Paludibacteraceae bacterium
CATATAAATTCTCTTTATCATAGTATATATCATTTATCAGTTTCTAAGATATACTCGTTTGTCTCGTCCTTGCGCACGAGGGTGAACTTGCCTACTTTCACTTGCTTCGGTGCGTTGAGCGTAGTAGCGTTCTCGGTATAGACCGCCTGCAGTTTGAAGCCGTCCTTGAGTGCGCCGGGCAGTACGTCCCAACGGACGAAGGTGAAGCCCTCGATTTCCGGTGCCTCGGGGCTGTTGAACTCGACCTGCTCGCTGGCGAGCGGATTGCCCAGACTGTCCACATAAGCGATATTGATCTTGGGCTTGACAGGCTCATGCACAGCGAGAGCTGTGACATCGCCGTATTCCGGGTCGGTAGCCATTACCACCAGTCCGTCCGATATGGCCGTCACAGGGTATTCTTTATCCTTGAAAAAATAGGTACCATCACTTGCTTTCAGCACATAATAAGGACCATCAGCAGCTTCGGTTACATTTTTACTGTCATCCACAGTAGCCCTTATGAGCTCGTAAGTAGTTCCGTCCTGGATCATGGCACTGCCGAATTGGACCGGGGGACAACAAGTATTCACCGGTTGGTCGCCCACCATGATCACATTGCCGACTTGAAGCGCGGCAACTTCCAGTTGTTTCGCCCCACTTATGCCGACGCTTGCCGCGAGGGCAAAGAAAAGGGCGAAGATTTTTCTTTTGCGGGCGTTCAGCGCCCGGCTGATTAAAAAAAGACTTCTCATAATCTTTGATTTTTTAGTTGAATTATTATTTTGGTTTTGTTTTTTGTCGGAGGGGGGGGCGAAAATTTTGTTTTGTTCACAAATTTCACAAATGGAACAAATTTGATTTTTTTAGTTTTTATCTGTTTATCATTATGATACCACACGCACATATCATACGCGCGTGAAAAAGGCAGCACATAGCACGAGAGTATGCGCCGCCCCTTTGGCTGCGAACTTATTGATGATCACTCTATTGCGCCATTCATAATATTCTTCAAATGCCATTTTATTCCATCAGTAGATACATATTGACAATGACATTAGTCTTCACTACAATAGTTTGCAAAGTTACAACGTTTTTTTGATATATGCAAGGGAATGGGGTGAGAAAACGAAAAAAGTGCAAAACTTGGGGATATTTAGAAAACAGGCCACCCCCACATAACAAACAAATGCAAGAGGGAGGGGACATTTACAATTTTTATAACATTTTCTATAACATTTTATTAGGATGCGGATGATTTTGTTATTGCGGGTCGATTATTTCCCAGTGTCCTCCTTTGTCGGGTCTGACACGGCGGATGACGCCTCGGGATTGAAGATTCTTCAAATGCCATTTTATTCCATCCGCAGAGATACCGCAAACAATGGATAATTCTTCTCTTGTAATGAGCGAGTTTTTGCTTATCTCTTCAATTATTTTCGACTTATAGGTCAAATTGCAGGCTAAAAAAAGTTGATATGGTGTCAATAGGTCAAATTCCCGAATTGAACAAATCCACTTTTTTCAAGAAATGCACAAAAAATTTGTGTATTTGCAAAACTTGCACTACTTTTGCAGTCGTTACCGACAGGGGTGCCGAAAGGCTGAGATTATACCCTTTGAACCTCGAACAGGCAATGCTGTTTAGGGAATAGCAACGTACAAGGTTTTACGCTTTGCTGCATAAAGTTCTTGCGTTACGGTTTAATGCCAAATTTCTCGTCTTGCATTATTCCTGCCGGTAAACATCATCAATGTCACACAAACAATTACTGATTTTACCCCTCTTTGTCTCTATGCCTGTGCTGGCACAAGAGGACACACTCACTATTATCGGCCGCGACATTCAGGAGGTTGAGATTATTCATCGCGTAGAACAACCCACCGACAACCACAAGGAGATGTCGGGTGTGGAACTCAACAAGGACAACACAGGTCAGAACCTGCCCTATCTGCTCAGCATGACACCATCGTTAGTAGCAACATCGGACGATGGTCTGGGTGTGGGCTACACGTATTTCAGGATACGCGGAACAGACCACACCCGTATCAACATGACCGTCAACGACGTGCCGCTCAACGACTCTGAGAGCCAGACCGTCTTCTGGGTCAACATGACTGACATGGCAGGCAGCGTCAGCCGCCTGAATGTACAACGCGGTGTAGGTACATCAACCAACGGAGGGTCGGCATTTGGTGCATCGGTCAACATGACGACGACCCCATCAAGACTTGATGCACAGAGCAATATGTTCGATTCGGTAAATGCAGGAAGAGGTGAAGCAACCATACTGATACCTCATTCACACCTTGAGATAGGTTTTAACGGCGGCATGTACAACACCTTCAGAGAGTATGCAAAAGCAGATGTAGTACTCGGAAAAAAATGGCTGGCACAGGCAAGATTCTCGAAAGTTAACTCAGACGGCTACTTGGAGAGAGCCAAATCGGACTTGTATTCATACTATGGTTCAATAGGATACTACGGAAAGAAGACCAACGTATCGATGCTTGTGTTCGGAGGCAAAGAAAAAACCTATATGGCATGGGACGGAGTGAGCTGGAAAAGTCTGCAGGAGAATCCGCGCTACAACCCTGCGGGCGAATATACGGGCGACAACGGAGAAACACTCTACTACCCTAATCAGAACGACTACTATCAGCAGCAACATGCGCAGATACACCTGACACAGACACTGTTGCAACGACTGTTTCTGGACGTGACGCTGCATTACACACACGGAGACGGATATTACGAACAATACAAGGCAGACAAGAAATATTCCTCGTTTGGTCTCACTCCCACATACTATATCAACGAAGAAGGCAAGGAGAAAGAGAACACAACGGATTTTGTAAGAGAGAAGCACCTTGAGAACCATTTTTACGGAGGAGTAGTATCGATGAGATATATCACGGAACCTGCAGACTTGCAAGTGGGTGTTGCGGCTAACAACTACAATGGTCACCATTGGGGCAATGTTACCTATCTGAGGGATTCTCTTTACCCTCATCCGTTGCCATACGACTACGAGTATTACCGCTCGAGAGGAGACAAACTTGATGTTAACGTATATGCTAAAGCCAACTGGAGAATAATAAACCGTGTACAGGAGAAACTGACGCTATACGGCGACCTGCAGTACAGACATGTTCACTACACCATAAATGGCATCAACGACGAAGACTTGCTGCCTATACCGGTGGATGAGACCTTCCACTTCTTCAACCCGAAGGCAGGACTGACATACAGAAACAGGGGACATCAGACATACCTGAATTTTGCGATAGCCAACCGCGAGCCCTCAAGAAAGAACTACACGGAAGCAGGTCCGAACGACATACAGAAGCCCGAGCGTCTGTATGATTACGAAGTAGGCTACAGCTACACGGGTGATATATGGCACGCAGGAGTGAACCTGTACTTCATGCAATACAAAAACCAACTGGTGCTGACCGGCAAATACTCTGACACCGGTGCCTACCTGACAAAGAACGTGGACAAAAGCTACCGCATGGGAGCAGAGATAACGATAGGAGTAAGACCTGTGGAGTGGTTTATGTGGGAGGCCAATGCCACGATATCAAGAAACAAAATACTGGGTTACACCGACTGGATAGAAATCTACAACGACGCTTGGAAGTATGTTCGTCAGGAAGAGACATATTTCGGTGACGTGACAATAGCATTCTCTCCGACACTGATAGCAAACAACCAGTTCAGTTTTATGTACAAAGGTTTTCGCGCAGACTTGCAGACACAGGTGGTAACAAAGCAGTATTTGGACAACACAATGGCAGAAGAAGCCGTGCTGCCCACATACACTGTAACAAACCTCAACATGCAATATTTGCTGCCACTGCCAAAGAGATTCCCTGACATAACATTGCGCTGCCAACTGAACAACATGTTCAACGCCAAGTACGCAAGCAACGGCGGCAACTGGATGTGCAAGTTTGAGGACGGGACAAGCTACTACTCGCCATGGTACTACGCACAGGCAGGCATCAACGTGCATGCTGGTTTCGTGGTGAGATTTTAGAATCTCTAAGGGTTCCGGAGATTATAGTAATTATAGTAGTTCTAAATAACAAGCGGAGCCCGAAACTCCGCTTGTTATTTAGAATAAAGCTATGCTTATCTCATTAGCTTTACGCTTAACTTGCCTGTGTGAACTATGTATATGCCGCTTTGCATACCTGTCAGGTCTATATCGCCGTTGCCCTGAGCAACACAGCGTCCCTGCATGTCATAAACCGAGAGTTGCATACCCTGCTCATTATAGATGACATGATTGCGGTAATAGATACCATTGGCAGCGAGCGACTCAAGACCATCTTCTACATGGGTTACTGTAACAGCGCACTCGGCAGTAATGGAGCCGTCTGCCGTAGTGACAGTAACCACAGCCTCACCTGCAGCGACAGCAGTTACCGTACCATCTGCAACAGTTACCACATTCTCATCGGAACTTGACCAAAGAACCTCTTTATTAGTGGCATCATCGGGCACAACAGTTGCAATAAGAGTAGCCGTCTCACCCTCGTTGAGGTTGAGGTTGTAAACGTTCAGTTCTATGGCAGTAACAGCTATGGCATTGATGGTAACAATGCAGGAAGCAGTGAAACTGCCGTCAACAGTGGTGACAGTTATAGTAGCTTCACCGGGAGCAACAGCCGTTACCATACCGTCGGCAACTATAGCAACAGACTCATCGCTGCTGCTCCACTGAACTGACTTGTCAGCAGCGTTGTCGGGATAGATGGTAGCAACAAGTTGCTCTGTCTCACCCGGATTCATAGAGAGCGACTCTGCATTGAGAGCAACACCGGTAACTGCAACCGGTTTGACTGTTACCTTGCATGTAGCAGTGTAGCCACCATCTTCGGTGATGACAGTGATGACAGTCTCTCCTGCTTTTCTGGCATACACCTCGCCATTATTTACACGAGCCACCTTCGAACTTGATGTTTCCCAGCGGAGATTGGTATTGTCGGCATCTTCCGGATTGATGATTGCATTCAGACTGAAAGTCTCACCCTCCTGCACCTCTTTCTGCTGAATATCAAGACTTACGCCAAGGACGGGAGTCGTCACTTTGACTTTGCATATAGCAGCGAAATTACCTTCTTCGGTAGTAATACCTATGTTGGCTTCACCTGTAGCAACAGCAGTGACAAGACCATCGGTTACGATAGCGACATTGGCATTGTCGGTTGACCATGTAACATTCTTATTGGAGGAAGTGCGAGGCATGACAACATACTCCAATTGCACGGTCTCTCCACGCTTCAACATGAGACTCTTCTCGCTCAGTATGACGCCTTCCACTGCTGTGCCACCCTCTCCTTTGCTTACAGTGAGTGACTGCTTGGCAGGAATAGTGGTTTGATTGTCATCGGTGGGCAGGCTGAAGATATGCACACCGTATTCACCTGAGCAAACCAAGTTGCCCGCATAGTCGAAGTTCATCTGACGGATAGCCACTATGCCGTGCTCATATTCATATCTGAGGCGGAGAGTAGGCGTATTTTCGTTCCAGATGATATCGAATACATAGAACTGCTTGCTACCACCATTGAGTACAAGCATTGACTCATCAGCTGATACTGCGTAACCGCCGCCATTGCTTCCGTCTATGATTTCTTTGTACGGGTCGAGGTCTGACGAGAGCAGGCAGTTGCCGTTGTAGTCGTAGAACATGAGCGAAGGAGCAGCGGAGTTGTTGTTGCCGGCAGAGCGCACCTGACTTACAAACACGCCGTGCGAGGTAGCGACAGGTGTGCCCTCAGTGTTAGCCTGTTTGGCGAGCGGTATGACAGCAGAAGGAGCTTCACCCCACGAGTGAAGTATCGTGCCGTCAGTCTTACCTATATTGTAAACAACAAGTCCATTGGCGGGCAGAGTGCCGCCTGCATCCTCGTTATAAACCACGAGTTTGGACTCTGCACCCTTGCCATAGACACACAGACCGGGAGTACTGCTACCTACGGCTGTTCCGTTGTTGGTGAATACACCGGCAGAGTTGCGTGTACCTTGGAAGAACTGAGTGAACGAGCCATTGAGATCAGCAGGGTTGATAACATAAACGCCTGAGTAGCCGTCAGCCCAGTCAGCCTGATAGACGTATCCGTCGCTTGCCACAGAGAGACGGGTCGGGTTGCCGAATTCCACTCCACCCTTCAGCAGTTCTGTGTTGATTGCAGTATAGTCGGGGTTGTAGGCAAATATACCGTTCTTCGGGCGGTCAGCCGAAGCAGACGAACCTGCACGGCGCATGATATAGATACGGCCGAAATAGTCCGACTCAGGACTATTGTCAACGGCATTGAACACACGGGTAGTGGAACTTAAAAGCATACTGTTATCGGCAAACACTCTGCCCCAAGTAGGCACATTCTCACCTTTGAGACATACCGCCCAGGTGGCATCAGAGCCGCTGTATATAGGCAGGTCGGCTTTCTTTATAGTAACCGTATTCACACCCTTCTTTGCAGCTGCTACTGTTTGTCTGCCACTCTCGAAGCCCTCTTGATAGAATACGATATCGGTAGCAACGGCATCTGCCGTAGCGGTATAACTGAAGGTGTACTCCTGAACCGACTCGTTGTAGGTCATCTGAAGTCCGTAGGCACTGATGTGAGCAGGGATTGGCTGTTCTACATTCGAGGTTGTAAAGGCTGTCAGAGTGTTGTCTTTCACCAACCATAGATATATATTCTCTTTATCTACAGTAGCAGCGGCGGCAGTATATACCACATCGGCTGCATCGGTTGCCGTATTGGTACTAATCTCTGTTGCATTGTTTATACCATCGGTTATATCATACAGTTTTATGCCTGTATTCTTTCCTTCGGCTGTAGCAGGCGCAACCATGAGTGAGTGTTTTGCATACTTGAAGCAACCTATGCCCTGCATACCTTTGTACTCATTGGACATTGAAGTGATTACAGGTGCCTGGGCGGTAGTATTTACTACCTCCCACTCCATGGGGGCTATACTGTCGTCGGTGATGATGACCTTGTTGTCGGCAAGGGGAGAGACTGTGAAGCGGATGTTATGCCCCATCTCCGACAACCTGTGAGAGGTATCCTGGTTGCGCAATGCACCTGAGTAGTTACCGCCGGAAACAGTATAGAGGAAATAACGCACAGCATGCGCATCAGACCCGATAGTGTATGCCGTAGAATAGAGCACACCCTCATCAAGAGTTCCTGCGTATGCAAGAGTGGAACCCGTTATTGCTTTAGAGAAATTGCCTGAGGTCTCGTTGGTCGTTTCGTCTAACCACACTTCACCGGTCCACTCTCCTGTCTCACTGCTTGTCCACTTATATACAAGCCACTTGTTTGCTGGCGTGAAAGTAGTCACCTCTTCGTTGCAGCCTATGAGTACGCCATCCGCCGTAACAGCGATATCAGACAGGCGGAGTTTGCCTTCTGCACTGACAGAGCAGAAGTCGGTGGGCAGAGTAGCCTCTACATTCATTGTTGTCGGGTTGACAAGATATAGATACGGCGCATCTGATTCATCTATAGCAAGAACATACATTGTCTGTGAATCACGAATGATGGTTCGGCGAATGGTCTTGCCTTGCAGCACCTCGGCAGCCTTGACTGCGGGAGAAGAGAAAGCGTATGACGAAGCGAGACTTACGTATGGCGGCAACATAGGTTCGGGATAGGTGTAATACACTTCTTTCACCTGTTCGTAGTCTTCGCCCTCAAGATATATCATGGGGAATACCACTTTGTTGGCTTCCACCTTGATTGGGGTCTTATACTCTTTGTAGAGAGGGAAATAGCCTTCGCAGGTAGCATCGAGGGTATAGTCTTCGCCGGGTTCGAGGTCGCCGAAGTAGAACACACCGTTGTAGAACTCATCTACCTTATATTCTCCTATTTTTGTTCCGCCTTTGTAGAGTGTAACAACTGCGCCGTTGCATGGCAGCCACTGGTCGTTGGTCTTGGGAGCATAGTTGAAGAGCGGGTTGTTGATTTTCTCGTGCAGGTCCTTTACTGTACCGAGAATATAGCCTTTTGTATCCTTGTCTGCACCGAAATAGTCGATTATGCCGCGATAGTAGTCATAGCCCTCCATGTGGCAGTGGTCGTGGTTGAGAGCACGGTGGCGTGCAGGCTGGTAGGTGTGGAAATAGCCTTCAAAAAGTCCGCCTACAGCACCATGTTTCAGTACTCCGAGATAACCGGTGTATTGCTTGCCACTGACAGCAGATGTACGTGTACTGCTGCTACCGTAGAAATCAATATCACCGCGCAGGTTCTGCGAGGTTGTGTATGCACTTGCGGGGTCGTAGCCGGCTGCCATCATCTCAAAACGGTATGGCCACATAGCAGCACCTATGGCCTTGCTCGTTTTCTCAAAGTCGGTTGTTGCAGCATCATAACCGCGATATAACCAAAGCGGGAAGTTGGCAGTTGTACCATCAGTATTGGCATTGGAGTGAACGGAGATGAAGAGGTCGAAATTGTTTGCCTCCACTTCTTCGCAAATCTCCGACAGGTTGCGGTTGTACTTCTCGTAGTCTGGGAGAGAAGTATAGCCCTCGCGAGTATAGTCAGGATAATCGCCGTTTACCATAGTGTATGGCCAAGGACCGTTTGCCTTGCGTGAGTACATGACGTAGGCGCCTGCCTCTTCCAGACGTTTGCCGAGATAGAGACATTTCCAGAGGTTGGTGTTGGTCTCGTAGAAACCGCAAGTATCGGGCATACCGGTTGTCTTCAGATTGGGGAAGGGAATGGTAGCCATAGGGCGGTCGCCGGATCCGAAACTGCCGTGACCCGGGTTGACATATATACGTTTGCCGGTAAGGTCGGCTGCACTAAGAGACAGGCAGACGAGAGCGGCAAAAGCAAGAATGAAATATCTGTTTTTCATAGGTTGGTCCTCCTTATTTTATGTTAATCATATATGCCTCGCCTTGGTCGGTAGAGAAGACTATTCGCTTGCCGTCTGCCGAAGCATAGGGATACATGGCTATGAGGGATTTGTCGGTAAGAGTCTGGTGTCTGCCGTCTATGGTATAGACCACGATAGACGACTCGGTAACCACCTCACCGTTGTCACGGTCAGCCATAGCTACTAGTGTCCGGTTGTCGAGCCACTTGGCGGCACGGCACTGGCGGGCAACGAACTGCGGGTTGCTGCCATCAAGACCGGCGATATAGCATCCTTCGCCTGCCACATAATAGGTGATATGCGTCATATCGGGGCTGACAGAGGGCCAGATGTAACTCTTGTCTGTGCCGTTGGGCGACAGTTGCACCGTGTTGCCTCCACGGGTCAGCATGAGTTGACCGTTGCTGATGCTTAGCACCGGCATATCTTCTGTTTGCAACGTCTTGTTTACAGCCACTTTCTTTACTTTGCTGTTGTTGACAAAAGAGATAGTGTTGCGGTGAACAGATATTCCCTGCAGGTCGCGGGTAGGTTCAAGTATCACCACATCACTCTTAGAAGCGAGGGTACGACGCACGAGACGCTGCATACGGCGATGGTCAGGAGTGAAACTTGTCTCGCGATAGATAACATCTTTGCCGTCGTCGGTTATCTTGGCATTGTAGCCTGCTCCGGCTGCCTCGGTGATGACAGAGTTTTCACCTGACTTCAGGTCGAAACGCTGCAGACCTTGGTTGGTGCTTGTAGTAAGCAGCAGATATGAACCGTCAGGGGCAATGCCTGCCACCTTGGCATCCTGATTTTCGGGTGTAGGAATCTTCTCCACGGAGACCACCTCCAGAACTTGTGCATTGGCAATGGCAGCCACCACCAATGCGAGGGTAAATAAAATCTTTTTCATGGTTGTGTTTATTTATGATTATGTTATATATGTTGGTTATTTAATCACTTTGTACGGTTTTCCGTCAACAGTTACTACGAACACTCCCCGTGGTACAGGCGAGAAGAACTCGCTGGTAGCCACAGCAGATGTCAGCAGTTGCCCGGCAACATTATAAATACATATCTGCCTTGTGCCGGAGAAATGCGCCCTTACTCCGTCTTCTGTAACCGACACATAAGTATCAGAGTCATCCACGCTCTCTGTACCTGTCTCCGTCTTATTGAATCTGTATTTGTAAGCAGCAATGCCGTTGGCAGGAGCAAGCAGATAGACGTATGCTTCATCGCCTGCCACATTAACCGCAAAGTCAACTGTGAAAGTCTGGTTGGCAGTAGTGCCCAAAGCAGGAGTGGTTTCGAACAGACGGGTTGCAGCTGCCATGCCCTCTGTTATTTCGAAGGTCTCAAACGAGCCATAGACATCGGCAGGGGTGAGCATATATTTGTGCCCGCCAAGGGAGAAACAGCCTATTCCTGACACATTGACAGACCCGGGTTTCATCGGACCTGAGAAACTCTCGAGCAATGCACCTGTAAGCAGCGAGTGGCGTGTGGCGGGTTTGCCTGATACGGAAGCAAAGAAAGAGACTGCATCGGCAGGTACTGCCTTTGCTGATGTACCTATAGGCAGGTCTTTGTGTTCTATCACGCGCGAGTCCCCCATCTTGCCGTCTCTGAAGGGCATATACAGTGCTTTGCTTTTAACATTGCTCAATGCAATGAGGTAGCCACTCTCCGCGAAGTTGCCGGCAGGATAGAAATAGTCGGTACGACCGAAATCGGCATTACTATACGACATGAGAGCAGATGGTTTGCCGGAGCCTGCTGTACAGAGATAGACCGAGTAGCTGTTGGCGGAAGTGGCACTATTGCCGAGCAACATGGCACCATCATCGGTCATACGCAGGTTATGCCAAAAAAAATACTGTTCCGGCAGCGAGACGGTCTGTTGCAGTGTCCCTGTAGCCGCATCAAGAATATAATAGTGATAGCCTGCCCCGTCGGAGACATAGAGTTTGCCGTCATAACAGGCTATACTCCGGTTCTCTACACCTGAACCGAGGAAGCCCGACTGAGCAACAGATTTCTGCCACAGCAGTTCGCGGGTGAGTGTACCGTCGGCAACGGGTTGCTCCTGCTGCAGGGCAAAAGAAGCGGTGTAGGAAGCATTGGTTGTAACAATGAGCCTACGCGGATTGTCTGTATTGCGGTCTTGCCATTGTGTGAACTCGTAGCCGTAGTTGGGTGTGGCAGTCAGGGTGGCAGTAGTGCCCTGCATATAATTTCCACCGCCTGTCACAATGCCTTTGCTCTCATCTTCGGAGACGGCAATGATATTGTAAACCGGCAGTTCAGCTGCATCGTTGAAGAAGGCGGGTTCGTACTCATTGCCGTAACGGTCGATGGCACAAACGGCAAGAGTGAGGTCACTGAGGTTGGCGGCTCCTGTGAGCGTGAACGACTTTTGCCATGCCATACCTTGCAGATAATCGCCACTGCCAAGTGCTACTTCATGATTCGTCCCTTTTGGAAAGGCATAAACGGAGAACCGCTCGGCGGAAGCGTGGGTCCAACTGAGGGTTGTACCATTGAGCTTCAAGTCGGCAGGTGCCGGAAGCGAAGGGGCATGTTTCCATGTAACTGCCGGAGGAAGGGCAGGTCGGGAAAAACGGGTAGTGGCAAGAATCTGGCAGGACTTCTCACCCTCCAGATTAAGGTATGTGTTGGTATTGTAGAACACGCTACCCGGGGCATCGTAGGGGGCATAACGCCTGTTGTCGTCTATCTCTAATCCAAGTTCATCGGCACCAAAGCGATAGCTTGCCTGAGAGATATACACATGTGTACGCTTGCCGTCAGTACGGCGGTCGCATAGTTTGCGCACCGACTCTCCCCACCATTGGCAAATCACATCGTAGTCGGTAGTGGTGGTCGTAGTAGCCCAATATACCTGCGGCGCGAGATAGTCTATGTAGCCTCCATTGACCCATGCAAGCGGGTCGCAGTAGAGAGTAGTATAAGGGTCACCGCCCTTGATACCGCTCGGGAGGGTAAGACCATACTTGGCTGCGGCAGCGGCATCCATGGAGTAGATACCACCCGGTCCCATACCGAGTTTGACCCATGGTTTGACCTTCTGTATCTCATTGTAAAGGCTCTCTATCACCTTGTTCACATTCTCCCGCCGCCAGTCGGCAACCGACTGTGTAGAAGGTTTGTATTTGCTTACAGAGGCGGCATCCTCGGTGGTTGTCCCGCCGTAGGCATAGAAATAGTCGTCCATAAGAATACCGTCGATGTCGTAGTTGGTAACTATCTCCATGAGCACCTGCACCACGTATGCGCGTGCCTCGGGTATGCCGGGGTCGATGATAGTGCCGTTGAAAGTGCCGTTGCTATATGTAAGCAGCCAGTCGGGATGGTTCTTGCGAAGAGGGTCGTTGTTGCCGAAACTGCCCGCATTGACTTCATAGCGGAAAGGGTTGACCCATGCGTGAACCTCCATCCCGCGCTTGTGACCTTCTTCCACAGCAAACTGCAACGGGTCGTAGCCCGGATTGACACCTCGTGTGCCCGTAAGATATTGTCCCCAAGGCTCGTATGAGGAGTTGTAGTACGCATCTGCAGTGGGGCGCACTTGCAGACAGAATGCGTTGAGGTTGCCTGCGTGGAGTTGGTCAAGGATATTGGTCATCTCGCTTTTTTGCTTGGCAATCTGTGTGGCATTGCCGGGAGTGGTTACGCGCGATTTGGGCCAATCGATGGCATAGTGTGTGGTGAACCACGTAGCGCGGAACTCACGCTTGGGTGAAGTCGCAAGCGCTGAAACAGAAATAGATACAAGTATTAGAAAGGAGTAAAGATGTTTCATTATCTTCTTTTTTCATGATGTGTTTTTCACGCAGCAAAATTACGGAAAATAGTTTATACATGCAATATGTTATTTAGCATTGTTCTGCCATAAGCAAAGGGTCTGCAAAGAATATGTCGGCGTATAGAAATTGCTGATGATTTCCCGCTCTCCATATCTCATTACATATACCCCTCCATATATAGGCAAAAAAAAGGCGAAATCTATCACCTCTTTCGCAACTTTTTTCACTTTTTTCTCATTTTTTTTGCAGAGCATGCCTCTCATCAAGTGCAGCAGCCAAGATTGGCTGCTCATGTCAACACTTCCGTAGAGACGCGACACTGTCACGTCTCCTACCCGAGATACCCGAAATACCGATTCCTCGTTTCCCGAAATACCGAAAATGCTCCACGTAGAGACGCAACACCGTCACGTCTCAATGAAAAATAAGAAAAACACTGTGTAGAGACCCATCACCGTCAGGTCTCAGAAGAAAAGATATAAGAAATGCCTCAAACCGTGGCTTTTCTGCGACGATGTATGGCAAACACTGCAGCGAAGAAAATCATCAGCAGGAAAGGAATTTCGCCGACAGGATTTATCAGATACGGGTCGGAAGGGTTTTGTTCTTCACCATTTTCCCGCCTTTTACTAACAGACTGGGCATTGGTTGCACCAACCGAATATTGTCTGTCATAGTTGAAACTCAGACTCGTATTTGAGCGTGTTCCAAGTGAGGTAGAGACACAAGATGTGGTGGAGGACATTCCGCCATAAGAAGATATGCCGGTAGCACCGATTGGTGATACACCTCCTCCATAACCGTGATACTTGCTCCAGACACTACCTTGAGAAGTTGAATATATCGGTTTAGCCGAATATGCGGGTTGCACATTTGCATAGGCACAAACAGCCTGCAGACAGAGCAACCACGCAAACAGCGGTTTGATGATATTATATTTACGCATTTTCAAAATCTTTTTCTTTCTTTTGTACCTTATACTGTCCCCCTCTCGCAGGGATACTTCCGTCTGTTTTCCCAAACAGGTTATTATCTTCTTATACACTACGCTTGAGCTTAGGGTGAGCTTAGGGTGAGCTTATTTCACTATTCCTCTCAACGTAGTTTGCTCCGTGCCGGTGGTGAGTACGATGTTATATACTCCTGTTGGCAGACTTAAATGCTGTTTGCCGCTTACACCGTCGGCAGAATATATCTGTCTTCCGAGCAGGTCAAACACGCGTATGTCGGTTGCCTCCTGCAGGTTGCTTACTGTCAGTCCGTCGATGGTGGCGAAGCAGAACGGCGAGTTCATACTCTGCTCGTCGGCAACGGTCGGGGTGGCTACAACAGGCTCTTCGTTGGGCACTACTGCCACTGCGAACCGTGTGTTGTTCACTCCCTTGCGCTCGTTAAACTCGTAGTCACGCATCAAGAGGTCAACGGTCTTGCCTAATTCATAGTCGGTGAGCAGCAACTGACGGACTTGCGTCGGGTCATACTGCCACGAGTCGAAAGAGAACACATACCGGCCTGCCTGCGGTATCACTATACCGAGCGGAATGTTGTTCTGAGCCTGCTGCTCGTTCATTGCATTGAAAGCAAGTTCCGTGCCATTCTGCATCAGCGAATACACATTCAGTTTGCCGCTGTTCTTCATTTTCATCAGGTCACCGCCTATCTCATAGTTGTCAGCAGTATATTTGTCGGAAATAACCACTCCTGTCTGATCATATTCCGTCATATCGGAGTTGGCAAGCGCGAGACCGGTATTGACCTTCGTATTATAACTCTTTGCCAACAAATGGCGCGGAGCAGGGTTGGCAGGTCCTTCAGAAGATGTGGAAACCGGATTTCCGAACTCAAGATATTCATGCTCTTCCACCTGAATAAACACGGGCGAGAATGGTCTGATAACTGAGTTCGCAACCTGTGTCTGATAATAAGTGTCCTCTTCCTGGTTATAATAAGTCAAATACGGAACACTGGCATTGTCGCCTGCTATTTTCCACTTGCCGGTGGCATCCATCTCCATGTATCCTGAAACCAAACCGCAACCTGCGGCGGGTGTCCCGGGATAGTAGTTGTGCAGATATGGATTACCTACATAGTTCCAACCCGAGTGCCGTATGTTCTCAGCGTATTTGTCTGAAGCGACATCTACTTTGGACGGGTCTATCTGTATAATCTTGGTATTTGCTCCATTCTCATAAGAATACCACTCACCGGCAGCATCGGCTTCCATCTTGAAGCGCAATGTACGCTTATGCCCTTCTTCTCCTGCTTTGGGGTCACGGATACAAAGCATATAACCTTTTCCTGCGGGAGCCGTGTATGAACCCGCCACTCCCTTTGTGCCGTCCACATGAGTCCAATATGTGGTAGCCATTTCCTGTTTTGTACCAGCGGCAACTGCAGTTGCATCCTCGGAACGTTTTTTACCGTCGTAATACTTCAACCAATAATCTTCACGATACAAGGGCACAGGCAGTGGCTGGTCAGATATCAGACCGGAGTACCTCAGGTCAGCAAGACTTGTTTCCAAGGGGAAAGCAACCGTATAATAGCGGTCGTAACCAATGCGACGGTCGTTATATATCACTCCGCTCTTGACGTTTATCTGTCCTCCCTCAGCAATATTTATCACAGGCAGCGACTGGTCGCCCGTGCAACTGATTACGAGTGTATCAACATTGAGAATAGTGTTGGCGGCTATAGTCAGAGTTGCACCCGAGTAAACATATACCTTGTGCAGGTTGGTAGTTTTGTTTATCAGATACTCGCCCGAGGCAACTACAAAAGTATGGGTCGGGAAATTCTCCACATTGGGCGTGTAGTTTTCCGTTGCAACGTATGGCACATTCATGTTAAAGAACTGCTCACCCCATTTTATACGGATACGCGAACCCGGGGCGGCCTTATGATTGACTTTGTACATACCGTCAGAAGCCGCTTCAATAGATGTTATCATTTCCGACACTTTAGTTGGTTCCCCTGACAAAGTGATTGATTCCACATACGCAGCGTTTCTGTCCCACATCGCAGCCTCCACTAATTGCGAGCAAGGATAAGAGCGGAAAGTAGCCTGCTGCTGATAAATCTGAATCGTACTCGAAGAAGTAGTTTTTATGTCAAAGCGATAATTAGTACTATAATATAAATATAAATTATAATTTCGGGTCACAAAAGAGAATGGATCGGTTCCTGCAACAGACCATCTCTTAATCGGATTATCGTCAAATACAAGACGGCCTCCATTATTGGTTCCCAAATACTTTTTACTATCATTATTATACAAGAAATACGAATTATCCTCGTCAGTATAAAGTAGTGTCCAATTTAAGGCAGCAGTTGAACTTGTAATTTGACTATTGTTAATTGTGACATTCGTAGTATAAATACGATTATCATTATTAATAGTATTGCCCATTGCATAGTAGTTTCCGGAGTTTCCAGATACAATAAGCGTATTTACTCCGCATTTGATATTTGTAAGATTAGTAACTCTCTGGTATTTATTCTGTGTCTGATAATAAACTGCATAAAGCATTACATTGTTTCTTGAAGGAATATATACCGATCCGGCAGGATAGATAGGCTGACTGAGTTCTGTTGTAGTCACTGCCTCATCAATATGACTCTCAGCCCAACCGGCAAACGACCAACCTGAGCAGTAATCCTTCACTGTAGGCAGTACCACGCCCTTACCTGATTTCTGCTCTGTCATTATAAGGTTGGTTTCATCCACCTGATAATCAGCTTTCTGATCCGAAGTGAGATTACTAAAATCGAGACTGCCATCGCAACCGTCAAACATCACTGAATATGCCATACAATGTGCCCACGAAGCATAGTATTTACCCGCCTCTTTATACAGATAACAATCATCAGGAGTGTTGTCAACGTATGCATAATATACTGGAGGATTAACATTAGTATTTCTTGTAAAGTGAAGATATCTGTTATTACCATTTTTCTTTAATGTATGGTTGTTCAAGTCTATACTAAATGCAATTATCATTATCACCATTATACAAGTAGCTGCCATTATTATTCTTTATATACCAATTATTGTCTGTTTTTTCAAGACTCCAGATATATTGATTATCTGTATCTGTCGGTTTGTCTATATACCTGATTCCATATTCATCCACATAAGAATAGATTCCTTCTATTTGCCGGCCGGTTTTCCCATTATAGGAATATGAGTCTGTCCCCATTCTAAACCATTCATACGGCATATTGTTATCGCCGAAATTGAAATAGAATACAAGGGCATATTTGCTTGTAATATTGAGGTCTGCTGTAGATGTAACTATATCATAGCGTTCAATTGAATACACGGCATACAACTCCACTCCGTCATGAAGAGGATAGTACTTACCCTTATAAACGGTAGGTTGCGAGTTGGTAGCACCAAGTTCACCGCCTTCTATCCATCCATAGAACAGCCAACCGCGGGTACCGCAGTTGGGGGTACATGCAGGCAAGTCTATACCTGCGCCTGTATCAGTCATAACCATTTGGTTGTCCGACACCGTAGTGAAATAGCCTTCGCAAGCATGGAGAGTAACACTATACTCGGAGCAATCAGGCGCACTCGTCCAATAGTTTCGACCGATATGCTTATAAACAGCATAGAATTCCTCATTCTGCGAAGGTTCATAATGTGCATCTGCGGCAATTAATCCTGTCGGTTCGGTATAGCCGTTGGTATATGGTGTTCCCTTTCTCCAGCCTGCAAACTCCCAACGGCTGCAATTATTCTGTGGTGCGTGGAAATCAACTCCGGTGCCGGCAGATGTTTCCTGAATATCTTTAGTATAGTGTTTCGTTCCATCGGCTTCATACATATATGTATTATCACCGCAATCATCACCGGCACAAGCGTGCAGAGTGACAATCGCACCCGTACAATCTGTATCAGGATTGCTGTAATAAACAGAGCCACGGCGATACACTGCGTAGAGTGTCACATTATTGCTCTTTGGGTGATAAAGTGTACCGGAAGCAATCAAATCTGCTGGCATAGCATTGGTCTCAAGATTGACAGGCGTTTCACTCCAACCTGCCAAAGTCCATACTGAACAATTATGCTGGGCAGTAGGCAAAGTGATACCGCTCACAATGTCCACCTCGGTCTGCTGACGCTTCTTTTCGCTCTCATCACTCGGAATTGTTGACCCCCAACCATCGGCTACTGAACCTGTTCCCGGGTCAAGAACAACCGTAGCCTTCTCGCAGGTGGGGTAAGAAGTCCAGTATGAGCCGTATTTGTAAACGGCATAGTAATGTTCGTCTTTTGTTACAGGTTTATAGAAAGCATTTGCGGCTTTAAGCGTAGCGGGCGCAGAGGTGACACCGTCACACTTTTCCGTTGCCCAACCCTCAAACGACCATGTACCTGTGCAGGTTCCGTCAAACTTGGCAGACGGCATCTTAATGTTGCTGGTATATGTATTCTGGGTCAGAGTTTTTGCAGACTCATCTTTCACACCATCTGTTGCCACATTTGTAATATTAGTCCACACCATCTCTCCGTCACACGGGTCGAAATATACAGTATAGGGGTCACAAGTCGGGTATGATGTGTAATAATCGTATGTGCCCGCTGTTGCCCCGTTATGCCCATAAACGGCATACCACACCTCTTTGTTAAACACGGGGTTGTATTTACCGCCCGAATAATGAGAGTCGTTAGTCATGAACAAAGAAGACGGGTCGTCGGTTGTTTCCTCAAGAGGCGCACCTTTCACCCAACCGCGGAATGTCCACCTTTCGCTGCAACCGATAGTTATATCAGAAGCAGTCGGAGGAGTAACTCCCGTAAATTCGCACAATTCCCAAGGCTCAGCAGTTATATAATTACTCCGAGTCTGACTCATAGACAATTTGTCGGAAGCGAGAACGAAATCCGACACCTGTTCACCTGCCGTAGCATTGCCATGTGCCCGGAAATTCACGGTATATGGAATCTGGTGGCAGAGGTAGTGGTGTTCTTTTGCCTCTTTATAAAGATATATATTACCCTGTTTGTATTTTGTATTTGTCTTTATATCATTATCATCACTCTCATCGCCTAATAAAAATTTCTGTTCTGCATTATAAAACCAAAGTCGCATAGCGTGGTTGACAGTTTTATCCCAACTAAAAATAAGGAATCTAATACGCCCTGTATATGATTCATCAACTCCTAAAGTGAACACTTCATTATTATTTGGTGATGTGACACTAAAAGGAGAACTAGTTTGATTTATAATATCTTCATATCTTTTAAATTCATATTCTACAAAAATAAAATAATCTTTCTTTTCATAATATGCATCAAACCTTAGCCACTTGCTTTCATCACCTTGATTATTCAAATACCATTTTCCGGAATTATTATCCTTAGTTAGTTTCCAAACATATTGGTCTGTAGTTGTGTGCTCGTATATCTTATCAACAGTTCCATTTTCTGCTAATGTACCATCATTATTCTCCCCGAAATGCCATACTCCATCCCGCGTGATATTATGATGAACAACACTCGTACTCTTAGCCGCTTTAATAGTAATCTTATTACCATTAGCAGTAGTACCATTAATATAATCATTCTCCTTCCCCATTACGTAATAGTTATTCTGATAGTTACCAACAATCAGATATTTTTTATCACCATCAAGTAGTGGTTGAGTAATTCTTCTATAGCAATCATAGGTTCTGCGATAAACTGCAAAAAGTGTTATATCTTCTGTACCTATAGTCAATGTTTGCAAAATGCCCTCTTTTGTATCTATATTGATATTATCTGGTTTTATCATACCAAACTCACGCTCATGGTTCATTGGTTCATTTGTTTTCCAACCTTCAAACTCAAAACCATCAAAACTCTGCAAATCCCCCTTAGCTTTCAAGTACAACGAATCATCAGCGGAAAAGTAAGAGGAAAGTGTAACAGATCCCTGATTGTCAGGGGCAGTCTTTGTGAGCACTTCCTCTCCCTTATCAATAAAATGTATGGTAATAAAATTTATGGTAATCGCCCTTGCCGGCACTACGGTGAGCACAAGGCAGAAGAGCGCAAACATTTGCAAACGAGCAAAAAGAGTTTTCATATCTGTAAATTTTATAAGTGTCAATATTTTATGTTTATACGGTTTGGTTAAACCTTGTTTCTTATCTTATGTTAATTACCTGTTGGCGGTATCAAACTGCCGGTATCAAATCCCCTTCTGACATTTTGTCACCTTTCCCCTGACCTTTCCCCTGATTTACTTAGCAAAGTGTAAGTTCACGGATAGCCCGCTTCAAGCCTACTCCAAGCCGAGTGTTAGCCATCTCTGCCTTCTGACACTTTGTCCTTTTTTGTAGAGACATTTGACA
>CAJOMJ010000040.1 GCA_905235505.1 Paludibacteraceae bacterium
TGTAAGTTCACGGATAGCCCGCTTCAAGCCTACTCCAAGCCGAGTGTTAGCCATCTCTGCCTTCTGACACTTTGTCCTTTTTTGTAGAGACATTTGACAAAATGTCTCTCCCTGAGTGCAGCAGCCAAGTTTGGCTGCTTTGTCTGTCATCCCACAACACAACATTGCATAAGCCCATAAGAGCCATGCAGCAATTTTCCATCAGATATCAGACCATTACCACCTTTCTATCAAAACCTTATATCAGCGACGGACATCTCCCGTACTCATCTCAACCCCACATATCTCACACCTCTTTGTCTCACCCCTCTTTGCATAATCCACCGCATACTATTTCACGCTACAAAATTACAACATTTTCTTCAAACTACAAACAACAGAATACAAATAAACAACTTTTTATTAAAAAACAGCTGTTTTGCCGGAATATAGTGACGCATAACAACCTCAACAGACACCGCTGAACGATAATCCTGTCGTTAGTTATCATGCCTGCTTTCAAAAAACTTTTTCCTCACCTTATGCCTGTGGTCATTACAAATTCTGTTGAGACAATCTCTACAAGAATTAGACGACACTTGTCACCAATGCTTTTTCTATTGAGAGACAGTTCGGCAACTGTCTCTACAAGAGGTTGATCCTAATCACTTATTAGACCGTATTTTAACTGCCAACGATGCACATTGTTCTCTATATACAATCTTGCTTCTCGCCACTGCCCTGAATTGGTTATTACGCCATCATAAAACTTCGATTGCCAAGCGAAATCTCTCTCATGCTGCTTTGCCCACGTTGTTACCGCCCCCTTGAATGTACGAATAATCACCGACAACCTTCCCTGATGACCAAAAGAAGGCAACCCCTTCCCACTTGTAGAGACATTTGGCGAAATGTCTCTCAATCCATCAAGAGAAACATTGTCATCAGTCTCGTGAGATGGAAGAATCCTTATCAAGAGATGCAGGTGGTCAGGCATGATAGTGAAACATTGTATCTCACAATCGGCACAACGTAACTCAAATGTGTTTATAATATCCAAACATGCATTACCTATATCAGAGAAATGCATACCCTCTTTATCAATCTCCCCCAAATATCGCACCCTTTCTTTTGTTGTTATAGTAACCAGATACCACCCGACATCATAAAAATTCCCACTTAACCTGTTTGTCGGAATGCGGTATTTTTCATTATATAAATTCGGATTAAAGTCCGGCATAATAAAATTGTTCTGTTTAGAGACAGTTCGACAACTGTCTCTACATATTACCACACTTTGCCCGTCTCCATCTCGCCGCGGACAATGTACAGACCGTGTGGCAGAGAGAGCGGTGCGGAGGGCAGGAGTTGGCAGTCGTGCAGGAGAATACCCTGCAGAGAGTAAACCTGCACATGCTGCGGTACGGTGCTTGAGAGCAGAATCCCGCTGCTTGTCTTCTCCCACGAGAGGGTATGTTCGCTTTGTGCCGTTTCAGTGCTTGTCGGGGGCACAGGTCCGCCTGTCTGCTTGGTGGTCAGCGTGCCTGCATAGCCGTCGGTCCAGAAACGCACATAGAGGAAGTCGCTCTGACCACCCACTTTGCATCTGTATATCCAGCCGTTAGGAATACCTTCTATATGTTGCTCGTCTATCTCCAACTCGTCTGACGACTGGAACTGCAAAGGCGGCTGGTCAACGAGTGAACGGTCGCCGGTGTTGAGTTTGAAGTCGCAGGTGTAGGACGTCCACATGGTCATACCTGTCTGTCCTTCCCAACTGAATTTCACCTTCTTGCCTTTCCAGTCGGGCAGATAGATTTTGTATGTGTTCTCCGAGTTGTGGGCGGTAGGCAGAAATATCTCGTCGTTGATGTCAATAAGTCGGGAGTTGTTCTGGCAGTTGGGTGTCCATTTCGAAGCAGTGAGCGACCCGTTCTCCGGCACTGCGCAGCGGAGATACAGTGAGCCGTCTATCGACTGCCTGCCCCATGCCTGTGTCTGTTGCGGAGTGAGATACACTATGCGTGTCCCTGTTCCTTTCTCGGGCACAATGAGGAAACTGTCAAGCAGTGTCTTGTCGGGTTGTGCAGGGTTGAAGAGGCAGGTAGTGCCTACATACACCTGCAGGTTCTTGTTGCCCGACCATGTGAAGGCTATCCTCTGCCCCGTCCAGTTGGCAGAGTCCGCATCAAGCGAGGGCTTGCCCATTGGTATTTTTATTGTTTGTGTCTCCCCGTCCGCCTGCAATGCGACAGGTGTGTTGAGCGTCATCGGTATCGCGTTCTCGGCACATCGCAGCACTTCCGGGTCGATGGAGAAATTGATGGTATAGGTATCTATATTGCCAGCCTCCGCCGTCACGAATATCTGTGCAAAGCCCGGCACACCCTTCGCCTGGTCAATAACCACCTTCGACTTCGGATCGGCAGCCACCGCCTCCACTACGGGAATCGACTGCGCATACATACGGTAGTGCCTGTTGTCGGGTGTGAAGCCTGCAAGCGGCTCGCCGTCCACCGTGATACTGCTGAGTTCCGTATTGCGCGAACGCGTCTTTATCAGGTTGAGCGTGTATGTCAGACTGTTTCCTGCCACGGCAGTAACCTTGATGGTGGCTTTTCCGGGCACAGAACCTGCCTGTGTGATGACTACGGTGGCAGTGCTGTCTGTCGTCTGAGCCTCAATCACAGGTGTGTCGCTGCTTACCTCCACCTCGTCATAAGTAGTCGTACCTGCCACAAAGTCCTTCAGTGTGTCCCCGTCTATCACTATGCTCTTGAGTGTTGCCTCCGTAGAACCCTTCTGCTCGGCAAACTCTATGTCAAGCAGGTAATCCTGTCCGTTAAAACTAAGCACCGTGCAGTTGGCATCCAGACTATATCCTGACGGATCACTGCTCTCTACGCCTTCTATCAGATATGTAACCACAGCCCGCTGTATATACTGTCTTCTCCTGGAAGCGTTGTTAAGAGTTCCACGCGGCAGACGCGCATAAATGATTTTGTTGTCATAGTCGATAGTGGCATTCACATCCGCCACGACAAACGACAGCAGTTTGGTCTCCAATTTATATTCCGATATACTGAGCAGTCCTTCCGATTGTGCATACAGGCGCACATATAACTCGGTTGCATATATGTCGTTTATCCACTCTTTGCTCAGTCTCGGCGTCATTTGTATCATCTGGTCCGGCAGCGTGTAGTGGTCTCTGACGCGCAAGTTCTTGGTCAACTGGCAGTCCTTGCCTGTATAGAAATCAAGTTTCCCGTCTCCGCTCCATATGATTCTGTATCTGATATTTATCCATTCTCCCAGTTGCCAGCGATACACATTAAGCGAGTCGTCAGGGGCAATAAGCAGTGATGTGTTCATGCCGAAGTCATTCACGAAGTCGCGGCAACGGGTGTTGATAGACGTGCTTACTATATTGATAGTGGCAGTGCCATTGACTGTGATTTTGAGGTAGGCGGGAATGGCATAAGTCACACCCTGCTCGTACAGCATATCCCGATAGTTGCGGTCAAAAAGAATACTATAGAATACCTTCCCGTCAGCATCGGTCTGTTTCTTCAGAGTGGAGCGCATGGGGAAATCGAGGTCGTAGTTCTCAGCCAGACTAACCATTGAGCGTACCAGCGAATCGCGATATATGCCCTTGCCGTCACTGTCGTATTCGCATGTAAGGTCAAGAAACACCTGTGGTGCTGCCGTAGTCTCATCGTCAGGATAATAATTGAGAGTAAGCGGCAATGCCGATGTCAATGCAGTGAACCAGTATTCACCTTCGGCGAAAGAGCCGGTATATTCGCTATTTATTTCTATAGCCTGTTCACAAGATGTAACAATAGCCTGTGCATTTAGCACAAGTGCCATATTCAGGCATGCAATGATAGTCGCTATCTTCTTCATAATAAGTTGTTATGTCAATGTATTAAGAGTTTTATTGTCTGGTTCTCTGTCTTTATCAGATAAACACCTGCCGGTACTGACAAGTGTCTGTTGTCGTTTTCTTTCATCCGGGCACCCCATATTTTCCTGCCGTCTATAGCATATACGTCCACATCCGCATCTGCGTATGCACTTATGGCAATGCCGTCCTGCTGCCATGCGCGCAAGACAATGTCAGCCACATGCGGCAGATGGTCTGTATCGTTTGTCCCTGCACCGAGTTGCGGTATCTGGGCAGGCTTGCCCATCTGTGCTTTTGCCATATCCATTGAAACCTCTTCTGCCACTACCCATGTGTCGAACGGCTTATAGAAACTGCGTGTCTCTTTTCTGAACGATAGTTTGTTGCCCTCATAATACGGCTCCCATAGTCCTGGGTTATCTTCATCTTCATCTTCAACCTCAATAGTATCGTTATAGAATGTCGAGTTACCCGTAAACGCAAGATACGAGGCTGCTGTAAGGTCGTCGGATAGAAGTGCTATATAGTTTTCCAACAATTCTATTACATCGGCATCCTCATCTTCTTGCAGTGCTTCTTGCAGTGCCTCCTGAAGATCTTCTATCGTCATCTCCTCCGATATATCTCCGAGTTCTTCATTATATGCCTCTTGGGCATCAATTATATCACTCAATGACAGTTTTGCCCTATTGTTTCTACCGGTGAGAGTCTGTGGTCCGTAGCCCTCAAACACGAGATACTTGCCCTCCCAATAATCCGAACCGCTTTCGTCAGGCAGATACATGGAGTAGATTTTGCCCTTCTGCATCAATATCTTCACATCTTCCCCGAGTAAGTTCTCAGTGACAATATTGCCTTTGCGGTCTATATAAGTTGTGGTGGGGTCAACAAGAGGAGCGTAAGTCCAGAACTTACTTATGTCACGCTCGTTCTCCACATTCCAATAACCATTGGGTTGCAACGGGTCTGTATCGGTCTGCTCGTACAAGTAGAAGTTGGCTTGGGCAGCGGAGTATCCGCTTATCCCCTGTTCCGCCAATTCCGGATTGTAGTGCTTGAGAGAATATACTCCCTTACCCTCATTGTCCTCATTGAAGGTCATACCCAACTGCTGCTGGGCTATCTCTATCAGGTCGAGATTCACTCCCGAACCTTTGCCCGACAATATATCGGGGCAGAGAGAAGTGATAATGGTCTGTGCCAGGTCGCCGTCTGCTCTACCCTGCTCCTCAAGGAAACTTGTAGAACCATCGCCAGAGCCGTTGGTTTCCATAACGTAGATATTGTGCACATCGTATGGCACACACAGCGTGTACCATTGGTTCGAGTGGAAAGACATCATGGTGTACAGTCCGTGCTCGATAGTATAGTCCCGTTCATTCAGCACTCCCGAGAACTCGTGCGGACCGTTTGCACCGGCAGCCATATTGATTGCATTCTGCACCGTTGGTGTTATCGGACCCATCCGTACAGAGGCTCTTCTCTTTGTATATTCATTCAGCTGTGCATAGAACAGAAAGGCATTCTTCTGACTATGAAGTTCGTCCGCAGTCTTGTTGTTAACCCTCACATCACCACCCATTGTGAGCACATCGTGGTCTCCCGCATTCAAAGCATAAGCGTTAAGTCCCATCTTGGGTATTACGGTTACCCAGTTGTGCACATACTCGCGGTCTTCCGTCGGGTCCTCCGAACATTGGTCGGCACTTACATATTGGTATATATAGTATTTGTCGTCCGACTCTTTCACTGGTGTCATCTGCGTACCTGTCTTCACTCCTGTCTGAACATCTATATCAGCCTCATCCACCTCGTTTTGCTTGCGGCACAAGCGTATCGTATCGTTCTTGCCTGTCTCATCATCAGTCACCACCCGGATAGGGTCTATTCCCACCTCGGCGGCTGCATCACACAAGTAGGCATGGCAGTTGTTGAAGGTAGCACCCTCGTCTATCACCGTACGCAGAGGCAGACGCAGGTCTGTATAATCGTTGTACCAACCGCGACTTACAACATCGATATTCCCGCTATATTCTTCTGCAGAATGGGTAGTGAACGTACCCGACTTGATATACACATTCCATGGCACGGCAGTCGTACTCGTACTCACCGACGTACCTATACCGAAACCCCTGATACCCATAAAAGTGAATTGCTTATAGCAGATTGACATCGACGATACAAAAAACATGTTGCTGTTGGCTGCAGTCTGAAACACATATTGTCCGCCGTCAAACATACATTGGCCATTGGGTATTCCAAGGTCAACAGATGGCGTACCGCGCTCATTGTCCGTCGGCTCTACCGGCAAGTCAAGAAGTCCGTTCGTCCTATATGTATTCCCCTCATCATCACTCGGCCATATATCATCGAAATTCAAACGCCCGCTTGTATTTTCCACATCATCGTATCCCGAGTGCTGTAGCGAGCGTATTGCCACAGGTGAAGACACCATCTGCAAGAATCCCATATTAAGCAGGTCAAAATTGGTTATTCCTCCTGTCAAACAGTTGTTGCCTTTGATGTGGATATTGAGGGTGGCGGGAGAGGCAGTGTCCATTGACTGCGAACCGAGTACCACAGGGCACGACATACCCGGGATGTTGCATATCACTCCCAACACCTGAGGATCTAACAATCCGCCTATCAAATCCTCGACACCTGCTCTGCGTTTGGCTATCTGCAGTGCTTCAATAAAATGCTTGGGCATGCCCATCGCTGACAGACTGTTTATATCAAGGTCCTTCTGCTTGCATTTGATATTGGCATCCTCCATGTAAATATCTGCCGCCTCACCATCAGCAGCCGCTATCTCGAAGAAGCCTTCGTAATTTACTTGATTGCCGTCTGTCTCTGCCGCAGCCTCGAGGCAAGTGCCGTTAAGATAGATGCGGGGAATATCATGAAACGAAGTGCCGAAAGCGTCAGCCACATTCGACAATGCTGATACCGACATCAGGAAGGGGCGATCAGTCGGGTCGAAATTGGTTTGGAATGCACTGCCTGCATCGTCTATGACCACATTGACATATATACCGTCCTTCTGAACAAACACAAGACAACGGTCGTTGTCGGTTGCGTCCTTGTCAAGCAGCACTAACATATCCATCAACGGCGCACCATCGGCAGCAAACACAGAAGACAAACGGCTGTCGAAGTCGTAAGCCTTGCTTTTGAGGTCTGACAAACCATCTGGCCACTCTGCCGTAGTCGCATAAGGTGTGATTACATAATTTATCTCCTGCGCCCGTGCAGAGAAAAACATAATCAGGAATATTATAGAAATAATGTAACGCTTCATGATATATTGTTTTTATAGAAATGTCGTTTGAATAAAGCAAACAGCAATGCACAGAGCAACAAGCACGGCACTCCGTTGCCTATAGGCAGCGACGCGAACTTGTTGTTTGTCTTGCACCAGTTGTAGAAATCCTGATAGTCGTCAGGAGCAGCCGAACCTCCATATACAGTGTACCACCATGCTCTGAGATTATCTTCCGTCAGTTCGTCTTCGCCGTATAATTCCGCGAATGTAGCCCACCAGTTCGTCCACTGAGTCTCCTTCCCGCCTGAAGGCGGTGCGTAGAAGCGGCTCCTCACTGCATACTCCTCTGCCTGCTGTGCCTGCGCCTCATACTCTGCTGACGGAGTTGCTGCTGAATACCTCCCCCTGCTTGTACCCGACGGTACGCTGATGGCGCCATAACCGCCTGTATTCCCCGTCTGATACTGATAGGTGCTGCCACTGCCTCTCCCGTCCGGCACATACATCGTACAACCTCCGTAACTGTGACTGCTGCCCGCACTTACCGTTCCGAGACGCTGGGGAGTGTATGCAGGCACATTGTTGCGGAAACTACCCGTGTACTGCTGGCCGTAACTGCTCCGGTACACCGGCTTGTCACGCATAGCCGAGGTGCTGCGCATATCCGTCGCACCAAACACCGGCACAGCCATAAACAGCAATGTCAATATAAATGTCCGTCTTATAATAAATGTATGTCTATTCCGTTTCACGTCTCTTTCTCAATATTATATATGCCATTACCATCAATATCACCACCGGCCACGGCGCATCGCCCAAAGGCCCTTCGACCTCTGCTCCCAAACGTTCCCAAGAACTACCACTCCATGAGTACCATACACCATCATATACCCTTTTCTCGCCAAACTCGCTTCCTGCTTCTCCGAATGGTGAATAATCTTCCTCGTCTCCGTTTCCATATCCTCTTCTTTTCGTCATGTTGTACTGTTCCTGCACCGGACTCATGCCGCCTGCTGCCGACAAGGTGCCGCCACGGCGCGTGATAGCCGAGTAGGCAGGCATCACCACTCCCGTAGCCCCTGTCTGACCATAGTCCGTGCTACCCGCAGCATACCTCTCATAACCGTTTCTGCCGTAGCCGTAGTCACCACCCGAGCCGCCATAACTGCGCATCGCATCCCCCGAACCGGTGTACACTCCGCCCGCATTATATGTCGCGGAAGACTGCGGACGGGCGTAAGCAGGGCTCTTATAGCCACTGCCCGAACCCGTAGTTACACGATAGGAAGAACTGTTTATTCTGCCACCTTGGTACCCCTGTACCATCTGCGTACTCTTTGCCCCGGGCTGATATACCGGTGTCCGGCCCACTGCCGCAGCCGTGAGCGTGAAACCAGTCGTTATCGCTATCCAGACCAATACTTTCCTTGTATATATACTGTAACTCATCTTCTCTCAATTATCTTACCACTACTCTCGTTACCTGTTCCTCAGACTTCAAGATATACACTCCTGCCGTCGGTACATTGAACTCTACCAGTTCCGCACCGCTTCTGTCAGTGCCCACCAGCTGTCCTACTGCGTCATAGCACCTCACGGCTGCTCCTCCTGCAGGACGCTCTGCAAATATCTGCTTGCCTGACGTCCACGCAACAAGCGTGTTCTGCTCCGTGTTGTCAACCGAAGTGGTAGTCTCAGGCGCTTTGTTCATTGCGGCACTCAGCACGAAACGTCCTGCCGTAACACCTTTCTTGGCAACATAACTGTAATCCCTGTAGAGCAGGTCTATATATCTGTCTTCCACTGCGTCGTACAGTATCAGTTGCTCTATCCTGCCCATATAACGGTTGTCTTTCAGCATGAACACCATGATGCCGTCCTCAGGTGCCGACACCGTCAGAGGTATGCCTGCTTCCAACGCCTCATCAGGCAGGGCGGCGAAGGCAAGGTCGCCGCACGATACCGATGACCACAGCAGAGGACGCCTGCCCGACTTCGACATCTTGACCACATCGTAACCCGTCTCATACTCCGTCGTGAACTTGTCCGTATTGACATAGATGTTGGTCTCGTCCATTGCGGATATGTTGTCAGGTGTGATGTCGCTCTCCGAACCATACAGCAGTTGTATCCACTGTGTGGGCAGGCTGTTGCTCTTTGCGGCCCTTCCGGGAGCAGACGAAGCACTGCTGCTGAAACTGAAGTAGTCGCCGAAACTGAGTGTGCCGGCTGTCTGAGCCTGATAGTAGAACGGTCTTGCAGGCATGATAACCTCAGGAGCATGCTGCCAGAATGTCGTGTTGTCCTCCACAAGCTCGCATATCTTCACCGCCTCCGAAGGCTCTTGGGTGGAGACTATGTATTTGTGCGTGTAAGGCGATACTATGTAGTTCCAGCCTTGGTCTTGCTTACTATTGCTCGGATAAGCAGCTATGGCTACCGATAAGTTGCCATTGGGCTTGCTGTATGTTACGGGGAACAGGTACTCCTGGTAGTATGCCGAGGTGGACATCAGTTGGTAGCCCTTCTGGCCGTTCATCGTGGTTGCGTTCACCAATTCCCAGTTGCTGCTTGTGGTGTTAACTCCGTTCTGAGCACGCTGTGCGCTATTGTACTCGAACAGACCGAAGTTGCTGTTCTGTGCCGCGGCACCGCCGTGAGAGAACTTGACATTGTTCAGGTTGACATCGAACGGGAAGCCAATCTCGAAGGTCTGACTCTTGTCGCCTGCTATGCGGCTGTAGTACATCTGACCTGTCACATTCAGCGTACCGTTGTTGGTAAGCACTGCCGACTCAAACGCTCTCGTGCGAAGCACTAACCGGTCTGTCACGGTGAGCGTCTTGCCCGAGTTGATAATCAACTCCGCACCTGCGCAAACTACCACCTTGGCAACACTGATGTCTCCATTGATGGTGAGACTTCCTGAACGCACATAAATATATTGACTGTTTGCCGAAGTGATAGTGGTGCTACCTGTGATTACCTGCGGAATGAGATAATCATGCACTGTCTCTATTTCATCATTTGCATTGTAACCTTCAATACTAATATATTGTCCCGCAGACAGTGTGAGGCCGTCAAAAATCAATGTGCGGTCCGACTCACGATTAATTATATTCTTCTCTATACCGCCTATCTTTATCTTCCACCCCGTCTTGTTTGTGGCAAGATCTGAAGAATAACCGTTCATATTGAGTGTAAGGCTCTGACCATCACCATTGCCCGACCAGTCAACTATATCAAGTAAAGAGCCAACTACCTCTTTTTCTTCCCAGTATGGGTAGAGCGTTATATCTTCATTTGCGGTGTATGTTCCGCCAAGCTCGTAAACCTTTGCTCCGCCGTCAGTTGTGCTCCAACCGGTCTGTATATAATTACCTCTGACAAAGGTGTTGCTTGAGAGAGTGAAGTCCTCGCCACAGGTCTTTGTGCCTGCTTCAATCGAACCTGCTCCATTTTCACCTGCCATGTAGGTGATGGTGTATGTCTTTGTAGTATGTGTATAGGTAGCAGTATAAACGATTTCTTGGTTGGTAGCATTGCGTTCTTGTGTCCAGCCACTGAAACTATAGTCGTAGCAATCGTCACCGGCTTTTGTGGGGTCATTAGGTGCCTGTGCTGCCAGTTGTGACTCAAGCATCACGTTTGCTACTTTAAGTATTGTGCCATCATAGTTTTTCCAAATACCTACCCATCCCCAGTGGTGATTCGCATACTGAATTGTTGTATTCGCTTTTGCACCGGAAGTAGGAAGATACTCAAAATTGCCATAAGATGTGGATGTGTATTGAGAATAAAACTCTGAAGAATTGTGGAGTTGGGCAGGGACAATAGAGATATCTTGTGGCGATGATGTACCTTTATTCTCCTTAAACGAAGTCAATGTTCCTGCACCGCTCGCTAATTTTATAAGTCCACTACCCGAGGAGCAAATGTCTGCACCGTTAGGCGTTGTGTATAAATAGCCTTTGTCTGAACCATCAACATACATTTCCAAAGTTCCATTAATTTCAAGTTTTGCATCTGCTATCTTATCGGACGTTCTACTCCCTGTTTTGGTTGGAGAGTATGGTACTGAATTAATATCGCCATTAAGACCTATTGTTTTTCCCACATAATCAGTTTTGTCATATACATAAAGGTTACTTTTTGCCTTTAAGGTTGCACCCTCATCTATGACAATTTTAGCATCTGCCAACATTTCTGAATCATACATTATATTTGTGGTTCCAGAATGGATATTAATAATCATGTTATTAGTCAATGGAAGTACCACTATTTTTGAATCTAATATCACAGTTATGAACAAACCACTATATAACTCAAGCTCTATACCTTGAAGTTGAGCATCTCCGTCTATATCATAAATTTGTCTATCATTAATTGGATCATAACGTTTGGTTAGTGATGCTCCGGAATTTAATTTAAACAACCCATCCGAGGCAATAAAGGGAGCAGCTTTTGCAACTTCTATGGATCCCGAATTAATGAATATTCCTGTAAAAACAATCTCTTTACTTCCTGAATAAAAAGTTATAGGAGTTTCTATATTTTGAACATAGTACTGGTTCGCGACAAACACCTTTTTATAGTTGTCGGAACAATAACTGCCTCCACGGAAATCTAGTTGGAGAGGTTCATATACATTAGAGCCAGAAAAGGCATATATCTGTCCTCCTCCAGTGACAAATCCCCATGCATATAAATTGGCTCCATTCAGATTTACAATACTATTTTCTTCTATTACCAATTGCCCATATTTTCCGTTAGTATAGCCCGACATCGCACCTCCGCCTGCAGAAAATATTTGCTCTCCTCCCACACAAATACTTCCGTTCACATTGAGCTTTACACCAGACAATGTAAGTTTTCTAAACAAAGAAGCTGCGCCCTTATTCGTATTAGAATGATTTGGTTCAGAGGTCTTCAAAGTATATCCTGTATCGTATGGGACCAGCAAAGTTACACCGACTGGAATTGTATAAGTGTTATTGTCAGCAGACATGAGGTCAGAGCCATTTATAGTGCAATCAGCAATTGGAACGATTGTCTGTCCGGGACTTGCAGCCAGGGATGCGGCTTTCAGACCATAATAAGTAGTTGAGGTTTCTTTAATGACAAACTGCGGACTTGAGGTTGAGACAAAACGTGCACCAATTTGTATATTACCAGATTCAGAAAAATCCACAGTGAAAGAACTGCTACCGGACAAGTCTGTTAATGAACCATCTGTATTGATTTGATACCACCCGGCAAATGCATATCCATTAGCAGGTGTCGGAGTTGACAGAGTTACGATTTCTACATCGTTGGCTGTTTGATTAGAACCGGAAATAGTTGTAGTTGTAGCATTTATTGTGTATTTATAACTACCTGAATTAGTTCCTATGAACGTAATATTAACAGATTTTTGTTCTTGGAAAAATGCATATAACGTTTTTGTCGTACCGGAACCGCTTGTTATTGAAGTTGCAGTGATATTTGTAGGATAAGGATTTGCTGTCGAGATAATTTCAGCAGCGTCACTATCTGTTTCTTTCCATCCAACAAACTTATAGCCACTATTCGCTTGGGCAAATGCGTAAAACGGGCCAACACTATATTGCTCCGTTTCTGATGATTGTTCTCCTGAATTAAGTTCGCCAGATGTAGAAGATGTAGCATTATATGTCCCTGCAGTATTACTATCTCCTGCATACACTTTGCCCATATTGGTACAGCCATTACCAACCTGAGTCTTTAATTTGGCATAAAATGTTTTTTCTCCTTTAGCCCAAACTTCATTTGTACTGAAAAATGCTAATGCACATATACATAGCACCAAAAAGAGATTATATTTTTTCATTTTCTCGTAATTATTAAGTTTCTTATTTTTGTTTTCATTAATATCAACGTAAATGCTATTACTAATATAATGTGCGCATATTCAACGAGCCTGTGAGGGGCGCAAATCATGCCAACACACCAGACTATCACTATTGCCGCATAGGGGATTGCCCACTTTTCTCTCCATTTCCAAAAGAGAACAGGAAGCGGATTGAATGGTATAATTAGCCAGTACCAATCAGATCCGGGCAGAGGCGATACTAACAACCATAATATCAGACACCCTATAATAGTCTGAATCGTCAATATAACCCAATCAATATATTTTTTCTCCCAAAACAAACTACCAATAGCAATAAGTAACAGAATTAACGAAACGTAAAGTGGTGTAAAATTATCTCCTTTATACTCTTTCACAGGTGGCAACAATTCTGTATAATTGCTTTCTAACAAAAGTTTCCCGTTGATGGTTGCTTTTTGCCATGTTTCTGCCAACTCACAAGGGATAATTAATTTATCTTCATATGCTATATTCGGATTATCTACCTCCCCTCCGATAAGTGTCATCCCAAAAAATCGTAACCATCCTTCTTTTGAAAAATCATAACCAATTTCTCGCAATGTTCTGCTAAAATTATCACTCCAAGCAGCGTATTCAATTTTGTAATTCTTCCCATATTTATGGTTCGTGGCTTGTATTGCATTCTCTACACTATGAACAACCGAAATAGCACAACCTCGTGTGATATAATCATATTTCAAATTTAATCCTTGGCTTACATGTAAATCACATATGCGCCATAATTCCATTTCAACTTCCGGTGGTAAATTAAGTTTATATTCCTTTACCCCGCGACCTTCTTTCATATATTCTTGCAGAAATTCGTCTGTGTTTAATTCTACCAATCCCATCCGAAGATCATTCATCAAGAAACGAAATACCTTTCTCTCTATATCTTCGCTTACGTAACTATAAAATTTATCTAACCCAAATTGGGTACATTTTAAGTGTAAGCATGAGTGTCCCAAAATACTGTACATAGCCTCTCCAGAAGGTTCTACAACTACCACTGATGTCTCAATAAAATCCTCCGCCTCACGGTCAATAGTGTCGTTGAAGCCCTGCAAGGCATTTCGCTCGGCTACGGACAAAGAGTCCGTATGCGCAAACGCAACAACTGACAGACATGCGAACAATAATATAAATAAAATCTTTTTGCTCATATCTTTTGTATATCTATATTTACCTTTTTCTTTTTTTATAACCATATAATCCACAAGATAATGCAAGATATATGATTATTATACATTTTATAGCAGCAGAGCCACTTTCATAAAAAAAGCATTCATACATTGCTGCCACAATCCAAGCAAAAATAAAGTTTAATGTGAATATATTTTTACCCATAAATAAATAATATTTAATTTCAACTTGTGCTACATTATTATGCGTAGCACAAGTTGAAGTTATTTAATCAAGATTATTCAGCGTGCCCACATACCCAATCGGCAAACTCGCACCAAGCTAAACCAAAAGCAAAACATCCTAATCCACCACTCACTACAGCTATGGCAGGTTCAAAACAAGCTCCAGCTGCATACATTCCACCAACACATAGATAGTGCTTAGCACTTCCGCCCTTCACACACTCCATCTGTTCAAAATTCAACTTTTCCATTAATCTAAAAGTTTTTAAAATTAGTAAATAAATTGATTACCCAAACCATATCGTTTGGATTTATTCAAATTTAGTGTGGTATGTTTGGAAGTGGCGCATAAAAACTCACCAAAAAACGGTAAAATCTTACCATTTTTCGGCATTGTTATGCAGCAAAGCTGCGTATGCTTACATAATCACAACGCCTTCAGGAACTTCAAATGTGGATGGTGCGATTTCTACATTCTCTTGAATCTCAACGGCCGTTTGGTTCAGTATCTCAACCAAACCCAAACTCATTGTTGATTTCAGCACAATGCCCTTCCAAACCGACACTTCGCCGTTCACTGTCTGCCCAGCCTGTGTCATCTGTACCGAATATTTTTTGCAGGGCTTGCCCGCAATGGTTTCCTCGCCTAACTCTTTAATGCTGTACTTCTCAATTGTTTCAGGCGTAAGATTCTGGTAGTTGATTGGCTTTTCAGGTGCAATGACTTTCTGCCCGATTTTTTGCGCCATATTGATTGAATAGGTGGTATCGCTGAACTGCAACGATTTGATTTCGGTTTTGCCCATAGGCGTTTCTGCCACCATCAGGGCGGCCTCTTTCTGCCCGTAGTTGTCGAAATACTGTGTGCCCGTCATTTTGATGCCCTGCGTTGTCATTTCGCATTTGATGATGGCCGATTTCAGTTCGTAACGCGCTTCCTGTGCGTTTGTCAGTGTGGCGGCAAAAACGGCTGCCACGGCGACTGCTGTTTTAAAAACGTTCATATTCTTTAAGTTTTAATTAGTAATCTATTGCGTGCCAAAATTGGCTGTAAAAATTGTCGGTTTCCATTAGTTGGCTGTGCGTGGCCCTCACG
>CAJOMJ010000041.1 GCA_905235505.1 Paludibacteraceae bacterium
ACATTAGATGCTGCGCTGATTCCAAGTTCTACTTTCATGATAGTAAGAAATTAGATTGTTACAGGTGTACTGACAGGGAGACACCATTTATCCCTTTGTAGAATATATGCGTTGCAAAACCACCTTAGCCTTCGGCAATTTGTGCAAAGCCTCTACAAATTGTTCTTGCGTATATTCTGTGTAATTATTCATTAACTTTTGAGCGAGATTATATCTCACTTTAGCCATATAGCAGTTGCTTTCAGCAGGCTTGCGATAATCACCATACTCAGTAAAGTTCATTCCCGGGCAGAGATTGCAATAGGCACAATAGTCATATCTTCCACATTCTGTGTAATCTTGCAATGTGGTATTACGCCACTGATGGAGTTTGTCTGAAGTCATAATTTGTGCTACTCCATCTTTTATGTTTCCAAAATCCATAGGGAAAGCACAACATGGGCGTATATTCCCATTTGGAGTAATACAAAAACCTGTACCTGCTGCACCGCAAGCATTCATATCCATTCTGCGAGGTTGACCGCCATAATTGGGGGCTTCTTTGCCTACATAAAGTGCTAAATTATTATCTCGCAGGACAACTTGTAGTTGTTCTTCGGTAAGCCTTAGTTGCTTGGCACAGATGTCACCGTCATTGGATTCGGTAATGTTGATTTCAAACTGTGGCTGTGCACCGTACTCTTTTGCAAGGTCTGCAACCATATAATAGGTGTGCAAGTTCGGCTGCATTATGCAGCATTTAAGATTCATCGGAACAGCCAATTCAGATAATTCTTTCACTACTTGCATAGAGCGTTGCCACGAACCCGGGATGCGAGTAATAGAATCGTGATCCTCCGCCACTCCGCTATAAATGCTAACACCTATTAAGCGAGGGAAATAGTCTGCGAGCCGTTTGACATCTTTAGTTATACGTTGTCCGTTTGTAAAGACATCAAAAGCGATTTCCTTTTGGTATAGATAATCTATTATTTCCCAAGCGTTCTTGTTAGAAAATGGGTCTCCTCCACTCAAACAGACTTTGACTAATCCGTTATTGTTCAAGTCATCAATGATATGTTTGTATTCGTCAAGTGTCAGTTCCTGTAAATCTCCTCTATGACTTACTTCATTATCATTACGTGTTGCCCCGGGATTATAACAATGAATACACATTTCACTGCAACGATATGTAAGTTCAAACATCACAGAGCAAATTGTTTTCCCGTCATCCACAGCATCAAAATACCGTTGTTCTGCATTGGAAGTATCCATCGGCAACTTTTCTTCTGTGGATTTATCGGTCCAGGATTGTTGAGCCGTCTTTATATTGGATAGGTGCTTACGCAATTGAATTATTTCGTCTTCTAAATATATATGGTCAATTAGCAGTCCATTGTTGTACAAGGTTTCAAAGAATGGTTGTAGTGATTCTAATGTGATGCCGGTTTCTTGGACAATGACATTTATATCTACTTCTCCATTGCGCTTTGCAGAAAGAATACAACCAACCACATCAGCGGAATAACTTTCAAAAAAGAAGCTATATCCCGCTAAAAGGTTATACATGATAGCAACATGCTTGCATTATATCTGCCGCAAGTCCAGAGAGGACGAAAGAAAGATGTTTTCAAATTTTCAGTTAGCATTTTGCAATTACCCCTAATTGTATTTTGCCTACTCTTCTTCGGATTTTCGGCTTACTCCGTTTTACTCTTTAAGTTGCTAATATCGGCAGTAGTGTGCTGCAGATAGGAACAATCCACACATCGCACGATATCGTGGCATCACTTCGCTTGGTATATATACAAAAAGTTAGCGTGAACTTTCGTTCGCTTCATTTGATACTTTGAGGTCTTCGACTACCTTATCAACTCAAAATTTACGCACAGAAATCTCACGCTATCAGCATGAGCGTACATAAAAAGTCTGTACTTGAGTTGATAATGACCTTTCGGTCTAATACTTTTGAAGTTGTCGAAGTTTCAAAGTATCAAGATTCAGCTTATACGCTATACATTATGTTATGCATCGCCTTTACGATGCCGGTGGGTCATAGGCGGAAATGATGTTATGGTTTGTTATAATATTCTTCTAAAACTGCCTCCAAACTGACCAACATTAATCTTCGGTGTGCGTTTCGTCGGTCAAATCATCGGCTGGTTTATCCTTACATTGGGCTGTCACGCTACAGATAATATCCGTTCCACACCCGCTGAATGTCAGCGCATGGTGATATATCTGTAACTGCCTGCAAAGATACAACTTTTTTCGGTATTACAAAAATAAAAGTGCAGATATATTTGCGTATTCCAAAAACTTGCAGTACTTTTGCAGCCGCTTATCTCAATCTTACCAACCAACATTGTTCGAAGATTGATAGCGGAGGTCTCGAGGACAACAATGACCTAACATAAGTGAAGTCAGTCCGAGAGTGCCGGAAGCGACGGTTCGGTAGCTCAGCTGGATAGAGCAACAGCCTTCTAAGCTGTGGGTCCCGGGTTCGAATCCCGGCCGAATCACATACAAACACAAAGAAGCACTTCCTGCGAAGTGCTTCTTTGGTTTATTCTGAGGACGAATCAAACCCGACTCTTATTTCTCAGACGACTCCCCTGCTTTCGGTTCATCGTCAGCGGGTTCTTCTGCCTTAGGTTCTTCTTCTACTTTTGCCTTAGGTTTTGCCTCTGCTGATTCCTTAGCCGATCCCTCTACAGGTGCAGATGTCTCAGGAGCTGCAGCGTACTCTGCCTTGGCGCTTGTCTCTGCTGCAGGTGCCTGCTCTTCTTTGAGTGACAGGTAGAAATGAGCATGGGCTGTATTGATATAAGGAGCAACCATCAACATCAGCAGACCTGCTGTAAGCAAAGAAAGCAAAAACCAACCGATGAAAGTAAGGTCGAGCACGAACAACTCCCATTTGTGACCATACATCATTTCCTGACTCTTTTTCAGCGCATCACGCGGGTCAATATCAGGATTCTCTGCAGCGATATACTCCGACATTGCATAAGCGTAACCCTTTATTATACCGGGCACAATCAGCAGCAAAGACCAAAGGAACGTAAACAAACCTTTCCAGAACTCCACGAG
The DNA here is from genome assembly GCA_905235505.1 of Paludibacteraceae bacterium. Taxonomy (GTDB): domain Bacteria; phylum Bacteroidota; class Bacteroidia; order Bacteroidales; family Paludibacteraceae; genus Colicola. The sequence continues at coordinate 3,073 of CAJOMJ010000041.1, forward strand.
GAAGAAACGAATACAAATGTCCTTGTCCTTGTAAGGTTCGAACAATGCTTTCACTTTAGGCATGTCATCACCTTTGGCCACCTCAAGAAATGACTTTGCCAGAACGAATGCCATAGGCAGCAATGCCAAGTCAAGCAGGACAAAAATCATTTTCCAACTTAGTCCGGCACTACCGGGACTTGAGATGGAAGAGATAACTGCGGTGATTGCCAGATAAACTAACATAAGGAGAGCAGCAGCCCCCCACTTGCCGGTAAGCGAATCCCACGCTTTCTGGCGATACTCTTTGTAAGTGTACTTCATAAATAAATAATTTTTGGGTGTTTGTTATAGAGATTATTGGTTTCTGCGGTTAGAGTATTGCCTCAAACTTCTGCTGCATATCAGCCTTGCGGGCAAAACCTACATGACGGTTCACAAGCTCTCCTTTCTTGAAGAAAAGAACTGTCGGAATATTCATGATTCCATATTCCTGACATATCTCGTCATTCTCGTCAACATTGACTTTTCCTACCAGCAACTTGCCTTCGTATTCTGCTGCAAGTTCGTCAATCACAGGTCCCAGCATCTTGCACGGACCACACCATGGTGCCCAGAAGTCCACCACTACGGGTTTCTCTTGTGCCAAAGCTTCCTTGAAGTTGGCATCGGTTAGTGTTTCTACCATAATATTGTCGTTTAGTTATTATTCTTTCTAACCGGCAGGCACCTGACCGTACCTGCCCTTTGCTCCATTTCCGCTGCAAAGTTAAAATAAACATTTAACATTTGCAACTTTCACACGCAACTATTTTGCGATTATCTTGTCTCCCTCAGTTTCTATTGATATCTCCCTCAACTCTCCGCCGTCATATTCCTGCTGGTTGTTGAGCAGCCAGTCGGTAAGTATATCCTCCAAACCGCTCTGCACGGCACGCTTCATCGGTCGGGCACCGTATTGCACATCATAACCGCGTCTCATCAACAGACTCCGTACATCATCTGTCACTTTGAGTTTGTAACCGAGGGGCTTGAGACGGTTGTCAACCTCCTTGAGTTCAATATCCAATATCTTGCTTACCGACTGCTCGTCAAGCTGGTTGAAAGTGACGATATTGTCTATTCTGTTCAGGAACTCAGGCGAGAAAGTCTTGTCAAGAGCCTTACGGAGCAGTGCTTTTGCATCTTTGTCGTCTATGGTACTGCTCATCGAGAATCCTATGCCGTGCCCGAACTCTTTCAACTGCTTTGTACCTACATTGGAGGTAAGTATGATTATAGTGTTCCTGAAACTTACCTCATGCCCCTGACGGTCGGTCAGTCTTCCTTCGTCAAGCAGTTGCAGCAATATGTTGAATATGTCAGGATGAGCCTTCTCAATCTCGTCGAAAAGCACTATCGAATACGGTTTCCTGCGTACCGCCTCTGTCAACTTGCCTGCATCCTCGTGACCTACATACCCGGGAGGCGCTCCTACCAACAGCGAAACTGCATGCTTCTCCATATATTCCGACATGTCTATTCGTATCAGCGCATCTTTCGAGCCGAACATCTCCTCTGCCAGACTCTGTGCCAGATAGGTCTTACCCACACCAGTCGGTCCGAGAAACAAGAATGTGCCTATCGGTCGGCGCGGGTCTTTCAGACCTACACGACTGCGCTGGATACTGCGCACCACCGTGTTCACTGCATCGTCCTGACCTACCACTTTCCCGCACAGCACACTTGCCATATTCTTCAGTTTCACATTCTCCGACTGCGCTATTCTTTGTAGTGGCACGCCCGACATCGTACTTACCACTGCCGCCACATCTTCCACCGTAACAAGCGGCTGGTTCTGCTCCTGACTGTCTTCCCAGCGGTGTATCTCCATCTTCAGTTGCTTCTCCAGCTCCACCTCCTGTGCTCTGATAACCACTGCCTTCGAGAAGTCCTGCTGCTGCAGCACCTCTTCTTTCTCTTTCCTCACCTTGCGTATCTGGTCTTTCAGTTCGTTTATCTCACGGGGAGTAACAGGCATCTTCACATGCTTGCGTGCGCCTACCTCGTCCATCGCATCTATCGCCTTGTCAGGGAACACCCTGTCAGAGATATAACGCTCTGTCATGTCCACACACGCCTTCAAGGCATCATCCGGGAACTCCACATGATGGTGCTCCGTATAGCGGGGAGCCAGTTGCTTGAGTATGAGGAATGTCTCCTCTTTGGTTGTAGGACGAACCATCACCTTCTGAAACCTGCGCTCCAATGCCCCGTCTTTCTCTATGCTGGTTCTGTATTCATTGGTAGTGGTGGCACCTATGCACTGCACCTCGCCACGGGCCAATGCCGGCTTAAGCATGTTGGCGGCATCAAGCTGACCCGCCTGGTTGCCTGCTCCTATGATGGTATGTATCTCGTCAATGAAGAGTATGATGTTCGGGTTCTTCTTCAACTCCGATATTACCGCTTTCATCCTCTCTTCAAACTGCCCGCGGTATTTCGTACCTGCCACCATCGACGCCACATCAAGTGTTACTATCCGCTTGTCGAACAGTATAGGTGACGTCTCGCGTCTTACTATACGCATTGCAAGCCCTTCCACTATGGCCGACTTGCCCACACCGGGCTCTCCTATCAATATCGGATTGTTCTTCTTCCTTCTCGACAGAATCTGTATCACTCTGTCTATCTCCTCATCCCTGCCTATCACAGGGTCCAGCCTGTCTTCCGCAGCGGCCCGCGTAACATCGTCTCCGAAAGCATCAAGTGCCGGAGTGGACGACTGCTGACGCTCCGCACTATTGTCTGAGGGCATAGGCTGACCCGGCAGCGAGTCTTCGTCCTCGTCCGAGGTAAAACCTAATCCCATACGCGGTTGTTTCTGAGGTTTGGGGTTTAAGCCCTCCAATACCTCGTATGTCACACCAAACTTGTTCTTCAGTATCATAGCGGCATTGTTCATATTCTCTTTCGTCAGTGCCATCAGCAGATGCTGTATGTCAGCCGCTGCCGACTTGTATGCACGGGTCTCAAGGTCGAGTATCCTGAGCACACGCTCCGCCTCACGGGAGTATTTGATCTCAGTGGGGATAACATCAGCCTTGCCTAAGTTCTGCTCTATCTCCAACTTCAAACGGCTGATGTCCACTCCTGCCCTGTTAAGCAGTTCCGTGGCATAACTACTGCCAAAACGGCAGATGCCAAGAAGCAGATGCTCCGGCATTATCGCTGCACTCTCCAACCTCACAGCCTCCTCACGGCTGTATTGTAACGTCTTGTATAACTGATTTGTGTAAGTCATAACAACTGATTTAATTTAATTAATGTTAAGGTTTGCTATTATATCTATACATCATCCTCTGCAAGCATCATGCCAAAAGGCAGAACTCAACTTACCTGTAGAAATGCCATGCCAGACCCGCACGGAACACCGGCGGATTATATGGGTAACCCGGCATCGAAAAGTAGTTCTTCTCAGGCATAAAGTATTGATTGAAATGGGTAAAATGTACGAATAGTTTGAGGTGTATCAGGCGCACATAGAAATTGGCATACACGTTCAGTATCGGGTAGTTGCCCACTTTCACGTCATGCTGCTCGCAAAACTGCGAAGTCGCAGGGTTGAGCACCGGAGCATAGTACGATGTGAAATAACGCATATCCACACCTATCTGCGCATCCAACGCCCTGAACCATGTTCCGTAGTAGTATATGTTGTTGTACAGCGTAAGCATCGGCAATGCCAAATGCTCCGACGACGACAACTGCCATACTATGTTATTGTCCATCCCGAAATATGGTGCACGTATGTTCAGGTTCGCATTCACCGCCACTACCTGTATGTTGCCGTCGTGTTGCACAGGCATACCCTGCTCATTGAAATATATATACTTCGTTATATTCGCAAAATCTACCGCCACATGCGGTTGCACATACTTCGTCGGATAACCCACCTCGCCGTGTATATGCAACTTGTAGGTCTTGTCGAAGTTGTTCCGCCACTGATAGTGGTTCGACCTGTACTGCTGCAGGAAATAGTCGGGCACCTCATTGCCGAAACTTGCCTTTGCACGCATTGAGAGAGTGTCTCTGCCCAACCTGAAATCACCGTAAACATGACCGTTCACCTGAAACTCGCCCAACTTGTAGCCTACCACGCACACGTCTCCGTTGAAACCGTAATGCACATACTTGCCCCTGTTCTTGTATAGCGAACCGCCTACCCATGTGTTGTTCACCCAGCGTCCCCCCATAAGAGTGTCCCCTGGCAACAGATATCCCTGCCCCACATAATTCCTCAGACTGCCTATCACCGTGTCTTTATACAACGGCTTCTGGTCTGCTATATGGAAACCGTATCGCTGGCACTCGTTCCTGGCATACACATCCGCACCGAAACGGAGCCACTTGTTGAACTCCTCCTCGAAAGTAACCATCAGCGTGTTCCTTATGTTCAGCACATTGGCACTGTCAGCCGTTGAACGGGTGTTGAAATAAGTGTTTTCATAGAAGTTCTGCTTCGAGGTCTGCTCCACATACCTGTGCGTTGATTGATTGATGTCAAGCACATGACGGAAAGTCGTAACCGGCACATACTCTATTATTATCGTGTCACGCGGCTCTTCCTTGCTCCCTCTGCGCGGTCTTATCGTCTCTTTTCTCTCCCTCTCCACACATATACTGTACGCGTGATTCCATATTCCCGAGATATACTTCATACCCGACATTGCATTCAAACGCACCGGTATATCTTCCGCCTTCAATACACCCCCCAACTGTGTCACATCCTGAATACCGCCGTTGTCGAACGAAGACAATGTGTTGAACATCACCGCCCCCATGCACGAGTAGTGGTTACCGTTATACGAGCCGAACACACTGCCCGCAAAACTCTTGCCCGCCTGCGAGTCGTAATGACCCACACCGTTCAGATAGTTGAGTGTAAGACCCAGATTCGTGCGCCTTGTCACGTTGCCCGTGAACATGAAATCCAAGTCGTTGTCCTCCCTGTATGTGGTAAAACCCTTCTTCAGTGATACAGTGCTGTAAGCGATATTGGTCTTGTAGAAACGCACATCCGAACCGGTGAGGATAAACGGGTCAAATGCCTTCCCGAAAAGAAAACCCGTCTTGTTGGTGCGGTCGAAAAACAACTTCGACTCCACCGGAGATACTATATTACCATTGTAACTGTTGGCAATCGAATAGTTGTTAATCGCATCTCGCATCGGCCAGTCCAGATAACTCGTATCCACTGCCACACTGTCCACAGTGCTCAAACCGTTCACAAGGTGCCAACTCCTTATTGACGCCCTGTCACCCGGTCTTGCCTGTATGCCCGCACTAAGCAAGAGCAGTAACACCATTGTAATACCATTCCTCAATGTCTTGCCTGTCTTTGCTGTATCATTATATCTCACTAACGTATCTCTCTATATCCCTATCCCCTCTGTGCACTCACCACAACCCTGCAATAAGTGCGCTCTTTCCACGCTGCAAAGATACGGAAAAAAGTTGAATTATAAAAATTACTTGTCCAATCGGAAAAATTGTTATATCTTTGTCCGCTTGTATGCAAAATACAGACCAAACCATAAATATCAAAATTCAAACCGCATGAACGATTTCTTGAAGTACGTACGTAGCATGGGTATGAACACCATGCATGTAGAAAACACTATGAACTCTGCCTTCCGCGCAGAAAGTTATATCTCACCTTCCATACTTGAGGAACGCCAGCTCAATGTTACCCAAATGGATGTCTTCTCACGCCTTATGATGGACCGTATCATATTCATGGGAACCGAAGTGACCGACTATAGCGCCAACGTTATTCAAGCGCAACTGCTATATCTCGATTCCGTGGACAACAGCAGAGATATCTCTCTCTATCTCAACACCCCTGGCGGAAGCGTATATGCAGGTCTCGGCATTTACGACACCATGCAGTTCATCAGTGCCAAAGTATCCACTATCTGCACCGGCATGGCTGCTTCAATGGGTGCTATTCTGCTTGTCGCAGGAGAGAAAGGCATGCGCGCCGCATTGCCGCACAGCCGTGTCATGATTCACCAACCTATGGGAGGGATACAAGGTCAGGCATCTGACATAGAAATCACTGCACGCGAGATTCTCAAACTCAAGAACGAACTCTATCAGATTATCGCCGACCACAGCGGACAACCTATGGACAAGATTATTGCCGATGCCGACCGTGACTACTGGATGACATCACAAGAGGCACTTGACTACGGAATGATTGATAAAATATTCACAAAGAAATAATGGCGAAGAAGAACAATCCATCTGCACAGCACTGCTCTTTCTGCGGACGCGAGCAGCGCAATCTTCTGCAGGGAATGGGCGACACCTTCATCTGCCCCGAATGTATCAAGCAGGGCTCTCTTATTCTCGAAGAGATGGGGCTTATGGCACCCGGCAAAAAACCGAAAGCCAACAACACATTAGACCTCAAGACTCTGCCCAAACCAACCGAGATAAAGCTTTTTCTCGACCAGTATGTCATAGGTCAGGATGCTGCAAAACAATACCTCTCCGTTGCCGTTTACAACCACTATAAACGCATCCTGCAATCCGTAACCGACGACGGAGTGGAGATAGAAAAGTCCAACATCATTCTCGTTGGCAACACAGGCACGGGCAAGACCCTGCTCGCACGCACCATAGCCAGGATGCTCAAAGTGCCTTTCGCCATTGTCGATGCCACTGTTCTCACTCAAGCGGGTTATGTGGGCGAAGATGTGGAGTCTCTGCTCTCGCGCCTTCTGCAGGAGTGCAACTATGACGTGAAACAGGCAGAGCGCGGCATAGTCTTCATCGACGAGATTGACAAGATTGCACGCAAGTTCGACAATCCGAGTATCACCCGTGATGTATCAGGCGAAGGAGTGCAACAGGCTCTTCTCAAGTTGCTTGAAGGCAGTGTGGTCAATGTGCCGCCTGCAGGAGGCAGAAAACACCCTGAACAGGAGTTCATCCAAGTCAACACACAGAACATACTCTTTATCTGCGGTGGCGCTTTCGACGGAATAGAGAGTAAGATAGCCGCCCGACTCAATACTCAGGTCATAGGCTTCAGCAATTCCGACAAGCAACAGCATATCGACAAAAACAATATGCTCCGCTACATCGCTCCCCAAGACCTCAAGTCATACGGTCTCATACCCGAGATAGTAGGTCGTTTGCCTATCCTCACCTCTCTCGAACCGCTGTCAAAAGAGGCACTGAGAAACATCCTTACCGAACCCAAGAACGCCATTATCAAGCAGTACAAGAAACTGCTCGAGATGGATGGTGTAACTCTTGAGTTCGAACCCGAAGTACTCGACTACATAGTTGACAAGGCAGTGGAATACAAACTCGGAGCGCGCGGACTACGCTCTCTGGCAGAGACTATCATGATGCCGGTCATGTATGAGGTTCCATCAATAAAGCAGACAAAGGGCAGCACTTACACCATCACTCTCGACTACGCAAAACAGAAGATAGAAGCCGCTGACATGCTCCGCCTGCAGAACTCACTGTAATTGTCATTACATACAGTATAAAAAAGAAAACAGGATTTCTTTCGAAGTCCTGTTTCTTTTTCTTTTGGTCGTCCTTGTGCTTATTCTGCTGCGGGAGCCTCTTCTGCAGGAGTTTCCTCTGCGGGTGCTGCCTCGGCTGCTGCTTCTGCTGCAGCGGCTGCCTCTGCCTCAAGTGCCTCCTGACGCTTCTTTGCCAGTTCGGCTGCTTTCTGCTTGTTGGTCTCCACCTCGGCTGCAAGACGCTCTTTGGCTATCTTCTGAGCCTTGGCTGCCTCATCTGCACTTATCTTGCCGAGTTTGGCATCTTTCTCTGCCTTCCAGGCATCGAAACGCTTCTGGGCGGTAGCCTCATCAAAAGCACCTTTCTTCACACCACCCTGAAGATGCTTCATCAGCAATACACCTTCTCCGGAGAGAATGTTGCGTACGGTGTCGGTAGGTTGCGCACCTACATTCAGCCAATACAATGCACGCTCGAAATTGAGGTCAACTGTTGCAGGATTGGTGTTGGGGTTGTATGAGCCGATACGCTCAATAAACTTACCGTCGCGAGGAGCGCGGCTGTCAGCTACCACAATGTGGTAATAAGCATAGTCTTTGTGACCATGACGGGCAAGACGAATCTTTGTTGCCATTGTTGTAATGTGTTATTTATGAGGTATCTCGTACCTCGGTGAATAATTAAGGCATAAACTTCAGGCTTCATGAGCCCTCACTCTAAACCCTGTTAATAACGTGCTCTTTACTCGAAAAAGCGTGCAAAGGTAATGCATATTTTTTAATTACACAAATTTTTTGTAATTTTGCACCCTCAATAGTATGCAATTCAAAGATATCATAGGGCAAGAAGAAGTCAAACAGCGGCTAAGGCTCTCTGTCTCAGAGTCTCGTATTCCGCATGCACAGTTGTTCTTCGGGCAGGAGGGTGTAGGTTCACTCAACCTCGCCATTGCCTATGCGCAATATATCGCCTGCGAACATCGCACCGGAGAAGATTCCTGCGGGCACTGTCCCTCATGCCTGCAATATAGCAGACTGCAACACCCCGACCTGCACTTCGCTTTCCCCATCTTCAAAGACAAGCCCGGAAGAGACTCCGTCTGTGACGACTTTATCGAACCCTTCCGGGATATCGTTCTCACCCAACAATACTTCTCTCAGAACGACTGGTATGCCGCCATCGGTGCTGAAAACAAGCAGGGTGTCATCTATGAGGCAGAGAGTAGCGAAATCCTCCGCAAACTGTCTCTCAAATCATACGGCAATGGCTACAAGACCATGATTATCTGGCTGCCGGAGAAGATGCACAATGCCTGTGCCAACAAACTGCTCAAGATTATCGAAGAACCGCCGCAGAAGACTATCTTTCTGCTTGTCTCCGAAGAACCGGAGCGGCTGCTGCCCACCATCCTCTCCAGAACGCAACAGATTCACATACCCAATCTCACCGAACAACAGATTCAGCAGGCACTCATTGCCCAAGACGAAGATCTCTCCACCGGCGAAGCCAAGAGTATTGCACACATCGCCAACGGCAGCTGGCTAAGAGCGCTGCAGACCGTATCGCAAACCGATGAGATGCAGCAGAACCTCAACATGTTCACCTCCCTCTTCCGCAATGCATGGATGGTAGGAGTGAAGAAAAGTTACCAGGCACTATTCGACCTCAAGGAATGGAGCGCACAGATGGCTGCCAAAGGACGCGAGGTGCAGAAGAACTTCCTTGTTTATGCTCAGAACCAGATAAGAGAAAACTATATCCGCAACCTCCAACAACCCGAACTCAACTATCAGACCATGCAGGAAGCAGCCTTCTCCGAACGCTTTGCTCCTTTCATCAATGAGCGGAATATAGAACAACTCCTTCAGGAGTTTACCACCGCACAACAACAAATAGAACAAAATGGTAACGCACGCATCATCTTCTTTGACCTGTGCCTGCAAACCATCGTACTCGTAAAGAAATAAAACAATATATAAATCGAAGATTTGTTTAGAGACTTCTGAACCTCTCAAACTTATCAAACTTAATCATCCTATGCAAAACAAGTTTACACTAAATAATGGTAACTGCGAACTCGGTGCAAATGCCTGCCGACGCAACTCCCTGCACATGCTCCCCGTCACCGATTGGCTCGCCGACCTGCCGGAGAACATCAGCGAAACCGACCTCGTTGAAGTGCAGTTCAAGAACACCCGCAAAGGCTACTACCACAACTCCTCACACCTGCCGCTCAAGAAAGGTGATGTAGTAACCGTAGAAGCCAACCCCGGCCACGACATCGGCGAGGTATCTCTCACCGGCAGACTCGTTGCTATGCAGATGCAGAAGAACCATATCGACCTCACAAGATATGAGATTCGCAATATCTACCGTTTCGCTACCGAACAAGACCTCCGTAAATGCGAAGAAGCCAAAGCCAAAGAGCAACAAACCATGATTCGTGCCCGGCAACTCGCCAAGGACCTGCAACTGCAGATGAAAATAGGCGATGTGGAATACCAGGGCGACGGTACCAAAGCGATATTCTATTATATAGCCGACGAGCGTGTGGACTTCCGACAACTCATCAAGGTGTATGCCGAGACTTTCCGTGTACGCATAGAAATGAAGCAAATCGGTGCACGGCAAGAAGCAGGGCGGATAGGAGGCACCGGACCATGCGGCAGAGAACTCTGTTGCTCCACTTGGCTCACCAACTTCCGCTCTGTCAACACCAACGCACCACGACTGCAGAACATCTCTCTCAACCCGCAGAAACTGGCAGGACAGTGTGCCAAACTCAAATGCTGTCTCAACTTCGAAGTACCCGTCTATGAAGATGCTACACGCGACTTCCCCGACCGTCGTATCAATCTCGAGACACAAGACGGCACTTGGTACTTCTTCTCCGCTAACCCTCTGAAACGTGAGATAACCTACTCTTCCGCACCGGGCAAACCTGTCAATCTGCATACACTCACACCCGAACAAGCCAACGAAATCATTGCTCTCAACAACGAGGGGAAGAAACCCTACACCCTCGGAGGAAAAGAGACCACTGCCGAGGCTGTGGAGAGTATGCCGGACTACCAGAATGTGGTAGGACAAGACGATGTCACACGCTTCGACCGCAAGCGGCAGAATCGTGACAACCGCGGACAGCGGCAGAACCGTGACGGCTTCCGCCAACGGCGGGATAACCGCGGACCACGCCCTAACCGCAATAACCCCAACTCTTCCAATACCCCGGGCAACAATGAATAAGCACTATCTTCACATATTGCTGCTATCCGTGCTGCTCTTCTTCTGTGCATGCTCCCGTAATACTGTATTCTCCGAATACAAGCATATCTCGCACAACAGTTGGTCTGCCGACTCCATCGTCTGCTTCAACTTCGCTATCGCCGATACTCTCTCTGCTTACGATATCATCCTCTCCATACGGCACACCGAGCAGTACCCCTATCAGAATATGTGGCTCTTCGTTAGCGACAACTCTACTACCTATGGCACTGCTGCCGACACTATAGAATTCTATCTCGCAGACGACCGCGGACGATGGCTTGGCAACGGATATGGCGACTTGCACGAGATGCCCGTACTCTACCGGCAACACACCACCTTCCACACCGCCGACACTATCTGCATTGCCCTCCAACAGGCAATGCGGGAGACCTCCCTGAAGGGCATCTCCGATGTAGGATTGAAAATAGTCAAATCAATAGAATAAACTACAATATTGGCAATAGAATAGTCGCTGTTCAAGTAGTTTGAGAAGTTCGCAAATTGTAGAGACGCAACACCGTCACGTCTCAATCATAAACCACTCTAAACAATACTAAACAACTCTAAACAATTTTAAACAACACTAAACCACACTAAACAATACTAAACCACTCTAAACAATACTAAACCCCTCTAACCTCCTCCAACCTCCTCATGGGCAAGAATAAACTACGCAAGTTCTCAGAGATGGAGACGTTTCCCAACGTCATACAGTGCAGTGCTGCACAAGCACCGGACCTCTCCTCCCCGCACCCTATAGCAGGCAACTGGCACAATCAGTTCTTCCATAATCAGAACCCTATCGTTCTCGAACTCGGCTGCGGCAGAGGCGAATATACGGTAGGTCTCGCCGGACTCTTCCCCGACAAGAACTTCATAGGTGTTGATATCAAAGGTGCACGCATCTGGGCAGGTGCCAAACAGGCATACCTCAACCAAATGACCAACGTAGGATTTCTCCGTACCAACATCGAGTTTCTCACACGCTTCTTCACTCACGATGAGATAGACGAGATTTGGATTACCTTCCCCGACCCGCAGATGAAGAAGGCCACCAAGCGCCTCACATCCTCTTTCTTCCTTCAACGCTATTCACAAATCCTCAAACCCAACGGCATTATCAACCTTAAAACCGACAGTCCTTTTCTCTATCAATATACTCGGGAACTCATCAAAATCAACTCTTTCTCATGCCTTGCCGACACCGACAACCTCTATCTGTCTGACCTCACCAACCCCGTTCTCAGCCTCAAAACCCACTACGAACACCAGTGGCTCGACCGCGGTATGACTATTAAGTACCTCAGTTTCTCTCTCCCGCAGCAAGAGCATTATCTTGAGCCTGACATCGAAATAGAGAAAGACACCTACCGCTCCTACGGCCGCAATTATCAAATACAAAATCAGTAATTCTCCCTTCACCACAAGATGAAGACTTGTGTAGAGACATTTGACAAAATGTCTCTCATGAAGACGCGACACCGTCACGTCTCAATGAAAATAGTGGTTTGTTAAGTTTACAATGCCACGCCGTTTGTAAAATCACTTATCAAACTTGCCTGACTTGAGAACTGACACTGTTTTTACTGCTTAGCGGTGTCTCTCACGTTCTTCTTTTGTCATTTTCCGCCACTCCCATGGAGGAACGATTTCGTGATATTGCCATAGTCCGACCTGTTTCTTTCGGGCTTCATTTTCTATTTGAGTGTACAACTTACTATCGCTGTATTTGACATAGTGCCATGCCAATCCTTGTCGTATCAGTTCGGCTCCTACATCTTTACCGTCAGGGGTATAGACCTTGGCAAGTGTTCTGCCATACCTGTCTGTAGAAAGCGAGTCGATGGAAATTGTCCGGTTAAAAATCATCTCGGCTAAGGCTTCTTTTGCTTTATTGCCGTATGGTTGTCCTTTCTCCGGTGCGTCTATACCGGAGATGCGCACTCTCACCTTCCGCTTGTCAGCTGTCAGACCGGTGAAGGTATCTCCATCTGCTATCTTGACTACATAAAGTTGAGTAGCAGATGGTTGCTGAGAGCAAGAGACAAGAACACAGAGTAGCAGAACTGATAATATTTTATGATTTATTAGCATCACTTGTTTTATAACCTTCAAATAAGAGTTAAACAACTCAATTTTACACTAAACAACACTAAACTACATGCCGCCATCTCCGTTAATGCTTCAAATGAGTGGCAAGGCTATCTTTACAAGACTATGCAAAGTTAGTATCTTTTTTCTATTCTGACAAATTTATTTACATATATTCTTTCTGTAGAGACGCGAGACCGTCACGTCTCAGTGAAAATAGAGGGTTTGTTAAGTTTGCAATACCCCGCCGTTTTGCCTGCACTTATTCACCGACCGCCATAAATCAGCCACATTCTATGGCATGAAAACGTCATAGAAACCTATTCAAGCCCTATTGGATAAAAGAGGAGAGCGTGCCATTAGACACGCTCTCCTCGTCTGTTAGACAGACGATAACGTTATGGAATAACCACGCGTACCGTCCAGTTGCCGTTGCTGATGAGGAATACACCCTTCTGCATGTTGCGCAAGTCAACATCACCGGTTGTGAAGTTCACCAACTGACCTGCTGCACTATATACATATATCGTCTTGCCGCTCAGGTTGTTGATTACTCCGTTCTCATACCTTGAGTCTTGGTCGCTTATATCCTCAAGACGCGTGCCCGTACTCTTCTCAAAGTTGGCGGTAAGACTAATGTCTTCAGTGATGGTGATGGTGCGGGTTGCCTCTGCTGTGTCATCGTCACTCCAACTTGCGAACTTGTAGCCGGTGTTGGCAGTAGCTGTGATTGTGAGTTCTGTGCCGTACTCGTACTCGCCGGTCTCTGCACCCGTGATTTGACCCATAGTCTCATCATTTACCGCAAGAGTCAAGGTGTACTTGTTCTTCACTGCCGTGAACGTTGCCTTGTAAGTTGCATCACTTGTTACGGCAACTAACTCAGGAGTCCAACCTGCAAATACATAAGTGTACTCTGCTGTGCCTTCTTTGGTCACATCAGCGTGGGTCGGCATCAAACCGTATTGAACTGTTGTCTGGTTGATTTGTGAACCGTCTTCGTTCAACCATGTTATGGTGTACTTACGTAAGTTGCCTTATACTCTTGAGCACCTGTTACCATACTTATCGGATTATTCCAACCGGCAAACGTGTATTCGTACTCGGCAGTCGATGCCTTCTCAGGATCGGTCGGTGCAACAGGAGTATCACCGTACTTGTAGGTCTTAGTACTGATAACACTGCCGTCATCGTTCAGGAAGGTAACTATGTACTCGCGAACTGTCGCTGTGTAGGTTGCCTTGTAAGTAGCGTTACCTGATACGGTTGCTGCCACTGCAGGACTCCAACCTGCAAACGTGTAAGTGTACTGAGCAGTGGTTGCCTTGGTCGGGTCTTGCGGTACAACTACATTCTCGCCATAGTGATACTTCTCACTTGAGATTACTGTCTCATCTTCATTCACGAAGGTGATAGTGTAATCAATGTAAGTTGCATCATAGGTGGCTGTGTAGGTAGCGGTCTCAGTTACCTCCACTATTGCAGGAGTCCATGCCTTGAACTCATAAGTGTAGGTGTTGTCGGCTGCCTTGGTCGGGGTTGCACCTGTGTATGCAGGTGTTGCACCATACTCTACCTCTGTCTTTTGGAGTTCTGTACCGTCCTCATTCTTGAAGATAATCGTGTACTTGTTCTTGGTGCTTGTGAACGTTGCCTTATAAGTAGCGTTACCGACTACGGTTGCTGCTACTGCAGGTGTCCAACCATTGAACGAGTATGTGTACTCTGCCGTTGCTGCCTTGGTCGGGTCTTGAGGTACTACCACACTCTCGCCATAGTGATATGTCTCACTCGAGATTACAGTCTCATCTTCATTTACGAAGGTGATGGTGTAGTCAATGTAAGTTGCTTCGAACTGAGCGGTGTATTGTGCATCACCTACCACTGCCACTATCTCGGGATTCCAGGTCTCGTTGAAGGAGTAAGTGTATTCAAGAGTAGCG
>CAJOMJ010000042.1 GCA_905235505.1 Paludibacteraceae bacterium
ACGCTTGTCTGCGTACCAGATGACGAAATCTTCTTCGGGTAACTCGTTGAAGATACGCTCGTTCTTGCAATACGAATCGGGATCATTCTTCTGACCATCGGCGCCCAATGGTATCTCACGGACAACCACTTTGAAACCTGCGGCCATCGCGTTACGACCGGACATCATCACTTTCTTGATACCCGTGCCGTAATGCTCGGAGATATTGTGCCGATCGGCGTCCGGCAGGAAGCACAAAGTGGTAGCGTAGCGTTTGAGAAGGTCGAGTTGTTGACTTGTCCAATCAGAACCAAGCGAAGCTACCGCATTGTCGATGCCGATGGATTGCAAACGAAGGACGTCAGGCGCTCCTTCAACCAGATAAAAACGACCTTCCTTGGCAGCCGCAGGCCAAGCTTGCTCGATGCCGAAGATGGAGTTGCTTTTCTGATAGAGCACGTTGTTAGACGTGTTGAGATACTTGGGGGTGTTCTCGTCGTTCGACATCGTACGCGCGGTATATCCAATAATACGATTGTATTTATTCCTGATTGGAATCATGATACGACCTCGGAAGAAGTCGAACTCCTGATGCGTTTTGTCCGAGTGTTTGAGCAGTCCCATCGACTGGAGTAAGGGCAAAGAAAGAGCTTCCTTTTGTGCGTACTTCTGTAAACCATCCCACGAATCATAGGCATAGCCTATACCGCTTTCTTCAACGAGGTCGATGCCCCAGCGATCGGAGGCGTACTCATAAGCAGCACGAGCTTCCTCGTCTTGGTTATGGATGTTCGCCACGTAGTACTTCTGAACGACCTCGTAAGCAATCAACATGGACTCACGTTGTTTGTCCTGCTCTTGCTCCTCTGGAGTGCGTTCGCGGGTATCTTCCTCGACAGGGATGTTATGCTTTTTCGCAAGGAAACGAACGGCCTCGATGAATGAAAGCTTCTCCTTTTTCTCGATGAAGGAGATGGCGTCGCCGCCTTCGCCGCACGCGCCAAAGCAATGCCACGTGTTGCGCACCGGATCAATGTGGAAAGACGGCGTCTTTTCTTTGTGCAATGGGCAGCAGCACTTGAACTTACGTCCGGACGATTGGAGCGTGGCATAATCAGAGACAACGTCTTTGATATTCACCTGCAATCGGACTAATTCTATTGTGCGATTTGATAGCAAATTAGTTTAGGATTTTTAGAGGGTAATAGAAAGTTGGAACATGTCCAACTCTCTACATGGATTAAGAATTAAGGTGTTGCTGTGCATAGTACTTTTCGACGAACCGCTGCTGCGCACGATCCTCGTTACGATAGTGATTCAGGATTTGGTTGATTACCTCGTCCTCCAACTTGGTTACATTCGCATGCTCGCACTTGTAATAGAAAGTGGAATTACTCCATCCTGTACGCTGCATGACTACACGTTTGAACTGGCGTCTCCGACTGCCGATCAATTGAAGATAATAACGTTTAAAGGTTTTTATATAGGTTGGTTTTTAGTTAATTTGGCTTTAAAATGCTAATTTTGCATAAAATTTGCGTATTATATTTGCGTATTTGCAATTTTTGTTGTACTTTTGTGGTGCAAAATTAGTGCTTTTCGGTGACATACCCAACGAATTTAGCATTAAATGCGTATTATTATAGCATTTTAGTAATTATAATACGCAGATGCGCACTATAATTACTTTTTGAAACAAAAACCTATGTACGACGGAGATGCAATCAGGCTTTTATTAGCCAAACAGAAGAAGTCACAGCGAGACTTATCTATGGCTGTGACCGGTAAACCCAACAGTAGTTTGCATAACCTTTATAAGAATCCTACGGCCTCGACAATAGAGAAGGTTGCAGACTTCTTTAATGTAACTATCGACTCCCTGTTTGTGCGTACGCGTCAACCGATTGATTACGCGACGGAGACAGATATGGAGAATGGCTATCTGAAGAAGCTAATCCAATATCAAGAGACCACCATCAATGCTTCGCAATTATTGGATGACGCCAACAAGTACATGCTGGAGCAGTTAAAGCATCGTGTGGCAGAACTGGAGAGCCGGTTGAAATATATTCAGAATCATCCGGAGGCTATTGGTGAGTTAGAGCCGCTACCAGAGTTCAACTTGATAGTTCCATATATGCAAAGTGTAGGGGAAACGCAAGTATATACCAACCTTACCGAGAAGCAGAAACGTGAGGCAAAGGCACGCGCCAAGATACATAAGAAGTATCAGAAGAAAATTCTTGAACCAAAAATCAAGAAAGATTTAGAGGATGCCGGACAATAACTCCTTTTAAAATACATATGTGCGCGCGGCGCTTATATGCGCGCGCGTGTGAATTTTGCGAACCTGGTAAAATGGTATTCAAACCATTAGGATACTTTCGATAATAAAGAGAAGATGAAAAGTATACGAAAATTAACAAAATCGTGCTAAGTTTGCATTTTTATGCCCTAAAATTTGCA
This sequence comes from Paludibacteraceae bacterium, assembly GCA_905235505.1. Classification (GTDB taxonomy): domain Bacteria; phylum Bacteroidota; class Bacteroidia; order Bacteroidales; family Paludibacteraceae; genus Colicola. Next base: position 2,446 of record CAJOMJ010000042.1, read on the forward strand.
CATGTTAAATATTTTTTGTACCTTTGCAGTCGATTTGGATGGAAAGGAAATGACCCAAAATCTGCCCAAACCGTCCTAACGTAAAATGATATTTGAAATTGCTAACTAACTGATTGATAGTCAGGGAGAAAAATGAGGCTTCGACTCAGATTTCGTGTGAGTTCGAGTCTCATCCTGCGCACAACAGTCAGCCGATAACAATTGTTGTCGGCTGACTTGTTTTTTCCACCCGACTTGTGTATATTAAGCAAAAGCAGTAACTTTGCACTCACAAACATTGGAATATCTATATGCTTGAGATTAGAGATGTAAACAAATGGTTTGAGAAGAAACATGCACTCGCTGACGTGTCGCTCACTATCGCTGACGGCTCAGTCTATGGTCTGCTCGGACCCAATGGTGCAGGCAAAACCACTCTCATACGTATCATCACCGGCATCACCATGCCTGACTCCGGGCAAGCACTACTCAATGGCAAACCTGTCTCACTCGATATGGCACGACATATCGGCTATCTGCCCGAAGAAAGAGGTCTATACAAGAAAATGCGCGTGAGCGAACAGATACAGTATTTCGCCCGACTGAGGGGCATGACCGCTTCCGAGGCCAAGCAACAGACCGACTGGTGGCTCAAACGGTTTGACATAGAGTCGTGGAAGAACAAACGCATAGAGGAACTCTCGAAGGGTATGGCGCAAAAAGTGCAGTTTATTACTACCGTCATACATCGCCCGCAACTGCTTATCTTGGACGAGCCCTTCTCCGGATTCGACCCCGTAAACAGTCTCCAGATACAGAAAGAGATATTGCGGCTCAATAGCGAAGGCACCACTATCATCCTCTCCACGCACGACATGGAGTCAGTCGAGACCCTCTGTAAACAGATCTCACTCATCAACCAAGGCAGGATAGTGCTGCAGGGAGAAGTGCAGGAGATCAGGCAAAGATACAGAGACAACCTGTTCGAAGTCAAAATAAAGAAAGCCGACGACACAGAGACCTTGCTGATTAAGAAAGCCGAGGGTGAAAGCAACAATGACTTTCTGCAGCGTATAGCCAAAGAAGGAGAAGTGCTTGAGTTCCGCGAGAAACTACCATCTATGAACGATATTTTCATTAAAACAGTTGGCAATGAGTAATATAGGACTTATCATAGGTCACGAATACACGACCAGAGTCAGAAAGAAAAGTTTCATAATCATCACTCTGCTCACACCATTACTGATGATACTTGCATGTGCCATGCCCGTATGGCTGATGAGTAGAGAAGACAAGACTCAGAAGCAGATAGTGGTAATCGACAAGTCCGGTATCTACTCCGACCTGTTCAACGACGATGACGTCTATTCATATATATACACCGGCACCGACTTCGAGTCGGCAAAGAGCAGTCATACCGACGTAACCGGTTTCCTGTATATATCAGGCGACCTCACCGCAGATAACACCACCGTCACATTCTACTCCGACAAACAGGCATCCTCGGAAACCGTCAGTCATCTCAAGCGTATTCTCAACAGTCGTGCAGAGCAGCAGAAGATAGAGGCTTCGGGTATCCCCGAACTCAAAGAGATCATGCGTGACATTCACCAGGATGTCAATATCAAAACAGTAAAGATGAGCGAGAACGGCGAAGAGACTATCACCTCTGCAGAGTTCGCCGAGATTCTGGGTATGATGTCGGCATTGCTCATCTATATATTCATAATGATGTATGGCTCTATGGTCATGCAGGGTGTGGTGCAGGAGAAGTCCAACAGGATAATGGAGGTCATGGTGGCATCCACCAAACCCTTCGACCTTATGATGGGAAAGATAATTGCCGTTGCACTCGTTGGTCTTACACAATTCTTTATATGGGTGGTAATGCTTCTCGTAGCAGCAGTTATAATAGCATCCATTGCCGGAATTCATTATAGCCTTGGTATGAGCACTGAACAACTGATGCAGAGTGTCAATACCCTGCAACAGCAAGGCATGAACACCGACATCGTGAACGCGATACTCGGATTCGACTACAGACGGATGCTCGTTCTCTTTGTACTCTATTTCATGGGTGGCTACCTGCTCTACTCTTCCATGTTCGCCGCCTGCGGCTCTGCTGTGGACAACGAGACCGACACGCAGCAGTTCACCGCCCCGCTCACTATCCTCATCCTCTTTGCCATGTATGCAGGCATCTATGCAACCAACCACCCTGACTCACAGTTCACCTTCTGGTGCTCTATGATACCCTTTACCTCGCCTGTCGTTATGCTCGTCCGTCTGCCCTTCGATGTCGCATGGTGGGAGTTAGCGCTCTCACTCGTCATTCTTATCGCCTCTTTCATAGGCTCTACATGGGTAGCCGCGAAGATATACCGCGTCGGAATACTCATGTACGGCAAAAAGCCCTCGTGGAAAGAGGTATGGAAATGGGTAAAATACAAGTAACCTGTCATGAAACAACTTACTCCCGAAGAGAAAGAGACCGTCAGACTCTGCAAACGACTCACCACCCGCTTCAATAAGGCTTGTGCTGAATATGGTCTCATAGCCGATGGCGACAAGATTCTCGTAGGTCTCAGCGGCGGCAAAGACAGTCTGGCACTGGTTGAGATGCTCGGCAGACGGCAGAAGATATATGTGCCGCACTTCTCAGTTGTGGCTGTTCACATAATAGTGGAGAATATAGGCTATCAGTCTGATACCGGCTACCTGCAACAGTTCTGTCAGGAGCAGGGAGTGGAGTTTCAGGTCAAGACCGTCTCATACGAGACAACCACTGACACAAAGCAAAAGTCACATTGCTTCCTCTGCTCGTGGTACAGACGCAAAGCATTGTTTGACATAGCAAAAGAGTTAGGCTGCAACAAAATAGCACTCGGGCATCACAAAGACGACATAGTAGAAACACTCCTGATGAACCTCGTATATCAAGGAGCTTTCGCCACTATGCCCCCTATGCTGCAGATGAACAAGTTTCCGATGAAGATTATCCGCCCTCTGTGTCTCCTCAGAGAAGAAGATATCAGGCGGTATGCAGAACTCAGAGAGTACAGGAAGATGCCCAAACTCTGCCCGTTCGAGAAAGAAAGTAGCAGGTCTGATGTCAAACAACTCGTCAGGCAACTTGAACAACTTAACCCTGAGTTCCTCGACTCTGCGTGGGGGGCAATGGAGAATATAAAAACCGGCTATCTGCCGCAAAAGATATGAAAGGATTACAGATATGAGAGGAATATATACAGTATTACTGCTGATTTGCTCTAACGTGTTTATGACACTCGCTTGGTACGGACACCTCAAGATGCAGGAGTTCTCATGGTTCAAAGCACTGCCGCTCATCGGTGTGATAGTATTCTCGTGGGCAATAGCCTTCTTCGAGTACTGCCTCCAGGTACCTGCCAACAGAATAGGTTTCGAGGGTAACGGAGGACCCTTCAACCTTATGCAACTCAAGATTATTCAGGAGGTGATTACGCTGACGGTGTTTGTGGTGTTCTCTGTAATAGCCTTTCACATGCAGGTACGCTGGAACCATATAGTGGCAGCGGGGCTGATGATATTGGCAGTATATTTCGTATTCAGGTAATTATTTCCTTAAAGATATACTATCGGAGCGGTCCGGTTATATAATTATGGCGAAATAATGACATAATGTCAGCCAAAAGGGCATTACGGTAACAATATGCCAGAGTGAAGAGTGAGCAAAGAGATAGCAAACACTTTGCTTGAAGATAGCATGACGAGAGGCAGATATCAAAATGTCATTTTGTCAGGAATCAGGCAGTTTCGGTGACAAAATGACATTTGTTTATTATTTATATATGTGACATAGCCCACGGTAGAGACCGAGCATGCCCGGTCTCTTTAGAGAACCGCATAATTCGTGTCATTAATTATAGTCTTTGACAAGGCGAACGGAGCATCCATAATAGAATCTCTTTGATGGAACTCCCGAATAGTCGCTGCTGAAAAGGAATAGGTCTGCATCTTCTGTAGGAAAATAAGTGTTTCGACCGGATGACCAATAATAACCTGTTTCTGACAATTCGTCCACAGTTCTTGAAAGAGAATGAGTGTAACCGGCAGCAGGCAAGAAGACTGCACCTGCAGACTCCATTTTCTCCCATTCAGCAAGAGTATAACTGTTGGTATTGAATTGCACTGCATCAGGAACGAAGGCATTCAACCCGATTGGCATTGACCATGTTGTGGGCAGAAAGATGTAACCATTAACATTGTTGACACATCCCCTACCGCGAAATTCGTCGGCATTTACCCTTCCTGAATACAGATATTTCCACTCTTCACCGGAAAGAGTACGCCAACCTTTTTCTTGCTTGGTGCCGTTATATATAATGTTGGAGCCCCAATCTACGAAACTTCTATTAGAGCCGTCCAATTCCCACTCTGTGGGGTTATTTCCTGACCCCCAACAGAAGAGGTCAAGCCAACCGTCATACGGAGTTTTATTGGAAATATTTACGTTGTCATCACCTACAGCATCAAACTGATGCTCAGCGAAGCGCCATTTCTTAGTTGATGGTTGATATTGCAGGTTGCCGGGTGAGAAGACAACCTTCTTTGTCTTGCTGACAGCGAACTTGGGAACAGAGGGGTCCGTGTCAGGTGTTTCGGGTTCTTCTGGTTTGGGAGCAGCCTTAACAACCACGACCTCACATTCGGCATTGAATTTGCCGCAATATGCAGTTATGGTGGCTGTGCCTTCTTTTTTTGCGGTAACGAGACCGTTGTCATCGACAGTGGCAGTACGGGTTTTGTCTGAGTCCCAAGAGACAGCAGGAGCAATGTCAGCAGCCTCTTCCGGCTGATAGACAACGAGCAGTTGGTAGGTATCACCTACTGCTATTTCAATACTGCTTTTGTTGATGCTGATACCCGTAAGTTCAGCGGGTGTTTTTGAGGATGAGCATGCAACAAGGAGCGATGCTGCAAGCAGGAATAATAAAGTTTTCTTCATTGTTGTTTATGTTTATTGGGTTAAGAAGATTATAGTAGTTCTAAGAGTTCTGTATTGTACTAAAAAACACAAACAGTATCCGCATGAGGAGCGGACACTGTTTGCAGTGATATATTATGAAATATGTTCCTACCTCCACGGAGGAGCAAAATGCATATAGGGGAGGTAATTATCATAATACCAACTCGTTATACAGACCATACAATCTATAAAATTGCATAGTGGTTAGGGTTTCTGTGCACCGTATCCTTCTTTGGCACCGAAGAGAAGGAGAGCCTTGTCGTAGTTATAGCGGTTGCCGTACATCGAAGGACGAATAGTCTCTGTACCTTGCATGTTCATACCCATAGCCGAACGGAACTGGTTGGCTGCAGAGTTGGGGTTGAAACTGCTGCTGGTAACAATCTTCAGATTGGCGAAAGCCTCAAGATAGTCTTGGTCGAGAGCTTGAACAAACGGGTCACCCTTCTGCAGTTCGAAGTTACCTTCTACCTTCGGCAGTATCGACTCGTCAAGGTCTTCGAAGTTCTCAACCTTCACGTTGGTCCACTTGCCTCCACCGGTAGGAGGAAGTTGCAGGTCGGCGGCATTGAGGAAGAAAGCGTTGTCGTAGATATTGGTTTTGCGTTTAGCCTCAATCACCTTGTCAGGTCCGCTGAGCACGTGAGTACGTGCGATGGCAGCATAGTTGTTGCAAGCAAAGATATTGTTGTAGAGGTCGCAGTTGATATATGTCATACACTCATATCCGTAACCCATGTCGCCCTGCTCTTTGTCGCGGCACCACGAGAAAGCAACAGTGTTGTGGTGGAAACTAACATGCGAAGCCTCACCGTTCTTGTCACCGCCGGTAATACGGACAGCACCCATACGGTTGCCTACAAGCACGTTGTTGTATATTTCCACCTCACCGCAACGTGAGCCGAACTGGAGTCCGAAGTAAACGCCGTTGAGGATAAGGCAGTTGCGGATAATCACATTACCTGCAATCCAGCCGTCGGAGAAGAATATCTGGTGCTGAACCTGTGGAGGAATAGCATCAACAATGCGGCCTGTCTCAAACTTGTCGGAGGGGCATCCGTTACGCGGGTCGCTGGGGTCGTTGGGCATGTAGATATTCTCGTAACCGAGGTTGATGAATATACCGTCGATGATGAGGGTGCCTTTAGGTTTCTTTGCCATCACGTCGTCAAGAGCGCGGTTGGTGTGGATAACACCCTTGCTGCCGTTACTGCCGAGTTGGTCTTGAGTAGGCTCCATCTTGGTTACGTACTTGAGAGGATCGCGCTCGGTGAAGCTTGTGTTCCAGCCGCCTTCGAGTGTAACCCAGTTGTAAATCTCGATATAACCGGAGTTCATGTATCCGAGGTAGTTGCCTTCGGCTATGCGGATGATGGCTCCGTCCTGCTGGTTGTCACGGATATTGTTCAGAATCTTCTGAATGTCCTTTGCAGGAGCATCAGCACTCGTACCTGCTGCACGGGCACTACCGGCATTGCTGACATAATAGACCGGGCCGTTGTTTTCTTTAACTTCGCCACCTGACTTCTGTGAAGAAGAGTTCGACTTCTGAGCGGCAGGCTGAGAAGTCTGCTGTGACTGTTGTTTGTTCTGCTGCGTAGTGGCAGTAGTGGTCTTGGCAGAGTTGACAAGATTCTTCAACATCTGCGCAGGTGCAGCCATAGAACAAGAGAGTACAATGGCTACGACAATGGATAGACGCTTAGTCATAATAAAAATGGTTTTAATGGTTAATATGTTCGGGTTATCTTATATACTATAATTCCGCTACAAAGGTAAAACAAACTATTTATATACACAACAAAAAAAGTTGTCAAGCTCACGACTGACAACTTTTTCTTAATACTAACACCTTGTTTATACGCTTACATAGTCATTGTTGTGTTGCTCTTTGCATTACCTTGCTGACCATGGTTTCCCTGTTGCTGACCACCGTGATGTTTGCCATACGGTTTACCTTTACCACCCTTGTGGTCTCCTTTGCGGCATTCTCCCATCTGTTTATACTTGGCATATTCCTCATCTGTGAGAATCTTCTTCACTTGCTTGTCGGTGTTGGCTTTCAGAGCCATGAACTGCTCTTTCTTTGCAGCCTCGTCTTTGCCTTCAAGTTCAGCCTTTGCTTTCTGGAATGCCTCTACCTCTTTGAGGAACACCTTCTGCAGTTTCTCGTTCTGCTTGCTTGTAAGAGTGAGCTTGTCGGTCAGAAAGTCAGCTTTGTTCTTCGCCCTTTGTTCGGGGGTAAGGTCATCACGCTTCTTATCGAACTCGCCCTTTCGGAACTCACCTTTACGTTCGCCACGATAATGCTCGCCACGGAATTGTTCTCCACGCATATCTGCACGCATCTCATGTTTCGGACGCATATCACGTCTTACTATACTGTCTTGCTCTTGTGCCATGGCAAACGTTGCCATCAACACGCACATCATTGTGCCTAAAATCATTCGTTTCATTGTTTTGCCCTCCAATTTAATATTGTTAGAGATTGTTTGATGTTGTTTATAACTTTTAGAACGCTGCGTTTGTTATATATACTCCAAACACCGTGCCAAACTCGTAACATACTGACAATCACACTATATATACCATGCTTGAAAAGCAGATATATGGCATACAGGAAGAAACATAAGCGATAAACCGGGATTATTCACCACGGAGCCAGCCGTAGTTCTCCCGTGGAGTGTCTCTCACCCATGCCACACCTGCAAAGGAGTTGATGATGAGGAAGACAAGAAAGAGAACAATGGAGAAAGCATTGCCTACAACTATATAAAACAGCATACCGGATATACTATACAGCACCCAATACAGCCACGCATCGTTCTTACGGTAGATAAGCCAGAAGTTGGCATGAACGGAGGATGCAATCATCAATGCTCCAAGCAGTTTGAGCAACCAGCCGTCGAAGAGAGCATCATGGTTTAAGACGTAGGTTACCAGCAACCAATCGAGTGCCATGATTAGTACAAACACCAAGACAGACAAGAGCATCTGTTTCATACTGAGGAATTCCGGAGCGAAACTCTCAGTAAGAGAGTTCTCCTGAGGTTTCTTCCATTGCAGAATAGACTTTGTCTGGAAAGGTATGAAGACAAGTATATAGAGCAGTGCGATGTCGTAGTTGCCTTGCAGACTGAACTGCACCGTAAGCAGGAGCGACATCAGTATGCCAGGGAAGAAACCTGTATAGTTCTGCGGGTCGCGGACAGTGAGCACATAGGCAACACCTATGATGCTTGCGGGTATGCCCACACACCATGAGGTATCGTCCCAATGAAGCAGAGAGAGCAAGGGGAAGATTGTTTCTGCGAGCCACAGCAGCAGAAAGAGCACCGCAAAGATAAGCACAGACCATGCAGTGTTTATCAGAAGAGACTTATATAAAGAGGACTTCGAGGTCATTAGGGGTTATGTGAGGCTTATGTGGCAGCAGGTCAGTACTCTATCTTATCAGTATTCTCTCTCCATGCTCGGAAACCCTCAAGAGCCTCCTCGTGCAGCAACTGTTCGCCATGTATGCGACGCTCTGCCATGGGGAGGTCTATCTCATCATAGATAAACTTATCGTCGAAATCTATCTGGGCGGCATCACTCTGGTTGTTGCCGAAATACATCTTGTCGATATGTGCCCAGTAGATAGCGCCGAGACACATAGGGCATGGTTCGCAACTGGTATAGATAGTAGTGCCGGAGAGGTCAAAGTTGCCGAGTTTCTGGCATGCGGCACGTATGGCACTCACCTCGGCATGAGCGGTAGGGTCGTTGTTCTTGGTAACACGGTTGACACCTGTAGCAAGTATCTCACCGTCTTTTACTATTACAGCGCCGAAAGGTCCGCCGCCGTTCTTCACATTCTCAATAGAGAGGCGTATCGCCTCACGCATATAGTCTTCGTGATTCATAAGTAACAGATTTGGGAGTGCAAAGGTAGTGATTTATTTTTGATTTAGCAAGAAGAGGTTCTGCAGTCGGCGGAAACGGGTGAGAAAAAGTATAGCGGCGAGACTGAGAGCCACGATAAAACTAACCCACATACCATTTACTCCCATGCCGGCGGGGAACATGAGCAACCAGCCGAGAGGCAGAGCCACTACTACATAAGTGATGAAAGCATAAATCATCGGGCGGCGCACATCCGTGATACCTCTGAGCATTCCCGCACCTACACACTGCAGGCCATCGGCATACTGGAACAATCCGGCAAACACAAGCAGGGGAGAAGCAATACGGATAACCTCAGGGTCATTGGTGAAAGCCATAGGCAGATAGTCACGCAGACCTATCATCAGAGAAGCGCCTATAGTGTTCATAAGCAATATAAGATGCACACTGGCACGTGCAGCCATACGCATAGACTGGTAGTCACGAAGTCCGTACTGATGCGAGACACGGATAGTAGTAGCCGCACCTACCCCAAGCGAGAGCATGAAAGCACAGTCAGCCACGTTGTTCGCTATCTGATGGGCAGCGAGCGACTCCTTGCTTATCCAACCTACCATGATGAACGACAACGTGAAGAGCACCGTCTCCATGGTCGTCTGTATGCCTATCGGGAAACCTACACGCCTCAACTCGGAAAGACATGAGACACTCAGTTTCCCCTTGGAGAACATACCAAGATACTTGCGCCACTCCGCCTTGCAGAGTATGGCTACAAAGAAGCAGAGAGGCATAAGCACCGATGATATCATACTCGCCAGACCTGCTCCGAATGCACCCATGGGTTCTACTCCCCAATGACCAAAGATAAATACCCAATTGAGTAATATGTTGAGCAGATTGAGCACCATACATATCAGCATCGCCACAACAGTATTACCCAAGCCCTCAAGAAACTGCTTCTGCACACAGAAGAAGAGAAAAGGCAAGAGACCTATTATGCGGGCGACAAGATAGGGGCGTGCCGCCTCCACTACGGCAGGGTCCTGACCCATCTTATCCATAAAGGGGACACACAGCAACAATACACCGCACGTAAGCACACCGAGAATGAGGGTGAAGAGCAGACCGTTCTGGAACAATGCCGCCACACGGTCGTCCTCTCTCCGCACGAAAGAATGACCTACCAAAGGAGTGATACCCATCAGAGAACCCATGGAGAACACCATCAGGGTGAAGAATATACCGTTTGCGAAACTCACTGCGGCAAGGTCGGTAGTGCTGTAATGCCCCACCATAATGCTGTCCGCCAAGCCCACCATTGCCGCACCCAACTGCGTCAGCATCACGGGGAAAGCCACTGCAAGGTTCTTTATATAATATGGTATGTAGTCTCTAAACACCATAAACTGACTACAAAGATACTACAATTTGCCCAACTGAGCAAATAATTGCAGGGGAAAAGTTATGTAGAGACGCAACATTGTCACGTCTCAGGGGGGAGAGGAGGGTTAT
>CAJOMJ010000043.1 GCA_905235505.1 Paludibacteraceae bacterium
GACTGGCACGCGAGAAAGCTATTCAGGACTCTATCGCGGCCGAACAGCAACGCCAAGAAGCGTTCAAACGCAGCGTAGAAGCAATAGATGTCCATTTTGATGTAGAGGGAAGTTCCTTCACTTTCAAACCCGGCGAGAAAGAAGTGGTGGACCAACTATGCGAGAATATGAAGGCGGATCCGTCCATCAAGATCGTCATCACCGGCCATACCGACAACACCGGCATTGCCGAGCAGAACCTCCGTTATTATGGCATTCGGCGTGCCGAGGCACTGCGTGACTACATGCTTTCCAAGGGTGTTCCGGCAGTACAGATACGCTGTGAGTCGAAGGGTCAGTTAGAGCCCGTAGCCGACAACGCTACCCGCGAAGGACGCGCCCTCAACCGCCGTGCCAACATCCGCTTCGTGGATACGGCATCCGACTAATTGCATATCCGACTATCCGCTTAGTCGCCTAGTCCTGATAGTTTCAAGAAAAAGCGCATTTGTGTGCGCTTTTTCTTGTATATGTCAGAAAAAAGCAGTACCTTTTACCCAAATTGAAATGATGAATCTATGAAAAGAAACATGTTTAACCCTGTGACACGTGTCTTTTGTACACGATCTTTTGTCTTTCTACTTTTGTCTTTCTTGTGGGTTGCCAAAAGCAACAACCTAAATCATTATATGTTAACACATAAAAATCGTTGCAATGCAACTCCTGAGCGGCTTCAACTCTCCTGACACGGCATGCAGCAGTTTGTCCCACCACGGCAGTCTGCCATACAGGTCGAGTCCGTCACCCATTACAAGTGCAAGGAAGCAGAATACTACGATGACGACAGAAAGAGTCCATGGCACCTCCACTTGGAAATGCAGTTTGAGCATTCCTGGCAACTGCATTATTATCAACATTGCCACAAACTGCAGACCCCGATAGACAATCTCGCCCCATGGTTTGTGCCGGTAATACAGAGATGTTACATTGATAATGAACATTAGTATTATCAACACTGAAAAGATGTTGTTAGCACGATGCAGACGTCTGAATTTTTCTTGTCTGTCAGAGTGCTTTGGCTTATCAGTTGTTTTCATTTCTCTTCTGCTATAAAGAAGTATGCAGACCCGTTGTTGTCAATCTTTTTTCTTTGGCAGAGGGTCATGCTTGGCAAACCAGCGGGCATCGTGAATGAAACTTACCAAGTACATTATGATAAGAATAAACAAAATCACCCCTGCGACTATATCAAGCACGCCGCATAATACCGGTTGGGAGAATATCTCAATAGTGCAACTTACATTTGACAAGGCAGGTATATACATCAGCAGAATATCAGCAATGATGATTATAAGGCGAAACTCCGTTGGCCCCATTTTAGCGTAAGTCAACTTGAACTCGCTCTTAAGATGAGCATTGATACTCACATATACTGTCAAAGCCAGATATGCGGAATAACAGGCAAGAGCCATACTCATGTGCATCAGAGGCGACAAACCGGCACCTACGAACATGAAAGCTTCGTTAATGGTATCTATATTATGGTCGAGATAGTAACCATAAACCGGTCGCTGTTGATGACGGACACGGGCAATGGTGCCATCCAGTGAGTCGCCAAACCAGTTGAGCAGAAGTCCACCCACCGACAACCACAGCCAATAGATACTATAATTGGTCAAAGCAAAGCCTAAACCGCAGAGAAAGGCTCCGACTATGCCTACCGCTGTCATCATATCGCTGGTCACCCATTTGGGCAGATGGTTGGCAAACCATACCAGCACTTTTTTCTCTACACCATTAAGTACAGAGGTTTGAATACGAGTTGATTGTTTTATTTCCATATCACTGATTTTTATACTATAGGTGCTAACACACGCATTATGTTGCAGAACTTCTTGTCAATCCACGATTGTTTGTCAAGCTCTTGCTTTGTAAGCAGACGGCAATTAGGCAACTCGCTCTCAAAGGTAGCCTTACATTGCAAAGCCATCTGTTTGTTATAGAAGAATGTGTCTATCTCATAGTCTATACCGAAACTGCGGTTGTCCAGGTTGGTAGTGCCTACCATCGACAGATAATTGTCTGTCACTATTGTTTTGCTATGATTAAACTCACCACTGCGCAGATACAACTGCGCACCGGTCTGAATAAAGTCGTTGTAGAACGAACGGTTTATAGGTTTCATCAGCACGGTATCACAATGTTCGGGAACCATGATGCGCACATCTACGCCTCGTTTTACAGCGTTGCGCACTGCTTCAACCAACGAGTCAGGCGGAGCTAAGTATGGCGACTGAAGCCAAACATACCTCTGTGCATGATTGAGTATCCACTCGTATGCTGTTTGCAATACCGCCTCCGGTGAGGTGGGGTCATCGGGTGTTATCTGAGTAAGCAATGAGCCTTCGGGCAGGTTGTTGTGCTCGTCCAGCACAGGCATATAAGCACGCAAAGGCTCCGGTAGCCGTCCGCCTATGCGTATCCATGTCTCCAGAAAAGTGAACTGCAGATGTGCCACGCTCTTGCCTGTCAGGCGCAGATGCGTATCTTTCCATTGCTTGAAATAGTGGTCGTTGATATTCATTCCGCCGGTATAAGCGATACGTCCGTCAATAACCATAATCTTGCGGTGGTCGCGATAACTCAATGTAAGCAGGAAACGAATGATAGAGAAACGGTTGTTGGTGAAATGGCGGACATCCACACCCGCCTTGCGCATACGATTGTAATAGATGCGGGGTATAGGAAAATTGGTAATATTCTCGTTGATAAAACGTACTTTTACACCCTCGCGTGCCTTCTGCATCAACAGACTTCGTACCTCGCGACTGCCTTTGTCAATCCCGAAGTGGAAATACTCCAAGTGTACAGACTCTTTTGCTTCTGCTATGTCGCGCATGATGAGTTCATATTTGCGTGCACCCGATGTTATCACTTCTACCTCATCAGATGTCGTAACATTTGGCCTGCCGTCGCCTGTCATAATGCGGCAGAGAGGTCTGTAATACTCATCCACTTTTTCAATGTCGTCGCCTGAATAAAGCAGATGCATCAGTTGCTCGTCATATTCCGCTTGTAGCCGCTCTCTCATACGATGATGAGAGTTATAGTAGTTGCGTTTGCTTCGCCAGTTGATACCGAATACAAGCCATAGCAACAGAATTGTTGCTGCCAGAATTATCAATATTACCCAATATGTTGCCACTAATGTTTGTTTTATTTCAAATACACAATGTCATGTCTGAGATGAGTTGTTGTTTTCGTGTTACTGTTTTGTGTTACAGTCATTTCTTCTTGTTCTGTTCTTCCGGCGGAGTGTCGCGATAGGTTGTAGCGAAGGCAAAATAACGCTTGCGCACCGCTACAAGGCGGATAATCCACGCTAAAAAGAACCCGTCAGACAGCACATGATAGACTATGTTCCACGGATACGGCAATGTAAAGAAAATAAGTACAAGCCATACTACAAGGTCTATAGTAAAAACAATATCCCACCACCGCTCTTTGTTTCTGAACTCAAGACAAGTATAGCCGGTCTCGTTTACTCGGATAGTCTCCGTGGTTGAAAGTGTGAGGTCAATATGTTTCCCCTTTTTCCCTATAGGCAGGTATCCGCCAAAACAAATGGAGAGAACATAAACCCCTGCGGGCAAAGTGATATTCACCTGCGGAGTAGTCATCACCCCTACCATACGGTTATTCAGGATTATCTGATACGGCAATCTGAAACTATTGCTACCCTTATGAGTTATCACAAGTTGCGACATAACCGTGTATTCTCACTATTATCTTGCTTACTCCTGATTATTTTCTATATCTTGATTCTTACAAAATAAGTGCCATACATTAGTTTTGTCATGTTCTATTCTCCTCGCATGTTGGTCTGTATGGCTGCGAATGCTGTTTTTGTCTGTCAATTCTCAATATAAATGTCCTATTTATACAACACTGTGGGCAAATGGAACAAATGAGAGTGTACTTATGGCACTATTATTGTAGTATAGAAAATATGGTAATAAACCCAACATATCAGTCACATGTACTTATCTTCAAACATCTCGTTTTTCAACAGCATTGAAGAGCTTGCTTCCCAAGAGCAGCCTCAAAGCGATGCGCATCTGCTCGTACTTTGCCACTCGGGGCAGTTGCTACTTGAAACAACTGTTACATATCGGCTTGCAGCAGGCGATATGCTGCTATGCCCCGCAGGGTGGAATATCAACAAGTTTTTCGCCTCACACGATTTCAAAGGTGACTTCTATATTTTCCGTAAGCAGGTTATTGATGATATAGCGCTTCATATCATACACACCAACAACAACCTTTGGATTCACTACCGGTTTCTGCGTGAACACCCTGTGTTGCACCTTAACGGGCGGCAACTGCATATCTATGGTCTGTTGGCTGAACTTCACCAACTGTTGATGGAGGACGAGCATAACCTCTATCGCGACAATATAGTCAATATGCTGCTGCAATTAGGCGTGTATGAGATGCTCAACTGGCTTGATACCAAGATGCCTGTCAAGGAGCAATCTGCTGTTCCCACTCCGCGTATGTCACGCAAAGACCAAATCACAGGCGACTTTGTGCGACTTGTTGTAGAGCAGAAGGGTATGCAGCGCGAAGTACGTTGGTATGCCGACCAACTCTGCGTCACACCCAAATATCTTGCTGTGTGTGTGCGGGAAAAAATGGCGCGTACTCCCCATGAATATATAAATGATGTCTTGATGACGGAGATTCGTCAGTTGCTGCAACAAACCGACCTTACCGCACAACAGATTGCACATCGGTTAGGTTTCACTTCTCAGTCTTTCTTCGGTAAGTTTGTACGTTCGCATACCGGCATGTCGCCGCTTGCGCTCCGCGAGTATCTTCGCAATAAAGATAGGGTCTAATATTGCTTATTGGCAACATTAAACCCTATCCCATATACTGCGATATTATATGCCGCTATATCATTCGGCAAACAGCCTCGGCCGCTTCACCTGTGAAGATTCGTATATCTGTTATCGGATTATACTGCAATGATACATATTGCAGCAAGCGTATCGCCACAAACTGCTTATCGGCAGAGCAACACATCTCAAGTTCAAAATGACCGTTCATTGCCTCTTCGAAGCGGGTACCACGGGCAGACTGCCCAATGATAGCCGGCTCAGTCTGAGTGAATAACTCTTTCAGTTGTTCGCCGTACTTAGGCAGATAATTTTTAGTTTGAAACTTCAGGCGGCTGCCTGTCGGCACATAAACGAGGTTGCTGATTATACCAAAGAACTTGCTTTGGCGTTTAATGTCTTGATGAAGGGCTACATATTCTGAGAGCCTAATATTTTCGTTTTCCATAAAATAATCTGTTATTTATTGTTTTACCTTGGTGAATTGTGTTCACCTGTTAACTGACTGTATCAGTAATTCATTAGCCTGTACGCTAAATAAGCCGCATAGACTAATAGTAATACTGCTCCGCCCCATCGCTTGATAGCGTGTTCTTTGTTGGAACAAACGAGAACCAGCACTATGGTTGCG
Organism: Paludibacteraceae bacterium; assembly: GCA_905235505.1. Classification (GTDB taxonomy): domain Bacteria; phylum Bacteroidota; class Bacteroidia; order Bacteroidales; family Paludibacteraceae; genus Colicola. Next base: position 5,512 of record CAJOMJ010000043.1, read on the forward strand.
CTTAGAGCGGTAACGAGGGTGTCCAACCCGATGCCTTTATATGCGGCAAGAGGAGAGATGGCTGCACTCGTTCCGAGAATAAAAAACACATTGAAGATGTTGCTGCCTACTACGTTACCTATGGCAATATCGCTGTTGTGGTGTACTGCCGCAACTACCGATGTCGCCAGTTCGGGCAGAGAGGTGCCGAGTGCTACTATTGTGAGACCTATCACCGACTCCGGCACATCGAGGCGGCGTGCTATGGTTGTGGCGCTTCTTACTATCATCTCTCCGCCTGACACAAGGCATACAAGCCCGACTACAATCATCAGAAGACACCACCATACTGATATGGTAATGTCTGTTGTAGCCGCTTCAGCAGATTCACTCTGCCTTGCCGTGCGAAAAGTATAGACAATGAATAGCAGAAACACTGCAAGCAAGACTATGCCGGCAAAGTGTGACAATCCGGAACCGGAATCAATAGAACCTACCGACACAAACAGCAGCACCAATACCCCTGCCAGTATATTCATAGGTATATCAAACTTAATTGAATTACTTGGGGCGACAATCGGGAATACGAGTGCGGAACAGCCCAGGATAACCAATGTGTTTATTATGTTCGAGCCGAGTATGTTGGTAATGGCAAGGTCTGTCGCATGGTTGGCAACGGAAACCATATTCACTACAAACTCGGGTGCAGAGGTGCCAAAAGCCACTATTGTAAGACCTATAACAAGGTCCGAAATGCCAATTCTTCTCGCAAGATATGAGGCACCGGCTACCAGTTGGTCGGCACCACGTACAAGTAGCACCAGACCTAAAATAAGTATAAGTCCTAACATAATAGGACTATGCAATATGTTGTAAATCATTCTTGATATATTTTGTGTTAATACTCAGTTAGAAATCACTGAGCAACGGCTAACACAAAATGTGTCGCAGGGCATAGATGTAATATACCCTGCCGACACTGACGGAAAACGGACTTGTCTCAAGCCGCTCTATGCCGTGATATATGATAAATTGCGATTGACATTGGTGCAACATGCGGCGCAGGAAACCTGTGCGTGTGCGGTTTCTGCCAAAATGCACACGAGATTGGGCGCATGTGAAGATAGTAGGGGTGGCAGAACAGAACGAGCCTCCACTTGTGCATATCAAAGTTCCGCCTTCTATACCATATACGGTATATGTGCATGCCGGTGCAATAGAACAATCGCGTCCGTTCTCCTGAGAAACAATCTCATCGTAAGTTTGATAAGTCCGTAGAGACGCAACAGTGTCACTCCCTTGTTGTGATGACGGTTGATTTGGCAGAGAATATGACTGATGTCCAAAACCAAACAGAAATAATAATATGTAGTACAGATGACCCATTGAGTGAATAAGACAACAGACTGACCAAGTCAACATCATATTGTCAAACGCAGTGCAAAGGTAATACATTTTTGTTACATGACAAAATGGGGGTAGAGTGGTTTAGTTTCGTAGAGACGCGACACTGTCACGTCTCTATATAGCGGCAAACTCCTCAAACTTCTTGAACTTCTCCGCCTTCTTTGGCTGTTTCAACTTTTCTTCGTACCTTTGCAGTCGTAATTATTGTCAGACAGATGAAGCCGATTGTGATTTTAGCCATAGAGAGCAGTTGTGATGACACGAGTGCTGCCGTTATCCGCGACGGGATATTGCTCAGCAATGTCACTGCATCTCAGAAAGTGCACGAAGAATACGGCGGTGTAGTGCCCGAATTGGCAAGTCGTGCTCATCAGCAGAATGTATTGCCTGTTGTTGCTACTGCTTTGCGTAGGGCGGGTGTTACGCAACACGACCTGAGTGCAATAGCCTTCACCCGTGGTCCGGGCTTGTTGGGTTCGCTGTTGGTAGGTACGAGTTTTGCCAAGGGTCTTGCTCTTTCTCTTGATATCCCGCTCATAGAGGTCAATCATCTGCAAGGTCATGTGCTGGCACATTTTGTCTGTGAGGGCAAGCCGGACGAGCGGCATCCTGAATACCCGTTTCTCTGTCTTTTGGTAAGTGGCGGTAATAGTCAGATAGTGCTTGTAAAGTCGTGGAACGACATGCAGATAATAGGGCAGACTATCGACGATGCTGCAGGTGAGGCGTTCGACAAGTGTGCCAAAGTGATGGGCTTGCCATACCCGGGCGGACCTTGGATAGACCGTCTTGCCAAAGAAGGTAACCCCGATAGATTTACTTTTGCAAAGCCGAATATACCTGCTTATGACTATTCGTTCTCGGGTCTGAAAACATCATTTCTCTATTTCCTCAGAGACAATCTGCAGACTGACCCTGATTTTATTGAGCACAACAAGCAGGACTTGTGTGCTTCGCTTCAGAAGACGGTGGTTGACATACTGATGAAGAAGTTGCGCAAGGCAGCCAAAGACCTTGGTATCAACCATGTAGCAGTGGCAGGTGGTGTGAGTGCCAATAGCGGTCTGCGCGAGGCGTTTATCGACTATGGCAGGCGCTACAAGGCAGAAGTCTATATTCCTCCTTTCTCTTTTACTACCGACAATGCGGCGATGATTGCGCAAGTGGGGTATTACAAATATCAGGCAGGCGACTTCTGCCCTATTGATGCCGTGCCTTTCGCAAGAACCGTAGTGTAAGTTTATGTAGGGACGCTACACCGTCACGTCTCCTCAATGAAGAAGTAAAAACGAAAAAGCATTAAATAAAAGTAATATATGTTCGAAAGTCTTACCTACTGAATAATGGTTCATGCCTTTCTTCAAAAACGTATTTTATCGCACTATCTCTCAAGCATCGTACAATGCTTTTTTCATTTTTACTTTTTCATTTTTAATTGAACGACAGATAAGTTTGTAAATATATAATTTGTCCTATCAGAACTCTATCCAAATATAGCAAGCAAATAGAGCCGTATATAGATGTTATTCTGTTTATGGTTTGTTTGCTTTGTGCCCATTTCTTTTGGAAACTGACAGTCATAGCCGATGAGCATGGAGGCCCCGTGTTCTGGTTCGGACTGAATATATCTCTGCCGTTCGACTATCTGTCGCGCCATGTGGCGAAAGTAGTTTATTTCATGGTCAGTCTCACCCGCGACACTATACAATATTTTCCTCCTGACGTATTGCGTTTCGACAGCGGAAGCAGCGTGAAGATAGTGTGGAGTTGCACTGCCCTCAAACAATCGTTTATTTGGCTTGTAATCATGCTCTTTGCTCGGGGCAGGCAATGGCGGAAACTATGGTTCATACCTCTCGGATGGGTATGTATATATGTGTTTAACATACTGAGAATATACTGGATAACTCTTGTTATAGAGCATCACCCCGAGATGTTCGAACTGCTTCATACCTATGTCTTCAAGTACCTGTTCTATGGTATGCTATTCCTTTTGTGGGTGCTGTGGGTAGAAAAGATAGGCAAACCCGCCGCATCTACTGATGAGAACGAAGACTCTCGCAATAAGGTCTAACTCACTGGCATATTGTGCGGAACTGGCAATATTTGCAATTATCATCCTTGGGTCTTGCAATGAATGGTGTTTTAGCATCAAGAATCTCTTCCACCACCGATCTCAGTTGTTCTTCGTACTCCTCGCGTAGGTCGTAGTAATTGCTCTTCTTGTCAAACGACAGCACTTTCATGAATCCGTCGGACTTGTGATTGTACTTTACGTAGTATATGGCTGAAGTCATGTTCTCAGAATTCTCTCTGTCAGGCTTTGCATTATACAGATAGCAATAGAAAAGCAGTTGTCTTATATGGTCGGCTTTTTGCGCGTCAGGTTGGTATATAGCACTTATTTTTTTATTATTCTTTGGTAAAGAGAAATGATCTTTACCGGTCTTGTAGTCTATGATGTAGATAATACCATCTTTCCTGTGCACACGGTCGATTATGCCGTAGAGTTTTACCTTCCGCCTGTCTGAAGTCTCAATTGTAGCGGAGCATTTCTCCTCCGAAGCAAGATAAACGAAAGGAGATTGTGCCTTGTCGAAATAAAGCACGTTAAGCACCCAACTTTTTATTATACTCATGTTCAAGTAGTCGATGCCTTCAAGCGGAATGTTGCTGTCCTTGAAATGTTCCTTGTAATATAAATTCTTTATAGTGTCTGGATCCTCCACCGTCTCTATCATTTGTTCTATATCCGACTCCGTCACTTCTTTACCCTTGTAATCAGAATATAGTTTTTCAAGAACTTCGTGCACTATCGTACCCCCTACATTGGCCTGCATCTCATCGTCTATTTTGTCTTCTACCTTCAGTTTCTTTATCTGCTGTAGATAGAACCTCACAGGGCATTTCACATACGTGTTTAGAGCCGATGGCGACAGACCTACTTTGTCTTCGGTCGGGAATAACAGCCTGATTATTTGTTCTTGTATCTCCTTTGTCTTTTCAATAGAGAGGTTCTGTATGGCGGAAGATGCCAACTCAGCTGCAACCGACACCCGCTTGATTGGCACTTCGTATAGATACTCCAACTGCTTGACGTATCTGCTTGCTTCACCCGAACGCATATCATCTGTTGTGGTGTTCTCAAGCAACCATACCTTGTCGGCACCTGTTAGCAGACGATAGAAGTTATAAGCAAAGATCGCATCCTGACGCTCAGGAACAGGCAACCCGTAGGCAACCCTCAAATCGTAAGGTATATATGTCTGCTGCATATTTCTTCCGGGTAGAGTCTCGTCGTTCACATCCGCTATTATGAGATTTGAGAAGTCCATTCCGCGACTCTCAAGCATTCCCATTATCTGCATGCCGGCAAGAGGTTCGCCCTCAAAAGGTACGCGCACAGAACCTACCAACCCCTCCAACAATGCGAAGATAGTCCTAACCTCAAGCTGAATGTCTGTATATTTGTTGAGCAACCTCTCTACTTTGTTCACTTGCAGCAGAGCCTGATACAGATATTCGTTCTTCTCTCTTTGCAACTTGTCGTCGCTGTCGGTCAGACTGAGAAGCAGTTCTCTCAACCATGCAGTTATTTCTTTTGCGTTGCTATGGTAGGTGAATATCAGCATGAGCAGTTTGTCTTCTTTTGTGATTTTTTCTTTGTCTTCCGGCTCAAATATAGTATTAGGCACGTATGTCATGTTCGACTTGTACATCGTTTGCTTTATCTTTGCCGCTTTTTTCCCTGTCTTGCTGCTGATATACGGGTGCGACAGAAGTGCCAATACCGTCTTGTGGTAGAAATAATGGGTGTTCGTATAGTCTCTTACTGACAACTGTAGTTGGCTCAGCAGTTGCAACAACGAGAGTACAGGTGTCTGCGACAACTGTTGCCCCATTGTGATGTTTATATTGTCTATACATGCGGGAATATTGTCTTTCACTGCTGTCAGCAGACTCTCGTCGGGCAGTACTACACCCACCTTGGTCAAATCCTGCACAGACGGTTCGCCGTCTGAAACAGATGCCTTGAATATATCGTCATTAAGTATTCTGCTTATTATCGTGGCTTGACCTACCGATGAAGGAACCTGCACAAGTGTTATCTCGGGCAGTTTTTCGGATGCTTCACCCTGTTCTATGCTATTGGGGAACCGACTGAGATTATCATCCATGAAGAGCGAGGCACGATTGTCGCGGTCTCGCAGAAAACGATGAGAATAGTCCCAGCAGAAGTCTGCCTTGTCCGCCTGTTTCAGTTGCTGCATCAGTTCTTTCTCAACTGCACTCAGAGCATTGAAACCGACAAAGACATATCTCTTTACGGACGGGTCGGTTTGCAGGTTTGCGTTGCAGACAACCTCTCTGCAGAGCATACCTTCGTATGCAAGCCCGTCTCGCTTCAACTCTGTTCTGAATTGCTCATAGACGGGCGACATCACATTCCACAAGTTGATGAAACTGTTTCTGTATTGGTTTTTTATCTCTCCCCCGAAACCCTCTGCAAACTTCTTGAGCGACTCTTTGTGCTCCTCATCAAGAGATTCAAACAGTGCCTCAATGTCTTTTATGTCTTTCAGGTTTTCATATAAATGCTTTGCATCAACCATGTGCATATCCACATCGTTGAAATCTGAAAGCATCATCTTCCCCCAGAACAGGAAACTGTCGAAGGTCTCCTCAGTATGTGCATGAGCCTTGTATGTCTCATACAAACGGAATAACAACTCTGTCTGGTCTGCTCTCGTTAGTGTTGACAACTCTTCGAACAGTTGCTCAATGGTTAGAATCTTAGGTGCAAGAAGCGGCTTGCCTGCTTCCTGTGCAAGGTATCTGCGGAAGAACAAACCTGCCCGGCGGTTAGGAAATACGAAGCACAAAGATGCTACATCTTCGTGATATCTACCATAATACTCTGTTGCTGTGTGTTGAAGGAATGACATAGTGCAATTCTTTATATGTTTAGTGATTATAGTTGTGCTTGTTTGCGAATGGACGGGTCCCACTGCGGACTTGAAAGAATGGCGGGTATAACCTCTTGAGGAGTATTAACCACCCGGAACATCGTTTTGTATATGTCTCGCATGAACCGTTCTTCTATCATCTTGTCAATGCAGCTGAGCAGGTTGTCGTAGTAGCCGTTTGTGTTGAGAATAACCACCGGCTTGGTGTGCAACCCCAGTTGTTTCCACGTCAGACACTCAAGCAGTTCCTCGTATGTGCCGACGCCTCCGGGGAGAGCAAGCATTGCATCACCCTTGTCACATATATACGCTTTCCTCTCGTGCATGGAGGTTGTTACCACCAGTTCCGTCAGACCTTCGTGACACCACCCTTGGTCAACCATGAACTGCGGAATCACACCTGTTACCTCACCATTGTTCTGTAGTACAGCATCTGCAATCGCACCCATCAGCCCCACTTTGCCTGCACCATACAAAAGGCGGATGCCGTTCTCGGCAAGAATCCTGCCCATGGAGGACGCTGCCTCAAAATACATAGAGGCAGGTTGCATGCTCGAAGCAGCATAGACTGTAAGAGTCTTTATCATCTTGAATAAGTAATTATAGATGTTGAATAAGTAATTATAGTTATCGTCGCTATCAGTCTCCTAACATGACATACTCCGCTCAAATCCTCATCATACTCTCCGCAAATCCTCATTTCTCCCTGTGACATCCGCCTTTACCCCCCCCCGTGACATTTTGCTACCTTTTCTTATGTTTTACATAGCAAAGTGTAAGTTCACGGGTAGCCCACTTTAAGCCTACTCTAAGCCGAGTGTTAGCCATCTCCCTCATTTGACACTTTGTCACCTTTTCTGCCTTTTTGTATTTGCTACTATTCTTCTTCGTAGGTTATATATTGAAGTTATCTTGCAAAAGTACTATTGTTAAGTTTTGATTTGCAAAGATAATGATTTTATTTCATATATTTGTCAATTTTGTGAAAAAATCGTACCTTTGTCGCCGTTATTGAAAAGAACTTATACCATGGCAGTAGAAATACGTCCTATTTCAACCGGGAAAGACATTCGTAAGTTTGTAGATTTTGTAAACGAACTATATAAAGATTGTGAGAATTATTGTCCGCCGCTCTACGGTGACGAAATTGACACCTTCGATGTGAAGAAGAATCCTGCATTCGATATTGCGGAGTGCCAATTGTTTCTTGCATACAGAGGTAACAAGATAGTCGGCAGAATAGCTGCGATTATCAACTATCGCGCCAATGAGCATTGGGGAGTAAAGAAGGTGCGCTTCGGTTGGTTCGATTTCATAGACGACATGGAGGTATCGCATGCTTTGCTTGATGCTGTAGTAGAGTGGGGCAGACAGAAGGGCATGGATGTGCTCAACGGACCTGTAGGATTCACGGACTTTGACCACGAGGGTCTGCTTATTGAAGGGTTCGAGTATCTTGCCCCGCTTGCTTCTCTCTACAACTATCCGTATTACGAGAAACATCTTGAGGCGTATGGTCTTACGAAGGAGAACGACTGGATAGAGATACAAATTGCTCCTCCTGATGTTCTGCCTGAGCGTGTAGAGCGACTTGCAAGGGTCGTAGCGGAGCGTGGTCACTATCGTGTGGACAAGGTGCAAAGTGTCAAAGAACTTCTCTCCCGTTATGGCTATAGCTATTTCGATGTGATAGACGAGTGTTACAAGGTACTCTACAACTTCCAGCCTTTCACTCAGCGGCAGAAAGAGTACTATTCCAAATACTATTTCAGCATTCTGAACTTCGACTTTGTAACACTTGTAGTAAACGAGAAGAACGAGATAGTGGGTTTCGGTATAGGTATGCCTGATATCTCTAAGGCTGTGCGCCGTTGCGGAGGCAAACTGCTGCCCTTCGGTTGGTATCATCTGCTGAAGGCATTAAAGGCAAAGCAGATGGACACTTTCGACTTGCTGCTTATCGGAGTTCGACCCGACTTGCAGGGTTCCGGTATCAATGCCATGATTATTGCCGACCAGTTCCCATATTTCAAACAATACGGTATAAAAACTGTGGAGACTACCTCTATTATGGAGACTAATGTGCGTAACCAAGCCAACTTTCTTATGTTCCCGCATAAGATTCATAAGCGCAGAAGAGCATACGTAAAGAGCATTTGAGCCTGCAGTTTCAATTGTTTAGGGTAGTTTAGTATTGTTTAGAGTGGTTTCCGGTATTTAGATATTTCGACAGGGGAGATGTGACACTGTCGCGTCTCTACGAAGGGAGTCGTGACTCTGAAGTATATATAAAAAAAGAGATGTGAATATCACATCTCTTTTCTTTAACCTCAGTCTTGAAGAGTTATTCTTCTTCTTCGGGGAATGCCTGAACGGGTTGTGCTGCATTCTGGTTGGCTTCTACCGCCTGCTCGGTAATAGCAGACTGGTTAGGGTCAACTACAACAGTGTGCTTGCTTATACCCACGGCGAAGATAGACATCAACACGATAAGTGAAACCAGTGTCCAAGTGGATTTCTCCAGGAAATCGGTGGTCTTTCTTACGCCCATCACTTGGTTGCCACTATTAAATCCTGCAGCAAGCCCGCCTCCTTTGGAGTTCTGAACCAACACAAGCAACACGAGCAGCACTGCTGCAATAACACAAAGAATAGTAAGTAGAATATACATATTGTAATAAGTTTTTAGTTCTGTTTTTATGTATGCCTCAATTTGGGAGTGCAAAGTAAATACTTTTTTTTTACATACGCAAATTTTTTCTGCTGAAAAGGGGATTTTGGATGTCAACAAGGTCTATACAATACAATGTGAGCAGGTCTTACCACTTAGCCACGGTGTCATTGTATATATTTTCCGCTATTTCTTTTATCATGGTAGCACAGAGTTCGTCCTGTACATCGTTTAGCAGTTGCGATGAGTCAAAGTTCTGGAAGGCGGAATATGTCTTTTCGAAACTCTCTTCAGGGTTTACGTTGTTAGTGAAACGGACTTTCACTGTGAGTGTCAGTTTTGTTTCTGCCGAATAGGAGTCAGCGGAAACCGCCATAGGTGTCAGGTCGTATCCTGTTATTTCTCCTTCAAGTTCGAGGTCCCCTCCGCGCCTGTTGACAGTTAGTCGCGTCTGCTTTATATATATATCGCGTATTGCCTCGCTCAGGTCGTTAGCGAGTGGAGGATTCACCAAAGCGGCATTGTTCGGGAAATCGGCTATGGCTATTGACTTGGTCTTGCTATAGTCGATGTTCGCACCATTGAACTTAAATGAGATAAGGCACGATTGCATTGCTATGCTAACAGCCATAAGCAACAG
>CAJOMJ010000044.1 GCA_905235505.1 Paludibacteraceae bacterium
TTCTTCCGTAGTTATAGTAACCACGATTGTTGAGTCCTCGCCTGTCTCAGAATCCACAATACCATTCATTTCGAAGGTACCCGTGTAATATTCCACGTCAGCATCAACAGGTTCAACATAGTTTGCTTCCTGGTATGCTTCGAGATTGAGGTAGAGAGTGAAGCCTACGTAGGTATAAAGACCGTCATCATCGCCTACAACCAATGTCTCGTCTTCAGTAGCAAAGTCGATGAGAGTATCCGGTGCATAGGTGCCGGGCATGTCTGTATCATACCAGATAGTGTACATAGGTCCGTAGCCATAGTCTATACCCATATAGAAGTCTTCTATCTCAACATCACCTTCTTCAGTTACTGTCATCTGAATATTATAGTTTCCTTCCATACCGTCGCCCGGGTCATTGTACGGGTTGGCATCGTAAATTCCATCCTCATTAACACCCGTAGCAGCACCTGTGTATGGATTCACGATACGGATTTTCTTGCTTCCGTTGGGCAGTTCTGCCACTTCGTAGGTTACTAACCATGCTGCACGCTCCAAGCCGAAATACTGGGCTATGATATCATCCACAAACACGCCCTCTGCCGGTGTATATTTGATGAGAGTGGTTTCATACTCATATACAGGCACATTCAGTTCGCCGAGTTCGGTTGTATCAAGCAGATAGGGGTTTATCTGACTCAGGTCCACTTTGAGGGCGAACTTATACGTACTGCCAATCTCCATTTCACCGAACTTAGCAGTGAGGGTTTTCTGTTTCTCGCCAGCGGCAAAAGTAACAGTTGTCGGCAGTTCGAATATGCTCTGCGTGTTCTCTATAACCTCAAGATTGATGGTCAGTTCCTCGGTAGCATCTTTTCGTTCAATCACGAACTCGTGCGATGTAATACCTGATTCAGGGTCAGTCTCTGTACCAAGTTCTGCCGACACGGGGAAATAGACGAAATCGTCGGTAGTCGCCGGCTCGCCCGGTTCGTAGGAGGGTACATTCTGATTGCAGGATGCCAATAGCACTGCAACCGACACCGTCATTATATAAAATATACTCTTTTTCATATTCTTCTTTGTATTTTAAGTTAATAATCAGCTCTTGGTATCAGTCTGTTAGTCGGTAACACCGTCTTTTATTCCTGCACCGTCACCCTGCTTTGGCTGTGTACCGCCTTCGTTTTGTTCGCAACCGGCATTGCCGTTCAGTTCGGTCTTGGTGAAACGCATAAGCAGCCATGGGTCGTTAGCGGCGATATTGAACTGGTAAGCCTCAGGTACGTTAGTAGTTGCATCGCCTGCATGGTAGCGCACGATATTCTTTCCGAGCCTCATCTTATCAGCCATAGCGAATCCCTCTCCCCAGAGTTCTATACGGCGTTGCAGCCATACCTCATCGGAGAAAGCATCCAAGCTGGCGGCGCGGCATACATATTCAGGATTACGATAGGTCTTCACGAAGTCTTCTAATACGGTTCTGCCGGCTTCTATGTTGCCTGCCTTGGCAAGGGCTTCCGCCTGAATGAGAATCATCTCTTCTGCACGCATCATGCACCAGTCACCTTCGTTATATGTGGAACCCACACCTGCTTTTTGTCCGAACTTGACATTGGTATAGGCAGGCATTGCCAACTTAACCTCCTTGATAACTGCATCTACAATCTCCTGACCTTCGTAAGTAATGCCTTCTGCCACATCTGTCCAAGTAAGGCCCTCTAACAGTGGCGAGTACTTGTTCTCGTTGAGCCACCAGCCTTTGCGGACATCGCTTTCAGGTATCTTGGCATAAAGCAACGAGTTTATCTGGCGATATATACCTGCATAAGGTGTATAACCTTGTGCCGAGAACGAGCCCAACTGCGATGGCCATGTGGCTGCGGACTCTCCAGCAAGCGAAGCCGGAATGAGCAATGCCCATATCCAGTTATGGTCGTTGGCTTCGTAGAATCCTGGAGCCGACAGCTCGCTTGCATCGTAAGGTGTATAACCTTCCATAGCCTTGGCTGCATCAGAGGCTGCCTCAGCCCATTTCTCCATATTAAGATTCACGCGTGCACGGATGCCGAAAGCCACCTGCTGGTCGATTATACCTTTGTTGCCACGCTTGAATCCGTTGAGAAGCTCTATTGCCTCGTCAAGGTCGGTGAGCATATACTCATAAATCTTGTTCATTGGAGCACGGCTGTTATTCAACGGGTCAAGTTCAGTCTTCTCGTCTGCCATAATAGGTACGGTGAGCGCATCTTCATGACCTACATATTTGAATTGGAAATAAGGCACCATATTCAAGTAGCAGAAAGCGCGCATTGCCTTTGCCTGTCCGAGTTTGGATTTCAGGTCGGCGTCTTCCGTTGTCGGGTCAACAGAGGCGATTACCTCGTTGGCAGAATAAATAACATTATACAGCAAACCGCTTCGTGCGCGAGGGTTGGCATAATCAGGAGTACGGTCTGAGAACTCAAGGGCAGGAGAGAACCAGTCGTATCCGGAGACAGTGTTAACCATGTCGCCCGAGTTGAGGTCAAGACTGAGAGTAATGGTAGGATAACCAAGATCATCGTCACGGTCGGCAGCTGTACCGAAATATGCATTCGGTGTTCCGAGTTTGCTGTACATACCGCTCACTGCAGCGTTGATACGCGTAGGTATTGCGCCTACAGTTGCCTGCACTTGTGAGTTCGACTGAGCGCCGCCTTTGTATTCAGCCTCAAGGAAATCTGAGCAAGAGGTAAAGAGCAGGGCACCAACCACACTTATCAATATATATTTTGCTTTCATAAGTTTATTCCTTTCCATAATTAGAATGTTAACGATATACCACCCGAGAGGGTACGCAACTGACTGTAAACGTAGTTACCCGAGTCCGTAGATATACCCAGACCGGTAGAGTAAGCATTCTGGCCCTGACGCGGGTCGAAACCCTTGCGGGCGGAGAACAAAGCGAGGTTATCACCTTGGAAGAAGAAGCGCACTTTCTGTATGCCTGCTTTCTTTGTAATATCCTTTGGCAGTGTGTAACCGAGAGTGATATTGTTCAGACTCAGATAGTTGCTTGACACGAGCCAACGGTCAGATACCTGCTGGTCCCAATCGTCGGAAGAGCATATACGGGGCACATTGGTATTGGTATTGTCCTCTGTCCAGGCGTTGAGAATATCAGTATGCCAGTTTCTACCTATCTGCTTGCCGGAGTGCATCAACTCTTGATATGTGCCGTCGTAGGCTTTACCGCCGAGCTGGTATGCGAACTGAACACTCAGGTCCACTCCGTATGCCTCAAGGTTAGTACCGAAACCGCCGTAGAACTTCACGCTCAGGTCGCCGAGGTCAGACTGTTGGGCAGCCTCGTAGTTGGTCGTGGTTTCCCAGTTGCCTCCGTCGGGGTCGATATAGTAGAGAGCCTGACCTGTAACAGGGTCAACTCCTGCATATCTTGGCAGATAGCCTTCTACAAGCGAACCGCCCTCTTTGAATATGTAACTGCTCAGCACCCAGCCGTTCTCTTTATATACATCGGGCAACTCTTTTATCTTCGACTTGATATAAGTGATGTTTCCGTTCAGACTCCACACCACCTTGTCTGTTCTTATAAGCTCTCCGTACAACTCGAGTTCGCCACCGTTGTTAACCACGGTACCGACGTTCTGTCTCAGACTTGAATAGCCTGCCGAAGGAGGCATCGAGAGACTGAATAACATATCAGAGTTTGTACGGTTGAAATACTCTATACTACCCGAGAAGCGGTTTTTGAAGAAGTCGAACTCCACGCCTACATTGCTCAGCATCTGCTTCTCCCAAGTCAGGTCAGGGTTACCTTTGGTTGCCAGCGTAGTCGAATACTCCTTTGTTGCTGCATTATATTTCACATTCATGAAATCCTCGTATGTCAGATACGAAGCGATACCCGACCCCACTTGGTCGTTACCCTGAGTACCCCACGATGCTTTGAGTTTCAACTCGTCAATCCATTTAGCGTCTTCAAGGAAGCTCTCACGGTTGATAAGCCATGCTGCACCTATCGAGCCGAAGTGTCCCCAACGGTTCTTCGGAGAGAAACGCGAAGAGCCTTCATAGCGATAAGTGGCATTGATAAAGTATCTGTCCATCAGGTCATACTGTACACGGGCGAGCAGACCAGCCGTCTTGAAATCGAGGGTGTAGGAAGAGGCATTGCTTGATACCGGCTGCTCGCCGTAGGCATTGCCCAACTCACCGACGAAAGGATTATACAAGTGGTCGTTTTTGGCTGACAGACTCTGTTCTCTGTACCAGAACGACTCCCAACCTACCAAAACCTCTATGTTGTGAATATCAAGGAAACGTTTCTTGTAATCAATCAGATACTGTTGGTCAAGAGTGAACAGGCGCATGTGCTCCAAATATACGGAACCTTCACTGGTTGTGCTGCCGTAGAAGGGGTTAGAGAGTTCCGAATCACGGACATTCAATGCCTCCGGACTTACACGTGCAGTGATGTTCAGACCCTCCACCGGAGTGAGAGTCAGGAACATACTACCCGAGAAGTTGTCAGCGATAGCGTGATTCTGGTCGATATTCAGGTTTATCGCATGGTTGCCACGAGGAGCGGAACCGGAACGGACGAAACCTGTGTTGTTGCCGGTATCATATACCGTATAACCGTTGGCATCTGTCTTAATGGTCTTGTCGGCATTACGCACGAAGAACGGATAAACAGGCGCCATCAGGTTAGCATTGGAGAACACGTTACCCGTAGAGCCCCATGAAGACTGGTAGCCGGGATTCTCGGTGTCAGAATAAGAATATGCCATCGAAGCGCCCACCTTCAACCATTTCTTTGCCTGGCTCTCTACGCGGGCACGGGTGGTGAAACGCTTGAAACTTGAGCCGTCTATGATACCGGGGTCGCTCAGGAAACCGGCAGATACGAAATACTGCGTGTTACTGTTGCCACCCTGGACATTCACATTATACTCCTGACGCAGGTTGTTGGTCTTCAATGTGTTCTTCTCCCAGTTGTCAGGCGTATAGTAATATGTGCCGTCGCTATATCCGAGTCTGGCGTTGGGGTTGAGTTTGAAGTTATATCCTATCAGTCTCTCCCCTGCGGGAACAGTGTATATCTGATAGCCCAAGCCGGAGTTGGAAGTGAGGGTCTTGTCTGCAAATGCGTATGCATCTGCCACACTTGTTCCGTTATAAACCTGCGAGTTATACAATGCCTTGTATGCCAACTCCGTGTATTGTCCGGGGTCGGTAAGCACATTGTAGTTGGGCACTGCACGCTGGCTGTTACCCCATTTGGCGTCCACGTTTACGGTGAATTTCGACTCGTTATTACCCGATTTCGTTGTGATAAGCACAACGCCGTTTGCACCACGTGCACCGTAAATGGCAGTAGCGGCAGCGTCTTTGAGTACAGTGATACTCTCAATATCATAACTGCTTATAAGGTTCACATTCGACTCGTCGTAAGGTGCGCCGTCCACTATATACAGAGGAGTGATACCGCCGTTGATGGAGCCTACACCACGAATACGGATACTTGCGCCCGTACCCGGCTGACCTGAGCCGTTCACTACCTGCACACCTGCCATCTTTCCTTGCAACGCATTCGTTACATCGGATGTGGCTTGCTTGGTGATTTGCTCGCCGTCAACCGCCTTTGCCGAGCCGACAAACTGCGCACGGGTTGTTGTACCGTAGCCCAACACAACCACCTCGTCGAGCACCTCGCTGTCTTCAGAAAGTTTAACCACCATACCGTTCTTTGCCGGCACGTCAACCGCCTTCATACCCACGAAAGAGATATGCAGCATTGCGCCGGGCTCTACATCGAGCTCGAACTTGCCGTCAAAATCAGTAATGGTACCTTTTGTCGAACCGGATACAGAGATAGCGGCGCCTACCACCGGTTCATCGTCCGCCGCGCCTAATACTGTACCGGAAATGTTTTGGGAAAATGCCCAAAATTGCCCAAGGGCACTGCCCATGAGCAAGAGAAGTAACAATCTCTTCATACCTTAAAACTATTAGTTAATACTATAAATTATCGTATTCAATTCTTTCACGAATCCGAAATCGAGTGCAAAAGTACATCAAAATTCCCATTCCACCAAACTTTTTGTCAGAAAAAGTGAATAAAAATGTACTTTTTGCCATATTTTGCGCCATTTTATGAACATTTTGAATATTTATGCACATATACAATATCTGAAAATACAGAATCCGCCACACCGAAATATATATCCGATACATATCCGCCGCAGGCGGACTTGCATCCGTCATACCGGAGCATGCAGTTGCCGCCCCTTGAAAATTTAACAATTTGTCGCTTTTTGCACTATAGCCCGATGCTATCGTCATGCTATCTCTAAGCCGAGTGTTAGCCATCTCTGAATTTAACAAAAAGTCGTTTTTTGCGTATTTGTTTCTCGTCAGTTTTATGTTCTTTCTTGATATGTTCTTGCATATATAATGAAAAAACACTACCTTTGCGCTCTCAAATCAACAAAACACATACACAACTTATATATAAACCAACTTATACTCACATGGCAGAACTTAACGAACAAGAGCTTGTGCGCAGACAGAGTCTGCAGACCATGCGCGACATGGGTATCGACCCCTACCCTGCAGCCGAATATATAGTAACCGCCTACTCGGCAGAGATAAAAGAGAAGGTAGAATCAGGAGAATGGAAAGTGGATGACGTGCCGGAAGAAGAGCTGCAGCAAGTGAGTATCGCCGGCAGACTCATGTCGCGTCGCATCATGGGCAAGGCTTCATTCATTGAGATACAGGACTCGAAAGGCAGGATACAGGTGTATGTGAGCCGTGATGACATCAACACTGCGGAGCAACCCGAGATGTACAACACCGTATTCAAGAAACTTCTTGACATAGGTGACTTTATAGGAATACGCGGGTTTGTGTTCAAGACTCAGACCGGTGCCATCTCCGTACACGCCAAAGAGCTCACGGTGCTTGCCAAGAGTCTGCGTGTGCTTCCGATAGTAAAATACAAAGACGGCATCGCCTACGACAAGTTCGACGACCCCGAGTTGCGTTATCGCCAGCGTTATGTTGATCTTGTGGTCAACGACGGGGTGAAAGACACTTTCCTCAAGCGTGCCACTATTCTCCGCACAATGCGTCAGGTGCTTGACGAAGCGGGCTACACGGAGGTTGAGACACCCACCTTGCAATCGATAGCAGGAGGTGCTTCTGCCCGCCCCTTCATCACGCACTTCAATGCATTGGATATCGACATGTATATGCGTATCGCCACCGAGTTGTATCTCAAACGTCTTATCGTGGGTGGTTTCGAGGGTGTATATGAGATAGGCAAGAACTTCCGCAACGAAGGAATGGACCGCACGCACAACCCCGAATTCACCTGCATGGAGTTGTATGTGCAATACAAAGACTACAACTGGATGATGTCGTTCACCGAGCAGCTGTTGGAGAAGATCTGCATTGCCGTCAACGGCACAACAGAGTCGGAGATAGACGGCAACGTAATCAGTTTCAAAGCCCCCTACCGCCGTTTGCCCATACTCGAGGCGATAGAGGAGAAGACGGGCTACGACCTCAGCGGCAAGACAGAAGACGAGATTCGCGAGATATGCAAAGCTCTTCACCTTGAAGTGGAACCGAGTTGGGGCAAGGGCAAGATGATTGACGAGATATTCGGAGAGTTCTGTGAAGGCACCTTCATCCAACCCACTTTCATCACCGACTATCCCGTCGAGATGTCTCCTCTGACGAAGATGCACCGCTCGAAGCCGGGTCTTACCGAGCGTTTCGAGTTGATGGTTAACGGCAAAGAGTTGGCAAACGCCTACTCCGAGTTGAACGACCCGATAGACCAATACGAGCGCTTCAAGGAGCAGATGCGGCTTGCCGACAAGGGTGACGACGAAGCCATGATTATCGACCACGACTTCATGCGCGCATTGGAATACGGTATGCCTCCCACGTCGGGTATAGGTATCGGTATCGACCGTCTGGTTATGCTCATGACAGGCAAGAACACTATTCAGGAAGTACTACTCTTCCCACAGATGAGGAAAGAACAATAACACCACAACCACCATGAATCCTACAACGTCGGAGCAACCACGGGTTGCCATACTCGGAAGCGGCAGCTGGGCCACAGCCTTGGCAAAGATGGCGATGTGCAATGTAGAGCACATCAACTGGTATATGCGCAGAAAAGAGAAGATAGACGAGTTTATCCGACTCGGCAAAAACCCCTCTTACCTCTCTGCCGCACGCTTCGACACCTCGCGTATCTCTTTTACCGACGACATCAACGAAGTGGTACGCGACTCGGATATACTGATACTCGCCATACCCTCGCCTTACCTCAAGCAGTCGCTCAAGAAGGTTCACAAGTCTATAAGGCAGAAGATAGTCATCTCCGCCGTAAAAGGTATGGTGCCCGAAGAAAACATGGTGATAAGCGACTATATGCACTTCCGCTTTCATGTGCCGATGGAGCAGATATGTGTCATTGCAGGGCCTTGTCACGCAGAAGAGGTGGCACTCGAGCGCCTGAGTTATATCACCATCGGTTGCCCCAACCGCGAGAGAGCCGCACAGATATCCACTCTCTTTGCCACGCCTTTTGTCAAGACTACCATCAGCGAAGACCTCTGGGGACTCGAGTATTCGTCGGTCATGAAGAATATCTATGCCATTGCGGCAGGTATATGCAGCGGGCTCAAATACGGCGACAACTTCATCTCCGTTCTTGCAAGCAACGCCATTCAGGAGATTTCACGCTTCGCCAATGCCATGAATCCCATGCATCGCAACATAACCGAATCCGCTTATCTCGGAGACTTGCTCGTTACCTGCTACTCCCATTTCTCACGCAACCGCCAGTTTGGCAACATGATTGGTATCGGCTACAGTGTCCGCTCTGCGCAGATAGAGATGGAGATGGTGGCTGAAGGGTTCTATGGCACCAAGTGTATTCACGAGCTCAACGAGCGCTACCATGTTCATCTGCCTATTGCTGATGCCGTGTATGAGATACTATACGAGCAGAAAAACGCTTCCACAGTGATTCAAGAGCTGGCAGGTAAACTGATGTAAACCGTTTCTTTATTTTCTCCCACACCTTGATCCACGCTTCCGGATTGAGCAATGCCGAGTCTGTCGCCGCCTTATAAGTAAGGAAGATTCCTATCGGCAGCAACACCGCAGAAGACAGCCACAAACCTGCCCACACAGGCCATATATCTTCGCGCGCCATCTTATAACCGGCATTGTCTATGATATAATATATCACAAACATCACCACCGAGATAACCACCGGCGCGCCTAAACCGCCCTTGCGTATAATAGCGCCCAAAGGTGCACCGATAAAGAAGAAGATAAGGCATGCAAAGGCGAGAGTGAATTTGCGGTGCAACTCCATCTCATGCTTGCGGATATACCGCTGCGAGTCATCGAGCAATATACCGTTATACTCTATTGCATCTTTCATAGCCCTCGCTTTCTCTATAGCGGAATTCAAGACACGACGCTGGTCTTGGGGTGAGAGAGCGGCAAATATCGAGTCTGCGTTGAACGACTGAGCCTCCTGCCGCGTCACCGCATCAAGTTTGCGGTCTGCCTTTTTCTCTCTGCCGAAATACTTGTTAGCAACCATGTCTGCGCTCTGCTCGCGTGAACGGGTATGGGCTATCGCATTCATCGAGTCTATTGACTGCACAAGCTGTGAGACATCTTTGGAGACATGTTGGTCACGCAGAATAGACTCATCAAAGCGGGTAAACTCGGTGTCAAAATCTATAAGCATCTGCTTCTTGCTGAAGCTCTCCCGCCGGTAAGGCACCCGCTCTTTGCTCTTTGTGGCGCGTTGCTGCTTCTGATTAAGGTTCTCAAACGACTCGCCGTCATACATCACAAGCAGGAGATACTTATTGTCTTCCGTGAAGTATATACGGGCAGAATCAGCCACGGTAACGGTAGCGTCTTTGAAGCCCTTGCTCAGGTCGTATATCATCACATCCTCGAGAATACCTGTCTGAGGATTCTTGTGGTGAACATAAATGTTGTATCCGCCTATGCCGTCGTAGAACTCACCTGAAGGTATATCAAGCTCGGGCGACTTCTGTCTCAGCGAGAATATAAGCGTCCAGAGTTTGACCTGCGATGCCGGAAGAACATCGTTCGAGAAGAAGAAAGCGCCTACACAGACCATAGAGATGGCAATGATAAGAGGCTGCATTATTCTGAATAGCGAGATACCCGCCGCCTTCATGGCAGTCAGTTCAAACTTCTCACCTATGTTACCGAAAGTCATCAGCGACGCAAGCAGAATGGCAAGCGGAAGAGCGAGAGGCACCACCGTAACAATCGAATAGAAGAAGAACTCCGTCAGCACCTTCAGCTCCACACCCTTGCCTACCAAGTCTTTAACATGCATCCACAAAAACTGCATCAGCAGAATAAAGATGCAAATCATGAAGGTAATCAGGAAAAGCCCAAGAAAATTCTTGAGCATATAGAAATCTATCTTCTTGATTGCGCGCATTTAGGATATAATCAAGATTCAACCGTTGAGGTCATCGTCCACAAAGCAATGCGGAAGCAGGCTCTTGGCAGACGGGAATACATATATCTCGTCTTCGCCGTATAACACTATCTCCATATCGTGCTTGAAACGATGCTCTGTCTCAAGCAGCACCTGACGGCAGTTACCGCACGGAGACCCGGGTTTGGCAGTGAAATGACCATTGGTATAGCAAGCGCAGGCAAGAGCCTTCACCGGCACATCCGGACGATTGGCATTGGCATAGAACATCACCGTTCTCTCTGCGCACAAACCGCTCGGGTATGCAGCATTCTCCTGGTTGGCTCCGCAATACACCTCGCCGTTGTCAAGCAGCACTGCTGCACCCACCGCAAAGTGAGAATAAGGGGAATACGACAATTTCACACTCGACTTGGCTTTCTCCACCAACATCTTATATTCTGACGGCAGTTCGTCAAAACTATAAACCTTTACTATGGTTGAAAACTGTAGTTCTTTCATCTTGTATCGATATTTTCAGGTATTTGATTTTTCAGGCACTTGCTTCGGTAAAGCAGGCAAAAGTAATAAAATTTTACGACTTACACAAATAATCTTCAAAAACTGAGCCAAAGACATACATTATAGCGGCAAAAATAAGGTAAAATGCCACTAAATGGAAAAAACATTTGTTTTTTACGCACAAAACTCGTACCTTTGCAGCCCGTATATCAGTTTTTTTGTAAAGATTAGGATTTTTGTAAAGATTACTTGGGAAGACAAAGATTATGACCGATAATGACATCACATTGCAGGAAGAGCAGCTGGTAGAGCAGGAGTTTGAAGCGCTTCTTGATGATTACCGCAATAGCATACATCGTCAGAAGACCGAGATAATCACCAAAGCTTTTCATTTCGCTAAGCAGGCACACAAAGGAGTCCGCCGCCGCAGCGGAGAGCCGTATATCATGCACCCGCTTGCCGTAGCGCGTATAGTGGTGAGAGAGATAGGTCTCGGCAGCACCAGTATCTGCGCAGCGCTGCTTCACGATGTGGTGGAAGACACCGACTATACGGTGGAAGACATTGAAAACCTGTTCGGCCCCAAGATAGCAAGCATAGTTGACGGTCTGACCAAGATATCCGGCGGAGTGTTCGGCGCACAAGCCTCCGAACAAGCGGAGAATTTCCGCAAACTGCTGCTTACCATGTCGGAAGATATCCGCGTCATTCTCATCAAGATAGCAGACCGGCTCCACAACATGCGCACTCTTGAGTTTCAGCCTGTGGAGAAGCGATACAAGATAGCAGGCGAGACACAATATATCTATGCCCCCCTTGCCCATCGTCTCGGTCTGTTCAATATCAAAACCGAGCTCGAAGACCTGAGTTTCAAATACGAACATCCTGAGACCTATGCAGAGATAGAGCAGAAACTGCTTCTCAACAAAGACGAGCAGATGTCAGCATTCGAGGAGTTTGCCGAGCCTATCCGCCAGAAACTTACTGACATGGATTACGACTTCGACCTCTCTGCACGGATAAAGTCAGTATATAGCATCTGGCGGAAGATGCAAACAAAGAATATCCCCTTCGAGGATGTATATGACCTGTTGGCAGTCCGCATTATCTTCACTCCCAAATCTGATATGAGCGAGAAAGACCAGTGCTGGATGATATACTCCGCTCTCACAGGCATATACAAACCCCACCCCGAGCGGATACGCGACTGGATAAGCACACCCAAAGCCAACGGCTACGAAGCATTGCATGTTACGGTGATGGGCAAAAACGGTCAGTGGGTGGAAGTGCAGATACGCACCCGGCGAATGCACGAGATTGCAGAGAAAGGGTTGGCGGCACACTGGAAATACAAAAC
>CAJOMJ010000045.1 GCA_905235505.1 Paludibacteraceae bacterium
AGGGTCGTCCTTATCATTATTGCCGAACGGGCGGCACTCATGCGCAAACTCAACACTCAACCCGACTCCGAGATGCGGCAAAACATCGCAAAAGAGACTTCCTTCCTCTACGCTCCTCTCGCTCACAGGCTCGGACTCTATTCCATTAAAACAGAACTCGAAGACCTCTCGCTCAAATTCACTCAGTATGACACTTATAAAGAGATAGCCAAGACTCTCAACGAAACCAAAAAACATCGTGACGCTTATATCGACGCCTTTATCTCTCCCCTTAAAAAGAAACTCGAAAACATGGGCTTCCGCTTCACTATCAAGGGAAGAACGAAGTCTATTCATAGCATTTACAAGAAAATGCAAAAGCAGAACGTCGGAGTGGACCATATCTACGACCTCTTTGCTATACGTATCATTCTCGACTCCGAACCCGAGCGCGAGAAGGCGGAGTGCTGGCAGGTCTATTCCGTCATCGCTGACATGTACCAACCCAACCCCAAGCGACTCCGCGACTGGCTCACCATACCCAAATCCAACGGATACGAGAGTCTGCACACCACCGTACTCGGACCCGATAACAAGTGGGTCGAAGTGCAAATCCGTACACGGCGAATGGACGAGATTGCCGAGAAAGGTGTGGCTGCACACTGGAAATATAAAGGAGGAAAGAGCGAAGTGGGTATGGACGACTTCCTCAAGTCCGTTCGCGAGATGCTCGAGAGCGATGTCGTACAATCCACTGACGCGTTGCAGGACTTCAGACTCAGTCTTTACGATGAGGAAGTCTTCGTCTTTACTCCCAACGGAGACTTGCACAAACTGCCCAAAGGTGCCACCGTGCTCGACTTCGCCTTCGCTATTCATACAGGACTCGGATGCCACTGTGTAGGTGGCAGAATCGGAGGCAGGCAAGTGCCTATCAAACACGTGCTGCACAACGGTGACCAGGTCGAGATTATGACCTCACCGCAGCAGAAACCCTCCGAGGCTTGGCTACATTTCGTATGCACTTCCAAAGCACGAAACAAGATTCGGCAGGCACTTAAAGAAAAAGAGTATAAGGAAGCGGCTGAGGGTAGGGAGATGCTCGAACGCAGATTCAAAAACTGGAAAATAGAATACGAGGAAGGACAGGTGTCACGCCTCTCGAAGAAACTCGGATATAAGGCGGTTAGCGACCTCTACCAGGCTCTCGCTCAAGGAAAAGAAGACATACTCGAACTCAGAGACAAGTATCTCGAACTCACCGACAATACACCTAAAGAGGCCAACGTCATCTCCGCTGCTGAGTTCGTACAACAACCCGTTCAGGACGCACCCAAAGGGAATCAGGATGTACTCGTCATCGACCGCAACCTCAGCAAAGTCGAATATAGGCTCGCCAAGTGCTGCAACCCTATCTACGGCGACAAAGTGTTCGGGTTTGTGAGTGTTACAAAAGGCATCAGTATCCATAGGGAGGACTGCCCCAATGCAGCACAGATGCGCGAACGCTTCCCTTACAGAATCATTCCCGCAAGATGGAGCGGAAAAGCCGTCGGACAACAATATCCCATCACTCTGCGAGTCGTCGGAAACGATGACATCGGTATCGTCACCAATATCACCTCTATTATAAATAAGGAGAGCGGCGTACTGCTCAGAACTATCTCTATCGATAGTCACGACGGACTCTTCGAAGGACACCTCACGCTGCTTGTTGACGACCTCAACCAACTCGAACAGATTAGAAAAAAAATATCTACCGTGCGGGGAGTCAAGTCCTGCACCAGACAAATGTAACTACCTATTTATTATTATATGAAGAAACTTCTTCTTTTGACAACCATTGCTCTTGTCCTCTTACCCTCATGCAAAAACGGCAGTAAGTACAGCCGTTTGAAAGGTAAACCCATCCCCGTTAGAACCATTGTTGTCGGCACTGACGACAACTCTTCCTCACGCACCTATATCGGCGAAATAGGCTCCGAAGTGCAACTGCCCTTGGCTTTCTCACTCGGGGGCAAACTGGAGGAACTCAACAAACAGAGCGGACAGAGTGTAAAGAAAAACGAAGTGATAGCACGGGTTGACGACACGCAGGCTAAAGCCATGTTGGAGAGCGCTAAGGCTGTTCTCGCTCAGGCAGAAGACGGATACAAGCGCGTCAAACCCGTATATGAAAAGGGTGGGGTCAGCGAGATTAAATGGACTGAAATCAATACCGACCTTCAGAAAGCACGCAGTATGTATGAAAGCTCGAAAAAACGATATGACGATTGCACCTTGAGGGCAGCACTCAACGGTGTCGTGCAGATTAACAATGTGGAGGTCGGACAGACTCTCGCACCCGACCAGCGACTCGGAACTTTGCTCGACATGGACCGCCTCACTGCCCAATTTACCGTACCCGAAAACGAGGTCGGTACCTTTGATATAGGGCAGACTGTCGAACTCATTATACCTTCTCTTGATATTGAAACTACTGCCAAAATCTCCCGTAAAGATATGATTTCCACTCACTTGGCACATACCTATCAGGTCTATGCCTCACTTGACGACAAGCAGGCAATGAGCAGCCTCCTGCCCGGTATGGTCTGCAAGGCTAAGATTACCAATGTGGATAAAAAAGGTATTGTCGTCCCCTCTTCATGTGTCGTCACGCAGAAACGCGGACTTAGTGTCTGGACCTTGAAGCAGGGAAAGGCGCAGCGGGTTTACGTTCAGATCAGCGAGTATGTAAAGAACGGTGTCATTGTCACCGATGGTATAGAAAACGGCGACACCGTTGTGGTTCAGGGCTTCCAGAAACTCTTCAACGGTGCCAACGTCGAAATCCTCGACAACACCCCCGAAAACTAACCAGAGCGGTGCGGAGGGGAAACAATAACAACATGACAAGATAGATGAGAAAAACTAACCACATACAATCTGCAATGCGTTACCATGTACTCGTGTTTACTGTGGTAGCAGCTTTGGTCGCATTCGGCATCTTCTCCTTACCCAAAATGAATAAGGACGAGTTCCCCGCATTCACTTTGCGTCTGGGAGTGATTGCCGCTGTGTACCCGGGCGCAACGGCGGAAGAAGTGCAGCAACAGGTAACCAAACCCATCGAACAATACCTCTTCTCTTTCAATGAGGTGGACAAAAGACGTACTTATAGCCGCTCTCGGGACGGTATTTGCTATATCTACACTATGATCCGGCGAGAGGTGGACGAACCTAACGAAGTGTGGAACAAAATCAGAGGAGGTATGTCTCTTTACAAACAAACCTCCCTCCCCTCCGGACTGGTGGCTGTGGCTATCATCGATGATTTTGCTAACACTTCATCCGTGCTCCTGTCCGTCTCAAGCAACGAACGCTCTCCAAGGGAACTCGAGCAGATTATCGATCCTCTTATGAACAAGTTGCGCACCATTCCCGAGATGGGCTCACTCAAAATCATAGGTAAGCAAAACGAAGAAATCGCCGTAACTCTTGATGTGCAACGCATTACACGATATTCCATCGACCAGACCACCTTGTTCGCAGAACTCGCTGCACAGGGCTTCCGTACTGCCACCGGCGAGATTTCCAATGATATGGGGAACGCTCTGGTGCACATCGATGTGCCCTATAAGAACGAATATGACATAGGTGAGCAGATAGTGTTCCCTGATCCGGCAACCGGACAGAATATACGCTTGCGGGATATTGCCACTATTGAACGACGTTACAAAAACGGTGACAAATATGTAAAGGTCTATAGCGACAGTATCACTTCTGAGGGCTTGATTATCAGTGCCGAGATGTCCCCGGATAACAATATAGTGGCATTTGGAGGGAAGGTGAACAAGATTCTTAAGGAGTTCGAAGACACTCTGCCGCCTGATGTCGTCATCACCCGAGTCACCGACCAACCTGCGGTGGTTAACAGAAGCGTAATCAGTTTCCTCTCCGACCTGCTCGAATCCATTTTCATAGTGATTCTTGTCATGTTGTTATTGTTTCCCCTCCGCACCGCTCTGGTTAGTTCCACAGGTCTTCCTGTCTGCATAGCCGCTACGTTTGGCATTATGTATTTGTTCGGGATAGACCTGAATACCGTGACTCTGGCAGCGCTTATTGTGGTGCTCGGCATGGTTGTGGACGACTCGGTGATTGTCATCGACGGCTACTCCGACCTCTTGGAGAAAGGGCACTCAAGGTGGTATGCCGCCTCTCAGAGTACCACGCAGCTGTTTGTTCCCATGACTATCGCTACATGCTCCATCTCAGGTATGTTCTTCCCCATGCTTGAAACCATGCATGGTGAGATGGGAGACTTCGTGAGACTGTTCCCTTGGGCGATATTTATAGCACTGACTTGCAGTATCTTCTATGCTATATATGTTATCCCATACATGGCAACCCGTATGATTAAACGGCAGAAAAGGGAGCGTATGTTGTTGCTGGAGAAATTGCAGAGTGCCTTCTTCGCCAAATTACAAGGAGGTTATACACGACTTCTTAATTTCTGTTTCCGTCATCCGTGGGGAACAATAGGGTTCTCGGTGTTTATGGTGGGACTTGGTGTGATGTTCTTCCTGCTCGGGAATATACAGTTTATGCCCAAGGCTGAGCGTGAACTGTTTGCTGTAGAGATACATCTTGCAGAAGGAAGCAGTCTGCACGAAACGGAGTTAGTGGCTGACTCGCTTGCACGCGTACTGAAGGCAGACGAGAGAGTGAAAGACGTTGCCTCGTTTGTGGGCATGTCCTCCCCGCGTTTCCATGCAACCTATGCACCGCAGATGTCAGCCAACAATTATGCGCAGTTCATCGTTACTACTGTCAGCAGCAAGGCTACAACCGAACTGATAGAACACTACCAACCGCTATATGAGAATGCCTTCCCCAATGCATATTGCCGCTTCAAGCAACTTGACTACCAGATAGTAACCAATCCTGTCGAGATATACATTCAGGGCGATGACTACTCGCAACTT
Organism: Paludibacteraceae bacterium; assembly: GCA_905235505.1. GTDB lineage: Bacteria > Bacteroidota > Bacteroidia > Bacteroidales > Paludibacteraceae > Colicola. The sequence goes on from CAJOMJ010000045.1 coordinate 4,947, forward strand.
GAGATTGTGGCTGACTCCTTGAAGTCTTTCATGTCAACTGTTCCTGAAATGACATGGATTCATTCCGATTATGAGGAGACTATGCAGACCATACACATACGGCTCAAAGAAGATGAGGCATCAAGGTTGGGTATAACGCAGGCATCGCTCTCCCTCTATCTGAATGGGGCGTTAAAAGGCAGAAACATGACCTCTATATGGGAAGAAGGCTACAAAACCCCCGTCACCCTTTATACCCTCGGAACCGATAACATGACCTACGAGGACATCTGCGATATGCTTGTCCCCTCTCCTCTGCCCGACACGTGGGTTCCTCTGCGGCAAATTGCTGACATCATACCCGATTACCGGCATGCACAACTCACTACCCGCAACGGAATCCCCACTATTACCGTCTCCGCGGATATGCGCGGCAATGCTCCGCAGCCTGTGGCAATGAAAGAGATAAATAAATATGTTCAATCGCTCGATATTCCTGATGGCGTGAATGTGTCATACGGCGGACTCACCGAGAATAATGCCCGTCTGATGCCGGATATCGTATTGTCGGTATGTATGGCGCTGTTAGTGATGCTGGTGCTCCTCGTGTTCCATTTCAAGAAAATAAGCATATCAATGCTTTCCCTCACTGTGAGTCTCTTGTGTATATTCGGCGCCTTCTTCGGCTTGTGGATCTTCCGCCTCAGTATCTCCATCACCGCTGTGCTCGGACTCATTTCTCTTATAGGTATAATTGTCCGTAACGCCATCATCATGTACGATTATGCGGAAGAATTGGTTAATGTCGAACACATGACCGCCCGGGATGCAGCATACCACGCCGGTCTGCGCCGAATGAGACCTATCTTCCTCACCTCGGCCACAACCGCCCTCGGAGTGGTGCCTATGATCACCGCTGCCACAAGTCTGTGGATGCCAATGGGTGTGGTTATATGTTTCGGAACTATATTCACTATGCCGCTCGTCGTGGTCAACCTGCCTGTCGTCTATTGGAAGACATACGAGCGTAACACACGCAGAATCAACAGATCCAAGAAAGTGGAGAATGCCATGGCTACTTTAGTGGAGCATGGAGAACAACAGATAGAGAAAGTAAATTCCCGTAGAGACCGCAGAATGGAAGAAAGGAGAAACAAAAAATGAAAAGATTACTGTTATCGGCTGCAATAATATGCGCGCTTGCAATTCCTGTGCAGGCACAACTTACTCTGGACTCGTGCCTTAGTATGGCTAAGCAGCATAATTGTTCTATCAAGACCTCCGAACTGGATATCGCTATTGCAGAGGAAGTGAAGAAACAGGTGCTTTGGAAATACTTCCCGCAGGTGAGCATATCAGGTATGGCACTCGCATCCGCAAGACCGCTTATCAGGATGGATGTAACAAAACTTGGAAACAATACGGAATCAAGAGAGTTTCTCTCTGATGTGTTTACTATAGTGGACTCTATCTCCAACGGAGGACTGAGATCTGACATCGAACTGATTAACTGGGGTATGAGTGCCAATGTCATGGCAATTCAACCGATATATTGGGGCGGAATGATAGTGAATGGCAACAAACTGGCACAATTAGGCATTGACGCTGCCAAGTTGCAGTCGGCAGTGGCAGAGCGCGACTTGCTGCAGCAGGTGGAGGATACATACTGGTTAGTGGCGGGACTGCAGGATAAACGCGCAACTGTCAAGCAGGCTATTCAACTCCTTGATACTATCACCGAAGTGGCTGAAACTGCATTTCAGGCGGGAGTAGTTACCAAAAACGACCTCCTGAAAGTAAACCTCAAACGGAATGAAGTGGCTACCAAAGCTCTGCAACTTGAAAACGGTATTCATCTCGCTTCAAGGGCGCTCTGTCAGTTGGTCGGACTTGATTATACCTCCGAATTGAATCTGCAACCCGTTCCAATCGAAGACGAGATAACGCTCAATCTTACTCTTGAAGACGTGGACGCTTCTGACAGACCCGAAAAAGAACTGCTGGAATTGAACATCAAAGCCGAAGAGTTGAGGAAGAAGATTACCATCGGAGAATCATTGCCTCATCTCGCTATCGGTGCAGTCGGAGGCGTAACAAACTACTTCGATAAATACAACTGGAATGTGGTGGGATTGGTGCGGCTCACTGTTCCTCTCACAGGATGGGGAGAGACCGCACACAAGATTAAAGAGCATAACCTCCGTATAGAGAAAGCAAAACAGATGCGGACTGACTTAACGCAAAAAATGTCGCTACAGAACGAGCAGGCATACAATATGCTCACAGAATCCATACAACTCATGTTGGAGCACGAGTCTGCTGAGCAGATGGCACAAGACAACTACGATATATCTTTTATGAACTATGAAGCCGGTATCTGCACTATGAGCGAACTGCTTGAGAGTCAGACGTTGCTGCTTACTGCCAAGAACAACTACACCGACGCATGCATAAACTACCGCTCCGCACTACGCAGATTCAATGATATAAACAAGAAAACTCACTGAGCTCAGTGGGCAACCGCTATTCTATACTTTTCCGCTATTATGCTCAAATATACTGATTATGATGTAGTGTTTCAGGAGATTCCCGACGAGACTACCCTCGCCATCAATCTCAGTCTGTGCCCCAATCATTGCCCGGGCTGCCATAGTCCGCAGTTGTGGGAAGACATAGGTGAACTGCTTGACTGCGAGGCTCTTGATATGCTCCTTTCCAAGTATGGCTCGGCTGTTACCTGCGTCAGTCTTATGGGAGGCGACAACGACCTGCAGGCCGTTGATTCTATGGCACAATATATTCAAAGCAAGGGCTACAAGTCGGCATGGTACTCCGGCAGAACAAATCTCCCCGACAACTTCTGCCCTGAGCATTTCAACTATGTAAAACTGGGACCTTATATCGCCGAACTCGGAGGACTTGACCATCCTACTACCAATCAGCGACTCTTCCGGATAGAAAACAATACTTTCTTCGACATCACTGCACGGATGCAGAAGAAGTAACCCCGCTCCATATCTTCCATGCCTCATTAGCCTGACCATGGAGCATGCCCAATCCGCTCTGTATTTCTGCACCTTGTGCCGCTGCTCTCTTTAGAAACAGGGTGGGGGAAGGATTATATATCACATCGTAACACAGGTGCTTCTCAGTAATAAACTGATACGGAATATCTGCACACGCCTCTGTGTCAGGATACATGCCGAGCGGTGTGCAATTCACTATAAGCAAGTGACTTTCAATAACCTCCTTGCCCAAATCGGAGTAGGTGAAGTCATAACCCGCCGAGCGTGATACCGTATGTACCGCTATGTTCAGTCGGCTTAGAGCGTACTTCACTGCCTTGGCTGCACCGCCTGTACCGAGAATAAGGGCTTGGCTGTGCTCAGGACGTATCAATGGCTTTATATCTTCTGCAAAACCTAATGTGTCGGTGTTGTAACCTATCAGTTTGCCCCCCTCGAAAAGTATTACATTAACCGCTCCTACCGACTTCGCTGTATCGTCCAACCTGTCCAAATAAGGCATCACTGCCTGTTTGTATGGTATTGTAACATTAAGTCCGCGAAAATCATGTGTCTTTATTAGGGTAGGGAATTGTTCTATGTTCTCTAACGGATACAGACTGTATTCTGCATCTATCTGCTCTTTTGCAAACTTCTCAGAGAAGTACTTCGCCGAGAACGACTGCCTTAGCGGATTCCCTATGATTCCGAAATGCTGCATATTATCTGAATATCACTGACTTATTGACTAATTCGCAATATAGTTATCCTGCCCCGTCTGACCCTTTGCCATTCTTCCCCTCCAATCTGACATTCCCCTCATTTTCACCCTTTTGACACTTTGCTACCTTTTCCCCCGATTTACTTAGCAAAGTGTAAGTTCACGGATAGCCTACTTTAAGCCTACTCTAAGCCGAGTGTTAGCCATCTCCTCAATTTGACACTTTGTCACCTTTTCTGCCGTTTTGCTTACACTTTGCAATCTGAACCACTTCTGCATAAGTCCTAATCACAAATTCCCTCCTCCAACCATCTTGGCAGAACCATGAATTTTACTCTAACCTTATCTCAGCCACCATTGTGCTCTTCTCTGTTACCTTATACCTGTCGCTCAGCCGGTAGCCCACCACCCACGCAATCTCCTCTCCTGCCATTAGCAGCCATACCTCCTCCTTCTCTCTGCGTGTCAGGTGTAGGTCAGTAAAGAAATCCTGCAGTTTCCTCGTCCCTTGCATTCCTATCGGGCAGAATCTGTCCCCCGGTCTGTAGTGCCTCAAACTCAGTGGCATCTCCGCTATCTTGCCGTCCGCAACTATCTTCCATTCTTCTTGCGAAGGGTATGTTTCATGCTCCCTTTTGCTGCGAATAGATATGTTTATCTCCGGCACATTGCTTTCGCATGACGTGTTTGGGTATATTATCAGATATTGCCTGTCCTTGAGTGCTGTGTGGGTAGGGGAGTGAAAATACCTGCCCGATGTCGCAGAAAGTGATGCGTATATCTCCTCTGTCTGCGGGAAACCGTATTCCCGAAGCAACTCGTAGAGTATGGTCTCGGGTGCAGGAGTCTTTAGTAGTTGGGCTATGTCAATATGTATCTCGTCACCTTTGCAGGTAACAAGACTGCCCTTTACGGAGTTTATATACGACTCTACTATATTATTGTATCCACCCATTATGTCGGCAGCGTTAGCCATATTGATCACCGCCGTTTCAGGGAATGACCCGAGAATGTTTCTCAGGCGGTTGCGAATTATATCGGTGTCACTATTGGTGGAGTCCTCCACGTGACCCAGATGGCGCAGAGTGAGGTAGTCAAGAATATCGCTGTGGGTGGTGCACAGCAGTGGTCTGACTATGTAGCCGTTTCTCGGTTTCATACCTGCCAATCCGCGAATACCTGTACCGCGTATAAGGTTGAGTAGCAGAGTCTCCGCTTGGTCGTTCTGATGATGTGCAACTGCTATCGCTGCGCAATCATACTCCTCTCGCACTTGTTCAAAGAGGTTATAACGCAGTTCTCTCGCAGCCATCTCTATCGATATACGCTTGTCTGCAGCATACTGCTTTGTGTCTAACTGCTCCACTACCAGTCTTACACCTCTTTGTTCGCATAGTGAGCGCACAAACTGCTCATCCCGTTCCGACTCTTCACCCCTGAGGTGAAAGTTGCAATGTACTGCAATGCACTTGTAGTCAAGTCGCAGCAATAGGTCGAGTAGGGCGACAGAGTCTGCCCCTCCGCTCAAACCTACTATCACTTTATCATTCGGTTGGAGGAGTCGTTGCTGCTCTATATATGCCCTTACTCTGCGAAGCATTATACTATATAGGTGTCATTGCAGATTGTTTATATCTACAAGGTTATTCACTATCGCATATATGGTCAAACCTGCGGTCGAGTGTATGTTCAGTTTCCTCGATATATTCTTCCTGTGGGAAATTACTGTATGGATTGAGATATACAACGCATCCGCTATCTCTTTGTTGCTAAGTCCTTTCACTACCTCTATCAGCACGTCTTTCTCTCTTTCGGATAGTTCCTCCTGCTGTTGAGTCTTCTGTTTGCGTTGCGGGTTTATTTGCTGTTGGTGTTCCAACCGGCGTACAGCGGGAAGCAGTATCTCATCTTCGAAGTTGCAGTGCATATTCAGTTCCTTCTCGAAATTGAAAAGGTCCTCAAGTGCAGAGAATAATAACTCGTTCTCCCCATTTTGGGGGTAGTAACGGATGATGAGGTTCTTCAGTTCGGTCAGTTTGTCTGCTATATGCTGGTCGTCAACGGCTCTGTGTTGGTGAGCAAAGATTTCTATGTCAAATCCGTCGGACTTCTCTCCTGCAAGCAGTTTCTCTACGTATGGGAACAACTGCTCGTTCTCATGCTGCATGTGAAGGGATATCTCGTTTACATATTCGTCGAAGAAGCGTATGATGAGCATTGGTATCTTGGAGTCGCTCACGGAGTAGTTGATTGCTTCTATGAGTTTCCTTCTCAGCATTGGTAATGAGAAACTGAAGAAGTGCTCATGTGCAAGCTTCAGATAGTTCATTAGTGTGGGTAGCGACAGATTGTCATAGTTGATGTCGTTTTCTAATGATAGTTTGTAGTTTACCAATGTGAGGAAAGTGGGGGTATGCACATTGTTCTCGAGACATACTTCTTGTATAGTCTTGTCACCGACTCCGAGAGGGAGTCTGAAACGGACGATGAGTTGCAGTATATCTGGTTCTGCACTCATCAACTCTGCCATCTTGTCGTTTTGTGAATACATGTTTTCTACTTTTTCTGTTATCCTTATCTACTTTTTCTGTTATCCTTAAATTGGTAATTCATACATAGGCTTCCCGCTCCGCCTGCCCCTCTGAATTCTCCATACTCTCTCCACCCTAAGCTGACCCTAAGCTCAAGCCTGCTCTTAGTCGTCCTCTCCCTTACTCCTTAATCTAATTTCAGCAGCGACTTGACGAATTCCTCGCGGTTGAACACCTGAAGGTCGGTCATCTTCTCACCCAGACCTATATATTTGACAGGAATCTTGAACTGGTCGCTTATTCCTATCACTACTCCTCCCTTGGCAGTCCCGTCTAACTTCGTCACGGCAAGTGAACTTACCTTTGTCGCTTTTGTGAACTGTTTTGCCTGTTCGAATGCGTTCTGACCGGTACTTCCGTCAAGCACGAGCATCACGTCATGAGGAGCGTCTGGCACCACTTTCTGCATCACATTCCTTATCTTTGTCAGTTCGTTCATCAGGTTCACTTTGTTGTGAAGACGACCTGCCGTATCAATCAATACCACATCTATGTCATTTGCCACTGCCGACTGCAATGTGTCGTATGCCACTGAAGCAGGGTCGGAACCCATCTGTTGCTTCACTACAGGTACCCCCACGCGCTCTCCCCATATACAGAGTTGGTCCACTGCAGCAGCGCGGAACGTGTCGGCAGCACCAAGCATAACTTTCTTTCCTGCCTGTTTGTATTGGTATGCCAGTTTGCCGATAGTGGTCGTCTTTCCCGCACCATTCACTCCGACAACCATTATCACGTATGGTTTCTGAGGTAGTGGAGCATCGAAATCAAGCACATCCTCTGTGTTGTTTTCTTGCAGTAGGGCGGCTGTCTCCTCTGTCAGTATTGTGTTGAGTTCGGATGTACCGACATACTTGTCGCGGGCAACACGGTCTTGTATGCGCTCTATGATGCGCAGAGTGGTCTCTACACCTACATCGGACGTGATAAGTGCTTCTTCGAGATTGTCAAGAACATCGTCATCAACAGTGGATTTGCCCACTATCGCACGTGATATCTTTCCGAGCACACTCTCTTTGCTCTTCTCGAGACCTTTGTCAAGTGTCTCTTTCTTTTCTTTGGAGAATAATCCGAAAAATGCCATGATGTATTACTTATATG
>CAJOMJ010000046.1 GCA_905235505.1 Paludibacteraceae bacterium
CTTCTGCCTCTCATTTGGTATGAATACAATGACACAGGCGCCCCACTCTCGGGCAAGCTGCCGGCAGAGGGTTGGCTGGAGCCATACAAGAACAAGGTACGGATTGAGCAAGAGGGCGAGGTGAAGGACTCGGCAGTGTTCACCGTGCGCGAGATGCCGATAGCAAGAAGCGGTGAAGAGGAGAGTGCAGGGCCGGTGATATGGGTGATGACAGACATACACGTGATGGCAAAAGAGCTGATAATAAACGACGGCAAGGCATTGCAGGATGTAGTGGACGGCGACAGGAAGATGCTGCGACAGAGTGAGGAGATTTTCGAGGCGCTGACAGACTCTATCTTAGTTTACAAGCCGGACATGGTGCTGATAGCAGGAGACCTGACCAAAGACGGGGAGAAAGTGAGTCATCAGTCAGTTGCAGAGAGGTTAGAGATACTGAGGACAAACGGCATACAATCGTTTGTCATACCGGGCAACCACGACATCAAGAACCCCAATGCAAAGTATTTCGACGGAGACCAGACCAGACCGGCAGAGGACATCTTAGAAGCAGAATTTGCGGAGATATACAAGAACTTCGGCTACGACAGTAAGAAATATGTGCGTGACACAAGTTCGCTGTCATACGCGGCAGAGCCGAGAGAAGGTCTTACTCTGATAGGCATTGACGCCACAAGAAGCAGGGAGAACAAGAGTACGCAACACGGTGACAGCCAGAACAGCAGACAAGACTACGGCAAGTTGCGCAAGGAGACACTGCAATGGGTGACAGACAGGGCAGACGAGGCCAAGCAGAAAGGCAACATGGTGATTGCCATGATGCACCACCAGTTGATAGAGCATTTTACAGAGCAGTCGGTAGTATTAGCATCCGCCGCAATAGAGGATGGCGACAGCATAGCAGAAGTGTTTATAGAGCACGGTATTCATCTGCTGCTGACAGGTCACATGCACATCAGCAACAACAGCATCTACTATAATGAGACGAGGACAGACTCGATAGTTGAGATAAGCACGGGTGCCACAGTGAGTTACCCTGTGCCATACAGGATTCTGACAATTTACAAGGAGGAAGAAGAAGTGGCTGTAGCGACAAGGAACCTGCATGCACTGCGAGACATAGACGACATGAGTGTGTACTCAAGAGACGAGTTGTCGGCACGAATGGACAAGATGTTGTCAAGCGTAGCCAACATGTTCAGCAAGGAGATTGATTCGGCAATAGCAGAAGCGAAGAAGCAGGCAGAAGGTGACCAGATGATGCAGGTTATGCTTGACAAGTTCGAGACAGCATTGCCCAAGAGCAACAGCGAGAGGGCACAGTTGGCATACAGGTTTTTCGGAGAACCATTCACTTTGGCAATTCTTACTACCTCAGAGGGGAACGAAGACAGAAAACTAACAGAGTTGCTCGACCCGATGATAGAGACGGGTGTGGACTCTCTGATAGAATATATAATAGTGGCGGGCGATTTCGAGCATACTACATTCACTATGATGGGATTCCCCTATACCATTTCAACAGTGGAGATAGTAAGGATGATGGGCAGTGTGGTCAAGCTTATGATAGAAGGCAAGACTGACCAGATAGAGTCCTACTCTGCGGGCCTACCTGAAGGGTTCAAGAATATGCTGGCAAAGATGCAAGCGGCATTAGAGAGGGCAGAGAAGATAAAGACCAGCATGCTTAAGGACATCAGTTATCTCGACACTGACAAAGAGAACAAGACGGACGACATCTTCCTGACGCTGAGAGTGCCAGGGATAGGCAATGTGAAGACTGCGACGGCGATTGAAGATACAAGAATGACTTCTGCAGACGACAACTGGTATGATATACTCGGGCGGAAGACAAAAGAGCCTACGGAGAGAGGCATATATATCCACCGAGGGGAGAAGGTGGTAATCAAGTAAGAGCATTACAGAAGACATACAAAAGAGACATACAAAAAGAGACGCAACCGGGTTGCGTCTCTTTTTTATATTGCAGTGGAACTGCAAACTAAGGATTTCCGATTACTTGAGTTCGGCAAGATACTTGATAGTGCGAACCATCTGGCTGGTGTAGCTGTTCTCATTGTCGTACCAGCTAACAACCTGTACCTGATAGGTGTCGTCGTCAATCTTCGAAACCATAGTCTGGGTAGCATCGAAGAGAGAGCCGAACTTCATACCGATAACATCGCTTGAAACGATTTCGTCTTCATTGTAACCGAATGACTCGTTAGCAGCAGCCTTCATAGCGGCATTGATACCTTCTTTGGTAACGTTCTGACCCTTAACAACAGCGATAAGGATAGTGGTTGAGCCGGTAGGAGTGGGAACACGCTGTGCAGAACCGATGAGTTTGCCATTGAGTGCGGGGATAACGAGACCGATAGCCTTGGCAGCACCTGTGGAGTTGGGCACGATGTTCTGTGCACCGGCACGGCTACGACGGAGGTCACCTTTACGCTGAGGACCGTCGAGAATCATCTGGTCGCCAGTGTAAGCGTGGATGGTTGACATGATACCGCTTTGGATGGCAGCATACTTATTAAGAGCGTCAGCCATAGGAGCGAGGCAGTTGGTAGTGCAAGAAGCAGCTGAGATAACGGTGTCAGCGGGGGTAAGAGTTTTGTGGTTTACATTGTAAACGATGGTAGGAAGGTCGTTGCCTGCGGGGGCAGAGATAACAACTTTCTTTGCACCTGCCTGGATGTGTGCAGAAGCCTTAGCTTTGCTTGTATAGAAACCTGTGCACTCAAGGACAACATCAACGCCGAGTTTACCCCAAGGCAGGTCAGCTGCGTTAGGCATAGCGTAGATAGTGATTTCCTTACCGTCAACGATGATAGAACCCGGGGTGAGAACGGTCTTGCCGTCTTCAGCGAGAACTGCATCTTTATAAACTACAGTATGTTTACCTTCGCCATACTTGCCTGCGAAACCACCTTGAGCGGTGTCATACTTGAGAAGGTGTGCCAACATCTTGGGGCTGGTGAGGTCGTTGATAGCGACTACTTCGTAACCCTCTGCTTCGAACATCTGACGGAAAGCCAGACGACCAATACGGCCAAAGCCGTTAATAGCTACTTTTGTCATAATTTAATTGAATTGTTTAGTATTGTTTGTATATTGTTTATTTTGTTAATCTCGATTTGAGCATGCAAAGGTACAAATAATATCTGAATTACGGATATTTTTCTTTATTTTTTTTGTGTTTTTGTAATTTCAACCTATCATTTTCTACCAAAGTCCGCAGGTATTTCGCCCCAACTATCGGTATCCCACTTGAGAATCGGGTTATGCCAAGTGTGGGTCTGGAGCCATTGTTCCGCCCTTGTAATGAGTTGGAAGAGGACAGCATTCTTGTCGGTAGGCTGAAGTTTGGTCTTTGCCTTTTTCTGTCTTACCCACGATTGTGCGGTACGCGAGTCGGAATAGACGGGCAGAGTATCGTTGCCCTGCTGCCAGAGCAGAGACAGACCGTGAACGATTGCGAGAAACTCACCTATATTATTAGTGCCGTCAGGGAAAGGTCCGCGGCGGAAGAGTTCTTGTTCTTCCCGCTCGCCGTTTTGGTGTATATCGAGCAGATAAACGCCTCTATACTCCATAACACCAGGGTTGCCGGAGCAGGCGGCATCGACGCAGAGAGCGGGCACGCGCATGTTTTCTGCCGGAACATGCTTGACTGATTTAGTTTTAGGCGCAGCCTTACCAATAAATTCGTCAGGTTGTCTGCCAAAAGCCTGTTCAGCCTCCTGCATGGTGGGAAATGACTTATATTTAGCGCCTTCAAAGCCCTTTACCTGAGCCTCGCACTGAGACCAGTCGGTGTATATGCCCGGACACTTGCCCTGCCAGACAACATAGTATTTCTGTTTGGGTTTTGACATATATATGTTACATATTATATTACTTCATGCCGGACATTCCGGCTTCTCTTACTCTTCTGCCTACATTCTGTCATTTGCCTTACTGCTGCAACGGGTTACATCAAGAAGTTCATCCACAGGATTACCAAAGCACATTATATATTTTGCAGTATCAAATAAAATATGTATCTTTGCAGCGTGTTTTGCATAGGGTTCCTTAGTTCAATGGATAGAATACGGGTTTCCTAAACCTTAGATCCGGGTTCGATTCCCGGAGGGACTACCATAATGCGGATGACGAATATTGAGTGTTACGCGTTAGACAATGCAAAGATACAAAATAATTCCGATACCTACAAACAACCACTAAAACTACCCGCTATGTTTAAGAAGATTCCCCTTTTGATTGTCATGGTCGTACTGGCATTGCCGATGTTGGGCAATGTATATACAGTTACCACTATCCCTGACCCCAAGACACAGGGGCAGGACTATTATGTGAGCAATCCGGACGGAGTATTAAACCAGCAAGCAGTGAACATGCTCAATCAGAACTCCGTTGACTTGGAGAAGATGTCGGAGGTTGAGTTGTGCGTGATAGCAATAGAGAACTACGATGAGAACGATTACGGCGATGCCCACAGTTTTGCTCTCGACCTGTTCAACACGTGGGGCATAGGCAAGGCCGGTAATAACAGCGGTGTGCTGTTGTTTCTTGCAAGCGAGAGCCGTGACATACAGATAATAACAGGCGGCGGAGTAGAAGGTCTGCTGCCCGATATTACTTGCGGACAGATATTAGACGAGAATTTACCCTATCTTTCGGAAGGTGATTTCAATCAAGGCATGGTTATGATAGCCCAAGGCATCACCAATCATCTCGTCTCCGACGAGGCAAGAGCAGAGTTGCTGCTCGGATGGAAGCCAAAAGAGGATAATGCAGGAATATATAACTATTTCATCTTCGGATTCATACTGCTTATTGTTTTTGCCTTCATAGGTTACAAACGTCTGCAAGGCAAACCCGGGCAGAACAGGCAGTCGATACAGCAGCAATCAGCAGGTACACAGACAGCTACAGGTTGCATGAGTTGGTTGTTCCCATTCCCGATGCTGTTTTTCTACCTCTACTACAAGAATGCACGCAAGAACGTAAAATCAATGCCTCTCAACTGCACAAACTGCGGCAACAAAATGACACTTATAGAAGGCGACGAGAGACAGCAGTATCTCAGTCCACTGCAGTTGTCGGAAGAGAACATAGGTTCGAAGATGCACGATGTATGGCAATGTCCTGAATGCCAACACACAGACATACAGTCGTATAGCGGGAATAAATCAGGCAACTACGATGTATGTCCCATTTGCGGTGCACAGGCATATCAGACTACAGACAGAGAGACTCTGCAACGCGCGACATACGTATCTGCCGGAAGGAGACGGGATACGAAAACATGCGTATTCTGCGGCTATGTGGGCACAGCGATAGTCGTTTTGCCGATGCTCGTTCATACCACCTCTTCCTCGTCAGACGGCGGAGGAGGTTACCACAGCAGCGGAGGCGGCAGCGGCAGCTGGGGAGGCGGTCACAGTTTCGGCGGAGGAGCAGGAAGAAAGTTCTAAGACATAACAAATCACCAATATTATACTAACATTAAAACTAACACAGTTATGAGTAAAAAAATTCTTTGGACCATTATCGTGGTCGGAGTGATTGCCATTGTCGCTTTCTGGATGGTAGGCAAATACAACTCCATGGTAACCGAACAAGAAAACGTAGAAACCGCTTGGGGACAGGTGGAGAACCAATATCAGCGTCGTATGGACCTGATACCTAACTTGGTAGCAGTGGTTAAAGGTTATGCCACTCATGAGCAGGAGACACTGGAAGGTGTGATAGCCGCACGTGCGAAAGCCACCCAAATCACTGTCAATGCAGACAATCTGACAGAAGAGCAGTTGAAAGAATTCCAACAGGCACAAGGCGAACTGAGTCAGGCACTCGGCCGACTGATGGCAGTAGCAGAGGCTTATCCCGACCTGAAGGCCAACGAGAACTTCAAAGACCTGCAGACACAGTTGGAAGGCACAGAGAACCGTATTGCCGTAGCACGCAACACATTCAATGAGCAGGCACGAGTATATAACACTCTTATTCGCACGTTCCCCAACAATATCATAGCCGGCTTGTTCAACTTCGAGAAGAAACCCTACTTCGAGGCAGACGCAGAAGCCAAACATGCTCCGAAGGTTGAGTTCTAAGAATGGAGATATTTCTGATTATTCTTGCAGGATTATTCTTGGTGGCAGGACTGGTAGGCTGTATAGTACCCGTCCTGCCATCAGTGCCATTGGCATATATCGGGTTGCTAATAATGCAGGCCACTGACAGGGTGCAGTTCTCTACGCCGTTTCTGCTTATATGGTTAGCGGTGGTTATTGTACTTCAAGTGCTTGACTATGTAGTACCGGCATGGGGCACAAAGCGTTTCGGCGGCAGCAAACTGGGAGTATGGGGAAGCACGATAGGTCTGTTGGTAGGTTTCTTTTTCGGACCTTGGGGAATAATAGTCGGACCATTCATAGGGGCAGTGGTGTTCGAACTCTTTGACGGGAAGAATGTCAATGCCGCTCTCAAGGCAGGGTTCGGCTCCTTTATCGGGCTTCTGACAGGCACCATACTCAAACTGATTGCCTGCGGGATGATGATATATTATTATATAGGTGAATTATTGGGATGACAGATTAGTATGAATACAAAGAAGATACTTGAATTTCTGGCAGACCTTGCCAATAACAACAACCGTGAATGGTTTCAAGAGCACAAAGAGACATACCTTGAGTGCAAGAAAGATTTCGAGCAGTTTGTTGCAGAATGGATAGAGCAGATGAGTCATCTTGACCCCCAATTGGGGGTATTGAAACCTGCAGACTGCAACTGGCGGATATACCGTGACACTCGTTTCTCGCTTGACAAGACCCCATACAAAGACCACTTCGGCAGTTTCGTAGCCGCTCACGGAGGAAAGAAAAGCGAGTGGGCAGGCTGGTATCTGCATCTGCAACCGGGGCATTGCATGTTCGCCTCAGGAATGTGGTGCCCCGAACCTGACTTGCTGCGTGCAGTAAGAACATCGGTATATGACAACAGCGACGAGTTGGAAGAACTGATGGCACGGGAAGATTTCCGCCGCTACTTCACGGATTTCGACACTGACTATATGCTTAAAAAAGTGCCTGCGGGATTTCCGCAGGACTTCGTTCATGCCGACTGGTTGAAGCGCAAGGCTTTCACCTTGTCATGCCACCTGACTGACAAGGAGGTGTGCCGCCCTGATTTCCTTGAGCGGTTTATGGATATCTGCCGGGCAGCAAAACCTATAAACGACTTCCTCAACTACACCTTTGAAGAGATGTAGTGACAAGCCTGACGCACACGGCACTCTCATTCTATACGCCATAGGTCAACATCAAGGTATCCGCCGTCGTTGTAGGTCTGACAGTCCTGACCCTTGGTCGGTTTGTATGGTCTGAGACAGAACAAACCCACTTTGCAGCCTATCCAAGAGTCTTTCTCTTGCTTTATCAACAGTCTGTCGTTCGCCTTATTCCATTTCTCACCGTCGTAACTGTAGTACAAGCCGCACAAGGCAGTGTTGGCATCGTACATAGAGAATCGTGCTTGCAGCCACACCCAGTTGCCGGGCTTCACATTGGCACTCTCTTTTCTTCCGTTGGCTACTATACATATTCTGTCTATCTCGTTTCTGAGGGCGAGATAATAGTATTTCTCTCCGCTTATCACCAAGCCTGCCACTTCGCCCATCACTTCTTTCTTGGGGAAGAAACGTACACGCGTAGTGACGGTGAAGTTCTCTGCAGGGAACTTCTGCATCAGCAGGTTGGGTGCATGTACAAGCCACTCCTCGAGTGTCCATTCGTCATGCCGCCCGCCTGTCCACGGATAATTGACAGAGAAGAGCCGGAGCATGCCCTCGCCGGTGTTGCAGTAGTACCATTGTGCCTCGGGTGCTGCCATCCACTGCCAGTCAAGCCGCAGTGTAGCGGAGTCGAAATCGTCGGTATATTCATTGGAATATGCTGTTGTATTCTCCGTAATTACGGGTTTTCTGAATTCCTGAACAGGCACCCCTTGTTTGCCTATCACTGGCCAATCTTCTTTCCATTGCATAGGTTGGAGGTGCACCACCCTGCCGTAAGCTCCTCTATCTTGGAAGTGCAGGAACCAGTCGTCGCCCGCAGCGGTTGTAACCCATGCTCCCTGATGAGGGCCGTTGATGTTGGTACTACCTTGTTCGAGCACAATCTTCTCCTCGTAAGGGCCGTATATGTCTCTGCTTCTGAGAACGGTCTGCCAACCTGTACGCACACCTCCTGCAGGAGTGAATATATAGTAATAACCATTGCGTTTGTAGAGTTTGGGACCCTCACAGGTAGGCTGGGTCGTGTGCCCGTCGAATATTATCCGTGACGGAGACACCACTCTCGAGGCAGTGGAGTCCAGTTCCGCCATGAGTAGCACGCTCTTAAGACCTGCACGCGAGCCTGCGAGAGCATGCACGAGCCACACTCTGCCGTCTTCGTCCCACAACGGGCAAGGGTCGATATAGCCTTTGGCAGGCAGCACCATAGTCTCCTCCCATGGTCCTTCTACAGAAGGTGCCGTGAGGCGGATGATACCTTGGTCAGGGTCGCCATAGAAGATATAGAACAAACCGTTGTGATAACGGATAGACGGAGCCCACACACCCTTGCCAAGATGCTTCTCCGAGTTCCAATAAGGCACATGGTCAGGAAGAGCGGCACTTACTATAGTCCAGTTTACAAGGTCGCGCGAATGCAATATCTGCAGACCGGGGACACAGTTGAAACTTGAAGAAGTCATGTAGAAATCCTCCCCCACCCTGCACACGTCAGGGTCGGAATAGTCTGCCATCAAGACAGGGTTTCTGTAATGTCCGTTACCAAGGTCTGCCCTCCAGGGTTGTGCAGACGCGAGAGTGCATACAAGCACCACGAGAGAGAAAAGAAAAAAGCGTTTCATAGGTTTATAGTATTATCAATATTATCTGCTCATGCGGGAAGTCTCCCTATCTGTTGTTCCCCACCCATTCCACCATATTGTTTTCGGTTTGTTTCCACCTTAATGTAAGGTATATCGCTCTAACTACCAGATGCACAAAGTATGCCAAATACAGAGATTGAATACCCATTATATTATTCAGCGATATATACGTGACAAGGAAACCGACAGCCGACCATATCATGCAGTTGCGCAGTTCGCTGCCTGCCGTTGCCCCCACGAAGATGCCGTCCCACATAAAGGCAAGACAACTGACTACAGGCATCAGAACGAGCCATATAATATAAGGTCGTGACGCCTCTATCACATCCGGCTGGTTGGTCATCAACTCTATGAACCATGTGCCGGAGAAAGCATATAAGGCAGTACACATCAGACCCATACAAACAGACCAGAAGAACAATATCCTCACCGCCTCGTCAACCATAGCCTTGTCTTTACCCCCAATGAAACGCCCTGTCAGAGCCTCACCGGCAAATGCAAAGCCGTCAATGAAGTAAGAGAAGAGCATGAACAGTTTCATGATGATAGACGACACTGCCAGTTCGGTATCGCCATACTTGGCTGCAAGAGAAGTGAAACCGACATAAATCACCATGAAGCACAGCGACCTTATGAACAGATTCCCGTTCAGCACCAACAGGCGGCGTATTTTCCGCCACGACAACACAGATGCCAGCCTAACACGCAGTGATTCCCTGACCGCATTGTTCGCACTATTGGTCTTTGACTTACGTATGACTGCCGACAGGAGTACTGCCGCCGTCAGAAGTCCGGCATACTGGGCAATGAGTGTACCCCACGCCACTCCCATTGCTCCGAGCGGAGTATATACCGCCAGCAGCCACGAAGCAAGCATGTTGGTGATGTTGACCACAAGGTCTGTCACCATTGCCGCCATAGTGTTCTGCATGCCTATGAACCAGCCTTTCAGCGCCATCAGAGTGAGTGTAGCCGGTGCCGCCCACACCCTGATATAGAAATACCTGCGTGCGAACTCAGCCACCTCTACCGAGCATGGGACAAGCCACAATACTACGGTTACGAACACCCATTGCAGCAGCAATATCAGCAATGCGCCTGTTAGGGCTATGCTCACCGACTGCACCAGTATCTCTGTCGTCTCACCCGCGCCTCCGCCCTCAGTGTCAGGAGTTCTCTTTCCATACGCCTGTGCAGTCATACCCGCAGTGCCCGCCCGCAGGAAACCGAAATTCCAGTAGAGCAGGTCGAAGAGCATAGTGCCTATGGCTATTCCGCCTATGGCAGCCGCATCTGCCAGATGACCCACTATGGCAGTATCCACTATTCCTACAAGCGGAACGGTGATGTTGGCAAGTATGCTCGGGAGAGCCAACCTGAATACTTCCTTATGGAGATTGGACGAACTGATGTTTTCTGCAATTTAGTCTGCAAAGATACAAAGAATTTGCAGATGTGGCAAATTTGCATTACCTTTGCACTCAATAACAGGTGTTACGATATATGACAATACAGACAACCCCCATAGAAGGTCTGCTCGTAATCGAGCCTCAGGTGTTCCGCGATACCCGCGGGTTCTTCTGCGAGACATATAACGAGCGACGCTACTCGGAGGCAGGCATCAATGTTCATTTCGTGCAGGACAACATGTCGCAGTCGCAATACGGTGTGGTGCGGGGTCTGCATTTCCAGAAAGGCGAATATGCGCAGGCAAAACTCGTGCAATGTATTGAGGGCAAGGTGCTTGATGTGGCAGTGGACCTGCGCGAAGGGAGCAAGACCTACGGGCAATGGTTCTCCGTAATGCTGACGAGCGAGAACCACCTGCAGTTCTTTATCCCGCGGGGGTTTGCCCATGGTTTCAGCGTGCTTTCCGAACAGGCTCTGTTCTCATACAAGTGCGACAACTTCTATAACCCGCAGGCAGAGGGAGGGCTGCTGCTTACCGACCCCGCTCTTAATATAGATTGGCAGATACCCCAAGACAGGATGATTCTCTCCGAGAAAGACAAGAAACACCCGTGTCTGGCACAATTAACCCCTAACTCCATACTCTAAACCCCCGACTTGTCATGAACCTTCTCGTCACAGGAGCCAACGGCCAATTAGGCAGTGAGATGCGCGTTATCTCACAAGGAAGAACCGACCACAGTTGGTTCTTCACCGATGTGCAGGAACTGGACATCACCGACCGCAGCGCAATAGAGCACTTCGTCTGCAGCCACGGCATCGATGCCATTGTCAACTGTGCCGCCTATACCAATGTTGACCGTGCGGAGCAAGACGAGCAGACCGCATATCTCCTGAATGCCACAGCAGCGGAGAATCTCGCCGTGGTAGCACATAAAGCAGGAGCGATGCTTATACATATATCTACCGACTATGTGTTTGACGGCAAGTCGTATATACCATACAAAGAGACTGACACGCCTTGCCCACAAACCGCCTACGGCAGGACGAAACTCGCAGGAGAGCAACTTGTTCTCGCCGCCTGCCCCGAGGCTGTAATCATCCGTACCGCCTGGCTCTACTCTTCTTTCGGCAACAACTTTGTAAAGACTATGCTCCGTCTCGGCAGAGAACGCGACACACTCTCTGTGGTGTACGACCAGATAGGCACACCCACCTACGCTGCCGACCTTGCCTGCGCCATCATGACAATCATCGACCGCAAAAACAGCATCCAACAGTCCTACACTCCTACAAGCCACATCTACCACTTCACCGACCTCGGCGTATGCTCGTGGTACGACTTCACATGCGAGATTCACCGCATGGCAGGTATCAGCTGCAAAGTTAACCCCATACTCTCGGAGCAGTATCCGCAACCTACCCCCCGACCGCACTACTCCGTGCTTGACAAACAGAAGATTCAATCCGACTTTGGCATTGCCATTCCTCACTGGACAGATTCACTCGCCCGCTGCCTTGC
>CAJOMJ010000047.1 GCA_905235505.1 Paludibacteraceae bacterium
ATGGCAGAATGAAAATGATTAACTAACTATAATTTATATATATCTTATGAAGAGATTTGTTATTTGCAGTCTATTGTTTACTATCGGTTATTCACTTACCATGGCATGCACTAATTTCATGGCAGGCAAGCAGGCTACAACAGATGGCAGCATACTCATCAGTTATGCTGCTGACTCGTACTCACTCTACGGTTTCCTCAGGTACAGACCTGCGGCAGACCATGAGGAGGGTGCAATGAGAACAATAGAAGACTGGGATACCGGCAAGCCGCTCGGTGAGATTCCCGAAGTGAAGCACACCTACTCCGTGGTAGGCAACATGAACGAGCTTGCCATAGGTGAGACGACATACGGAGGCAGAGAAGAACTGTATGGCGAGACAGGTATTGACTACGGGTCGCTCATTTACATCGCTCTTGAACGCTGCAAGACAGCGAGAGAAGCAATAGCGTGCATGACTTCTTTGGTAAGCGAATACGGCTATGCTTCGGAGGGAGAGTCGTTCACCATAGCAGACACGGAAGAGGTGTGGATATTGGAACTGATAGGCAAAGGCAAGCAGGAGAAGGGCGCAGTGTGGGTAGCAGCACGAATACCTGACGACTGCGTATCGGCACACGCCAATCAGGCACGAATAACGCAGATAGACTTCACTGACAAGAAACACCAGAACTGGTATTGGGCAGACGATGTAGTGGAGTTTGCAAGGAAGAAAGGCTATTACTCAGGCGCAGACAAGGATTTTTCTTTCTCTGATACATACAACCCGCTTGACTTCTCTGCCAAATATGCGTGCGAGGCACGAGTGTGGAGTTTCTTCAGGCAAGTGAACAAAGAAATGGAGAAATACTACGACTATGTGGTCGGCAAGTCGGAAGAGCGTATGCCGCTATATATAAAGCCCGACCGACTGCTCTCTGCGCAAGACTTCAAAGGTTTCATGCGAGACCAGTATGAAGGTACTCCGCTTGAGATTACTACAGGCGAGGATGCCGGACCATGGCAGTCGAAACTGCGTTACGGCAGTTTGGGCTTCAAGTTGGACTCGGTACAGTACTGGTATGAGCGACCGACGGCTACGCAGCAGACAGGCTGGTCGTTTGTGGCACAGATAAGACCTACAGAAGTGAAGGGTGAGGGAGTAAAGGGCAAGGCTAATCAGAAGGGCAAGAAGACAAAGAGTAAGGTTGAACCAACGGAGCGGAAACTGACCAACCCCAATGCCGGCGGCATATTCTGGTTCGGAGTGGATGACGCTGCAACCAACCTCTATGTGCCTATGTATTGCCGTATCACCTCAGTGCCGGAATGCTTCAGAGAGGGCAACGGCGACCTCTATACATACTCTCCTACATCTGCTTTCTGGACGTATAATCAGGTAGCTAACTGGGCATACTCGAAGTACTCAGCCATGATGCCTGACATAAAGAAAGTGCAGGCAGAATGGGAGGAGTATTTCAACGGGAAAGTTGCAGAGACCGATAGTATAGTAAGCACGATGACTGACGAGGAGTCAAGAGAATACCTGACTCACTTCTCCTCCACGCAGGCTACCGTATCGACAGCTGCATGGAAGAATCTGTATGAATACCTGTTGGTCAAGTATCTTGACGGGCAACAGCGTAAAGAAGAGGACGGAAAGTTCAAGCGCAACGACTGGGGGCAGCCGGTAGGACCCTATCGCACACCACTGCCAGAGGAATGGCTGCGCAAGTATGCACCAGGTATTATTCACGAGTGAGGAGAGTTAATCAGTATAGAGCGGAGAGAAATACGGGGTTAGAAAATACAAAGAGAGACGCATCACTGCGTCTCTCTTTGTATCAACACAATCTTTATCAACTAACTTAAATTGATTAACTACATTTATTCAGTTTAATCATCTTACTTTATGAACTTGTCTTAGTCTTATTTTATCAGCATGGTTTTCTTGTTGTTCTGTATTGTTACTCCGGTGTAGCCGGCAGTAACGGGTCTGCCCAGGAGGTCGTATGCAACATTGCCGGATAGAGAAGGGCGTACAGACTCCAGACCTGCGATTACGGGCAGTTCACCAGGGTCGGCGGCGGCCTCTGTGGTAACGGTTATCTTGGTATTGAGGTTGTTCATTCCAGTAGTCTCGTCCCACACATCTATGTTGGCAAAACGGATGGCGTAACGGGGGTTGGAGGCAACCGAAGGGTGCACATCGGGCATATAGAGGTAGAGGTCATATTCGCCGACAGGTATGTCTGCGGGCACGGAGAGTTGTTCGTTGACGACGGCAGTTGTTCCGTTAGGAAGCCAACGACGGGGGTCAGACTGCAGCGGAAGGAGATACTGAGAGTCGGCGTTTTTGAGTACGAGATATGCGACACGGCGGTTGTAGAGAGGTGCAAAGCCGTTGTTGCGGATAAGAAGGGTAACATTGCATTTGCCTGCAGGTGCAACAGAGTCAGATATCTGAGATTCGCGGAGCTGGTAGCGGTATCCGAGACGACGGTTCATCTCGTCGAATGTGCCTTCTTTACGCCATTTACCGGTGGCAGCCTGGGCATAAGAAGAGCCGCAGAAAGTCCAGTGGTAGGTAGAGCAGGCAGAGATAGTCTTTTCGTAGGTGGCAAGTTTCTCCGCATTAGCGGACTCTTCTATGTTGGTTTCTCCACCATTGGGCAGGTAGAGGGTCTCGTCTGAAATAAACTGGCGCATCTTAGGGTCATCGCTTTTATTGCTGCTTGCGTAGGTACCCATGTCTCCCCATGTGTTGAGGAAGGCATCGTTATGGTGTCCCCAACGGGCGCGGACGGAGCCGGTGAATGCCTCTTCGGAGGTAAGCGGGTCGGTATCACCGAAATACTCGTTCTTGAGCATAGGGTAGCGAAAGACAATGAACATGTCTTGCGGAGTGTTAGCCATGAGAGCGTCAACGACGCGCCTGCGGTTGTCATTCATGTGTTGCGACTCGTTGCCGTAGTTCTTGGTGTAGTACCACTCACCCCAGACACCGACAAAGCCTGCTTCGAGAACATAGATTACATCCTTGTTTTTCTCGAGGTGTGGCTTGAGTTGTGCGAGATGACGCTCTACCCAATCAGGTGTGGCATCCACTATGTCGCTTTCTCTTTCCGTATATGCGAAGCGGAGAACACATTTCCAACCTTTGTCGCGAAGCACCTGCATGTCATCGTCGAAGCCTTGCAATATCTCGTCAGGAAGGTCGGCTGTTTTGAAGTTGTTGAAGTTGTAGAGAACCACAATAAGTCTCATAGACTTACGCAGTTCGCTTGTCTGGTCGAACCACGACTCGTTTCTGTTTTTGATGATAGTGGGCGAGGTGGCAGTTACTATACGGTTGAACTCTTCTGTGAACCCGCGTTCAGGGTTGGGGAAGATAGTGGCGTCATCGGGTTGGTAAGTGATGACTGCTGCCTGCGTGAGAGCAGCCAACAGGCAGGCGCATATAAACATTGTGTTTCTCATATTGCTAATAGATTATGTATTTCTGTCCATTCTGTATGACGATGCCTTTATAGTCGGCGTTAATTGTTCTGCCAAGGAGGTCGAAGGCGGGTTGTGCAGGGTCGAAGACATGCTCTGTGTGAGAGTCTAAGTTGCTGACAGAGGTAGGCGGCACATAGTTGTTTGTGACTATGACTTTGGCATTCAACCGGTTGAAACCTGTGGTCTCGTCCCAGATGTTTGTGTTAGCAAAGCGCACGGAGTATTTGGGGTTGGAGGCGAGCGACTCGTAAGCGTCAGGCAGGGCGAGGTAGAGGTCGTATTCACCTTCAGGCATGTCAGCGGGTAGAGTGAGTTGCTCGTTGATTACGGTAGTTACACCATTAGGCAACCAGCGCCGAGGGTCGGAGGCGAGTTGTACTTTATAGATACTGCTGCCTTTTTTCAGAACGAGGTAGGCGTGACGCTGATTGTAGAGCGGAGCATAGCCGGAGTTGCGTATCTCAAGACGCAGGCTGGTATTGGTGCCAGGGGCGGCACTGTCAGGGAGAGTGGCGGAGAGGAGTTGGAGACGGTAACCCATACGGCGATTGAGTTCATCGAATGTGCCATCGCTGCGCCAGCGGTCGGTGACGACAGTGGAGTAGCTATTCTTGATGAAAGACCAGTGCATGCGACTCATCTCGGAGGTAGTCTTTTGGTAATTGGCATTGGTTTGGGCAATGTTGGCATCAAGAATGCAAGTCTCTCCTCCGAGAGGCACATAGAGAGTCTCTTGCGCGAGGTAGGGCTTCTGTTTGGCTGTGTCATCGTAGGTGCCCATCTCCCCATAGTTTTCAAGGAAAGCGTCGTTATGGTGAGCGAGGCGTGCCTTAGCCGTAGGCTGGAAGGCTTCAGAGTCGGTGAGAGGCTTGGTGTTGCCTATATAAGAGGTTTTGAAAAGAGGGGTACGGAGTTGGATACACCGGTCTTGTGGCACGGCATCGAGCAGGGCATCGACGAGTTCACGGCGCTCAGCGTTCATTCGGTCAACTTTGTTACCGAAGTTGCTGGTATAGTACCATTCTCCCCAAGCGCCTACAAAACCTGCCTGAAAGACATAGATGACATCGGCATTGCTTTGCCAATGACTCTTGAGCTGGCTGATATGTGACTTTACAACGGAGAGCGGGGCGTCGTAGGCAATCTCGCCGCTTGCATTGTTGGTGTAAGCATAGCGAAGGATACATTTGAGCCCTTTGTCACGCAAGACCTGCATATCAGCGTCGAAAGCGTTGAGCACTTCGTCAGGCAGGGTGGGGGTGTCCTTGAAGTTGTCAAGGTAATAGAGAACCAAGACGAGAGAGACGTTGTCTTTCTGTATATGCGAGTTGAGAGAGCTCTCATGGCCTTTGACGCAGTAAGGTGATTTCTTCGTTACTTTACTCTCAAGCTGAGTGATGAAGCCCCGTTCGGGATTGGCAAAGATAGAGGTGTCGTCGGGAGAGTAGGTGACGATGGTGGCATTAGCAGCGAGTGCGGCAAGACATGTGAGAATAAGTGCGAGACGTTTCATAAGTGAAAAGATACGGTTATATCAGGGTACAAAGGTAGATAAAGAGATGAAAGTATGCAAATCTGAACAAGACAAATTGCAGTTGCAGTGGTGTTTTTATTTCGTGCGGTACTGTAAAGCACTGTGATATAGAGGATTGAGTGGGTAGCGGGCATGGCGGTTTTCGAAAGGTTTCGAAAACATAGGGCACAAAGATGGTGATAACGTGTTGATTATATGTATGTTTCGGCTTAATCACATAGTAATCACATAGTAATCACATAGTAATCACATAGTAATCACATAGTAATGATATTGTAAGGTATTGATATGGTGGTTATTGCGAGGTCTTCATATTAGTGATGTTTCTGCGGATATAGAGGTGGCGGCGAGAGGGCAGGTGTAAAAACAGGCAAGAGCGCGCCGTGGCACGCTCTTGCTCAGAATGGTTGCAGTATGCGGAGAGAAGTGATATTATTCCACTTCTGCACCGAAGATGTTATAGATCTTGTTGTTGTGGCGGATGAAAATCTGACCATCGCGCACGAACTTCTTGCCTTCTCTCATAACGGGTTCTGACTGTATATCTTCGAATCCGGCGGGTATGGTGTGCGGTTTGTTACGTACGACCTTTATAGTGTTGAACAGATTAGTGTCACCACTGCTGTTGGCTGTTATAGCCTCAAGTGTGAGAGCTTCGTCATTGACAGTTACACGAGTATAGCACGGTGAACCGGGTTGCCCGAAACGACTGGTGAAGAGGTCGAAGTAGTTAGTGACTTTGTGCTTGTCGTAGTTGGCTTCCATTGTCTCCCGGCTATACGGGTAGTAGCGTTTGCGTCCGCAAGTGGCACCTATGTAATAGAGTGTGCCATCGTCAGTTACGAAAGTACCGCCTTCTTTGCCTGTCATATTGGTATTGGTATTGACCTCAGCCTCAGTCACATCAGAAATGGCCTCTTTGATAGCAGTACGTGTATCGGGGTTAACAGGTCCGATTACTTCGTAGGTATGGTCGTGGCCTTGTAGTGCGAGGTCTATCTCACATTGTTTGAATATGGGCAGCATGATGTCGCGGAACATAGGTGTCTCATCATCTACAGAGTGGCCGGAGCCGGAGAATATGTTCTTGTGTGCGAGTGTAACGCGGTATTTGGTGTCGGGGTGGGCTGCCACTTGTTCTCTGAACCAGTTAGCGAGGTCGTTGCTGAGGTATGAAGATACCCGTTTTTCGGCACTACTACCGCTTGCACGCCACCAGTCTTGCAGAGAATATACGAGGAAGAGCACATCTCCATAGACGAAGCTATAGGTGATACCGTCGAATTGCGGTTTTGTCTTGGCCTGCTTATTGAACTGGTTGTCGGTGTTGAAGTGGTAGGTATAATTGAGGTTGTCGGAGTCATCGTGGTTACCGTCTGTTGGCACGACGGGCATACTCATTATCACGGGCTTTATAGACTCTTCGAACCAACGCTCCCATTCCCATTCAGAGTTGGCATTGGTGCCTGTCTCCACGAAGTCGCCCGGGAAGACACAGAAGCGTGCATCCGATTCGTTCTTTGCTACTGCCTCGGCGCACCAGCGTGCGTTGTCGACATACTCCTGATCCATAATGTGGCTGTCGCTCATATAGACGAATGAGAACTCGCCTTCTGCCACGGCTTTGGTCTGGAAATGTGCCAGTTCGCTCCAGTGGCCATTGTATCCTACACGCCAGGTATATTGTGTTCCGGGCTTGAGGTTCTCAGCTATAGCCTTGTGACTTACATACTTGAAAGAGGTCTTGGGCTCCATCTTGGCAGCTTTGAGTATTCCGGAAGAGGAGACAGCGTAGCGCAGAGGTTTGGTGGTAGTAGGTGTGGCTTCCACTTCTATTACGTTCTGCAGGTCATCGAAGTATTGTTCGTTGACATCTCCCTCAACAATCTGTACCTTGCCTTCAGTGATGCCCTCATTGGTGAACCAGCAGAAAGCCATGCGTGTGGAAGGGTCGCCGTTGATGTTGGCAATAATGTTATAAGGTTCTTCTTTGCTTATAAGACCTTTTATTGCATTGTCCATCTCTTTCAGTTTGGCGGCAATAAGAGCGTGGTCGGTGGTAAGGCTGTCGAGCCGTGCACCTTCTCTTGCAATCCAGAAGGGTATGTAGCTGGGTATAGTGTAGTTTTCGATAGGATAGAGTGTGTCAGCAGCCAATACTTCGTTGGGGTAGATTACAGGCGGTTTCTGATTAACCACCACCACGGCGGAAGCGGAGAAGTTGCCATCTACGGTCTTGACGGTGGCAATAGTATTGCCGACAGTGACACCTGTCACAGCACCATTCTCATCTATAGTAGCGACAGCGGGGTTGGCAATAGACCAAGTGACGCGTTTGTTTGTAGCGTTCTTGGGGGTTACTATGGCAACGAGTCCGTCAATCTGCTCCTCTACGATAAACAGAGTATCAACAGTGATGCTCACACCTGTTACATTCACTGTGGGTGCATCAGGGTCGAACTCGTATGCGCCTATCTCCACGCCAGTGCCTATTGGGCGTGTTTTACCTTCTATATCGTAGGCTGGTGCGAAGGCGGCATTACCTTTGTTGATGAGCGGTGAGGCTGCGGTGAGAGAGAAGTCGGCTGAACGCATCGCAGCTATCTCACCTGCATTCTTCGGCAGACCTACAAAGGTGGTAGGGAATTTGAAGTTAGGGCCGCCGGCTGCGGTATTGTTAGCAGCGAGCGAGAGGCTGGCAAACGATTCACTGTCGAAACCCTGGTCAGCCCAGTTGTCGGAAGAAGCAGAAGAAGCCGAGATGAAGTTTACAGGGTCGGTAAATCCGTCCTCAGCCTTGTTGCCCCAGAAGACAGAGTTATAAACTTTTCCTACAGAATGAATACCTGCATATTTGGCTCCATAGTTGTTGCACACCGTGAGGTTGTATGCTTCAGCACCATCTTCGTTGAACAATCCTCCCGAGTCAGGCCAACCGTCAACAGTAGCGGCATTGTTATGCAGTACGCAGTTGCGCACTATCACACCTGCCTTATGACTTCGTATGGCACCATACTTGCCTGCACATCCGCGTATGATGCAGTTCTCCATTACTGCATTCTCATACAGATAGGCAGCACCTCCGCTGCTTTCAGCCGAACAGAGTTCGATGACAGAGTTGGTGACATAGCCGGGTATGGTTGCATCCTTGCTTCGTACATATACGCCGCCTCCGTTAGAACCTTTGCAGTTGGTGATGGTGCAAAGATTAAGAGTCATGTTACCACGTATGAAAGCGCCTCCGCCTTCACTGCTATGTTCGGCATTCTGGATGGTGAAGCCTTCGATGAGTGTGGGCGTTGTGCAGTCGTTGTCATACTTCACGATGAGGTACTTGTTAAGGTCAGTACCATCGAGTATGGTCTTGTAGGCGTCAATGTCGCGCTCGCCAGTGGCAGGGTTGTAGCCTCCGAGCATATTCACGCCGTCTTTGACTGAGACCATCTCGTTGTAGATTCCGGCTCCGACATAGATGTTGTCGCCTGAACTTGCACTGCTGACTGCGCTTGAGATAGTAGCCTTGGCTTTGGCCCAACTCAAACCGTCGTTACTATTGTCGCCGCTTGTTGATACATAGCGGTCGGTGGCGAAAGATACTGCAAAAACACAGCATGCCGCAAAAAGAGTAATGGTTTTTTTCATGATAGAACAGATATGTTTATATTGGTTACGATTCCGCTTGCGAAGATAAGCAATATTTCGCTAATACGAAACAGAAGAACCTTATATTTTTTCGTATTTCTGCGGGTAACTATACCGGTATCTGTGTTAATGCGTTGTTATGTAGGTGTTTGAGGTTTCGAAAGGGTGTATAGTTTTCGTAACATTTCGAAATGCAAATATACCCTTCTGCGTAACTAATTGCAATATATAGTTTCTACAGCGCGGGTATATTTGCTATGTTTCTGTCGGGGCAGGTTATTTGACAGTCATCTCTTTTCTGCCTTGCAAGATGTATATACTATTGGCAGGCAGGTTCTTGTTGTCATATTGTCGCCCGAGAATATCGGTTACCATGTTGTCGTTAAGCGGTGTCTGACCTGCATAGGAGAGACTTGTGGTGGGGTCAAGGTCGGTGCTGACCCATTGTGCTGATGTTGCGGCAGCGGAGTAGTTGCCACTATCATCGAAAGAGAAGGCTGCATAATAATATACAACTTCGGGGTCGATGTCTGCGTCGTCGCAATATTCGTCTGTGCCGGAGTATATCTGCGTGCCCTCAGTATGGTCTTGGGGGAAACTGCCGGTGCTGCGTCTTATCACTGTGCCTGCATAGTCATCGGCAGGGCGGATGAAGCCGGACACGTGCACATCGTCGATATATATTGTTCCGGCGCATGGGTTGGCGCTTGGAATGATGAAGCAGATGGCGACTACTCCCTGCAGTGCGTTCTTGGTGTCGGAGTTGGAGTGCCAGTCGAGTGCCGTGAGGGAAGCCATATTGATTGTGCAATCCTGCCAATTGGTAGAACTGAGGTTGTATTTCTCGGTGTACCACCAGTCTTCAACGCCGTATGCCATGTTCTTGACGATGATGCGCAGGTCGTTGGTAGAGCCGTCGCCTTTCAACCTGAAAGAGAGTGTGGGTGAAGATGACATGTCAACAGGCTGGTCGAATACGAAGTTGGCAGAGCCCTCTCCCCAGTCGAGATTAACGGTGTAGTCTATCTGCAACGTGCCATTGGTGACACTGAGTACCGCAGACCCGTTCTCACCGTCCGCCACTACTCCGTTGTAGTCTGAAGAGAAATCCTGCAGGGTATTGTCGATAGCCACTTCGTGTGTGGGGTTGAGCCATGTCATAACATATCTGCCGTCGCGCAGGTCGCCTTTCATTTCTGTAGGTGGTGCGGGTGCGATGGTGTCGGGTGCCACATATACAGGGTACTCCAGCCTGACGGTATCCGAGAAGTTGCCTGAGGTGATAACACTATATACGTAATAGTCCTGCTTCGGGTAGATATCTTTCACTTTCCACCAGAGACGTTTCGTGGCAGTAGGGTTGGCGGGTATGCCGCCTGCAATGAGTTTGCCGTCGAAAGAGTCGGCTGATGAGGTGTAGTAGAAGCTGAGTACGGCATCTTTCTGCGGGTCGAAACTACTCCACTGCAGAAGCACTGAGTCGATGGCGGAGACATTTGACATAGGGTAGGTGAACTTCACTGACGGATTTATCTCATCGCCTGTAAGGTGGAAAGTGTAGTTGTAGAAGACGTTTGACGCCGAGTCGCGTGCTGTAAGCAGCACTTCTGAAGCATCGGCACTCATGTCAAGTGTGCTGTAGCACGATATCTGCTTGTAGAACATAGAGTATTGTGCATCGACGATTGTGGTTACCTGTGCGTAGTTGGAATTACGTCCGCACCCCGGGCGCACATAATGTACCCCGTCTTTATAGAGGTGTTCGAAAGAGTGGTCGTCGCCGCAGAAATATATTATATGCTTGCCTTTGGCGGCATAACTCTCGAGCAGTGGAGCAAGCGTCTTTGCCTCTTCTGACCATTGCCCATGATAACCGGAGGTGTAGATACCCACATGCCCGAACATAAATATCCAGGGTGTGGTGCTGGCATTGAGTACGCTGTCGAGCCAGTGGTACTGCAGTGAACCGGGCATGAAGTCAGGGTCGGAGGGGAAGCCGTTGATATCCACCACCACTATCTGCGCATTGCCGTAGGGGAAGGTGAAGTAGGCTTCTCCGCGCGGGTCTTTGATGGTGTCTTCGGAGTAGCCGTGGTTGAACTGTGAGAAATAGTCGTAGAATGTTGAATAACGGTAGAAAGCGGGGTCGCCTGTCTCATGGTTGCCGGGTGAAGACATGATAGGTACGCGACTCAGGAAAGGCTCGCCGGGGGTAAAGAAAGCACTGTTCCATGCGCGCATGTTGCCTTCGTTCACAAAGTCACCGTTGAAGATGGCGATATCCGGTTCAAGACTGCATATAAACGTCTGCATGTTCTGCCAGTTGCTGCATGAGTTGACGTGAATATCCGACATAGTGAATATGCGGAAGGCTTGTCCGCGCTGCGGTGCAGTCTTGGTGGAGTGTATGTCGGGGAAAGTTCTTGTGCCGTCACCGACCTGATAGTAGTAGCGTGTGAAGGGTTGCAGACCTGTCAGTTCCACGATATGCACAAAGCCTTCGCCGGGTATGAACCAGCCTTGGTCGGAGGATGCCGTCAGGTTGAGATTGTCGGCATCAGTACCATATCGCACCACACCTGCGCTGTAGTTGTCGGCAGTCTGCCAGAGTATGCGTATGCTGTTGACAGTAGGCGACATGCTATAAGGTTTCTTGTAGAGTGAATAGGGCATCAGCCATTGCGGAGCCTCTTCTGTGGACACGCCCCAGCGGGGGTCGCCCATATTGCTGCCGTCGGTGGCTGTGCCTACGCAGGGCGAGTTGGCATAAAGCATGAAGTTGCCATTGGGTGCATCTACGAACAGAGGTGAGAAAGCCGAGTTGTTCTCCGATTGGGCGGAAGAGCGCACATACGACTCCAGATTGAACGACAAAGAGTTGCGCAGGGCTGAGTTGACTCCGTATATGGCAAAACTCTTGCAGTCGGTATCTTCTGCATCTATCATGGCAATACAGTTGGTGATGACAGAGCCGTTCAGATTCGGATAGTATGCCACACGCGTATTCTTGCAGTTGTAGAATGTGCAGTGGTCAAGCAGGTTGTTCGCATCATGCATCTGCTCGTCTCCGTCCACTTGGGCGAAATATACGGTGCGGTTGCTTGAGTCGCCACAATCCACGAAGGTAGAGTTGCTGATAATGGATTTGTCTATAGAAGTGAAAGCACTTGCCACGTGGAATGCCCGTTTCACACGGTAGAACAGGCAGTCGTCCGCATAGAGTTCGGAAGACTTGGAGTCTTCATATACCGTTATAGCCCTTTCCACCTTTCCATATCACGGAAGCAGCAGCCTTCTATACGCAGAGTAGTGTTATTGACACCCGAATAGATACGCACCGCCCGCTCGCTGCCGCTTTTGTCTCCTCCGTCGAACACAAGGTTCTTCAGTACTACACTGATATTGTTGGCACGCAGGCGGACACTGGCACCATCGGATATGGCAATGACCGCAGAGTCGGACGCCATGATTACAACTGATATACTTAAATCTACATTGGACGACATGGTATAGTCTCCATTGGCGAGAAGAAGAGTGTCACCGTCCTGAGCCGAACTAAGGGCTGTTTTGATGGTGTTTACTCCGGGGGATACGGATACAGTGCCGGCAAAGGCGGCAACTGAAACAAACAAGGCTACAAGCATTGCCTGAAGGTGAAGAAGATTTGTTTTCATAACAACTGTTATTATTAGTGATTGATATTTATTTGTGTTTGCGCGAACGCACTACACGCATAGAGTTGAAAAGAGTGGTGCTGCCGTCGGGATTGACCTTGAAAGAGTCAAGCAGCAACGCTTTCTTTGTTACCGTTATTCTTGTATAACTCGGTGCCCCGGGTTGCCCGAACATACCCGTGAAGAGGTCGAAATAATTGCTGAGTTTGTGAGTGTTGTATGCGTCATCCATCTCCTGGCGGGTGAGAGGCGTGTATCGTTTGGCGCCACAGGTGGCACCGATGAAATACATAGTGCCGTCGCTCACATCGTATGTGCCACCACGCTTGCCTGTGAGGTTCTTTACGGAGTCAATGGGTACTGTCTCCTGCTCCGATATGGCTGACAAAATAGGTGTGCGTGTGTCAGGGTCAACCGGTCCGATTACTTCGTAAGTGTGGTCATGCCCCTGAAGAACGAGGTCTATCTCGCACTCTTTGAATACAGGCAGCAGGGTTTGGCGCATGAGGGGAGTCTCTTTGTCGCGTTGGTGGTCAGAGCCGGAGAAGAGATTCTTGTGAACCAATGCCACGCGATACTGTGCCTTGGGGTGTTTCTTTACTTGTCTTTCGAACCACTCTGCGAGGTCGCGGGAGAAATACTCGGATGTGAGGTTCTCGTAGCTGTAGTCTCCGTGCCAGAAGTCCTGCATAGAGTATGCCATGAGCAACATGTCGCCGTATTGGAAACTGTAGGTTATGCCGGCGAACTGCGGTTTGACCTTAGTCTCAGTGTTGAAACTCGAGTCGGTATTGAAGTGATAGGTGTAGTTGAGCAGCGGGCTGTCGTCGTGATTACCGTCGGTAGGTACTATGGGCATGATTGAGATAACCGGTTTCAAAGCCTCCTCAAACCAGCGCTCCCACTCCCATTCCGAGTTGTTCTGAGTACCTGTGTCCACAAAGTCGCCGGGGAAGACACAGAAGCGGGCGTCTCTCTCGTTGGCTGCCACGGCAGTAGCACACAACTTGGCAGCATCTACATACTCGCGGTTCTGAAGGTGGCTGTCGGTCATGTATATGAATGAGAAGTCTTTCTGCCTGCGGTCTTCTGTGCGGAACTGCATAATCTCGCTCCAGTGACCATCATATCCGACACGCCATGAGTAGTCGGAACCGGGGCGCAGACTTGTTGCTACTGCTTTATGACTGACATAGCGGAATGAGGTGTTCTTGTCAAGGCGCGCCGCTTTGAGTATGCCCGAAGTGGAGATGGCATAATGCAAGGGCGGGGTAGTGGTGGCATCGGCATGAATGGTGCTTACGCCCTTGCCTCTCTCGAAATCTTGAGTAGTGGCATTTCTCTTTCTTATCACCTGCACCTCACCGTCGCTAATACCCTCGTTGGTGAACCAGCAGAAAGCCATGCGTGTAGCAGGGTCGCCGTTGATGTTGGCTACCATACAATAAGGCGACTCATTGTCTTGCAGGTCGCTTATAGCGTACCTGAGTGCTTGCAGGTTGTGTTCCGAAGAGTCGCTTCGTGCAGTCTCTTTGGCAATGAGAAGCGGTATATAACTCGGTGTGGTGTAGTCTTCTATATGATAGAGTGAGTCTGCAAGCAGAACATCCCGGTGAACTATAACCACAGGCTTGGGCGTAACTGTCACAACCGCCGAATCTCTGATATCGCCGCAAGTGGCGGTAACTACCGTTTTGCCTACACTATGAGCCGTCAGTCTGCCTTCTGAGTCGATACTCACAATGTCCGATGATACAGACCATTGTATAGTCTTGTCAGAAGTCTCGTATGGCGTCACCACGGCATGCAGGCTCCCCTGCCCGTCCTCTATTATATATAAGGTGTCCTCCAAGATGTCTATATTCGTGCATTTTGCCACTCTTGGCTCATAACCTGAGGCACCGGCTTTGTTGATGAGCGGAGAGGTGCTCCTGAGGGAGTAGTCGGCTGCAAGCATCATAGCGTTTTCCTCAGCGGACAAGGGTACTCCGGCAAAGTTGGTCGGAAAGAGAAACTGCGGGGCATCTTTGTCGCGGTTATTGCCTGAGAGCCATGGCTCGCAGAAGAAATCGATTTCAAAGCCTTCATTGGCATAGTTGGTAGAGTAGGCGGACAGACTCTCGTCGGATACATAGTTGGCAGGGTCAACGAATCCGTCTTCGGAGAGGTTACCCCACATGACGGTGTTCGTCACTGTGCTCTCCGAATGAATACCGCCGTAGCGGTCTCCGTAGTTGTTTACAATAGTGCAATGGTCAACTATGCCGTCGAAATTGGCGACACCTCCTGCGTCAGGCCAGTTGTGACCTGTGGCGGAGCAGTTGTGGATAAGGCAATACTCAAGTTTGGCACCTAAGGCAGAGGCTTCGGCTAAATCTCCCTTAATCAGTACTCCTCCTGCCTGCTCAGCGCTGCAACCGCGTACCGTACAATAGCGCATGGTGACATTGCCCGAAAGCAATGCAGCTCCTCCGAGACCGTCGTGACGGGCGTTCTGAAGAGTGATATTCTCAATCAGCGTTGGCTCGGTAAAATTTATATTCTTCCCCTTGCCTGCCGCAGTGATGAGCCTGCACCCGAGACCGGTGCCGTCGAGAATAGTGCCCGCCTTGCCTATCAGAGAGACTCCGTTGCGCATGGTAACGGACTGACGGTAAGTGCCTTCGGCAATAAACACGGTGTCGCCCGCTGCACATAAATCAACTGCCTTCTGAATGGTGAGAAGTGGCGAGGACGGCTTAACGCCTTCGTTGGAGTCAGTACCCGAAGTACTAACATATCTGTTTGCCCCGACTGCTGCAAAAGGTAAAATAAGAATCGCTATGAAGAGACTGTGTTTCATGGTCTATGACTTATATTTATAACTGCGGCAAAGATAATAAGTTT
>CAJOMJ010000048.1 GCA_905235505.1 Paludibacteraceae bacterium
TCCACAACGCCTGTAAATAAGCCGTCCTGAATATATTTCGTAAGATCGGAAAGCTTGTCAGGACCGAGCAATGTCAGCACTGTTCCGAAGACTGCACAGACAACCGCAATGATGATGAACGCAATGTATCTGTGGCAATAGCGAAGCAGCTTCTTCCAGGTACCGATCAGATCCTTTGGCTTTTCACCTCTGCCCATTCTTGCGCCGGGACCGCCGAGTCCACCGGGACCTCTGCGCATCTGTCTTTGCTGTGCCTGTCCGTATTCATATTCTTTTCTTTCCATTATGCCAGTTCCTCCTTTGAAAGCTGCGACAGTGCAATCTGCCTGTAGACATCGCAGTTTTGCATCAATTCTTCATGTGTACCGATGCCTCCCATATCCTCTCTTGCACTCTGCTTCTCCCATTCCTCAGTCCAAATTACGTAAAAAAGACGTAAACGAGACGTAAACGACACGTAAACGAGACGTAAACGAATGTTGAATCTTCCTTATCTCCAAGCTTTTCCCGTGCCCTCACTCTCCTCTTCTCCCCGTCTCCTTTGCCTGCCCCCGCCCCGATTCCGCCCCGATTCCGCTCTAACCATTTTCTAACCCTTTCCTAACCCTCTCATATTCCCCTACTTGTGTCATGCCTTGTCCGCCCTCACGCCCCTTTTTTCTTTTACCGCTTTGTCACATTTTG
The DNA here is from genome assembly GCA_905235505.1 of Paludibacteraceae bacterium. Taxonomy (GTDB): domain Bacteria; phylum Bacteroidota; class Bacteroidia; order Bacteroidales; family Paludibacteraceae; genus Colicola. The sequence continues at coordinate 685 of CAJOMJ010000048.1, forward strand.
TAAGAAAAACATTCAAAAAATTTTGTCCTTCCAAATAATTGTTGTATCTTTGCGGGCTCTTAACAATGAAACTATGCCAACTGAAAAACGTAATCTGTCTATCGGACAACTTTTTAATCTCAGTTTCGGGTTCTTCGGAGTGCAGATAGCATACGCACTGCAGAGTGCTAATATCTCGCGCATTTTCGCCACTCTCGGCGCCGACCCGCATCAACTTTCTTTCTTTTGGATTTTGCCCCCTCTTATGGGTATGATAGTGCAGCCGCTTATCGGTATCCTATCTGATAAAACATGGCTCGGCAAATTCTTTGGCAGACGCAAGTTCTACCTCCTCATAGGCGCTGTCATAGCCGTCGCTGTCATGGTTCTCCTGCCTAATGCAGGCAACTTCTCCTTTGAGCAGCGTGTCTGGCTCGGGCTTAACTCTGCCATGTGGTTCGGACTATTCTCCCTTATGTTCCTCGACACCTCTATCAATATAGCCATGCAACCCTTCAAAATGATGGTTGGCGATATGGTCAATGAGGAGCAGAAAGGCACTGCCTATGCCATTCAGTCCGCTCTCTGCAACGCCGGCTCGCTCGTTGGCTACCTCTTCCCCATCTTCTTCACTTGGATAGGTATCGCCAACACAGCCCCCGAAGGTGTCATACCCGATTCCGTCAAGTGGTCGTTCTATGTCGGAGCCGCCATACTCATCCTCTGTGTACTCTACACCTTCTTCGCTGTCGAAGAGATGGACCCGCAGGAGTATGCCGAGTTCCACGGACTTAATAAGAAGGAAAAGCAGGAGGTCAACGACACTTCCAATACCTCCTTTGTCGTGCGCGCCTTCCTTACGGTAGGACTTGTCCAGTTCTTCTGCTGGGCTGCCTTTATGTATATGTGGACATATTCCAATGGTGCTATTGCCACTCAGTGCTTCAACTGGGATGGTCTCTCCACTGCCTCCGACTCTTTCCAGTCAGCAGGCAACTGGGTAGGTGTCTGCTTCGCCGTGCAGGCGGTAGGCTCTCTGCTCTGGGCTATGTTTCTTCCCTTCCTTGAGAAATGGACTGGCAACAAAGGGGCCTATGCCGTCTCTCTCCTCGTCGGAGGACTCGGCTTCGTTTCCACTATGTTTGTCACTAACCAATACGTCCTCCTCTGCAGTTATGCACTGATAGGTGCAGCGTGGGCTGCCATGCTCGCCCTGCCGTTTACTATTATCACTAACGCCATCTCGGGTAGTAAATACATGGGTACCCTCCTCGGACTCTTCAACTGTACTATCTGCCTCCCCCAGATTGTCGCAGCTCTCTGCGGAGGCCTTATTCTCGAACATATATGTGGCAGCAGTCAGGTTATGATGCTCGTTACGGCAGGTGTACTCCTCGCCCTCGGAGCTTGCTCAGTATTCCTTATCAAAGAGAAGAAAGACTGATAACCCTCCTGACTCCTTATACTTATTGAAATTAAATAACACAATAATATCAACTTTAATTAACACCAAAATGAAAAACAAAACATTCTCTCTCATCCGTGTATGGGCAGTGATGTTGCTCTTGCTCCCCGCAATGGCAGTGTTCGCTCAGACCACGGTCTCGGGTGTGGTGGAAGATGCGGCTACCGGTGAGCCTATTATCGGTGCCAGTATCCTTGAGGTGGGAACTACCAACGGTACTATTACCGACTTCGATGGTAACTTCACCCTCAATGTCTCTGCTAATGCCCAGTTGCAGATTTCTTACATGGGTTACAAGACTCAGACCCTCCCCGCCGCTGCCAATATGCGCGTGCGTCTCGGTGAGGACTCCGAACTCCTTGACGAAGTGGTGGTTGTTGGCTACGGTGTCGTAAAGAAAAACGATGCTACCGGCTCCGTCACCGCTATCAAACCCGATGAAATGAACAAAGGTCTTACTACCAATGCTCAGGAAATGCTTTCCGGTAAAGTGGCAGGTGTGGTTGTTACAAGCAACGACGGTACCCCGGGTGGTGGCTCTACCATCCGTATCCGTGGCGGCTCGTCACTCTCCGCAAGCAACGACCCTCTTATCGTTATCGATGGTCTCGCTATGGATAACGAAGGCGTTCTCGGTGTTGCCAACCCGCTCTCTATGGTTAACCCGAATGATATCGAGTCATTCACCGTCCTCAAAGACGCTTCCGCTACCGCTATCTACGGTTCGCGTGCATCCAACGGTGTCATCATCATCACTACCAAGAAGGGTGCTTCCGGACAGAAACTGAAAGTTAACTATGCAGGCAATGTCTCAGTGGCAGCCCTTACCAACACACTTGATGTCATGTCAGGTGACGAACTCCGTGATTATGCTTCTAAACTCGGTACAAGCGCAAGCAGAATGGCTAAGTTCGGTACTGCTAATACCAACTGGCAGAGAGAACTCTATCGCCCTGCCGTTTCTACTGACCACAATGTCAGCATCTCCGGCGGCACTAAAAACATGCCTTACCGCTTCTCTCTCGGTTATACCCTCCAGAATGGTATTATCCCTACCTCACAGATGCAGCGTGTCACTGCCGGTATGAGCCTCAATCCTTCTTTCTTCGACAAACACCTCACCTTCAACCTCAATGCAAAGGGTATGTATATCTACAACCGCTATGCTGACGGTGGCGTGGTTGGGCAGGCACTCTCTTACGACCCTACACAACCTGTTAAGGCTGACGGATTCGAGCACTTCAATGGCTACTACGGACGCACGCAGGTGGCTACCGCACTCAATGACCCTACATGGGATTATATGTTCAACACTCAGACTGCTGCCAACCCCCTCAATGTCCTTGATACCAAGAACGACCGTGCCAACTCTGGCGCTTTCGTAGGTAACCTCGAGGCTGACTATAAGATTCACGGGTTTGAGGATATGCACCTCCACGCTAACTTCGGTGCTGACTACTCCTATGGTAAGCAGAAAACCGATATCTCTCCTTATGCGCAGAACACTGATTGGGGCTACTATGGTTACGAAGGATGGCAGGAGAAACATAAATACAACCTCTCTTTCAACGCCTATGCTCAGTACTATAAGGACTTTACCGAGGCTAACCAGCACTTCGATATCATGGCTGGTTATGAGTGGCAGCATTTCTACAATGACTATCACTCCGAAGGCGGTGGTTTCTATCCTATGACCAACAACAATGCCGAACTCCGTGGCACTCGCAAGAACTACACTACCTACGACTCCGCTACCGAGAGTTACCTCGTATCTTTCTTCGGTCGTGCCAACTGGATAGGATGGGATCAGATTATGCTCACTGCTACCGTCCGTGCTGATGCCTCTTCACGTTTTGCTCCCGATGTGCGCTGGGGCGTATTCCCCTCTGTTGCCCTCGGTTGGAAAATCAAAGAGACCTTCTTCAAGGATGTCAATTGGCTTAATGACTTGAAACTACGTCTCGGCTATGGTATCACCGGTCAGCAGAATATCAACCAGGGTGACTTCCCCTATCTGCCTGTCTATGTAGCCAGCCGTGAGGGTACAGGCGCTATGTCCACTACAGGTGAACTCCTGCCCGCCGGCGGACTCACTGAGGAGCAGATTAAGGCAGGTCTCACAACCGATGGTACTTATATCTACTATCCTACCTACCGTCCTAATGAGTACAACCCCAAACTGAGATGGGAGAAAACCACTACCTACAACGCAGGTATTGACTTTGCTTTCCTCAATAACCGTATCACCGGTGCTGTTGACTACTACTATCGTCTCACCAAAGACCTTATCAACTATGTCGATGTGCCCGCAGGTACTAACTTCAAGACCCGCGTAATCTCCAATATCGGTTCACTCTTCAATCAAGGTGTCGAGTTCTCTATCAATGCTGTGGCTATTGACAATAAGAAACTCAAATGGGATCTCGGCTTCAATACCACTTGGAATATGAACCGCATCACACGTCTTACCAATAGTGATGACCCGGACTACTATATTGACCTCGGTAATATCGGTAATGACCAGAAAGTTCAGGCACATGCTGTCGGACACCCCGCTTCTTCGTTCTATGTTTACGAAACAGCTTATGATGAGACAGGGCATCTCGTACGTGTTGACCTTAATAACGACGGTGTAATCGACTCCAAGGACAAGAAGTTCTACCATAGCCCCGCTCCTGTTGTAACAATGGGCTTCAATACCAAATGGCAGTTCTATAATTTCGACCTTGGCTTTACACTCCGTGCTTCTATCGGCAACTATGTTTACAATAGTGTACTCCAAGACCAACTGCAGTATGTAACCACTATCTACGATGCTAAGTTCGAAGGTTTCCATAGTGTCCTCAAAGAGGCATTCAACTCTTACTATTATGACGGCAACAACCTCCGCAACCAGACTGACGGCGTGCTCACCGACTACTTCGTCCAGAACGCTTCTTTCCTCCGTTGCGACAATATCACTCTCGGCTATACTTGGAACAAACCCAACAGCGTGATTGGCAATGCACGTATCTATGCTACTGTCAGCAACCCGTTTGTTATCACCGGCTACAAAGGGCTTGACCCTGAAGTCTCAGGAGGTATCGACAGCAACATGTATCCCCGTGCACTGACTACTCTTATTGGTTGCAACATCACTTTCTAAATATTTGAAGATATGAAAACTACAATAAAATCTTTCGCAATTCTCCTTGCCGTTACTTTCGGCATGAGTGCTTGTGTGCAGAACCTGAATACGCAACCTATCGACCCGAACATCAACCAGACGTTCGACCAGGATGCTGTCTTCAACAAAATCTACACTTCGTTCGTACAGACAGGACAAGTAGGTGGTGGCGGCGATGCTGATATTATTACCGACGATGAAGGCTACTCCGGATTCTATCGTACTCTCTGTGTGCTCAACGAGTTCCCCACTGATGCCGGTTGGTGGACTTGGCGCAACGATGCCGGTTGCTCCGACCTGCTTCTCATCTCTTGGACTGCTACCAACCCCTTCGTCAGCAAACTCTATAACCGTCTCAACTATGGCGTTACCATGTGTAACCATTTCCTTGAGAAAACAGAGGGTATGACTGATGAAAAAAGTGTTCACCAGCGTGCTGAAGTACGTTTCGTACGTGCCATCAACTACTATCATCTCCTTGATATGTTCGGCAATGTGCCTTTCACTGTCTCAGTCTGGGGCTCAGGCAATCCTGACCAGATAAAGCGTGCCGACCTCTATCAGTGGCTCCTCGATGAGATTCTTTTTGGTCACACTAAACCTATGTTCGGTGAGAAACTTACCGATACAGATAAACATGGCTTCGTGGATGACCTCTATGATAAGGGCGCAACTACCATCTATCGTGCTACCAAACCTGCTGCTTATATGCTCGCAGCACGCCTCTATCTCAATGCTGAAATCTACACAGGTACACTCAGTGCCGATGGTAAGTCTTTCACTAAAGGTACTGCCGAGTGGGCTAATGCAGAGAAATATGCACAAATGGTTATTGATGCATATCCTAACCTGCCTAAACCTTATGCCCGGATTTTCATGGGTGACAACGATGTTACCTCTCTTGATGAGATGGTGTTCCTCGCAGCACAGGATGGTCAGTATATCCGCTCTTATGCAGGTAGCCAATATACCATTGCTTCTTGCCGCAACCAGAAGATGAACGACTGCGGTTCGTCTGACAACAACTGGGGCTGCTGGCGTGCATGCCCTGAACTTGTTAAGGTGTTCTTCCCGGGTAAGACTGCTGCTGAGATAGTTGCCCTCGGTAAAGACGCTGACGAGTTCGCTATGCCCGCTATCGCGCATGACGACCGTGCTATGTTCTGCGCTAAGAATGTTGACCCTGCTGATGGCACCGACAATATTAAGGATTTCAAGGGTGATGTTCCTGAAAGCGGTGATGGCTTCGACGATTGTTGGGGTATCTGCAAGTGGACTAACCTCTATTCCACTCAGTTCGATGCTTCTCTCCAACCTGTCGTACTCGAGAATAAACCGCAACATGACAGCAAGTATATGGATACCGATGTACCTCTGATGCGTACTGCCGAGGCTGTTATGACCCTCGCTGAGGCTCAGTTCCGTCAGAACAAACCTGAGGCACTCAACACTATCAACCGTATTCGCGAACGTGCCAATGCAGCACCTTTTACTGCCACTGACCTCACCGAAGAGAATATCCTCGCCGAATGGCTCCGTGAGTTCTATCATGAAGGACGCCGCCGTATCGACCTTATCCGTTTCGGTCAGTTCGTCGGCCCTGATGCTACTATGAACTGGGAAGGGCGTGGCAAGCAGAAGTCTATGGATGATAGTGGAAACTGGCTCGACCCCGTTCCACTTGATATGTACTATATTCTATATCCTATTCCCAATTCTGACAAAGTGGCTAACTCCAACCTTGAGCAGAATCCTGGATATTGATTATTTGGCACATTATTTGAATACTCATTATCAGAATAGACAAATATAAGTATCAACTTATACATACAAACAACTTTATTAATCAACATTATTAACAATTTAATTTCATTCATTATGAAAACAAACAAATTGATGATTGCTGCCCTCGCAATGGGCGCATTGGTTTTTGCTTCTTGTAACAACAAACCCACTCCGGATCCTATCATTCCTCCTGTTGAAACAAATGACGTTCCTGATGTGGACAAACCTGCAGAAGGTTATGTAACTATTGTTATCAACATTCCTGAAGGAACAGAGTGCAACGGTATCTACATGAAAGGTACCCTCAATGGCACCGATTGGTCAGCCGAGAACACCTACATTGGTCTTGAGGACGCTGCTGTTTCCGCTGCAGAGGCTGTTAAGTTCGAAGCTATTGATGGAAGCAAGGAGTGGTTCAAAGCTACTTTCAAACTTGGTACTGCCGGTATCGAGGGCAAGATTTGCTTGAAGTTCGAAAACGATAATTCATGGCAAGGACAAGCTATTGATGTAACTGTTGACGAAGAAAACACCACCATCCTTTTGGGTGAAATCAACGGTGAAGGTCAGTTCTCTATCGCAGCTGATATCCCTGCAGGTGTTCTCTATCTCAACATCGGTGGCTGGCAGCACAGCGACTGTGTAGAAGTAGAATCGAAGACATACAATGTTACCTTCCTTCTCCCGACTTTCTGCTCGGAATTCGAAATTGAAGCTATTGGTGGTTTTGATGGTTGGACAGGTACTCCTGTTACTCTTGAAGGAACAACTGCTACCATCACTATTACATCTGCTGTAGGTGAGGGTATCAAGATTCGTCAGAAATCTACTTGGGACAACCAAATCCAGGTTGTGAATGTAGATGGAGAATGGAGTGATGCTACTGATTACATCCTCGGCGAAGAGACCGATGTTACTATCGACTACACCGCAGGTCGTTGGACTATTTGCGCAGAAGCAGAATAAGAATAGTAATAAACAATTATCTTCAAGGCAGCTCCTTTCTTGGAGCTGCCTTTGTTTATTATCTCACTCCCCTCGTAAATACATGAAAACTCTGCGGATTGTCATCAAAAAAAACGCTTTCCGCAGAGTTTTGTTTCGTAGTTTCCCGAAATTATTGTATCTTTGCAACACTATATGATAACAGAATATATTACAATTAAGTTTTATGCGTAAGGTCTCTATTCTTCTTCTCCTGCTTGCATTTACTGTAAGCTCTTTTGCTGCCTACTATGTGGCCGGCAATGGCACTAACGGCAACCCTTGGTGCGACGGCAAATCGTGGCAGATAAGCGGCTCTGCCATGACTGAGAAAGATGGTCTCTGGACAGTCACCTTCTCTTCTGTGCCTGTCGGCTCCTACGAGTTCAAAGTAACTGACGGCTCAAGCAAGTGGTTCGGCTTCACCAGGTTCTCTGCCGACTGCTCTAATCTCTATGCCGTGTCAATGGGTAGCGGCGACAGTAACATCGGCTTCTCCCTGCAAAAGCAGCAAGATGTTACTATCTCCTATAATGGCACTCAGATTTGCCTCCGTGGCTCTATTGGCAACAACTACCCCGACCCCTCCAAATATGCGCAGGTCGGTGTGCCTTCCGAGTATGAAGGGGTGATGTTGCAGGCTTTCTATTGGAATTCCAACAGCTCTACCACTTTCTCCAACACCAAGTATGCCACTCTGCAGAACTATGCCGACGAGATAGGCGAACACTTCGACCTCGTCTGGCTCCCACCATCGGGCAACGGTGGCGGAGTGGGGTACTATACCAAGTGCTACTCCAACCTGACCAGCGCCTGGGGAAACAAAGAGCAACTTCAGACCCTCATCTCCACACTCCATTCGCACAACTGCAAAGTCATAGCAGACATCGTAATCAACCATTTCCAGAGTACCACAGGTTGGGCAAAGAGTTTCGCTACCAATAACTTCGGTGACTACGGCTCCTTCAAGATTGAGTCCAAATATATCTGCTCCGGCGATGAGGCTGCCACAAGCAGTTCGTCTGACAGCAAGTCTCTTACCTATGGCAATGCCGACACTGGTACCAACGATGCCGGTTGCCGTGACCTTGACCATACTCAGGAATACGTGCAGCAGATGTGCGAGGCATACTGCAAGTGGATGCTCAATGAGATTGGTTTCGACGGCTTCCGATACGATATGACCCGCGGTTACGCAGGCGTGTATCTATCGCAGTATAACCTTGCTTCCGAGCCCTTCTTCTCCGTGTCCGAGTTCTGGATGGATGATGTCGCCTCTGTCAAGAACCATCTGGCGGAGACCTCCTACAACACCCTTGCCTTCGATTTCCCCCTCAAGAAGAAAATCAGTACGTGGAAAGGCGGCTCTTCTTTCTCCAACCTCAAGAACCAGGGACTACGCTCTGAGGGTCTCTCGCGCTTTGCTGTTACCTTCATCGACAATCACGACACTTTCCACCGCTCCGACAACCAGTCGGCTGAGTTCATAGCCTACAACACCGACCCTGCTTCCAAACGCAACGAGATACTTGCTGCCAACGCATATATTCTTATGCTCCCCGGAGTGCCGTGCGTCTTCTGGCCGCATTGGTACACTTTTAAGAACGATATCAATTGGCTCATACAGATTCGCAAGGCTGTGGGTATTCACTCGGAGTCGGAGGTGAGTGACGAATCGGCTTCTACCAACTCTTATTCTGCTACCGTTACAGGCCACAACGGCAAAGCCATATTGCGTATGGGTACAGCCCGTGACAAGACTGTGCCAATCGGCTTTTATCCTGCCTATACCAATGACTTGTTCGACATCTTTACCACTATTGAAGACACCTCGGTAGAGTCCGTAGCAACTCCCTCCTCCTCACCTAAGAAACTGGTTCAGGATGGTATCTTCTACATTGAGCGCAATGGTCAACTCTATACTCTCTGGGGAACCTTGGTTAAATAATGGCAGTTCTCTTGCCTCTGCCAACCTCTCAAACTCCTCCTTATATATGTGCAAAGGGACGCTTCACAGCGTCCCTTTTACTATAAGGTATTAGTCTGTTTTGATTTTAAGGTACAAAAAAGATTGTGTTGTTTTGATTACGGTTGCAAAGTAACTCAAAATTTCTGATACTCACAATACCCTTTTTTATGTTTTACAACATGCTTTTTAAGCACTCTTTTTGCACCAAAATACCCCTGTTATATACTAAATACCTGATATATTGCTATTTCCTCTCAAGCTCTATTACCTCCATGTCCTTCACTTCGGCGCCGTCTATCTCCATCCTCAAGAGCGTTTGCACTGTATGAATGCCATATTTTCCTGCTGCACCGGGGTTCAAACAGAGCATTTTCAGACTATGGTCATACTGTATTTTCAGTATATGGGAATGACCGCATACGAATATGTCCGGCGTGTCTTTCATTATCCTGCGGTATGCCATTGGATTATAATGTCCGGGATACCCGCCTATGTGTGTCAGGAGTATATTCATCTCCTCCACCTTGAAACTGTAGAACTCACTCAATGACCAGCGCACATCTCCCGAGTCGCAGTTGCCGAACACGGCCCTTGTCGGCTTGAACTCGCGCAGAGTCTGAAGCACCTCTGTCGTACCTATATCACCTGCATGCCATATCTCGTCCACTTCGCTGAAATGCTCAAGCACCCTCTTGTCAAGCAGACCGTGTGTGTCCGAGAGAATACCTATCCGTGTCATTTCTTCTTCATCGATTGAATGGTCAGTAGCACAAACAATATGCTCACCGACAGAAAATATACCACATCCCGCAGGTCTATCACGCCCTTCGACATCGACTCATAATGATTGTTCATTCCTACCCATTCTATGTACCCTGCGGCACTGCTCCCTTCAAACATTGAAGCAATGAGGTCGAAACCGTAGAACATTACAAAACAGCATGAAAGACCTATTATGAATGCTGTTATCTGGCTTTTGGTCAGACTGCTTGCCCACGAACCTATTGCCGAAAAAGCGGCAGAGAGAAACAAAAGAGAGATAAACGAGCCGAAGAATGCTCCTGAGTCTATGTTGCCGACAGGCTCTGCCAAATGATAGACAAGCAGATAATGCACAATACATGGCAACTGCGCTAATACTACTACCGTCCACGCCGCCATGTATTTGCCCGTCACTATCTTCCAAAGTGGCATAGGCTTGCTTCTCAATACACTCCATGTCCCCGTCTGACGTTCTTCTGCGTACAGACGCATTGTCAGGGCAGGGCAGAGCAGCATAAACAGCCAAGGCGAGAGCGTGAATAGTCCGTCAACCTGCGCATAACCCGACTGGGGTATGTTCCACTCACCGGGTATCACCCACAGAAACAGACTCACCACCAACAAATACAATCCGATAACAATATATGCAATCGGAGTGGAGAAATAATATCCGAGTTCCTTCTTGTACATTATGCAATTCTGACCTGCAAAAGTAATGCATTTTTTCGGATTATGCAAGAGGGTGTGATGATACGTGATACAAAGCGGAAAGAGTGACTATATTAAACCCAAATCGGTCATTAGCGTTTTGATGATTATGGCTTTATTTTTGATTAGATTTTTTGTCGGTTTGAAGGCGCAATGGGGTTCCATTGTTCGGCAAAAAAAATAACAAAAAGAAAGTCGTGTAAGCGTGAAACAGTCTAATGACCGATTTGGGTTAATAACAAATAGTGATTGCGGATATGAGAAATTCTTTTTACCTTTGCAGCGTAAAATTCTCATTGTTATGAAAAAGACATTCATATTCCTGTCGAAACGATGTTCTCTGTTTATTTTGTGCGTCTTTTGTCTTTCGATGAATGCGCAGACCATCAGTGAAGAACTCATGTCCGCTCTCCGTGACAGTTATCAGGAGACAGCGGAGCAACGTGCACTGCGGAATGCTGCCTCAGGTAATGATTTGCGCAAGCTTGCTCTCAATCAGGATAACCTTCAGGCTTTTGAAACTGAGTTCACACTGCGTGTTCCCAACAAAGGTATCACCGACCAGAAGCAGTCGGGGCGGTGCTGGATGTTTACGGGGCTCAATGTGCTTCGTGCTGCGGCAATAAGCGAACATAATCTTGACAAACTGGAGTTCTCTGAGGCCTATCTCTTCTTCTACGACCAACTTGAGAAAGCCAACCTGTTCCTACAGTCGGTGATAGACACACGCAAGTTGCCGCTGGATGACAAGAAGGTGGAGTTCCTCTTCAAAAACCCTATCGGAGACGGCGGCACATTTACGGGTGTGGCTGATCTCGTAAACAAATACGGACTGGTGCCGGCTGAGGTAATGCCTGAGACATTCACTACCAACAGTACCTCCCGTTTCCGTGGTCTGATAAGCATGAAGTTGCGTGAGCAGGGCATTACTCTTCGCGAGTCAAAGGCGACTGACAAACAACTGGTATCGATGAAGGAAGATATGCTGAAGACCATATACCGTATGCTGGTGACGGTGATGGGCGTGCCGCCTCAGGAGTTCATGTGGAAGGGCGAAACCTACACTCCGGCAAGCTTCGCCGACAAATATGTCAGGAAAGAACTTGTATCCGACTACGTAATGCTCATGAACGACCCTACGCGCGAATATTACAAAGTATATGAGATAGACCTTGATCGCCACATATATGAGGGGCAGAACTGGCTCTATCTGAATCTGCCGATAGAGGAAATTCAGAAGATGGCGATAGCCTCACTCCGCGACTCGGTGGCGATGTATTTCTCTTGCGATGTGGGCAAAGAACTCAATTCCGACCGTGGTCTGCTCGACCTCCGCAACTACGACTATGGAGCTATCTTCGGTACTGAATTTACAATGGACAAACGTCAGCGGATACAGACATACGCCAGCGGCTCATCTCATGCCATGACTCTCGTAGCTGTCAACTTGCAGGACACGGTTAACTATACCATGCCCGACCGTTGGATGGTTGAGAACAGCTGGGGAGAAAAGAGCGGCTGGAAAGGGCATCTGATTATGACTGACGAGTGGTTCCGCGAGTATATGTTCCGCTTGGTAGTCCTGAAGAAGTATGTTCCTCAGAATCTTCAGGATATACTCAGGCAGAAACCTGTTCGTCTCCCCGTATGGGATCCTATGTTCATGCCCGAAGAATAAGACACCGACACCAAAGATGATATTAATAATAACAAACAATGGCGGACGCAAACCTGTCCGCCATTGTTCTTGTTTTCACGTCTATTCATCATTCTTCACTCTTCACGTGTTTGTATTTGAAGAATATCGCAAACATTACTGCAACCACCAATGCGTAGCCTGCGAATATAAACCATACCGTCTCCCAACCATGTGCATATTCGGGTTTGGAGAGCAGGTATGCTCCTTGCCATGAGCAGAAGTGAGATACTATCTTGCCTGCTATCCAGGTGCCAATAGAAGCACCTATGCCATTGGTCATCAGCATGAACAATCCTTGGGCACTGCCACGGATGGATTCGGGTGCCTCCTGCTCTACAAACAAGGCTCCTGATACGTTGAAGAAGTCGAACGCTACGCCATAAACAATGCAACTGAGGAACAGGCAGATTATGCCGCCGATATTCTCCGTGGTGCCTATCCCGAAGAATCCGAAGCGCAAAACCCATGCCGTCATTGCCATCAGCATCACGTTCTTGATGCCGAACTTCTTCAGGCACACCGGTATCAGCAGTATGCAGAGTGCTTCACATATCTGTGAGACTGAAATCAGTAGGGTGGGGTTTTGTGCAAACCAATTCTTTGAGGCAGAAGCAAAACTGTTTATATATGGTGTGGCATAACCGTTGGTAATCTGCAGACTCACACCCAGCAGCATTGAGAATATGAAGAACAATGCCATCTTCTTCTGTTTGAAGAGAACAAAAGCATCCAATCCCAAGCGTTGAACCAGCGTCTTCCCTTCGCCCTCTGTCTTTACTATCGGGCATTGAGGCAGAGTAAGGCAATATAAGAATAGAATAACTGACAATGACCCGCAAACCACGAGTTGCATATACGTAAACTGAGCTGCCTCATTCAGACCTATATGCACGAAGTTGACAAACCACATCGCTGCAATGAAACCCACTGTACCAAACACCCTGATTGGAGGAAAGTCTTTCACTGTGTCGTATCCGTTGCGTTTCAGCAAATCGAAGGCAACTGTGTTTGCCAATGCAATTGTAGGCATAAAGAATGCTACAGAGAAGCAATATGGAACAAAGATAGACCATATACTGATAGTCTCTCCCGTTGCATACATGCCTGTCCCTTTCCAACCGAAATATGCGGCAAGAAGCATGAATGCACCTGCCAGAAGATGACTCAACCCTAACAAACGCTGAGGCTGGATAAACTTGTCAGCAATGGCACCCATTATTGCGGGCATGAAGATGCTGACTACGCCTTGTGCTATATAAAACCATGATATGTATTCTCCCAATCCTATCTTGCCGAGGAAATTGCCTATGCATACAAGATACGAACCCCATACGGCAAACTCAAGGAAATTCATTACGATAAGGCGCGACTTGAGCTGTGGCGCATTACCTTCTATTTTCATTTCTTTCATGATATTGTGTTTTGATGTTAATATGCCATGTTTCTTTCAGTCTGCAAAGATAGTGTTTTTGTGTCAATTGTGCAAACTCAACAAAAGATTTGTATGTTTGAGAAAAATTACATACCTTTGCACCCGA
>CAJOMJ010000049.1 GCA_905235505.1 Paludibacteraceae bacterium
CTAATTTATTTTTTAATACATCTATATCACCTGCAAGAAATTTACTAAGTTCATCTTTATCTAATATTCTAAAAAATATTTTACACAATGATGCATCAACTGATGGACGGTAATGACACGTTTGTGCTGATGCCTACTGGCGGAGGCAAGAGTCTATGTTACCAGTTGCCGTCGCTACTGATGGAGGGTACGGCGATAGTCATATCCCCGCTGATAGCGTTGATGAAGAATCAGGTGGATGCGATGCGCAACTATTCGGAAGAGGACGGTATAGCCCACTTCATCAACTCATCGTTGTCGAAGGCGGAGATACAGGCGGTGAAGGATGACATATTAGGCGGGAAGACGAAGTTGCTGTACGTAGCGCCGGAGTCTCTCAACAAGGATGACAATGTAGATTTCCTGAGGAACGTGAAGATATCGTTCTATGCGGTGGACGAGGCCCATTGTATTTCGGAGTGGGGTCATGATTTCCGTCCGGAGTACAGGAGGATACTGCCGATAGTGAAGCGCATAGGCAGGGCTCCGATTATAGCACTGACAGCCACGGCGACACCGAAAGTGCAGCATGACATACAGAAGAACTTAGGTATATTGAAGGCTCAGGTGTTCAAGTCGTCGTTCAACAGACCGAACCTGTATTACGAGGTAAGGCCGAAGACAGAGGATGTGGACAAGGAGTTGATAAAATACATAAGGTCGATGGAGGGCAAGTCGGGTATTGTATATTGTCTGTCGCGCAAGACGGTGGAAGACCTTGCGCAGACATTGCAGGTGAACAACATAGCGGCTTTGCCATATCATGCCGGAATGGACAGTGCGGTGAGGACACAGAACCAAGACGACTTCCTGATGGAGAAGGCGCAGGTGATAGTAGCGACGATAGCGTTCGGGATGGGTATAGACAAGCCGGATGTGAGGTTTGTGGTGCACTACGACATACCGAAATCGCTGGAGGGTTATTATCAGGAGACAGGTCGCTCGGGCAGAGACGGCGGCGAGGGTCAGTGCATCTGTTTCTATTCGCCGAAAGACATAGAGAGGTTGAGGAAATTCCAGCAGGGCAAGCCTGTAGCGGAACAGGAGATAGGGAATCAGTTGCTGTTTGAGACCCAGAGTTATGCCGAATCGACCTTGTGCAGGCGCAAGTTGCTGCTTCATTATTTCGGTGAGGAGTATAATCAGGACAACTGCGGCAACTGCGACAACTGCAAGAAGACCTATAAGATAATAGATGCGGGCGAGTTGCTGCAAGTGACACTGGAGACGATACAGCAGTTGAACGAGAAGTTCAAGGCTGAGCATGTGGTGGACATACTGAAGGGCAACGAGACACAGACGGTGTTAAGCTACAAGCACAACGAGTTGGAGAACTTCGGCATAGCCGAGGATGAGGACGAGAGTACGCTTCATGCCATCATACGTCAGGCTATGCTGACAGGTATAATAAAGAAGGATATAGAGGCATACGGAGTGCTTAAACTTACTGCGGAGGGCAAGAAATTCGTGAAGAAGGGCGGCGAGTTCAAGGTGCCCATAGAGAGCACGGCGGACGAAGACGAGGACAGCGAGCCGACGATGGCAAGCGGTTCGGCAGCGGACGATGTGTTGTTCTCAATACTGAAAGACATAAGGAGGAAGTTGTCGAAGAAGCTTGAGGTGCCGCCGTTTGTTATCTTCCAAGACCCGAGTTTAGAGGCGATGGCAACAAGTTATCCCATCACCTTGGAGGAACTACAGAACATACCCGGAGTAGGCGCGGGCAAGGCGAAGAGATACGGCGACGAGTTTATCAGGGTGATAAAAGAATATGTAGAGGAGAACGAGATTATCCGTCCGGAAGACCTGCGAGTGCGGACAGTGGCGAAGAAGTCGCAGTTGAAGATAAGTCTGATTCAGGCGATAGACCTGAGGAAGGACCTGGACGACCTTGCGGAGTCGAAGGGCATGTCAATGGAGGAGTTATTAGAGGAGATAGAAGCAATAGTATATTCGGGGACGAAACTGAATATCAACTACTTCATTGAGGAGGTGGTTGACCCCGACAAAGAGGAGGAGATATACGAATACTTCCAGAATGCGGAGACGGACAACATAAAGAAAGCACTCGAAGTGCTCGGCGAGGACGACTTTACGGAGATAGAAGTAAGGCTTGTAAGGATAAAGTTCCAATGCGAATTGGGAAGCTGAAAGTGAGAAGGCAGGTAGAAACATACGATTGCAAATGACAAAGAGGTTGTGCATAAGGGAGAGATAGACATAATCACGCTTGGTTGCTCGAAGAATCTGGTGGATGCAGAGCGGCTGATGAGGCAGTTGGAGGCAGCAGGGTTCAGGTGTGTACACGACTCACCGGAGCCACGGGGAGAGATAGCCATAATCAACACCTGCGGGTTCATAGGAGACGCCAAAGAAGAGAGTATCAACACGATACTGCAGTTTATCGAGAGAAAGAAACACAGGCAACTCAAGAAGCTATATGTGATGGGATGCCTGTCGGAGAGATACCTTGCCGACCTTGAGCAGGAGTTGCCCGAAGTGGACAAATACTTTGGCAAGTTCGACTATATGGGAATAGTGGAGGAGATAGGGAAATTCGAGGATGCAGAGACAGGTAACGAGTCGGGGAAGCCGGAGATGTTGGGTATTGCACCATACGAGAGAATGATTACCACTCCGAAGCATTATGCCTACCTGAAGATAGCCGAGGGTTGCAACAGATACTGCTCATACTGCGCCATACCACTGATAACGGGCAGATACAGGAGCCGAGAGATGGAGGAGATAGTACGAGAGACAGAATGGTTGGTGAGTCAGGGAGTGAGAGAGTTGCAGGTTATAGCCCAAGACCTTACATATTACGGCACAGACATATACGGAGAGAGCAAGATAGCGGAGCTGATTGACAGGATAAGTCAGGTGGAGGGTGTGAAATGGATAAGACTGCACTATGCCTACCCTACCCATTTCCCTATGGACCTGCTACGAGTGATACGGGAGAGGGAGAACGTGTGCAAGTATCTTGATATAGCACTACAGCACTCTACCGACAACATGCTCAGCATGATGCGCAGACATATCACTCACGAGGAGCAGACGGAGTTGATACAGGAGATACGCAGGCAAGTGCCGGGAATACACCTGAGAACTACCATGATGGTGGGGCATCCGGGGGAGACGGAAGAAGACTTCGAGCAACTGAAGCAATGGGTGAAAGAGATGCGTTTCGAGAGATTGGGTGCTTTCAGTTACAGCGATGAAGAAGGCACATACGCATTTGACCATTATGAAGACAATATACCTCAAGAGGTGAAAGACAGGAGGTTGGACGAACTGATGAGCATACAGGAGGAGATAGCGGGCGAGACAAACAAAGAGAAAGAGGGGCAAGAGATGCAGGTGGTGATAGACAGAGAGGAGGAAGACTATTACATCGGAAGAACAGAATTCGACTCGCCCGAGGTGGACGGAGAGGTGCTGATAAAGAAGACAAAGAAGCTGCAGGAGGGAGAGTGGTACAGAGTGCTGATAACCGAAACAGACACCTTCGACTTGTACGGAGAGTGCGTTAATAATCAGAAACAATGAATCTTATTATATATGACGACCAAAGAACTAATATCAGACGTTGCAGCAGCAAGCGGAATAAGCAAGGCTGAGGTTGCACAGTTGGTGAACGCCACAAGCGAGTTGCTCACCGAGACATTGCTGCAGGGCACAAATGTCCACATTCAAGACTTTGGAGACTTTGAGATGCGCGACAAGAAAGAGCGTATAACAGTGCACCCGAAGACAGGTGAACGTACGCTTACACCTGCCAAGAAGCAGATAGTATTCAAACAGACACCCAAACTGAAGGCTAACATCAAAAACTAACAGACTATGGCAGACAAGAAACTGACAGTTGCCACACTGAGAAAGATGCTGGCAAAACAAACCGGAATGCCCGAGAGTAAGGTTGAGACATTCCTCGACTCATTCTTTCCGACCATAGTGAATGGTCTGAAGGAGGACGGGCAAGTGCGCCTGAACGGCTTTGGTACTTTCAAGATGCAGAGTGTGAAGCCGAGAAAAAGTGTGAATGTAAAGACGGGTGAGAGCATCATCATAGACGGCTATAACAAGGTGGTGTTCACGGCAGAGCCTGCAGTGAAAGAGCAGGCAAACGCTGACAACCCGAACTTCAAGCCGGTGAAACTGAGTGGCAAGGCTGCGCCGGCAGTGGCGGCAGACGGGATAGACCCACTGCAGAAACTCGGGGAGCAGGCAGAGGAGATAAAAGATATACTTGCAGAATTAGGCGTAAGTACCGGAATAGAGGAAGTGACGACTGATGCCGGGCAGGTTGAGGTCAATCCGCAGCCTGAGCAGCCTGAGCCGGAGACAGAAGAGGTGCAGGAGCCGCAGGCGGAAGAATACGAGCCAAAAGAAGTGGTGCCTATGACAGTGCCGCCAATAGAGACAGAGCCTGAGAAGCCGGAAGAAGAACCTGTGACAAAGAATGAGCCTGAGGCTGAGCCGGAGAAGACAGAGGTGCCGCAGACGGGGAAACAGGCGGAACAGACGGAGCCGCAACCAGAGAAGAAAAAGGAGAAACCTTTCAAGCCGTGGAAAGTGGCAGGAATAACGATATTGATATTCTGCCTTCTGTTGGTATGTGCATACTTCTTCCTGCGCCACAAACTCACCACATGGGCTGACAGTATGCTTGACAAGAACAACAAGACAGAGAACACAGTTGCTCCTGCGGAGCCTGAGACAGAGCCTGAGGATACTACTCCGATAGTGGCAGACAACGCTGAAGATACAAGTGCAGAAGAGGTGACAGAGGAGACTGTCGCAGAGCAGGAGAAAGACGGGATGCAGCAATGGTACGGGGAGACAAGAACATACACCGAATTCATAAAAGTGGAGACACTGACTGAGGGGAGCCGACTCTCACACTTGTCGAGAAAGTATTACGGTGCACCTGACTTCTGGGTATATATCTATGAGGCGAACAAAGACAGGATAAAGAACCCCAACAGAATAGGACAGGGAACCAAGCTGAGGATTCCCGTACTGCCTGACGAGTTGACTGACACCTCCAACGAGAAAGCCATGCAGCAAGCAAAAGAACTGCACAACAAGATACTGGGAAAGAAATGACGGCAGATGGGTGAAGTGATACAAATACGAGGGGCGAAGACCAACAATCTGAAGGATATAAGTATAGATATCCCGAGAAACAAGCTGGTTGTAGTCACAGGTTTGAGCGGAAGCGGGAAGTCAAGTCTCGCTTTCGACACTTTGTATGCTGAAGGACAGAGAAGATATGTAGAGTCGTTGTCGTCATACGCAAGGCAGTTCTTGGGCAGGATGCAGAAGCCTCAGGTAGATTTCATTGACGGTATTCCGCCTGCCATTGCCATACAGCAGAAGGTGGCATCGAAGAATCCGCGTTCCACGGTAGGCACTGCGACAGAGATATACGACTACCTGAAGCTGCTGTATGCCCGCATAGGCAAGACTGTCTCTCCCATATCGGGCAGAGAGGTAAAGCGGCATCAGGTGCAGGATGTGGTGCAATACGTGATGAGTCTGCCACAAGGCACGAGAGTGATGCTTCTCTCCCCTATCCTCCTGCCGGAGGGAAGGACACTGAAGGAGCAACTTGACATCTGGCAGCAGCAAGGTTTCACACGACTGCTTCACGGGAATGACGTGGTACGTTTCAGCGATGTGCCCTACTCTGCATTGGCAGACGACAGTTATTACCTCTTGATTGACAGAATAGTGTGCGACGGCGAGCAGAGCACTGCCAACCGCTTTGCCGACTCGGTACAGACAGCTTTCTTTGAGGGCAAAGGGTACTGCAGAGTACATGCAGGCGAGGTCGGGATTCAGGACTTCTCCACACGCTTCGAGGCGGACGGAATAAGTTTTATTGAACCTACAGAGCACCTGTTCGACTTCAACAACCCGCTTGGAGCGTGCCCTGAATGTAACGGGTTCGGCAATGTGATGGGTATAGACCCCGACCTTGTGGTGCCTGACAAGTCGAAGAGCATATATGACGAGGCTATCGCATGCTGGCACGGGGAGAAGATGTCGCTATGGAAAGACGAGTTGGTGAACAATGCGAGGAAGTTCGATTTCCCCATACACACTCCGTTCTACGCTCTTACCCCTGAGCAGAAACGGCTTATCTGGACAGGCAACGAGTATTTCCACGGACTGAACGAGTTCTTCCACATGCTGGAGCAACAGCAGTATGCCAAGATACAATATAGAGTGATGCTTGCCAGATACAGGGGTAAGACTCTGTGTCCGGAATGCAACGGGACAAGGTTGAGGAAAGAGGCTGCATACGTATATGTGGGCGGCAAGAATATAACCGAGTTGGTGAATATGTCGATTGCCGAACTTGCGGAGTGGTTCAACGGTCTTACTCTGACAGAGCAGGAGAATGAGATAGCCAAGCAACTGCTGACAGAGATAAAGTCAAGGTTGCAGTTCATGCTGGATGTAGGGTTAGACTATCTTACACTGAACCGTCTGTCGGGCACATTGTCTGGCGGAGAGAGTCAGAGAATAAACCTTGCCAAGCAGCTTGGCAGCAGTCTGGTAGGCTCGCTGTATGTATTGGACGAGCCGAGTATAGGATTGCACCAGCGGGATACACACAGGCTGATAAAAGTACTCAAGGAGTTGCGCGACTTGGGCAATACGGTGGTAGTGGTGGAGCACGACGAGGACATAATGCGGGCAGCGGACTACATCATTGACATAGGTCCGGAAGCAGGCATGCACGGTGGCGAAGTGGTGTGGACGGGGAGTCCGCACGAGGCAGCAGGAGAGACGGCATCCGCCCATTCATATACGCTTGATTTCCTTACAGGCAGGGAGAAGATAGAGATACCACGGTTCCGCCGGCCGTGGAACAACTATATAGAATTGCAGGGAGTGACGGAGAACAATATGAAGGATATCAATGTGCGTTTCCCGCTGAATGTGATGACGGTGGTAACCGGTGTGTCAGGCAGCGGCAAGTCAACATTGGTGACACAGGTGCTCTACCCTGCTCTGAAGAAGTTGTACGGCGGGGTGGCCGAGCATACAGGCAGTTATCTCTCTATGACGGGCAGCACTATGCTTGTGCAGAACATCGAACTGGTTGACCAGAATCCCATCGGTACTTCCACCCGCAGCAACCCTGTGACCTATATAAAAGCATACGACGAGATACGCCGCCTCTTTGCGGAACAGCAACTGAGCAAGCAGATGGGTTATACTCCCGCACATTTCTCTTTCAACACACCGGGAGGCAGATGTGAGGAGTGCAAAGGTGAAGGAGTGGTTACGGTAGAGATGCAGTTTATGGCAGACCTTGTGCTCGAGTGCGAACATTGCCACGGGAAGCGGTTCAAGCAGGACTTGCTGGATGTGCAATACAAGGGGAAGAACATATACGATGTGCTGCAGATGACTGTCAGTGAGGCGATAGACTTCTTCTCGCCGGATGACAGACAAAGAGAGACGGAGCCTACACCGAAGACAAGAAAGGCTGAATCTGCGTCAGACAAGATTGCCCGCAACATAGTGCAACGCCTTAAACCTCTGCAGGATGTAGGTATCGGATATATCAAGTTGGGGCAGGCATCATCCACATTGTCGGGAGGAGAGAGCCAGAGAGTGAAGTTAGCATCGTTCCTCGCAGACAACAAGACACAGCCCACAATATACATCTTCGACGAGCCTACTACGGGCTTGCATTTCCACGACATAAAGATACTGCTCAAAGCCATCAACTCGCTCATTGCAAAGGGGCATACAGTGATAATAATAGAGCATAACCCCGCCGTGATTATGGCGGCAGACCACATTATCGACCTCGGACCGGAAGCAGGAGCAGGAGGCGGCAACATAGTGTTTGAAGGCACACCGGAGATGCTGCTCAAATGCAAACAGTCATACACAGGGCAGATACTCGCCAAGTCGTATCCATCTTGAACATACACACACGGCATAACTGTAACAACCCAAACAACCCATGCAAGGGAGTATTTGGCAAAACAGGAAAATACAGGACTTGCACAGAACGGGAAAAAGTATTACCTTTGCGGTGTCTAACATAAAAAATATTGCGATATGAAACGCCCATATATCTATCTATCTATTTTGACGTTGTGTCTTGCAGGATGCGGCACAACTCCTGATCCGATTAAGACACTGGAGGGTATCAGTCTTAACAAGAAAAGTATAGAACTCGAAGTAGGTCAGAACTACCAACTGAGAGTATGGTATGAACCCGAGGAAGCTGAGGATACAGCACCTGCCGTGGAGTGGGAGTCCTCGAAGACCAAAGTGGCTACAGTTGACGAGAACGGCAAGGTGTATGCCAAATCGAAAGGCAAGACCACTATAACAGCCACCTGCGGCAAGTTCACAGCGGAGTGCAATGTAGAGGTAGTGCCCGAACCGGAACCGGTAGCAGTAGAGAGCATCTCACTCAACGAGACGACACTCAGTCTGGAAGAAGGTCAGACGTTCCAACTGACAGTAAGTTACACCCCTGCAGAGTCGGAGCGTACGGCAGAGGAAATAGAATGGAGCAGCAGCAACGAGAGCGTAGCGACAGTGTCAGGCGGAATGATAAATGCCATTGCGGAAGGCAGCACCACGATAACTGCCAAATGCGGCACCAAGACAGCCAAATGCGCACTTACAGTGACTAAATACACGAACGAGATAACGGTAAGTCCTGCAAGCATTACCTTCCCCTCGACAGGAGGCTCGGAGACAGTGCAGGTAATGAGCAGTACGCCTTGGCAGGCGACCACCGATGCCGACTGGCTGACAATAAGTCCAAGCGAAGGCACGGGTACTCAGTCGGTAACAGTATCTGTAAATGCTAATGCAAAGGGTTTTATGATGACGACCGCTGTCAGTTTCACCAATACTGAAAACAGCACAACGCTTCAGGTAACAAAAGAGGGCAAAGTGATGGCATTCTCGGTAGGTTCAGGCAAAAAGGTGTTGTTTGCGCAAGGCAATTTATTATATGGTGGCAGCTCTACATACAGTTTTGTCGAACCGTGGGAAGATGGTGATTTACATTCTTGGTATAGTGACACATGGTGGTCAACTAGGACAATAGACGGCTCGGTAGGCACATGGCGTATGTTTAGTTATGCAGAAATAGGTTATGTATTTGAGCAACGCCCCAATGCGGATAAGCTGCGCGGTGCCGGCATAATAGACGGTCAGTCGGGATATATATTGCTGCCGGACGAATGGGAGTTGCCGGATGGCATGACTTTCTCTGCAAATACCTTCCACCCCGGAGATAATAGTTATACTACCCGGCAATGGTCGAAAATGGCAGATGCAGGTGCTATATTCCTTCCTTATGTAGAATGTTGGCATATTCCTGATGCTCTATACGTTAGTGCTCGATACATTTCATCGACAAAAATAGAAGGAAAAGATAATGCGTTAGGCATGTTTTTATATCTTGTCACCAGTAAAAACCAACAATATTATCCCGGTTGTGTACCAGGTGACTTGTATCCTGAACTGGGCACGATGATAACGGGTGCCGAATATCAATCGATGCGCTTTGTACGCGATGTAGAGTGAACATGATGAATAACAAAACAATAGAAGCTATATGTATTCCGACCCGAAAGAGTGTCTGTATTGCACAGACAACCAGACACAGAAAGACCTGATGGTTTTCGTAAAGGAACTAAGTGTTTCGCGCCTCTTTATCTTCCGCGAGCAGACCTATCACGGCAGATGCTTGGTGGCATACGACGAGCATGTGAACGACTTGAACGAACTCTCCACAGAGCAGCTCAATGCTTTTATGGACGATGTGACAAAGGTTACGCGCGCCATGCAGCAGGTGTTCAACCCTGAGAAAATCAACTATGGCGCTTATGCCGACACACTCTCTCACCTGCATTTCCATCTTGTGCCTAAATACAAGGGCGGACCCGACTACGGAGGCACTTTCCGCATGAATCCGAAAGAAGTGTATCTGAGCGAGCAGGAGTATGCTCAGATGGCAGAGCAACTCATAGCTTCTATGAGCGCAGCCGATAAATAGTGAACAACCACTCCACCCTAAGCTCACCCTAAGCTGAAGCTCACGGGCAGACAACAATAGAGATGGCATTGCTGCCATCTCTATTGTTGTCACTCCTTAAAGTAGTCCAACGGACTGATAATAAATAAAATAAATGCGATTTTTCCTGCAAATATCAACAATATTTTGTAACTATGCAGCCGAAAACGTTGTAGAAATATTAAGCCATATGATAGGAAAATCACCCTCGCGCACTGAACAGGAACTATTCCATCCTCAGTTGTATAGTTTCATAGACATGCACCACTAATTGGTTCTGCTGTCGGAAAAGATAGACGAGACATATTTTGAAAAGGAGTTTGGAACATTATATTCGGAGAAGGGTAACCCCTCAGTTCCCATCCGCACGATAGTAGGGCGTTTGATGCTGAAACACTTGTACAATTTAGGCGCCGAGCCGGAATAGAACCGCATTTTGGACACCTCAAATCAGACTATCGTATGCAGGAGAATTATCTCCATGGAAAGGCATCATCAACCATAAATGCCATGACGGCTGCTACTGCATGGAATCTAATGAAGAGGAAGAGGAAATTCAAGTTACTTTGTGCCTATTTTAGGGATGACATTTATATATTACCTGCAACAACCAATGTTACAAGTTGTGATATTAAGCGAATTTAAGAACGACTAGCTAATCCGCGAAATCACACAAAAAAAAATGCACTTTTCTGAACGAATTTTGCCGAAATACTTGCACATGTCAAAAAAAAGCAGTATTTTTGCGGAGCAAAATAAAATACAAGCACTATGGAGACAAGAACTTTCAAATTGGATGCAACTGCTTTCTTCAAGAAAATGCAGGCAGACAAGCAGGCCTTGAATGCGTGCATTCGTCAGGGTA
>CAJOMJ010000050.1 GCA_905235505.1 Paludibacteraceae bacterium
AAGCTCAAGTCCGAGATCACAAGGCAGATCGGCGAGCACGCCTCAGACAACCCTGAGTACCCGAAACTCATCACCTCTGCCGCTTACAGGAAATGCGCCGACGAGGCAGAGCTGTACAAAGACAGAATTATTTTTGGCGGGAAGGGCAATGAATCGGAGCAGAAATTCGACACCACGATCATCTATCCGGTCCGCATCGACGAGCCGATTGTCACCCACGAGCTCTTCAATCCGCTGCTGCCGGTCGTTCCGTACAGAGACAGCGAAATCAATCAGGTCCTCCGGACAATCGCTTCGCGCGAGCACGGACTTGCCCTCTACATCTTCACAGCGGACACGAGATGGGCGGACTCCGTAATGCGCACCCAGCAGTTCGGCGGTGGATGCATCAACGAAGTCTGCATCCACATGATGGTCAAAGGCGTCCCGTTCAACGGCACAGGCCACTCGGGTATGGGTGCATACCATGGCGAATGGGGGTTCCGCGAGTTCACTCACCCGCAGACCGTACTCAAAGGCAGCAACCGGTTCAACCTGCCTCTGCGCGAACACCCCTACGGCGGCGACGCAGGCAAGAAGAAACTCAAACTTCTGCATATATTTGAGAGATAAGGGAAGATATTTGTTCATTGATACGTGACAATGTCGCGTCTCTACGGCAGGCAGCGGCAGACTTCTTTCTTATGTTTCAGGCGGAACAATGCGGTGAAACTGATTCCTATTTCCAAGTCGTGCATAGGATTCAGAATACTTGTCTGACGGTTCTGTAGGCCTATAAGACCATATTCGGCATACACACCTATTCTGTAACTTGCATGAGCCTTGTCTGTGTTGAGTCCGCCGAATTGCGCACCCGCCTCAAGGCGCGGGTATATATTCAGAGGATAGAACGAATAGTTACCCGTGTTCTCGCCCGAAGAGTTGCCTTTATACACCAACGGGTGCGAGTTGAAGTCGCCTGCAAAAGCTATATAGTCTGCGTATGCATCGGTTGTATATTGTATCTTCTGTTTCCCCTGCAAACAGGCACCTACTACCACACCTCCCTTGAGGTAGAAACCATTTGCAGTATATCCGAGCATAACGGGTACGCGAAGGCGCGTGCGGGTATAACCTATGGTGGCATCTGTCTGCCGCACCTCGTTGTACAGATTGTCGTATTCATGCAAAGCACCCGCTGCACCATCGTTGAGACCGAACAAGGTGTCACGAGTCTGCAGTGCTGCCGAATTGAAGGAGAACGCAGCACCTATTCCTACGGAGAAGAGGAAAGAGTTGTACTGCAACTCGTACCCTACACTCAAACCTGCCGTTGCACCATTGGCGCACAGTCTCTCCCCTTGCGGTACAGCTATGCCTGACGATGATGGTTCTACGGCTGCTGTAGTAGCGATAATGCCCGAGTATGCCCCGTCAACTCCTATGGTAATGAAGTTGGCGACAGGCTGTTTGCCATACATATAAGAGATATGTGCAAACATCAACAAAGGCAACCATATTTTGAGCGTAGAGTGGTTCAATTATATATTGTTGTCTCCTTTTCTATTCCACAATGACGAACTCCACACGTCTGTTCTTCTGACGCCCTTCGTCTGTGAGGTTGGTATCTATAGGTTGTGTCGCTCCCCGTCCGCTTGTGGTGATACGGTCGGCAGAGATACCATTCTCTACCAAATAGTCACGCACCGCCTCAGCACGTTGCTCCGACAACCGTTGGTTGAAACTGTCAGAGCCTACATTGTCAGTGTGGCCGATTATCTCTATCTTCACTTGTGTATGCGTCTGCATCATGCCGAGCAACATCTCAAGCGAAGATTTGGAGGATTCTATTATGTTGGCGGTGCTGAACTCAAACAACAAGTTATCGAGCACAATCGGTTGTTCTTTTTCTACTTCTATATCGCCGTACTTGATGGTGTCAGTCTGCAGAGGTTGCGGTTTCTCAGGCTCTGTCTTCTTTGTGGGTGTGGTAGGTTTCTTGGGTTTGGTTGTACCTGATTTGCCGGAAGACTTCTTACGCGGAGCCTTGTCGATAGAGAACATATAAGTGAACTTCACACCGGCCAGCAGGTTGTGTACTGCCACATCTTTTGCATTCTCGGAGTTGAGCAGAGAGTGAACATATATATCGTCGGGTTTCTGCATCTTCTCCATATCGAGAATGCCGCCTTCCGTTATGCTCTTATTAACGTTCAAGGCATTGAACTCGGCAAATGCTGCGATACGGTACGAGGGCGGCAGATAGCGTGACCTCTTTTTCTTACCCTTAGACTGAGTCTGCTCGTCGCTCTGTTTGTTAATCCACTTGTCTAAATATGCACCTATTTCCACCGATGGTGCAAGATTGAACCCGAGTTTGACTGCAGACTTGCCATTGGCTGAGAACGTGCCTGTATAGTGACCGGAGTTTATTACATCTTCGCTTAATTCGGGGTCAGTGAACGACACGTCTGCAATGGCTTTTGTATTTGACCTGCCCATAACTCCGAACCCTAACCTTACACCTGCCATAAAATACCAATTCTCTTTGAAGCGGTAACCCATGAGCAGAGGTATATTGAGAAACATGGCATGCTGTGTGTCGGTGAAATCGGTGAAGTTGTAGTTGTATGTAAGCAGGTGGTTGTCTATCGGAGTATAGAGAAACTGCTGTTGTACGAGAAACGGTTGCCCGATACGGGTTTTGGAGTTGAGGTATTGCAGTTCGAGACCGGTCTGCATCAGCAGGTTCTTGCGGTCGTACTCGTAGCCGACACCCAGTTCTGCACCGAAACCGCCGGGCACTTTGGTGTCAGGTATCTGATGCAGCATTGAGGAATAGCCCGCCCCGCCCCAGAAGTTGATGAAGTGGCGTTGCTCGGTCTTTTTCGGCGCGGCAATAGCCGATGATACTAATAAAACTAAGACTAATATAGCGGTTGTTCGTTTCATCTTACAATTACTTTCTGTTTTTCTCTATCTGTGATAACAATATATACTCCGGGAGCCGACATAGAGTTTACGGGTGTGCCGTATATGTTGTACATTCTCTTTGCGGGTAGTTGCTGCGAGACAAGAGGTGTGTAGGGGCAAGTCAGCATGGTATGCGTCATGCCTGCCTCGTCGCTGAATGTGGCACGCAGCTGATATACCGCCCCTTGTTCGAAACCGTTCTCAAGATACAGATACGACATGTTTTCTCCCTGCATCTCCTGCCCGTTCTGCAACCATTGCCAGTTGGTAAGATCAAGCCCGTAGCCGTTGTACACACTATTGTATGCAGCAAGTGTATTCCCCCATTTGGGGGTAAAGATTTCGAGAGGCGAATATAGTACGTGCAGGGTTAGTTTCAGTGGTGTAGAGAAACTATTGTGCACGGTATCGGCAAAAACAAGTTCAAAGACCGTGTCGCAGGGTCCACCATAATAAGCAAGTTGTTCTGTACCTGTTCCACTGAGGGCAAGCCGCTCACCGTTAAATATAAGCAGATTGGCGTCGCCTTCTGTTACAGAATATGAGATATCGAAACTCTGTTCTGTATCGCATAGTGTGATATCTTTCGTAAGCAACTCAACCGTTAACGGGTAGGTAGGTTCTATCGGCACAACTTCTTTCTTGGTGTAGATGTGCAGCGGCTTGGATGATTCGGTGCAGCCGTCTGCATTCATTATTGTTACCGTATATTCGCCTTCGCCACCTTCCACCTTGAGTGTGTCGTGAGCAAACAGACTGCCGTCTTTATACCATTCGCAACTGACTCCCGCCGGTATGCTGCTTGCGCTTATCAAGGTTGTTTGACCTTGATATACTGAATCGGTGGGAGAACTCAATATCGGCTCAGACAGGGGTGTGTCTGTCAACTTCAGATGAATATTCTCATTAGCAGGGAATACGGGCGACATAACAGCCTTGGATATATTCAGCACCGCTCCGCTAACCGAGCTTGCGGAAGTCTGAACCGTAATCTCCGTGCGCCCTTTGTTTGTGCTTGTCCAAGTGTATCGGAAGGTGCTTGCATTAGTGGTTAGAGATATGCCGTTTATTGTTCCGATTATGTTGCCGTTGACTGCTATTTGCAGATTTGGTTTTCTGTTTGCATTAGCCACAGAGAGTTCTAACGCCAACTCGTATTGTTGGTTTTCTTCTACATCGGTTACTGCTTTCCATATCTGCGCTGGCGGTGCAGAGCAAGTGACAGTGTCGGGTTTTGTGTCAAGCAGATTGAACCCGTATTTGTTTACGCTCTTCGTAATGGTGGTTTCCTCGCCTTTACAGATAACTGAATCTCTGTCGTCAGGTGTAAGTATATGCAGGGCAAGACGACGGGTATCCTGTATGATATCACAACCGTTTTTGCTTTTTGCCGATACCTCAACATAGCCCATATACGAGAGTGATGCGGGTATGTTCACAGGAGAGCCATTGAATTCCGAGCCGTCAGCAAAAGTCCACACGATATCGCTATAACGGTCTGCGTCGGTCAGACTCAACTGCAGCGGTTCTGATTCAATATAGAACGATTTGCCGCTTGTAGCAGACAGATGTTCGGTGTTGTAGTCGGAGAAATAGCCGTAGGTGCAAGTACCTCCCCCGCCCCAGTCTAACACACCGAGATGAAAGACAGTGCTGTCATTATGGATTTTGAGCAACCCGTTAGAGGCAGGCGTCAGTTGCTTGATGCAGTAACTCCAGTCGTTGGCACCGGGTACAGGCTTAAAATCAGTTGCTGTGAGCGCAGCTGGCGAACCATTCACAGTGAAATACTTTGTATAGTCACTATGTGTAAGCACTACAACCTCGGGTTGGGTGGCAAATCGTTTTTCATAAACCACAGTGGAAGAACCTGTGCAACCCAATCTCGGCAACTGTGTGCCACCCAGCTCTCCGCCAACACCGGTCAACTGGAAAACAACAAGTGGATAGTTTGATTCTATATAATTGACTTCACTGCTCAAAGGCTGAACAAATGTCTGACGAGTATTGATCGTTGTCTTGACCCCTCCGTTTACAGAAAAGATTGTATTATTCTGCAAAGCGTAGATATAGAGGTTCTCCGCCTGCCCTGTATGCTTGACTGCTATATACTCTGTTCCAGCCAAGCGGTTGGGCACGAGTTGGTCTCCCACAAGGTCTTGCCCTGAAGCAGCGACGCTGTCGTCCGTAGAGTTGACAGCAATGGGTTGGTTGGCATGAATTATGGTGCCGGAGAGATGGTCGGCTGCAGCGGCACTTTGGGCTACTACGGTATATACTTCGCCGCGGTTGAGAGTCACCTGAATAGGGGCTCCGGTAGGGTTATTGGCAGAGGGTACGGGGGTGGTGATATCCACAATGGTGTTATCTTCTGTAGCCAGAATCTCGATAGAGGCGAAACCTGACCAAGAAGTTGAATAGGTATTCTGCATGCCTACAATAAAGTCAGTGCCGAGAGCGTTTTCTCCTTTGAGAGTATAGATTTCACTATTGGCATTGGTCTGCGCGAAATAGACGGATATGTCTTCGTCAGACTCGATGAGAATACCATAAGGCACTTTCTTCTTATACTCGGCACGGTTGATTCCAATTGCAGCAAGTTGCACATCGGTAGTGGAGTTGGCGGCAAGCGTAACGGTATAAGGCGCGAAATAATGCCAGTCGGAAGCATCAGTCAGACCGGGTTGAGAGATGGTGATGGTAGCCGGTTTGTCGTAGGAGGTGAAACAGAGTTTGCTGTTTTCGGCAGCAAGACTATTGTCGTGTTGGGGAGTCAGATATGGCACTGCAAACCAGAACCGCGTGTCTGTCTGGGCACACAGCAGCATAGAAGACCATAGCAATATAAGCAACCACCTACACCTCATTTTCTTGTGTTGACGCGACACCGTCACGTCTATAGTTTGATTATCTTTCTTGCCACACCGTTTTTAATCTCTATATACAACCCGGGTGCATTTGATTTCTGCATCTGTAGCCCCATTACGTTGTATGTACTCTGCAACCCGTCTCCTTCGTATTCGATATGTTGCGGAGTATAAGGGCATGACCATATCTTTGTACCGTCGGCAAGGGTCAAGAGCACGGTATATTCGTCATCAGTCAGAAGTTCTTCCTCTACATAGATATACGACTTATACTCATTCAATGCCTGTCCGTTGCGATACCATTCGTATGCCGATATCTCTATACCACCATTGGAGTCGGAATTCTTGACAGCAAGAATATCGTTCCACCGTTGGGTGAAGATGTCGGGAGAGAGGTTTACGGTAATACTGAAAGGCAGTTCGGTGACACGTCCGCATGGAGAATCAGTAAACCGCACATACCCGTTATGTATTCCGGCGGACAAGGTGCCGGTGAGCGTACAGGATACAGGCAGAGTTGCACCTGTGGCACGAACTGCGCCATCAAGCACGAACTGCCATTGCTCCATTTCACCATTGCTTATCTCGGCAGGGATATTGATTTGTGTCTCCCCCTGACATATATCTGCAGGGTTACTGATTGAGAAGAGGGCTGCGGAAGGAGCATTGACAGTGATATCATTGCTACCGGAGCAGTTACCCGAGCGGACTACAACAGAGTATGTGCCCGGAGAAGATATATTTATGACACGTGTAGTATCGCCTGTGCTCCAAAGGTAGGAGTCGTACTCAAGACGAGTCCGTAGTCTGACAGTCTCATCGCAAAGCATGGAGTCTCCTTCTATCTCAGGTGTGAAATCTTCCAATACAGATACAATGACTGTCTCGGTGAGAGGCAAGCGTGGTATAAAAGCCAGACTGTCTATAGTTACAAATCTGCCTTCTTTTGGTGCCTGTGCCGTGATTTGTATGAGTGCAAAGTCAGCATCGGCTGTCCAACGGAAAGTGCCTTCTGCTGCATTAGTAGGGTTAGGTACAGCAATGATACCGGTGCGACTATTATTGACAGTTATTGTTATTTTCGGGGCAGCGGCATTCGCCTGCGGAGCAGAGAACTTGTAATACAGGTCGTAATCTACTCCTTGTGCAATATGCTCGTAGGTCTGCATCCAAAGGATTGTGCTGTCTGCTGTGTGCAGTGCAAACGTGTCAGCACCCGTCCATTGGATTACGTCAAGACCTTCGACAAACTGCTCGATGACAAAGGTGGTATTCTCCTCCAACCTTTCGGTATAGGTCTTTTCAGTATTGCTGATAAGCACTCCGTCTTTATACCAAGTGAAGGGAGCCACACCTTCGGCAGTTACTACCGCTGAATCGCTTTTGCATATAGCTATCTGATGAGTGGGCGAAGCAGAGAGAACATTGATGGTGAAAGTGTCGGGTATCATCTCGCACCCTTCTTTATGGGTGCCCCATACAATATATTGACCGTTGTCTGCTTCGGTGAGGTCGGTTATAACAGGGTTGGGGTCGTTGAGTCCGAAATCTCCTCGCGGACCTGTCCAATGAATCTCATTGTAGGTGTCAGCCTCGCGCAAAGAGAAGTGGAGGTCTTCGCCTGTGAAGTAATAGTCATGGTCGGTTTGTGCACCTACGGTAAGTCTGCCGAAGTTGGAGAAATAGCCGTAGGAGAAAGCGCCTCCACCCGAGTCAAGTATGGCAAGGTGGAAGAGTCCTTTACTATTCTTCACTTGTACCCATGGCATGGTGGTGGGTATTGTTATCTGCACATCGGGAGCATACGCCCATTCCGGCATGCCGGGTACAGGCTTGAACAGGTCTGCCGTCAAGCCGAGCGAAGAACCATTAACCGTGAAACCGTCGATATTCTCTATACGGGTCAGTACGGATACATTGATGGTGACAGTAGGTGCAGAGTTGCCTACGAATGCCAACACAGGCACGTATGCCACTTCGGTGGAGCCGGAGCAGGCAAGACTTGGCAGGATAGTGCCGCCCAATTCGCGTCCCGCATCATTGGAGGTGAGTTGGAAACAAACGAAGGGTGTGCCATCCTTGGTGTAGAAATAGTTAGCGGAGAGGTTTACGAGTTTCCTTTCAAGAGGCTGGTAACCTGAGACAGTGCCAACAAGTGTTTCCGTAGTGCCATCGGTGGTGTATATCTCGGCAGGTGAGTCTATTGCATAGAAATAGGCATACTCGTGGCGGTTGCCACCTGAATTGTTAGCCACCATTACATAGCGGTCGCTGGCAAGGTCAACAGGTACAAGTTGTTCACCCACAAGGTCTTTGTCGCCCCAATTATTCTGGCTGAAGTCTGTTGCAGAGTCATCGGTGGAGTTGACTGCTATAGGTTTGTCGGCAGTGACACGTGTACCACCAAGCAGCAGGTTGGCAGGTGTGTCAGTCTGCCGGGATTGCACAGCATAGGTCTCACCACGGTTGAGGGTAACATTTATAGTTGTAGCCGCCTCATTCACATTGGTAGGCACGTGGGTGACAATCTGCACGTGAGTATTATCTTCCGTTGCCACCACTTCCACCGAGGCATGTGATTTCATGTCGGTATGGATGGCATAGGCCTGGTCTGTGCGCGGGTCTTCGCTGTTGAGCAGACCGCAACGGTAGCGATTCTGCATAGGTACAACGAAGTCTGTTCCGAGTCCGTGGGAGCCTTTGAGAGTGTATATCTCCGCATTGTCGTTGGAGGTGGTGTAATATGCAGAGACAGGTACGGTAGAGGAGATACGTATGCCTTTGGGGTGTACATTGCCGTCTGCCCGGGTGGCTATATTAGAGAGATAGGCAGAAGCGTCTGCCTCGTTGCCTGTTATATTTCCTAACTTGACGGTATAAACGGAGTGTGCCGCCACGGCTCTGTTATTCAGCAGCACGCGGTTGTCCGCAGGCATAGTGATGGTTACATTGGCAGGTCGGTCGTATGTAACGATGTTCAGTGTGATTGATTCGGATTTGTGTTTGGGAGAGAGGTAAGGCGCTGCAAACCAAAAAACGGAGTCCACTTGTGCCGACACACCAAGTGCCAGCACAAGTGAAATCATTGCTATAGAAAGACGTTTCATAAAATTTATTTAGGCAGCAAGCCTGTAATCAAATTAAAGGATATTCCTTAAAACACAATCTTTTTCACCGAGCCGTCTTGACCACGCAATATAAGAACTCCAGTTTGTATGTCTGTATGTATATCTGATATTTGTGCATTACGTTGAAGCAGTAAGCCCTCAGTGGTATATACATCGTACAATGTCTCGTTCAGGACATTCTCAACGGCTGTGCCGGATTTGCTATATTCCCAAGCAACGGCTTCGGAGAGCAAGCTCTCACGATATGAGGTGCTGCCTTCTTCGGGGAGAGCCTGCAGACGTACATAGTAGGTAAAGCCGGTTACTATGGTAGAACCTGCGTCTATGGCAGCACCGCTGACGACGGTCTGCTGACTTATTTCTTCCTCGTCAGCATCATATACATAAGCCTTGTATGATGCAGCATTTTCTACAGCGTTGAAGGTAATGTTGCCTGCATTGGTTATAGAAGTGATGACAGGTGTTTCAAGACGCGGGAGGTCAGCAGTGCACTTGCTACCATAGACATAGGTAAACTCATAGTTGCCTACCCACGGGTTATTCGTCTGCCCATCCACTACGACTGTCCATTCCACATTACCTTTGTAGGTTATCACATCGCCGTAATGCACCGGAATATCGCTGCGGGGAACCATCGTAAACACGGCCGTTCCTGCGGCATAGCCGGAGGTGCCGTCTTCACCCTTCTTATCGAAGTAGTTCTGCAGTTTATCGCCATAGATGGTAAGCATATCGACCTGCAATCCTCCGCCGCGCCATACGGGGTTGTTCTCGCCGGAGAGGGTGAATACGATACGTCCTTCGGCATCGGTCTCGGCTGT
>CAJOMJ010000051.1 GCA_905235505.1 Paludibacteraceae bacterium
ATTTGAGGTATAGAGAAAGCGTAGAGCACATCATTCTCATAAGCATAGAGGCGATTCTGATAGTCGGGCGCATAGAATGCCTCCAGTCGGGCTTGGAGTGAGATAGGAACAGTCAGCCAGTGGTAATCGAATTGTTGATAGACAACACCCCCAAATGTGGGTATCGGGTTATTGATGACAACCAAATTGGTTTCGACACCGGAAGTAGAAAGCCAGCTGCCGCCTTGGACTTTGAGGAGGTAGCGCAAAGAGTATTTATTCTGATCACCTTTACTTTTGGTGCGGAATTTCCACTGCATCGAGACAGATGAGGAGGGGATAAAATCAGCAGTGGTATAGACTTCGAATCCGGAAGATGGGCGGTTGATATCATATTTGGGAGCGGAGAAATGGAACCAGTCGGCATAGAGTGCAAACTTCCACTTACGAAGCAGTGAGGTCTCGACACCGAGATAAACGCCGTTTTCATCGTTGATTTTGGAGGACTCGGAGAAAGAAGAAGCGAGCAGGTTGTCGAAATGCGGAGAGTAGTAGCGGTAGAGTGCGGAGACGGTGAGGAAATTGAGCGGAGAGATTCTGATGCCGGTCAGGTTAGCGAGTCCCCATCGGGAGTTTTGTGCGGTGGCTATTTCACCAAAGAGGTGTAGTCGCCAGATCTGCCAGTCGTAGTTGAGTCCAACGGCAGCCTGCCGAACGCCTTGAAAATAGTTGGCATTGTAGTAGAGCGGTCGGGGCCGGAGGGTGTCGGAGAGCAGGTTTTCGGAAGCAGTAAGCCCAAGTTTAAGACGCTTGAGGTTAAGTGTGAGGTTAGCGGCAACGACCTGTTGCCAGACAGAGCGTTTGGCGGCGAGTTCTGATTCAGTACGGTGATAACCAGTGGTTTGAATGGAAGGGAAAACATTATTGGTGACGTTACCATCGAGTTTACGGGCAGAATAGAGGAGAGTAAGGTCAGCAATGCCGAGACGGAGTGTAGCGGCGGTGCCACGAAGGAAACCGTATTCAGCAGCGGAAGACTTGCGTTTGATACCTTCTTCGCGCAGTCCGCGTTGGTAGAGGTATGCCGCTTTGCCACCGTAGGCGAGGTTAGTGTTGATGACGAGTCCTTGTCCGAAAGAGGCTCTGTAGTCGCCGACGACGATGCTTTTGAAGCGCCATAAATCATTGATTTGCAACCACCCTCCGTAGAAGTCAGCGCCATAGGTCTTGTCTTTATAGTAGAATGGTTCGTGCGGGTCGCGCTCGGCAACGAGTCCGAAATCGACTTTATTGCGGTAGTTAAACTTATATTTGAAGGAGAGGAAGAAGGGGTCAGGCAGTTCGTTTTCAATGTTGCGTGCGTCAAATCGGAGATAGGTTTCCTGCCGTGCAAGGTGCCACATCTCTTTGAAATAGAAAGGCTCAGAATTCCCGATGGAACCGACATAAATGAATGGCAGGAGGTTGCGGATGTCGTATTCAGCGAGGCAGTTGACAAGCCGCAGTTCGGAGAGACTGTGCAGAGGAGAGCGATAGACGAAAAGGAGGATAGCGTCGATTTGCTCGTCAGATAAGAAAAGCAGCTGCCTAAGGTCTGCTTCGGTAGCTGCATTGATATTGACAGGATTTTCTGCGAGTTGTGTAAGGTCGGCAGTAAGTTGCTCAAAGTCAACGGTTCGTTCTTCCTCCTCAAGTTGTTGGTAAATGTCTTGCAGGATGAGAGGGAATTGTTCGGGAGAGTAAGAGATTTCTGCACTGACGAGTGCGGTTGCAATAAGGGCAATAGTCAGCACAAGTGTTCTCATAAGATGCGGAGAGGAGGATTATTCAAACCACTGCTCAAGTTCCTGCAGACTGAGGTCATCGGGAATAACCGAGTCTTTGAAGTCTTTGAGAGTCCCTTTTATATCATCGAGGGCAGAGTCAAAATCTTCGTCAACCCCATTCATGAGTCCTTCGAAAATACCTATTCCCTGGCGAAAGACAGAGTTCAAGAGACCTCCCTTACCGCTGATTTGATACTTGGCAGCGACGGCAAAGAAGCGTCCTTTGAGGCGACCTATATGCTGCAGTTGCTCGTCGGTGTAACTATATTTCTCCATTTCAGCGCAAATCTCCTGATATTGTGAGACTACGTCTTGCCATTGCTGTTTGTCGAGTTGGTCAGCTTTTTGTTCTGTCTTGGTGACAAGTTTGTCAAGACGATCGATGCAACGCTGCTCTTTGTTGCAAGAGGTAAGGAGCAGGATGGAGGCGAGAATCAGTGAAAGGAAAGTAAGTTTTTTCATATCTGTAAGTTATTATTAGTTACTGATAGCAGAGACCCACTCTTGTTTGAGTGAGTCGGGTCGGAGTCCGACAGACCGGAAAAGGGAATCGGATGAGTTTACATAGGCGGATTGGATGAGTCGGGAGAGTGCGTTATCACCATGTTTATCAGCATAGAAGCGGAAGAAAGAGTCGGCGGCACGAAGTCCTCTGCCGTCAAGTTCGGGAAATTCGGAGGTGAGGTTGCAGTTGTCAGCTATAAAGAGAGCGAGTTCGGAATCGGCATTTTCCGACATAGGGCAATAGAGTGAGAAGTACTCGGCAAGTCCTTCGGGGAACCAACGATAGTGTTGAATCTGCAAGTTATAGTCGATAGAGGCATAGAAGCAGAATCGTGCCATCTCCCTTCGGATGAGTTGTTTGTATTTGACAGTGCCGCGCTTGAAACAATCGGGATGAAGCACGATACCTCTAACCTGCAGACCGAGGGGCCCCACTTCCATAAGCATGATTCCATCGGTGTTTTCTTTATCAGAGAGGGAGGCGCGGTCGGCAGAGAGTTTAGAGACGATAGTGCTGTAGTGAGAGGTGCTATCTGCAAGATAGATAGGGAGTTTTCTGCCATTCATATCAGCGGGGTAGTAGTATTTTCCGAAGAGGCGTTCCAATTCGGGGATTGCATCTTCGGCACATTTGCCGGCACTGATGGCATTAGTCTGCCAAACGGCATCTTTGTCTTTGTAGAAATAGACGATAGTGTTAGCCGTTTCGTGTTTCCCCCATTTCTGTTTGCCAAAGGCGGGTTTGCTGAGATAATCGTCGTTGTTGTTCCATTTGAAGGGTCCGGTGGGTTGTGCGTTAATGCCCATTGAGCCGCCGTTGCCGTATTCGCTAAGAGTATTGACCCAGTTAAGAGTCTCTTTAGGAATATGCTTATATATCATGGAGGGTCGATTGATACCTGTGTCGTAGAGTTTGGCAATCAGAAGACCGATGATGATGAAAGAGATGAGTATAGGAATAAGTTTTTTCATATATGACTATTGATATATCAGGTGTTATCTGTTTTCAGTTATAAGTTCGACCACCTCTTCAAAATCCATGATGGAATCGCCCTCTTTTATATGTCCAATCCAGTTGCCCTCGCTTGTGGTTTCACAATATAGATACTGTTTGCCGTTGAAATTGCGGAGAACAGTGCCGAGGTCAGGAGTATGAACAGAGCTGAGCCACTCGCTTTTTGCCTCCACAGCGACAGCCGCATGCTTAAGGCGGGTAGATATGAGGAAGAGGACATCGTAGCCGAGTGCGTGGAAGAGTGCAGCTGTGAGTGAAGATTTGCAGTCGCAGTCGCCTTCTTTATCGAAAAGCACTTCATCGGGGAAGCGCATATATTCTTTTCTGAAACCGATGCTTTCACATTCCTCATCAATACGGTAGGTGATGTTAGGTTCCTGCACGAAGTTGAGGGCGAACTGCAGAGTGTCGAACTCAGTGAGTCCTGCGGCTTGTGCCTCTGTACGTATGTAGTCAGCAATAGTCTGCACTTGTTGAGTATAGTCAGCATCCGATGCGAGGAGGTTGAATATGGTACGGATATTCATTGCATAGGTATTGCCATCGCTTCCGTATGAGACAAACGGGTTTTGCTCTCTTGGTCATCAGTTGAGTATCAAACTCAAGAGCGAGGTTACCTGTAAGCCGGCGACCAGATTCGGCATTCAGCTCCCATGTATATACACGTGTCTCGCTGCCTTCACCCCGTTCGTCAACATCATCTTCGATGACAGGCAGCAGCACTTTCTCTTCGAAGTCATCAAGAACCATTCCGTCAATCAGGGAGCCAACGGAGAAGTGGTCGCCAGTGGTCTCGCAGAACATGTAGTATTTGCCGTTTTCAATGATGCATTGCTCTGCGAGTTCGTCAGGAGTGATGAGTCCGCGTTCGATAAGTTCGGGTTTAATCTCCACACCTATAGCGGCGTGCCTATGTTTACGAGAGGCGAGGTAGATGACATCGTGACCTGTGACATAGAACAGCATAGCAGCGAGCAGTGCCTTGCTGTTGCAATCGCCGGCACGGTCGTAGAGGGTCTCGTCAGGGTAGCGGATATAGTCGGAGTAGAAGTTGATGGCTTTCTGTTCAGAGTTGTGCTGGTAGATGATGTTCGGCTCTTGCACGAAGTCGAGGGTAAGTTGCAGTTTGTCGCGCTCTGTCAGGTCGTTCTTCAGGCATAACTTGTCGATTTGTGCAGATATATATCTGACTCGCTGAAGCATCTGCCGATGCTCTTTGAGGAAATGGAACATGAAGAGAATGTACTCTTTGTCAGATTTCTCCTTGCGTTGCGAGAAGAAGGGGTTGCAATGCCTTAGTTCGGCTATCTCATTGGTGGAGAAGTATAAAGTGAGGTTACCATGCACCTGTTTGGTGCTATAACGCGGGTCGAGATTCCAGTCATACTGACGTGAGATATCGCCATCAGGGTTTCTCACTTCTTCGTCATCTTCAGTTTCCTCCGTGCCTTCATCTTCTTTGAAAGTGGTGCTAATCTTCCAACGCCTGTTGGCATTCTGCAGTGTCATATTGACTCCGACACCGAATGATATAGCCCAGATGAGGGGAAGTAGGTCGTAGTCGTAATAGAAGTAGGTGAACAGCATTGCCGGTACGGAGAGCGTCACTATCAGCCAGTTAGACAGTCTGTGCCCGAGGTTCTTGTTAAGCAAATCGAGCCATGGTTGGAAACTATTGGAGTTCTCAATAGCATCTATTTTTATGAGCCTGACAAGTGCCCAAAGGAGATAGTATGACCCTATGAGAATGCCAACTGCCGCCTCGTCATGGCCGAGCAAGGGCATCTGCAGCACACCGGTGTTGACAATATAAATGAGCAGGAAAAGAACGGTATAGATAACCGTAGTCAGAAGGGCGGTATCTTTCCAGCCGTAGGGTTGGTCTTTGTAGTACTCTGTGTAGTTGTGCCTGGGTGCAAAGCGATTCAACATAGCATACGCACAAGCTCTTGCTTCGGGCGGCAGATAGTCGCGTTTGGAGTTATGAAGCCCCTTGTATGAGCATATAGCCATAGGCTCTTTCTTCTTTCCCTTATTCTTCCGCTTCTTTGGAGAATCTCCCCCATTTGGGGGTGTTGGTTGAGGTTCCTTGGGTTTGCCTGCATAAGCATTGAGAGTGCAGACCAACCAAAGAGTTTTCCAACTCCTCTCGCCGTAGATCGTGGGCACATCGGGTGCAGAGGGGCGTGCAGTGTAACCAACCACCTCACGTTTCTTCTGCCCTTTCACCTGCTTGTAGATAAAGCCGTATTTGTCAACCGTGGTAGTCCGGTCAAACTGGATATACCCCATTCGCTTGTATTTAGGCTCCATTCCATCGTCTTCCAGACCGCTTGCGAGAATGTCCACATATCCTTTTTGCGAGTTCTGCTGCATGTCTGCAGCCACTTGGGCAACGGCAGGTCGCATACCACTACCGGATACATGCACCTGAGCGGCATCACCGCTATCGTCCATCTTAAGATAACCTACCTCCACCAGCGGCTGATCGGGTCTCTGATGTGTACGTATCCACACACGCACCGTAGCGATACGTTTTAGAAAGAGAATCACTACGATAATGCCCAGTCCGAGCAGAATATATAACCAAACAAGTGTGTCTATCATAATCTAACTTTTCTACCTTATATATTAAAGATGTCTTTAACCTTAATTCATCAGTCCTCTTGGTTCAGCACTTTTCTGAGTTTTTCTCTGTCAGTAAAGGCACGGGAGAAATATTCCGCCTCGAAGAGCCTCAGCCACTCAGGAGAGTTATCGTCGGGGCAGACTGACCATAGTATCAAAGACGATATATGCAGCACGTACGGCGACTGCTGTTCTTCATCCGCCTGTAGAGACGCAACGCCGTCACGTCTCATTGCGCGTTTGCGTCTGCGTTTCTTCTCTTCTTCCTCGTAGATACGTATCTCACGCACCGACTGGTCGAAGTCTTCGGTAGGCAGAATACGGTTGAAGGCGAAATGGTCGAAGCAGCGCCAACGGGTAACGAAGATGAGCTTCTGATACAACTCCGAGTATTTGTCTGTCTGCACCCTCGTGTTGTATATGGGCAGAGTGCCGAGCACTTGTTCGTCAATCACATTCACTTTGACGTCGGCATACTCGGTGTCGGCATCACTGGTTATCTCGCCGTTGGTGGCAGCGTATGCTATCATAGGTTCAAGCAGTCGCCGGTCGTCAGTCTTGCGCTTGTATAGGTTGATCATCTCCCCCACTGTGGTAGCCTCTCTTGGCACCATCAGGGCGGATATCGATTTCTTTAACTCAGAGTAGAACAACTTCCTGTCCTCCTGCCATTCCGCCTCACGCTCCTGAAGCAACTCTTCTCTGCCCACAAACTCATACTCGCCTGTCTGCTCATTGAGCCGCCTGGCATGGTCTTCGCTCACGCGCACGTCTTTATAGAGTATCGCAAGTTCGTCTTTCAGGTGGTTGATTAACAGGTAATACATGGTCTTGTCGAGTTCCTGTATAATGCGGGGTTGGTGGTTGACGAGAATCTTGCCCTCTGCAGCCCCCTGTTTCTTTTCGCCCGAATTCCAGTCGGACTCCCTCTGCCCGCCGTTGAAGGGTTGGTTGAACATTGTCTCAGGGAAGGGATTCTTAATCTCCATACGTTGAACTACTACATTCACGTCAGTGCGTATCCGTTTCGAGCGCTTCAGATACTCCTCTCCGAGGTCTATCATCCGACTGTAGAAATTGCCCGCCTCTGTTTCTATACGGTTGGCTATACGTGCGTATGCATCGTGGGTGTAGTATGCACGCAAGATGCGCATCAGCACGGCTTTCTTTCTCAGATACAACCACATACACAGCAACTCGAGGGTCA
This sequence comes from Paludibacteraceae bacterium, assembly GCA_905235505.1. Taxonomy (GTDB): domain Bacteria; phylum Bacteroidota; class Bacteroidia; order Bacteroidales; family Paludibacteraceae; genus Colicola. Next base: position 7,160 of record CAJOMJ010000051.1, read on the forward strand.
CAGGCAGCATAAACAGACCGAAACTCCACAGCATTGCATTGCCCCGCACATCGCCAAGGTTGACAAAACGCGGCGACAGCATCGAAAGGCAGGGCAATACCGATAGTACGAGAATTATCCCGAGCAAAAAGCATCTTACCATCGTACTCATCATCGTCTTCTCCCTGCTCAGCAGACGCTTCAACTTCTGAGTTGCCTCACGCTTCATCTGCTCGCAACCCGACCCGCCGTTCTTTGCTGCTATATCTGCTTTATAAGCATCATGATACTCCTCAAAATGCTGCCTCTGATTCTCAGGGATACTTGCAGAGTCGGTTATCTTCTCCCAAAAATTCTGCTCGAGCACATCCCGTATGCGCGACTTCTCCGTTGACATATCCTCCTGCATCTGCCGTATCTCATTGTCAATAGTCTCTATGGCTCCGTCTTGGTCTGTCACCTTCTGGATGATTCTCGTGATGGCAGGCTGAATACTCATCTCAGCGGCTCTGTATGCGCTTTGGCAATGGGCATTCACTCGGTCAAGCAGCGAACTCGTATTCTCCTCCACCTTGCGTATTATCCTGCTCAGAAGTGTTGCCGGGAAGAAACGGAGATAATTGCCGTAGTACTGCTTCTTCAACTTTTTCTTCATGAAATCGGATATAGGGTGTGGACTCGGTCTTTCAGGTTCGTAGTTCTCTATGTCCAAACGGCTTATGTCAGCAAAAGCCCCTACGAAACTCTCCGCTCTGTAGTTCGTCATGTCAAACAACCTGTACTCCTGCCTGTCACCGTATGGACGCGACGGTGTCGAAGGAATACATGACGGTGTCGCCTCTCTACATTCCCCCGACTCCTTGAAGTTCTGCACCACATAATGCGCCACTGTGTTTACATCATTCAGGTCCTCTAACGATGTATCGAAGTACAATGACGTTGCACCCATTGAGAAATAGAACGTGTCGTCCGAGCTCGTCCCGCTTATAAGTGGATGGTGCTGATCGCACGCGAAGAACAGGTGTATCAGGCATTGCATCAGATACTCCGCCTGCTGCTCTTCACTCAGCAGAGAATATGTGCACTGAGTCCTGTTCTGCACATTCTGCCATAGCATCATGTGGTCGTAGCCGCGTATCTCTGTCAGGTTGTGCTGCACCTCTATCTCCTGAAGCATACGGAGAATCTTGCTGCGTTCTCTCACATTAAGCGTGTTCGCGTTGCACGGCACATACAACGCCCCGAAGATGCACATCCCTTGGTGTATGTGAGCAGGCAGAATTCTCCCTTTTTCCTTCTGCAGTATGGCGGCTATCGAGGGGAACACACTCCTTGAGAAATCCTCGGTGGAATCGCCAAGTATGACCACATTCATAGTCTGATACGGGCGCACATTCGACTCCCTCAAACGCCTGATGAACTTCTTGCCCTCACTTACCATATCCTCCTGAAACTTGTACAGACGCTCTGCAGTCTTGCCTATATTCTCCTCTTTGTCAGTGTTCACTCCTGCAAAACAGTCCTTGAAACGGCTGTAATACCAGTAATCACCGCGTATCACCGCATTCTTTGCCGCCAACTGCTTCGCCTCAATATCCTGCCACTCCTGCAGAGATGCAACGCCGTCACGAGGACTCTCTCCACCAACCTCAACTCCGTCACGTCCCGATGAAGTTTCCATGCTTGTGACACTTGTGACATTTGTGACACTAAGAAGTTCCTCTGCATCCCCTTTCTTCTTTTCGTCCGAAATTATGTCAGACTCCCCGTAGAGATGCGGCACTTTCACGTCTCCCTCACCGCCGTGGGGCAGTCTTATATCCTCATCTATATACACGTGCTCTATCTGACTAAGCAGACTCAGGAACTTCTCACTCCGCTTAGTCTCTGACGACGTAATATCTATTATCCAAAGAGGTAACATTCAGTAACTTGTCTTCTATCTTCACTACTTGATGAACTTCTGCACTATATCGTAGTCTTTCCTTACTATATTAAACAGTACGGTCAGCAGCCTCTGTTCTGATGCTTTCGGCGCGTTCTGCTTCTTCTGACTCAACTCCTGAAGCAACTCGGCATGCTTCTTCGCATAGTTCTTCTTGAACACCTCCTCACCGCCTTTCTGACGCAGCACTGCCTGAAGTATCGCCTCTACTGTGTCTCCGAAACGGTAGTTGTGATACTGGTTCATATACATGTCAAATTGCTCGATGAAATCGGCGCCAATCATCTCCTTGAACGTCTCTCTGCCGTTGTCTTCGGTCTTTAGTATCAGCTTGCCTGTCCTTTGGTCGATAGAGAAAGCTTCCGGCTCGGCTATCTTGAAATAGGTGTCACAATCCGGGTCAACATAGTACATAGATGTCGTATATACCTCAGGGTCGTATTCATCTACATAGAAGAAGTCCTTCAACTCGTCCTTGAAAGAGTCCAATATCAGCATCTTGGCAAACGACTTGTGCTGCGGCAATATCTCAATGGGCAGATTATCCATCCTCAGTTTACCCCCATATTGGGCAAAATAGTGGTGGAAATGATATTTCTCCCTCAACTCTGCCTTATCATATACCAGTTTCAGCGAGTCGTAAATCCTATAGTCTTCAAGCGACAAACCGTATTTCGACTTCAGTACCAACGCCGTATTCTCGTCGTCTGCCTTCTCGAACCGGTGCTTCGGATTGCCCTTCTGAAAACCTAACATCTCCATCGCAAGATCCTCACTGCCTGCCACAAACACTAAATGCTCCTCTTTCTTCATCACGTCTATACGGTTGCTGTTGTAGCTGAAGAACAATGCAGGATTCAAACTCCTTCTTACAGCGTCCTTCTCGTCGTTGGTCAAGTCGGCAAAGAATGAACTTATCTTCTTGTTGTCCCACTTCTCCTGAACATCCTTGCTCTCTCTGAGTTTCCTGTCAAATACGGAAATGGCAATATTCATGAAGTCTTCTATTATCTTCTCATCGCTCCTCTCAAGTAGCGGATTGCAGAAGAACCTCGTCTCCTCTGTCTTCACCTCTTTCCTCGTCTTCTCGTCTGTTTTGGTAGAGAATACCTTGTACTGACCCTTTGCAATTGCCTCCTGAACTGCCTCATTCACCGCTTGATAGATGTTTTCATCGATGAATTTCTGCAAATCTATTCTGTCGGCAGTTTCTTCTTTGTCCTGCTGCGCATGAATGAATGTGTTGTAGAACTTGCTGAAGATATTGTCCTGAATCCACCCGTTTCCATCGCATATTTTCTGCAGTTGGGGCAGATATACCGTCGTCACGTCAAGTGCTGCCGCACCCATATCGCTCGACAGTCTGTTGTACAACTTCACTGCGTCTCTGTTCACCTCTGCCGCCTTGTCCTTGAAAGATGCTATGTGCCTGCGCAACTTCGACATCTCATCGTTCTTCTCGTCTGTGCAGAAGTCTTTCTTCAGATCGTGGGCCCACAAGTCAATATAATAACTCGTGAAGGCATTCTTGTACTCATCCAACAGAGAGGTGTAAACAGAGATATCACTCTTGTTCGAACTTATCGTCTTCTCCTTCAGACTTATCTTCTTCGCGTCTTCGTATGCCTGTTGCAGTCTCTCCTCCAACTCGTCAAGCGCACCCTTCCTTGTCTTGAAACTATTGTCCTCATCCTTGTAACTCTCTGCCATGTCGTTTCTTACAGCATCTATGGCATCATGGGCAAACGTCAAACCGTTAGTTCGTATCCACCTTTCTGCCTGCGACCAGATGCCATCTACCAATTGCTTCTTGTATCCGTCACGCACTTCGGCAGTCTGCATCTCATACGTGATTTTGTTCTTGAAGGCATCCAGGTAACTCGTCATCTCTCCCAAATCAAGTTCTGCCATAAGCTTGTCAGAGTTCGGATCTTGTGACTCTATCGCCTCCTCGAATTCTTTGAGCGACTGATTCTGCATCAACTTCTGTGCTGCTGTGCCATGCAGTTTCGGGTCCAACTCTCTGAACAACTCTCCTGTCAGACCCTTCACCTTGCTCTCTTCTACCTTGCTCTCCTTGCCCGTGTCACATAGCAACCAACTGCGTAGGATATCTCTCCGCAGACGGAATCGCATGTATTTGTTGAAGTACTCGGTCGGCTTCTGCAAACTTACATAACCCATCGGAACAAGAAAATCTTTGTGGTTCCTCTCCATTATGTCGTTCATGTAGTTGTCTATGTCGCTGCGGAAAGTCGAACCTGCCTTGCCGTTGTGCAGATGATACAGCATCTCTGCAGTATTCCTGTACATCGTCCTCGTTGTACCCAAGCTCGTACCCTTGTCCGTCTGTATATCTATAGGTATCATATAGTAGAACGGACAATATCTCTGATTTGAATCTATCAGGTTGTAGTCGTTCTGGAATGCTAACCTGTGCATCACCGCACACTGCTGCTCCTCAAAACTCATCTCCTTGAATGCCGTCAACTCCGTGAACACTCCATACGCATTCAGCGCATACTTCTCCTCTGTCGAGTTGCTGTCTATATACACTTTCGGCATATACATCGTCAGCACCAGCTGCGGGTCACCGTTGCCCACCACCTGATGATGTATCTGGTTTATCCAATACAGCACATCGTTGAAAATGCCTGAACCTGTGCCTCCCAATGTACTGCCTACTACCCAGTAATATATGATGCAGTCCTCGCCGCCTACTGTCTTCACGTCGTTCAAGCCCGATATAGCTGCCTGAAGCTTCGACTGGAAATCTGTCAGAGCATGAGCAAACGCTATCCTCGACTTCATACGGAATGCACCCGCTCCGAATGCCAACGGCTGATCAGGTATCTTCACTGCTACCTCCGGACTGCAGGCCTCTAATATACGCTTGTTTATCAGCGTCTCAGGGTCTTGCTTTGCCTCGTAATATATCGCATGCGGATTGGCGCGACCAAGGTTTATAAGGTCTGTCTGAGCAGAGATAAACGGCACTTTGCCCTGCTCGAAGGTCGCCCTGTTCTGCTTGTTCGCCTCGTCTATGTCACGCTGGTCTGTGTCTATGAACAAAAACCTGTAACTGTCATTCATCGCTTGCAACCTGCTCTTGGTCGCCGTTGCCTCCTGAAAGCGCTTCTCATACACTTTCTCTTTGATCTGTGCTATGGTCTGGCAGCCACTACCGCCAATACCAATGAAGATGTGTTTCTCGTTTGCCATAATATATCTTTGTTTATTAATTATTTACTGCTATAACAAAACAATATCTCTTGTTGCTAAACTTACTTTCAACTCTCCACTACAAACTAACCTCTCAACTCAGTTTCACTTTCACCTGATGCGTCTCCTCCGACTTGTTAATGCCGCACTTCAACTTCACACTCGTCTTGTCCGCATAATTGCCGGATAGTACCACCGCGCATGACTGTCATATTCATCCTGACCATGCATCTCAACAAACTCCTTTCCATTATACTTGTAAGGCTGCAATGATGCGTCATATCCCACATTCCATGGCAAACCGCTCGGATAATATTGTGTCCGCTGGATACACTCCTTGTAGCCT
>CAJOMJ010000052.1 GCA_905235505.1 Paludibacteraceae bacterium
TCGTCGGCAGTGAAAGATATGTTGTGTCTGCTTAAAATCTCGTCAGTAAGTTTCATGCTGCAAAGTTACGAAAAAAAGTTGGAATAACAAAGGGACGCGGTTGAAAAGTGGGGAATGGCGAAGGGTTGGCGCCCTCGGGGGGAGGGGTAAAAAAGCAGCCAATCTTGGCTGCTGCATTTATACAAGCGGGCATTTTTGAAGCGTGACGGGGGTGCGGATCTACGTATTTTGATATTAAGAATATAATGAACTTGTACTCAATGAAACCAAGCAGGAAGAAATGACATAAAAAACTGATTTGCAAGTTTATCGGAAACAGGCAGTGAGGTTAAGGCTGTTTGAATGTTTGTATGTGCAGCGGTTAAAAAATGAGTTTTTTTGTTATGAGAGTAGGATAATTCAGTTTTTCTTTGTAACTTTGCAGACTGAAAAGTTACGTACAGCGGTTTGTGGAGAGGGGTAAGAGAAGAGCCGTGTGTGCGTGGCATTGGAGCTAAGTACTGAAAACTAATCAAATACAACAATACAATGAAAACAACAATTCGTATCTTGTTAGGTCTGGCGATCTGCTTTTTGACCTACATCTGCATTATGAGTGTAGTAACTCCCATTCGATTTGAGGAGAAGAAGACAGAGAGAGAGGTGGCAGTAGTAAAGAATCTTGTGAGTCTGCGCACAGCAGAAGTTGAGTTTAAGGCTCAGAAGGGTTATTACACAGCCGATTTGGATTCCCTTATACTGTTTTTACAAACAGGCAAGAAGAAAGAAGTGCTGAAGGAAGGCGCCCTTACCGATGCCCAGTTAGAGGCAGGCATGACAGAGGCAAAGGCAGTGAAAATCATCAAGCGTGGCAATCTGAAAGAGATTCAGAAGAACGGTTTGGAAGGTTTCAAGCGTGACACAATCTACACGAACCTCATCCAAGCCCTATACAAAGGAGAGTACACAGAGCAGACCATAGGCGAGATAGTGTATATCCCTTACACGAACAATGTTAAATATGAGGCAGTGGTTGACAACAACTACACGACAGACAAGGGAATAAAGGTGCCATTGATAGAAGTGAGTGCTGCATTTGACACATACCTTAGCGACCTCGACGAGCAGGAACTGGTAAACCTCATAGATAAGGAGAAGAAGCTTGACCACTACCCGGGTCTGAAGTTCGGTTCGACAGATACTCCGAACAACAATGCGGGTAACTGGGAATAAACCGCGAGGGCAGTGACCGAGTTGCGACCCAAGTGCCGGCGGTAGGAATGTATTAAATGAAGTTGGCGGACTTATCAGACTTGTCGAACTTCCGGTTATGCGTATCATCTCAGGCAAATACAGGGGCAGGCGCATCAATCCTCCGAAGAACATCAGCGCGCGTCCGACGACGGACTTTGCGAAGGAGAGTCTGTTCAATCTTCTTCAGAACCGTATGGACTTTGAGGGAGTGGAGATGCTTGATTTGTTTGCGGGAACAGGTAGTATAGGTTTGGAGTTCGTGTCAAGGGGAGCAAGAGAGGTGACGTCGGTGGAGTTGGCACATGTGCAGCAGAACTTCATCATCAGTACATGCAAGCAATTAGGAGTGAACAACTTGCGCGTGATACGCGGCGATGTGTTCAAATACATTAACTCGTGTGCGCTGAAGTACGATTTCATCTATGCGGACCCTCCATACGCCCTTCCGGAACTGCCTACCCTACCTGACCTTATATTTGAGAAGGACATGCTGAAAGCGGGCGGTTGGTTTGTATTGGAACATTCGGAGAGCAACGACTTCTCCTCCCACGAGCACTTCTACGAGAGCAGAAGATACGGCAGCGTGAACTTCACGTTTTTCCGGAACAACAGTTGATGTCATTATTAATCCCTAAAAATAAACGCTTATGAAAAGAACTCTAACATTGCTGGTGGCGCTGACTACTATATGCAGTCTATCGCTGAACGCCCAAGTAACCCCCACTTACACCGACCCTATTACAAAGCTCGAGTTTCAATTAGTGGATAGTAAGGCGGAAACAGGTGCAAAGGTAGCTATGATTGTTCCTAACGATTCCTACAGCACCATGACCGAACTTGTCATTCCTTCATCTGTGATGCGTTTGAAGAGCAAGTCCTCTTTTGAAGAATACCGTGTTGTTGGAATTAATGCCAATGCCTTCAAAGGCATCAAGTCGCTGAAGAAAGTGACGCTTGACGAGAATGCCATGGTTCAGATTGGTTTGTCTGCTTTCCAAGATTGCTCTGCATTGGAAGAAGTGGACCTGAGAATCCATTGGTCGTCAGAATTATCTGCTGGCACGGTGGCCAAACTCATCATCGACTTTGTCAAAGAGATTACAGTGGGCGAAACAGTTTTTTATGAATTGTTTCCCTCCGTTTTTGCAGGTTGCACCTCACTCAAGACAGTGAAGCTGTCGGGTTTCCACACCAAAATAGGTAAGAACGCATTCAAGGACTGTGCGTCATTGGAGAGCGTGAATCTTGAGGATCTGAAGTCGCTCACCACTTTTGACGACTACGCGTTTGCGGGTTGCTCGTCGCTTGAGAACATCTTCATCGGAGATAAAGTGAGCACGTTCGGCAAACACGTGTTTGAGGGTTGCACGAGTCTGAGTTATGTTGACTGGGAGACCGCCTTGGTAGGCGACTTCACATCACCCGAAGGCACCAATCCATCGCCATTCTACGACCTGCGCGACAACGAATCTTTGGAGATAGAGAACCTCAGCGCGATGACCCGCGTGCCGTCATATATGTGCTACGGGATAAAGAACCTCTTTGGAGCAGTCATCGCCGAAGAGATTGGTGCACACGCATTTGAGGGCTGCACCAACATGTATGTCAAAACTCTTACCCTTAATGGCGTCAAGAAGATAGAGGAGAGTGCATTCAACGGACCTTCATACAAGCAGGTACGACTTCCCGAGGTACCTCCAACCATCTACGACGAGAATGTGTTCGGCGATATAAAGAACACGGCGCAGTTCTATATCGAGTCGAGTGATTGCAATGCCGTTGACCCATACAAGGCAGATGCGAACTGGAGCAAGATAAATGTAGAGTCAAAAGGAGGTTGGAAGACTCCTGAGGTTGAACTGGTAATCCTTGACGAATATCCCACAGGAACGGGCACAAGCAGGTCTGTTTCCCGACCGATTTTCACACTGATTCCGACATGCGAAAATCAGTCGTTCAGAGCAGAGATGGGAGCGGAAGCCTCTGCACGCTGCTCAGACGCCGGAGGCAATGTGACAGTGATTCCGTTCGGCTATTACGAATACAAAGGCGAGAAATACTACACCAACGTAGTAACACTCGACATGACCAACCAGACAGACGTGCTGAAAGTGGTATATACCGCCAATGTGCCCGAGGCAGTTGACAATGTGAAGGGCAATAAAGACAACAGCCGCAAACTGATCCGCGACGGACAAATCTTCATCCAGCACAACGGCAAGACCTACAACCTGCTCGGAGCAGAGGTCGAGTAAAACAAACATTGAAGATACTAAAAAGGCGGTCTTAATCGGACCGCCTTTTATTATGGTACATACACTTCGAGCAGTTTGGCACTGCCATGCGGAGTGAGCATCACCTCATCCAACGAGGCAGGGATAAGCACCGTGTCGCCCACGTTGAGACTCACGGTCTCCCCCTCGGCAGACACATCCGCCCCACCCTCTACGCACATATACGCCACAAACGAGTCGAGGAGTCCGTAGTCACGCCCTATCTGGCGGTCAAAACTCAGCAGATTGGTGATGAAATACTCGTTCTTACATATATTCACTGCACCGTTCTCGGGCACTTGCGGAGCAACGACAGGTTGCTTTAGTTGCTTGAAGTCAAGCACTTGCAGAGCTTCTTCCACATGCAGGGGGCGCACTACCCCGTTCTTGGGCTTACGGTTATAGTCGAACAGACGATAAGTAATGTCGGAGTTCTGCTGTATCTCGGCCACGGTGATGTTCTTCCTCAACGCATGCACACGACCGTGCGGCAGAGCCACCACATCGCCGTGCTTTACATGCACTATATTGAGATAATCTGTGAGCGTGCCGTCCTCGAGCGCCTTACGAATAGTCTGAGCATCAGTGTCTTGATTGAAACCTGAGATGAGAGTCGTATCCTCGGCAGAATTGAGCACATACCACATCTCCGACTTGCCGTAGCTGTCATGATTGGCCATGGCCACCTCGTTGTTGGGGTGCACCTGAATGCTCAGGTCGTCGGTGGTGTTTATTATCTTGAGTAGCAGAGGGAAATAGTTGCCGTACTGCTCATACACGTGGTCACCCACCAACTCGCCCATATACACTTCGAGCAAGTCACTCAAGTCGTTCTCCGCCAAGTATCCGTTTTCAACCACGGACAGACGGTCATCCATCTGCACCATGTGCCAAATCTCCTCTCCCCAAATCTTGGGAATAGTGATTCTACTCAGTTTCATTGGATACAAGTTCATCTTCTGCTTGTTCGTTATCTTGTTATCTTATTCTTTATCTTATCATCACTCTTCAATTCCGTAAATCCGCAACACCGTCACGTCTCCCTTCCATCATCAAGTGCCCGCTTGTAGAGACATTTGCCCAAATGTCTCTCATATGGCAAAAATATTCTTCGTATTAGCCCGAATGCCATTCGGGCATCAACATTCCATGAGCGCAGGCAGGCTCAAACCCTCCTCCGTCGCTCACTTCCCCATCAGTTTCTCTTGCCAGTGCCAAGCCGAGAGAAGTGTATCTTCCACGGTCTCCTGCGCCTTCCAACCGAGCACGTTGTTTGCCTTGTCAGGGTTCGCCCACACCTTCTCTATGTCGCCTTCTCTGCGGCCCACTATCTGGTAAGGCACGTTCACCCCGGTCACCTTGATAAAGGTGTTAAGTATCTCAAGCACGCTCAGTCCGCGTCCTGTTCCGAGGTTGAACACCTCCACCTGCTCTGTCGCTTTCTTGTCAAGCATGCGGCGCACTGCCACCACATGAGCCTTCGCAAGGTCCACCACATTGATATAATCGCGTATGCACGAACCGTCAGAAGTATTATAGTCGTTGCCGAACACCTTCAGTTCTTTCCTCAGTCCGGCAGCAGTCTGCGTAACGAAAGGCAGCAGGTTCTGCGGCACACCGTTAGGCAGTTCGCCTATCTCTGCCGATGGATGCGCTCCTATCGGGTTGAAGTAGCGAAGCAGAATTGCGTGCAAGTTGCTGTCCGAATGGGCGGTGTCACGGATTATCTCTTCATTTATTTGTTTCGTGTTACCGTATGGCGAGAGTGCCGGCTTGATTGGCGCGTTCTCGTCAACAGGCAGTATATCAGGCTGACCATACACGGTGCAGGATGAGGAGAACACAATGTTCTGCACTTTATGCACCTTCATCAGTTCCAACAGAGTGATGAGAGAGCCTATGTTGTTGCGATAGTACATCAGCGGTTTCTCCACCGACTCACCCACTGCCTTGCTCGCTGCGAAATGTATTACTGCCACAATATCAGGATATTTCCCGAACAGGCGGTCCATATTCTCATAGTCGTTGCAATCGATATTCTCGAAAGGCGGACGCACACCGCATATCTTCTCAATCCCGTCAAGCACATTGATATTACTGTTGGACAGATTGTCAACTATAGCAACATCATAACCCGCATTTATCAGTTCTACTACTGTATGCGAACCTATATAACCGGTGCCACCGGTAACTAACACTCTTGCCATAATCTCTCTTAGAATAGTTTCTGTGGATAAACACCCTTCTTTATCAGTTCGTTAAGTTTCATCACTACCGACGGACGGTCTTGTGCGTAGGTCACTCCAAACCACTTCGCAGGTGTGTCAAGCACTTTGCAACTTACCTTGCCCGCTACAATAAGGTCGTTAACCACGGTAGGTATATATATCTCCGACTTGAGTTCCTGACCGTGTTCTTTGAGGAACTTGTCGAATGCCTCTACTGAATAGTCGAAATACTCAGGAGTGAAACCCCACATGTTCATACTTACCGGCACGTTCGGCTCAAGTACAACGTCCTGACCCTCAGCATTCTTATAGGTTATCTTACCTCCTATCTCCTCTATATTTGTTGCCTCTACCACATCCGTCAGGAAGCCGTTCGCATCGGTCTGGCATATACCGCGGTTCACGCTCCCGTTCTCTGACAAAGTGTTGCCGATACGATAGCCCGCCATGCAATACTCGTTCTTCTTGCCCTCTACCGAGTTGAGGAACTGAGCCATTACTTCGAACGATTCCTTACCATAGAAATCATCAGCATTGATTACTGCAAACGGCTCATTGATAACGTCCTTGCCCATCAGAACAGCGTGGTTCGTGCCCCAAGGTTTCTTACGCTCCGGATTAGGAGTGAACCAGCCCGGCACCTTCTCAAGCGATTGGAAGCACACTTTGCACTCTACCTTGTCCTCGTACTTACTGAGTACCACACGCTTGAAGTCCTCGGCGAAGTCCTCACGGATTACGAACACTATCTTACCGAATCCGGCACGCAATGCGTCATATACCGAATAGTCCATAATCGTCTCCCCGTTGGGTCCAAGACCGTCCAACTGCTTCAGACCGCCATAACGACTGCCCATTCCGGCAGCTAATACAAATAATGTAGGTTTCATATAATATTAAATTCTAAAGTTTTATCCTGTACTTATCGTGCACTCATCTGCACCCGTAAACACAAGTGCAAAGTTACAACTAAAAATCAAAATAGGCAAACAAAAAACGATGATATATTGTCACTTTTAATCGTATTATTTCCCTGTTTACTCCTCTTTTATCACAAATCTGGCAGTACGGCGCGTTGTTTGCGAGAGAAGTACTGTCTTACCCGCCGTATGTTCGGCAATGATTTCGGGTGTCGTTCCGCGTATCGTAAGCAGAGACACACCCTCGTTGAATGTCACCTTGTAATCCTGCGACAACTCCTGCAAAGCCGACTCGAGATAGCGGGATTTCTCCACGCATACTGACACCGTGATAGCACTGCTCTGTATCATCGAGACCTTCAGCCTGTGCCTGTATATAGTTTCAAACAAGCGGTTCAGACTGTCTTCCAGCACGAAAGAGAAGTCCTTTGCTCTAAGCGTCACCAACACCTGGTTCTTACGCCATATAAACACTGGCACATCTATCGGCTTCTGTGTCGTATCCTTAATCACACTCCCCTTGGCATCCGGATTCATAAACGGCTTTACATATAGCGGTATATGTTTGTTTTCGAGTGGTCGGATTGTCTTCGGGTGAATTACTTGCGCACCGCTGTATGCAAGTTCTACTGCGTCAAAATATGTTAGTTCGTTTATAAGCGTCGTGTCCGCAATCAGTCTCGGGTCGGCATTCAGTATCCCTGGCACATCTTTCCATATCGTTACCGAATCTGCACTCATTATATTGGCAATCAAGGCTGCCGAATAGTCGCTACCCTCACGCCCGAGTGTGGTTCTGTGACCCGACTCTGTGCCGCCGATGAAACCCTGAGCCACATACACTCGCGACGGATGTTTCTCTATAAATTCATGCAGCGAATACTCCGATTTTGGCATGTCGGGTCGGGCTTCGCGATAGGTGTCGTCCGTAACAAGCGTCTTCGTCATGTCTATATACACGTTCTCAACTCCCTCTCTGTCAAGTGTATATGACACAATCCGTGTTGAGATAAGTTCGCCGAACGACACTATACTGTCGTACAAGTCATCATAATCCGGTTTCGCACCGACTGCCTCATTGCAGATAGACAGAATCTCACTGAAAACAGCCTCAAGTTTGTTCTCAAGAAAGGTATGACCCGAAGGGAAAAGCTCGTCTATGATGGAGAAATGGTAATCACGGATTTCTGAGAGTTGCCGCATCATCAGCTCTTCTTCGCCCGAGAGACAAAGCGACACAAGGCGTTCAAGCGCATTGGTGGTCTTCCCCATTGCCGAGACCACTACC
>CAJOMJ010000053.1 GCA_905235505.1 Paludibacteraceae bacterium
ACGTCCTCCAAACGATAGAACGGTTGCACATTAAAGCCCTCGGGGGTGCGCCATACGAGCTTCTTGTCGAAGTCCGCACCTTTCAAATCTGTGATGATTTTGTTCTTCCATACCTCAGTGGATATGGGTTGAAAATCTTCCAACAGATTAAGTTTGTTTTCTGCCATAATGATATTGTTTGATATTGTTGAAAATATTGTATAAGCCCAATAATATGGTGCGTATAATCATTGTTTGTATGCCATGTCTTATTATAGCATGACCATACCCCGTTTAAGCGTACAAAGGTACAAAGAATTCCGTAAATAAGGAAAACAAATCTTCATTTTTTCAGAGAAAAACCATAAAAAACGCATTTCCCCGACCTTGAGAAGACATTTTGCCGTTTCTGACATCACTCTTTCTCAGGTCGGGGAGATACACAACCGACTCTGTTATTCAGAAGCGATTATTTGGTTTTGCGCAATTTGCCGGCGAACACTATTCCGTTCGCAATAGCAAGGAGAACGGCTATAATGTCATCTATCCAACCCAATGCAGGTACGGCATCGGGAAGAATATCAGTAGGGAGAGCGACATATAGCAACGCTACGAATGCTCCTATTCCGATACTTAGTTTATATTTGGAGGATTTAGTCATAAGCCGTCACACAGTATCAACCTTTCTCGTTGTAATCAGCGTTGATAAGGTTCATGGCCTTCATACGCTTATAGAGATATATGAAAGGACCGACAACAATCAACGAACCCAACACATTCCACAGCCAGAAGTCAGCAGCGTCAAAACTATAGTCAATCTGACGATACTTGAGTTCGCCACCCATACGTGCGGAAGTACGATGATACCAAACGATAGGCACTATGCCCAGTGTAAGCCAAGAGAAGATAAATACGACAAGGCAGTAATGCATGGTGCGACGATGTTCAGTTCTTCGGAGATGTGCGACTCTACCACAAGCGGATAGATTCCAAAGGTAACAATTCCGAGTAATACCATTTTCAGGAGTCCGCGCTCAGTTCTCAACTTCAGCACGGGAGCGTTAGTTGTTGTTTCCATATAATTATTAGTGTTTTTATGTTAGACGTTGCAAAGATAATAAATTTTCCTGAAATATTTGCATGAATAAACATTTTTGTATAATTTTGCCGTGAATATAGGCAGTAATATCTCACACAGACTGCCGACAAACTACATAACCTAACACATTACCACCATGTTACTCATGATTGGCACTACAGAGATTATCGTCATCGCCTTTATTATCCTTCTCTTGTTTGGCGGCACACAGATACCCAAACTGATGAAAGGTCTGGGCAAGGGCGTGAAGTCGTACAAAGACGGACTGAACGGAATAGACGACGAGGAAGACGACGACAAGAAGAAAGACAACAAAGACGACTGATAGCAAATCAGACAAATGTTGCGTTGCTGATACTACAGAGTCCGGACAAGTCTCTGTGGGAGATGTATATTCTCCTACCCTGTCATCGTTACCCGATTTCAACCTGTGAGATTACACTTATGACTTCTTTGTATGTTTCCTCTCTGCGGGATGCGTCTCTATATAGGGAAAAAGAGGTGTTATTGTTGTTGCCTGTTGGGGGGTTAAAGTGACAACATAGGCATATTTGCCCGCTGATGAGTGTCTTTTGTTACAAACAGAGAGAGGATGCTATTTAGCATCCTCTCTCTTATTATTTATACCTAACGTTTAACGGACGCGTACACCCATCACGTTGTAGGTCTTGCCGTCACGTTGGATGTAGATAACACCGTCGCGCATTATCTTCTGAACGTTATCGCCTGACTTCAAGTTGTCAACACCGGTTCCATTGATGCCGGTCTTCGAGAAGTAAACATTATCAACGAAGAAGCTTCCAAGGTTGTAGTAGTTGATTAGTTGCAATTGGAACATTGAACTCAGGTTCTTGCCTGTAAGGTTAATCTCAACACTATTCCACTGATTGGCTTGCAACTGATAAGCTGCGGTGGTGTAGATAGCAGTTTCGAGACCTTCGCCTCCGTATGAAGGACCGATATCGATAGTACCTGCAGCAAGCGGGTAAATATCAATATGGAAGAACGGATAATCGGTAGCGTCAATCGGAGCGAACTGCCAACCTATCATACCATCGGTGAAGCCATAGTAGTAGAGGGCATTTTCACCTTCTGCCATTTCACCTTCTGCCAAATGCGGAGCGTGCCACCAGCCCTCATTGTAGCTGCTTAGCGATGCGGGCGCAAAGGTATAAGCGTCGGAGTAGAGCGACAGTACATCGGCAGCATCTGCAGTAGGAACAGGTGCAGGAGCGGGAGCAGTAAGTGTGGTTACTTCCAGAGCCACAGCATCAGCCTTATTCTCCTTGTCGTCAGAAGCCACAACCGAGAAGTTGTATGTTGTGCCCGCCTTCAGGTCGTTGATGGTGTAATATACATCTTGTTCAGAAGCGCCGGCAGTAGTTCCAACTACATCTTCGCCGTCGTATATTGTATATATCACAGCACCCATGTTGTCTCTACCATTGAGTTTCACACTTGCGGAGAAGTAGTAAGCCTCGTCAAGGACAGCACTTACCTCGGTCGGAGCCTCGTTGTCAACGAGTTCGGTAGTGCGATAGAAGTATGCATTACCAATCCAAAGGGTAAGATTCATGGCCTGGTCAATCTTAACCTGGTAGATATTGCTCCAATTGGTGATAGCTGTATATTCTTCCTTAGCGATGTCAATCTTGTTCCACTCCTGACCCTTGAGGTCAACAATGATACCTTGTTCTGTACCACCCCAGATAGGCACGATGCGGATACTGGCGTCGTCAGCAACCCAGATGTCGTAGTGGAGATATTCCATATTCAAGCAGTTGAGCGCGAAGCCCTCAGTGCCAAAGTAACCGGAATTAGTGGTAACAAATTTCTTACCATATTCCTCTTGTGTGTACACTGTACCTGAACCCCAATCAGCGAAGTTCATATCAGCGTTATACTTGGGAGCATACATAGCTTTGACTTGTGCCTCGGGCCATGTAGGAGCAGGAGCAGCCTGGTCAGGAGCCTCAATGCGTGCGGGCTGAGTGAGAGTAGCACCTTCGTAGCAGCCGGCATAGGTGATGCGGGGGCGCTCTTTGCCTTCAATATCGGTCAGCACGTCATTCAGGCGAGGTACAGCCATATCTTCGATAGGATCATTAGATTGGAACTTATAAGTACTTACGCCGGCAAGAGGTTCATACGAATATTTGCAAGTTGCAGCGACATCAGGCTGGTTGGTCTGGAAATCTTCCCAAGTACGCGACATAGGTGTTGTAGAGTTGATATAAGTCTTGTCCGTATAGCTGATTGCGAACACATTGTTCTTCACATTAGGATTCATAGCACCACGAATAAGCGAGTTCTCCGACGTGTTTTCATCGCTTACAAAATAGTTGTTTTCTACAACATACTGCCTTGCACCTGCCAGATAGAGGCAAGAGATAGGAGCAGTGGCATCGATAGCAGTAGCAGGGTGATTGGTAAATTGAGGCATGAAGAATGTGTTGTGACGAACTACGCAAGAGTCACCACAGCGAACATAGGCCAACTTGATTTTCTTGGCACTTACTGCACCGAGGGCATCCAAACCGGTGAAATAGTTGTTGTCGATAATCCAAACATCAGCACCACCGGAAGCGGTAACAGCCTGGATACCATAGTCACCTTCATTTATATTGTTGGTTTTAAGTTCGAGGAACTGGTTGCCACGCACTGAGATTACACCAGTTTGCGAGTTACCCATAATACCATGGGCAAGGAAACCCGGAGAAGCACTCGGCAGACGGAATATATTGCCTTCTATAATGGCACCGTTGGCTCCATTGAAGAATATACCACGGAGGTTTGTTACTATTTCACAATTCTTTACGAAGCAGTCTTTCGGACCACCCACTTTTGCAGTAGCAGCTACGGCTCCATTATAATATACTGCTTGTGTATTTGCTACTCCGGTTACTTGCATATAGCAATTTTCGAAACCTACACCAACAGGAGAGTTGTCCGTTCTGTATTCTGGAGCAGGATCAGTACCGGATACTAATTGCTCAACGCGGAATTGCGTGATATAATTTGTTTTGGTTGTGCGTTCATTAAGGAGACGGCAATTCTTGACTACAGAATTTGTAACCTTACCATAGAAGAGAACCAGCACACCTGCATTAGTACCATCACCGGCTTTAATAGTCAGATATTGTCCTTCACCATTGAAAGAACCGTCAATAACAACATTTTTAGTCGGAGTTGCTGCCCATCCCTTAAGGTCATAACCAATAGTTATATGTCCTGAAGGACCTGCATTGTCAAGCTGATCACCATACTCAATAGTACGCATTTCCGCTTTGTCAGGACGAATGGTCAGTGTGTAGTCTGTTTGATTGACAAGACTGGTGTTCTCAGTCTCTTTGAGGTCGGCGCAGATAAGCAGATCAACATTGCCTTCCATTCCAATCTCTTCAAGGTCTTTGATAGCAGCAGCCAGAGTAGCATAGTCAGCACTTGCGCCACCTACCTTGTATTCACCTTTCATCTTGGGAACATACTTGCGGCTGACAACGAGCGAGAGCATGTTGGTGCGGGTAACGCCTTCACCTGTACGACCTACACGACCAATGAAAATAGAGTCGGTAGCCTCGGTCAGCACAAACTGCTGTACAGGAGGCACGCCTGCTACGGTACGACCGTTGATGAACAAGCCAAGAGTGTCAATGCTTACAGTGTCGGCATTGTAGAAAGCGAGACGTGCAGCCTTGGTTTCGTCACTATTGTTGAAATAAGCGACAACCTTAACTGTGTCACCGGGGAGGAAACCACCTTCTGCAGGACGAACAGATACGTAATTGACAGCATTCACTCCATCAGCTGAAAAACCGTTGGGGAATGTGATTGCATCAGTCGGGGCAGTCGTGTTTGCATCGTACTTCTGACTGGTGAATTTGCCTTCAACGGTGCCCTTGAAGTTGAAATAGCCAACAGAAGGATAGTTGACAACATCAATTACTGCAGGAACAGGATCTACAGTACCACCTTCAATGCCGTCTTCATAATAAACTGTGAAAATGTAGTCACTTCCGGCAGTAACGGTCACCTCTGTCTCTTTAGCAGTGAAAGCGGAGAGATAAAGCACTACACCCGCACCTTGAATTGCACATTTATCACCAAGCGAAGTAGCCGTGATACCCTGCGGAAAAGTGGCATAGATGCCGGCCTCGGCTGCAAAACCGGGCTTCTGCAGATTCACTACATTCATACCCTCGCATGTGGCAACCTTAATCTTGTCGGTGTAGTTAGAATCACCTGAGCCATTACCAAGCCAAGTGTAACCACTCCAATCGATGGCAGCAAATGACATCACACTTGCGCAAAGTAGCGCAAATAAGAAAGATACTTTCTTCATGATAGATTTGATTTTTAGTTAAACATTATTGTTGATTAGATTGTGTTAGTTCTGTTTTCACAAACTCTGCAAAGTTTGAAAAGTTTGTTGAGATACGACACTGTCACCGTCTCCCGTGGATATTCCAATAGGACGCAGTACGTGCAACTCCTCTATACATTATAATCCTACTTCAACACCGGTTACAGTGTACTTCTTGCCGTCGTGCATGATGTACATTCTGCCCTCTTCAATCAGTTTGCTTGCTTTCGCCCCTGTTTTCACGTCATACAGCGCAGTGTTATCCACGAAGTCCTGCTCCACTTCTTCGCAAGTGGTTCCCACAGTGTAGGTGATACGTTTGGTGAATAGCACGTGGAGTTCGTATGCCAGTTTGACGAGGAAAGTGAACGTGTCGCCCTCCTTATAATCCACAAACACATGCTTGGCAGTCTTTCCTGCGAACTGCTGCATAGGGATAGGGTTACCGAGCAGAATGCCGTCGTTATCGAAGAGGAAGATGTCGGGGGCAGCCATGCCCGGGAAATTATCCTTGAAGGTGACAGTTACTTCCACGCTTGACTCTTTTGTCTCCACCTGCCAGTCGTAGCCGTTCTGCAAGGTAGGCGTGGCAGCCTTGTCGGCAGTGGTGTAGTATTCGTCCACGCGGTTGCTGCTGCCTTTGCAAGCACCTAAAGTCAAATCAGGCACTTCAGGGTCATCATCGCCTGCGCAGTTGTCGCCAACGGTATAGGTTATACGCTCTGTGAACAGTACATGATTCTGATACGCCATCTTAACGAGGAAAGTAATGGAGTCACCTTCGTTATAGCCTGTCAGTACATGCTTGGCAGTGCTGGTCTTGTCGTCCCAGCTCTGCATAGCGAAATCGCCTCCTATCAGATTACCGGTTTTGTCAAACATGAAAAGATAAGGGGCAGTGAGACCGGTGAAGTTATCAAGGAAGGTAACGCTTATCTCCACACCGACAACGGTTGTGCGCACCGACCAGTCGTAGCCGAGGGGAAGTTCTGTCGCCGCTGCGGCATCATGAGAGGTGTAGAATTCATCCACAGCAGTGCTGTGACCCGTGCATGCCGCTGACATTGGGGCAGTGAAAGCGAATGTCATCATTGCAACTATGGCAACAAAAGCGACAGAAAAGTAATTTTGTTTCATGCTTATATTTTGTTTGATGATAAATACTTCAATATAGTATCAAACCTATGTCCTTAAGTTGATTTCATATTATTTTGCAAAAATATAGCTTTTTTATGATATAGACAATATCCGTGAATATGTTATAAAACATATTTTCATCCTATCTACAGGTTTGAGAAATTTGCGTAGAGACGCGACATTGTCACGTCTCTATAAGTGGAACAGATAATTTATGTATCTTTGGCGTTAATACATCCGCTGCATGTCCGTTACATGTCGGAATTTTTATGTGGAAATGTGGAAATGTGGAAATATGATTTCACATGTATATACTCTCTCCATGCTCACACTTTTCCACATTTCCACATTTCCACACATCTTACATATTGATGTAAGAGTGATATGTTTGAAAGGTTTCTCATTCCGTAGAGACATGACATTGTCGCGTCTCTACTTTTCAGAGAGTTTATATCTGCGGCGGAGGGTTCGGCAGACGGTTATGAGCAATGCCAACACTGCCATCAGCATCAACGGTAACAGCTCATCGCCCAGAGAACCAAACTGAGGGTTGGAAGGGTCGTAATCATCGTCATCTTCTGGAGGGCCACCTTCACCCTCACGGCGTTTCGACATCACCTGCCCATACGTGGCAGGGGCAGTCTGCCCTACTCCTGTTATCTGCGAAGAGTAACGACTTCCGCTCTGCATGACGGCACCTGACGATATGGTTGCAGAGGACGATATGGCAGATGGCATGGGCTGGAGGATTACCCCCTGCCCTACCGATACCGGCGATGTCTGACCCACACGCATATCGGAACTGAGCCACAACCCCTGTGCGAGTGCGCCCCCTGACAAGAGCAGCACTGCCGAGAGTATCAAAAGCAACTTTTTCATATCAGCGTCCTCCTATCATTATCTTCCATACGTTGTTGTCACCCACAACTATGTACAAGCCATTAGGAACCATATTATTGAGTTCGAGTGCCACATCGGCAGGCGTGGTGTTTCTGAACTCACGGAGTATCATACCATTGGCGGTATATACACGGAGTATCTCACATATTGCGTCATCTGCCAACTGCTCCTGACCTGTGGTTATTCCGGATTGCGAGTCATCTCCCGCCCCACGACGGATAATGCGGTAACGCTGCGTGGTAGGCTCATTGGCAAGCACATAACACTCAAACGGATAAAGCGTGATATTGTTATACCGTGTCCAAGCATTACCCTCGTATTCCTCATAGTTGATTTGGTAGCTCTGTCCGGCAATAGTCTGATTGACCATTGTATTGTTACCATAGATATTAACCACCTCATCGGTCGTTGGTGCCGCATTGGAGGATAATGTCGTTGCGATGTCTGCATACCCCTGACCACGGAACACAATCCATTTGTCTTGATAGTAGGCGTTATGGAACTGGATGATATACGGTGTATTCTTCTGCGGCAGGAATGTGCTGTATTCCTCTTCGGAAGGATCGAACCATCCATTTGACGACTCGGAAGGATATCTGTTTTCGAAATCGGCAATCGGCATATTGCTTACCGGCGTTGCCTTGCGGATGATATACTGTTTGCCTTTGAGCGTGCCATCGTTTCTACGGTAATATGGGAGCAGGTCGTAATATACACCTCCGCTGATTACTTGTACTGCCGTCACATCGAAAGGCAGGTAGAGCGAATACCATGTATCCAAATCGAACTTGCGTCTGTACTCTATCGGCTGTACGACCCTGCCGCCGGCAAAT
>CAJOMJ010000054.1 GCA_905235505.1 Paludibacteraceae bacterium
TTCACAGACGAGTTCGAGTCGAGATGCAAAGACACGATGCACAGCACAGCGCGTCAGGCCGCCACTATAGCCAAGAAAGCACATGCAGGGAGACTGCTGCTCGGGCATTTCTCGTCGAGGATTGCCGATTTCTCTCCGCTATACAACGAGTCGAAAGAGGTGTTTCCGAACACCATGCTTGTGCACGACAGGACGACATACTACCTGAAAGACTGAGAACAGATGTTAGTAAGGGTAGAACATATAAGCAAGAGTATTCAGAAGAACACCATACTGAACGATGTCAGTTTAGGCATTGAGGATTATGGTGTTATAGGTCTGTTAGGTCCGAACGGTGCGGGAAAGAGTACGCTGATGAAGTGCATGGTCGGGCTATGGGATTTTCAGGAAGGCGAGATAGAGATATGCGGCATAAAGTCGGTGGAGAAAGACAAGAGAAGTAGGATTATGCCGCATGAGGTGACGAAGAAGACAGGTTATCTGCCGGAGCTGAACCCGCTATACGGAGATATGTACGTGCGCGAGTACCTGAGGTTTATGCAGACGACGGCAACCGAGGGCAGGTTGCACAGCAATGAGAGCAGAGAACAGCAGATAGAAGAGTTGATAGAGAAGGCAGGACTCAGCGGCATGGCCAACAAGCGGATAAGGGAACTGAGCAAGGGCTACAAGCAGCGTGTAGGGATTGCGCAGGCCCTGACAGGCGAGTCGGAGATACTGATACTTGACGAGCCTACCACAGGTCTTGACCCCAACCAACTTATTGAGACGAGGGAGTTGATAAGGGAATTAGGCAAGACCAAGGTCGTGATTCTATCGACACATATACTACAGGAAGTGAAGGCGATGTGCAGTCGGGTGGTGATACTGGCAAAGGGCGAGATAAGATACGACAGCACAGACCTAAGCAATATAGAAGAGATATTTACAGAAAAGACGAACCATGAGTGAATTTGACATACGCAACCAAATGACGGAGAAGGAGCAGGACAATGCCTTGCGTCCTTTATGTTTCGACGACTTTGCCGGTCAGACGAAGATAGTGAACAACCTGCGTATCTTCGTAGAGGCTGCCCGCATGCGCGGCGAGAGTCTGGACCACGTATTGCTGTTTGGTCCTCCGGGATTAGGCAAGACCACGCTGAGCAACATTATTGCCAACGAGTTGGGTGTAGGTTTCAAGGTGACTTCGGGTCCGGTGCTGGACAAGCCGGGCGACCTTGCGGGGCTACTGACCTCACTGGAGCCGAACGATGTATTGTTTATTGACGAGATTCACCGTCTGTCGCCTGTAGTGGAGGAGTATCTGTACAGTGCGATGGAGGATTACAGGATAGACATCATGATAGACAAGGGTCCGTCGGCGAGGACTATCCAGATTGACCTCAACCGTTTCACTCTGATAGGTGCGACCACGCGAAGCGGTTTGCTGACGAGTCCGCTCAGGGCACGCTTCGGCATCAGTTGCCACCTTGAGTACTATGATGCAGAGGTGCTGACGCAGATAGTGAAGCGTTCGGCACGCCTGTTGGATGTGAAGATTGATTCGCAGGCGGCAGCGGAGATAGCCCGCCGCAGCCGCGGCACGCCACGAATTGCCAACGCTCTGCTGCGCCGTGTAAGGGACTTTGCGCAAGTGAAGGGCAACGGCAATATAGACCTTGAGATAGCCAAGTTTGCTCTTGAGGCACTTAATATTGACACCTTCGGGCTTGACGAGATAGACAACAAACTGCTTACAACTATTATTGACAAGTTCAAGGGCGGGCCAGTGGGTCTTACCACTATTGCCACGGCTATGGGTGACGACCCGGGCACGATAGAAGACGTGTATGAGCCTTATCTTATTATGGAGGGCTTTATAAAACGAACGCCAAGAGGCAGAGAAGCCACCGACCTTGCTTACCGGCATCTTGGCAAAACCCGCATAGGGCAAGAAACTACAGGAACCTTATTTGACTGATTATGGCAGACAAGAAAGAGATGCGCGGTCTTGCCAAAGACACCGCGATATACGGACTCAGCAGCATCATAGGCAAGTTTCTCAACTGGTTGCTTGTGCCGCTGTACACATACGTGCTGAAGCAGCAATCGGATTACGGCATTGTGACGAACTTATATGCGTGGACGGCATTGCTGCTTGTGATTCTGACCTATGGCATGGAGACGGGGTTCTTCCGCTTTGCCAACCGTGAGGACAAAAATCCGGGACAGGTATATACGACTATTCTGACATGCGTAGGGTTCACTTCACTGCTGTTTGCAGTGCTATGCTGTATATTCGCCCAACCGATAGCCGATTGGTTGGGATATCCTGACCACAGAGAGTTTATATCGCTGTTGGCAATAGTGGTATCGATGGACGCTTTTGCGAGTATTCCGTTCGCTTACTTAAGGTATAAGAAGCGCCCCGTGAGGTTTGCCGCGCTCAAGCTATTGTTCGTATTGTTAAATATCCTGCTCAACCTGTTCTTCCTTGTATGGTGCCCGAAGATACAAGACTGGAGTATAATCTCGGCATGGTACAATCCGGACTACGGCGTAGGATATGTGTTTGTGGCGAACATAATAGCCACCGGCATTCAGACGCTCTGCCTGCTGCCTGCCATTATGGCGGAGAAATACAGTTTCTCGTGGCCGCTGCTGAAAGAGATATTGAGATACTCGCTGCCGCTGCTTGTACTCGGAGTGGCAGGCATAATGAACCAAACGCTTGACCGCATACTCTTCCCCTTCATTTACCAGGGCGAGGATGCCCAGACACAACTTGGCATATACGGCGCGTGCTTCAAGGTGGCGATGGTGATGATGATGTTCACGCAGGCCTTCAGGTACGCTTACGAGCCATACGTATTCTCCAAGCATAAAGACAAGCAGTCGGTGGAGGCATACGCTGATGCGATGAAATACTACATCATATTTTCATACCTTATATTGCTCGGGATGATATTCTATCTGGATATACTCAAGTTCATAGTGGCAGAGAGCTACTGGAGCGGGTTGAAGATAGTGCCGGTAGTATTGTGGACATACATCTTCCAAGGGGTTTATTTCAACCTCTCGTTCTGGTACAAACTGACAGACCAGACCCGATGGGGCGCATATCTGTCGTTGATAGGCGTAGCGATAACGTTTACGATGCAGATTATCTTTGTGCCGATGATAGGTTATATGGCTTCCGCCGCCTCGGGTACAGTTTGCTATTTTGTGATAATGCTGCTTTCATATTTCATAGGCAAGCGGTATTTGGTGATACCATACGACCTGAAAGCGATAGGCGGCTACACTCTGCTCACAATAGTATTGCTGGGTATATACTATGCGGTGCGGTTGCTGGTACCGGTTCACCAGATGACAATCAGCATGGCAGTCGGCACCGTGCTGATGATAATATATCTTTACATACTGGTTAAGAAGGATTTCCCGCTTTCAGGGCTGCCTGTGGTAGGCAAGTATTTTGAGAAACATTAAAATCACCTAATTATAAATCTCTAATACTTTCAAATTATGTTTTCAGGAATAGTAGAGACAATGGCTCAGGTGGTAGCCATAGAACATGACCACACCAATATCCATTTCACATTCACCTGCCCGTTTGCGGACGAGTTGGACATAGACCAATCGGTAGCCCACAACGGTGTCTGTCTGACAGTGGTAAGTTGTGACAAAGCGAAGAAGCAATATGTAGTAACCGTGATGGAAGAATCGCTCCGCCGCAGCAACCTCGGGGATTTGCGTGTAGGCGACTATGTGAATGTAGAGCGGAGCATGCAGCTCAATGAGCGTCTTGACGGTCATATCGTTCAGGGGCATGTTGACCAGACAGCGATATGTACAGAGGCACGCGAGACCGACGGCAGTTGGTACTACCGCTTCGAGTATGACTCAACCAAGGAGATGATAAGTCGCGGCTATTTCTGTGTGGACAAGGGCAGCGTGAGCGTCAACGGGGTAAGTCTGACCGTATGCGAGCCTGACGTGCAGGGCGACAAAGGATATGTGAGCGTATGTATTATCCCTTATACTCATGAGGTTACGAACTTCAAGTATATAGAAGCCGGCACCAAAGTCAATCTCGAATTTGACATCATAGGCAAGTATCTAAGCCGTTTGGCCTTCCTAAGCAAATAAGTTTTCGACATGAATCAGTCCGACGAAACACTACTTTGTACAAGCCGACCCGCAATGAGGGGTTCTCTCTCCAGGGCGCTGCTCATTGTATGGGGCTTGTTGCTTTCGTTGCATTACGGCTATGCTCAAACAGCGTCAACGGAAACTGCCAAGACATATACTATAGCCGTGACGGGCGACATAATGATGGGTACCACCTACCCTTCTGTACAACTGCCGCCTGATACGGGCAAGCAGCTGTTTGCCGATGTGAAAGACGTGTTGTTCAGTGCCGACATCACTCTCGGCAATCTTGAAGGCACTCTATGCGACGGGGGACATTGTACCAAAGGCTCAGGGCAGTACAGTTACGCATTCCGCACACCCACATCGTATGCTCCGCGGCTTAAAGAAGCGGGTTACGATTATCTGAGTATGGCCAACAACCATGCCAATGATTTCGGACTTGAGGGAATAATCTCCACAGAGAACTGCCTCAAGGCTCAAGGCATAGCCTACTCGGGAATAGCAGGGAGAAAAGAATGGGCGGTAGTGGAGAGAAATGGCATAAGATTCGGAATTTGCGCTTTCGGGCATAATCAGTACACGCTCAAGCACAGAGACTTAAAACGCGTCAAGCAGATTCTGGACACTCTGCAGAGACAGAGCGACATCATCATAGTGTCGTTTCACGGAGGGGCAGAGGGCAGCCCATACAGCCACTTGCCTGAAGGCAGCGAGACTTTCATAGGAGAGGACAGAGGTTCGCTGAGAGAGTTCGCACATTTCTGCATTGACAACGGTGCAGACCTCGTTTACGGGCACGGGCCGCATGTAGTAAGGTGCATGGAGGTGTACAAAGGGCATCTGATTGCGTACAGTCTCGGCAATTTCTGCACCTCATACGGAGTAAACCTGAACGGCATCAACGCTTATGCACCGGTGTTAGTGGCTGAAATCAACGAGGACGGGATTCTCACCGAAGGAAAGATATACTCTTTTATACAGCAGCGGGGAAGAGGACCGCTAACTGACAGAGACAACAAGGTGGCACAGCACATAAAGGGTCTTTCAGAGGCAGATGTGCCATACAGCGAAGCACGCATTGACAAGGAAGGGAATATCGGCACTTTCGTCTTCAAGCCACAAAAGACTACGCTATATCTGAAGGTAGCAGAGCCACGCAGAGAACAGGGGCGTGAACTTAGATTGAAAACGGGAAAGTAATAACGGGGAAAGCGTTGTACGATGCTTGAGGGGGGGGAGCGGTGTGACACAAACGAATAGTTAGAATCTTATGGCAGATATAGAAAAGGACAAACCGGAATTTGTAAAACGAAACGGGATGATAGCCGATACTGAATATGTTCAATGGCTATCAGACTTAAAGAAGCGTTTTCGTCAAAGTCAGATCAAGGCAGCTGTACGGATTAACCAATCTATGCTAGAGTTCTATTGGGAACTCGGTCGTGATATCATATCCCTCAAAGCAGAAAGTCATTGGGGAAGCGGGTTCTTTAATCAACTGAGTATGGATTTGAAGGATGCTTTCCCGAATGAGAAGGGTTTCTCTGTTACCAATCTAAAATATACAAAACGCTGGTATTCGTTTTACTATGAGCAAGTTATAATTCGTCACCAAGCTGGTGGCGAATTTGAGTCACTTCCGAAAATCGTTAGCGAATTTAGTCACCAACTTGGTGACGATTTACCCATACCACAGATATTTTCACTTGTTCCTTGGAGGCATCATGTGGAGATTTTTACAAAATCCAAATCCTTGGAGGAGGCCTTGTTCTACATCAATCAAGTGGTTTCTAACAACTGGAGTCGTAGTCGTTTGGAGGATGAGATACAAGGAGGTCTATATCAACGTCAGGGTAAAGCGCTGAACAATTTTGCCTCTACTCTTGCTCTTCCTCAGCAGCAGTTAGCTCAAGAGATTCTCAAAGATCCACTGGACTTCAATTTCTTATCGCTAAAGAAGGGCTATGACGAGGAGAAGTTAGAAGAAGCCTTAGTGAAGAATATTACCAACTTCCTCTTGGAACTTGGTCAAGGTTTTTCGTTTGTTGGTCGTCAGATGGAATTGCACATGCCGGGTGGACAAACGTTTGTTCCGGACTTGATTTTCTATCATATACCTCAACATCGTTTTGTCGTTATTGAGTTAAAGGCTGTTAAGTTTATTCCTGAATTTGCAGGGAAACTCAATTTCTATGTAACAGCAGCTGATGAACTATTGCGTGGAGAGGGTGACAATCCTTCCGTCGGATTGGTTATCTGCAAATCCAAGGACAAAACGGTCGTTGAGTGGTCGTTAAGGGATATTCAAAAACCGCTTGGTGTAGCATCATATCAGTTAGAAGAAGTGGTTGAGCGCACCGCCAAAGAATTGGAGCAGCAAGATAAAGAGAGAGACGAAAAATAGATTTGGGGAGATAATAGAGAAAAGCAGGACAATGGCAAGACATTAAACAACGAGAGAAAAAGAAATAGACTTGCATGTGTCAGAAAAAAGGTGTATCTTTACAAGCAGATTTGTTAAAGCAAACAAACCAATCACAATTCGTGACTAGTTATAATCCATGTTATGGCTAAAAAGAGCGAAATAGTAGAAGCAGAGGAAGCCGCCATCCAATCGGTGGAGCAAATAGAAAACCTCATCCTTACCATCCGTGGCAAGCAAGTTATCCTTGACCGCGACTTGGCACGGTTGTATGGTGTTGAGACGCGTGTGCTGAATCAAGCAGTTCAGCGTAACATAGAACGTTTTCCTGAGGACTTCATGTTTAAACTCACTAAAGAGGAGTTCGAAGATTGGAAGTCGCTATTCGCGATATCCAATTACGGTGAAGATATGTCATCACAATCAGTGACGACATCGGATGAAAACTTGAAATCGCAAATTGCGATATCAAGTAACGAAGAAAAATGGAAATCACAAATTGTGACATCCAATTCTATCAAGATGGGTGCTCGTAAGTTGCCTTACGCCTTTACCGAAAACGGCATTGCCATGCTCAGTGGTGTTCTCCGTTCTCCGATGGCTATTGCTACTAATATCCATATCATGCGTGCGTTCAATGCCATGCGCCATTTTATCGGTTCGCAGGCACAAGT
>CAJOMJ010000055.1 GCA_905235505.1 Paludibacteraceae bacterium
ACAAATCTTCCCCTCCAAAGGCGAAGCACGCAAGATGATGCAGGCTAACGGATTCTCAATGAACAAGGAGAAACTCACCGACACACAAACTCCTATCACAACCTCCGCCCTGCTCAACGGCAAATATATACTCGCGCAGAAGGGCAAGAAGAACTACTACCTCATCGTGGCTAAATAAAACAGCGCCCGCATAAGCAATGCTTTCGCAGACCGGACCATATACTACCATCATGCTTGCTGCAGCATGCTGCATGCTGATTACAGGGTTTATACTTGCATTAGTAAAATCCCCTGCAGACGAGCGTGCTGCCAAGTTTCGCCTTGCCAAGTGGACCCTCACAGGCGCCGTGCTCCTTCTGGGCCTGATAAATCTGATACAGGTACTGATTGATGCAGAGGGCGAGATGAGTTATCTCGGCCCGTGCATCGCTCTTGCCATAGGGTTTGTTCAGGCAATGCTGTTCACTAACAGCCTGATGACACTTATCCGGCCGCAACTGATTACCAAGCGAATCATCAGCATGCAGGCAGCGGTCATAGTCCTGATTGACACAGTGCTAATCACATGCTATACATTGCTGCCCACAGAGAAGTTCCTCTACATATATTTCCCGACAGTAGTGCTCTATCTCGTGCAGTTGGCATATTATATACTGTGGTTTCACAGAGAGTATAAGGTATTCTATCATCAGATTGAGCAGTTCTACGAAGAAGATGAGATACTCCGCTCAACATCATGGATACGCCTCATCTTCATCACTGCCGTCATTGTAGCACTTCTTTCATTTCTCATGCTCTTCAATGAGCGCTACATCGACCTCGGACTGACCATAGCTCTCGCTCTTCTCTATGCCCTCCTCGCAGCATCATTTGTCAACTACGGACTCTCAGCACCGGTCATTCTGCCTGCCATCTATACCAATGACCAACCGCAGCCATCAGGCAGAAGCAAGACCGACATGAGCCAACTCGAATTGTGGATTAAGAGCAAAGGCTACCTGAACAGTCAGCTTGCAGTGTCAGATATCGCCCGACAAACAGGCATCACAGTAGAGCAGCTGCATCAGTACTTCCGCGATGTGATAGGCGAGGAGTTCCGCACATGGCGCATCCGCAGGCGCATTGACGAGGCAAAACGAATCATGACAGAGCATCCCGAGCTCTCTACCACAAATATTGGCAAGCATTGCGGGTTCAACGACCGCAGTTTCTTCTACCAACAGTTTCAGCGTTTCACCTCGGTAAGCATAGCGCAATACCGCAAACAAATCAGCCAGAAAGAGCAGGCAGGGGTGTAGAGTTTTAACTCTTATACCTGTAGAGTTTTCAAGGAATACGTGGAGTTTTAGTATTACACCAAAAACTCCACGTCCTGTTTTTTGGGCTTTCCTGCCATTTATTATACCTTTGCACTGCAAACGATAATATGATAAAAATTACTGCTTATGAAAACAAAAAGTTTACTTCTTGTTGCATTTGCTACTATGCTCATCTCGCGTGTATGGGCATACGAAGCATTCCCGATTGACATCACTTTCGCTGCCGAGGGGCAGTCACAGAAAGTAGAGAGTGTGATTGTAACCAACCTTACTCACACTGAGATAGACCCTCTGACTCTTAACGGAACCGACATTCTGCGACTAACGGATTCCATTGTGACGGGTGTGGAAGATATTCAGTCATTGGCTATTGCAGAACCTATTCTCACTCCCAATCCTTCTATGAGCGATGCCACACTTATCTTCGATTCAAAGACAAGCGATTCGGTGAGCGTAAGCATATACACGACCAACGGATTGCTCATAGAGAGTGCCACTTTGGAAGTTGCACAAGGAAGAAACACGGTGCTTATTCCTTCGCAGATGCCCGGAATATATTTGGTCAATGTTCGCGGCAAGAACATAAACACAAGCACGCGTTGGATAAGCGGCGGTTCGCAATCAACCAACCACATCATGGCAGGCGGCGCAGGTCAGTGGGAGAATATCGACATGCCTGTCAAATATGTGAGTTCAAGAAAGATGTCGGAGGCTGCAGCTGCGACCAACGTGATACAGATGCTGTTCCACGAGGGTGACATTCTGCGCTTCGAAGGCAAAAGCGGCAAGATGACCACTATTGTAGTCAACTCTCCGGTGAGAAGCCACAGCATACCTTTCAATTTCTATCCATGCGTGGATGCTTCAGGCAACAACTACCCCATCATCGAGGCAGGCGGCCTTCTATGGATGGCAGAAGACCTGCACGCAACCAAGAACGTCAGCGGCGTGAGCATGTTCAACAGCAACGAAGCTGCAGCATGGGCAAGTGCGGTGGAGAACAAAGAGTCGAACGCAATGGCCATGGTGATGGGTGACAACGATGTTTACTATACGTATGCGGGTGCCAAACTCGCTCTGCCCGAAGGATGGCAGTTGCCTACTCTCGGCGAGTTGGATGCCGTAGTGAGAAATCTCGGCGGCTATCAGGTTGCAGGCGACCTGATGAAGCGCTCAGGCGACACCGAGTCATTCCGTGACAAAAGGTCAGGACTGCCCGACTCGCTGCAACTGAGAATCAATCCGAAGGGTTTTATCAATGCTCAGGGTGTGATAACGGACAACAACAACGGTTTTGTACTCACCGATACCCGCGAGAAGAAGAAAGCCCTGTACATGAAGATATCCAACGGCAAGGCTGACGGCAGCATCACGATGGACGGTTTGGACAGTTACGCAGCAGTGCATGTGCGCGGTGTGCGTCCTGCATCAAGTTCATATTCGAATATGATAGCAAGGCTGTACAGCAATTCCCACAACGGCATGCCAAGCAAAATGCGCAAGGCAGGTGCCGAAGAGAGCGATGAGGAGAATATATTCACGGGCGAGGTGAACCCATACACGGGCACTCCTTACGGCGAATACTATTCGATAGACTACTCTACGAAACAGATGGTGATGGATGTGGCAGGTCAGAAATGCATGGGTTGGGACACTGACATGCCGTTGGACACAAAGTTTTACGGCACCGTATTCATGAATGCCACCAACGGAGAAATCACTCAGAAGCAGGCAGAGGGTGATTGGATAAAAAACAGTACGGGCGAGAGGATGAACCGCACAAGACTGAAAAAACTCTGCCAACAGAAGACAGCAGACGGGACATACAACACGCTGAAAGTAACATACGATGTGACGATACATGATTATCAGTCTGATGGTTCCACCGACGGGCAGTGGATGGCAAGAGACATCGAGGGCAAAGAAGGCTCACTCATACTCGAGGTGTTCGGCAATGCGGAGAGCGATTTCGCCCTCAAAGAAAAGATTACTCTCCCGGGCACATATACGATGGTTGAGTTTGACGGCTTCAAGGAAGACAACACAATATGGTCAGAGGAACTCAGAGTCGACGAGTTCTACCTGAAGCGCCTCAATCTGCTCGCTGCGGACTTCAACAACGATGGTGTGGAAGACGTGGTGGTTGGTTTCTGCGACAAGTGGATGGTGCTCGACGGAGCAGACTACAGAACTGTTCTTGCCACACGCACTTTCCCGACCGACTGTGTACGCGCTTGCGTGGGCGACTTGGACGAAAACGGTTATGCCGATTTGGGTGTCATCTTCCAATACAACGACCAACTGCATGTACGCGTAATGCTTGACGACATCAGCAAGTTTGACGGCGGTGCCAATCCTGACATCAACAAGTCGTCAGATTATATTGGTACCCTCCCTGTTGAAAAAGCAGGTGTTTCCACGTTTATGGACATCAAGTTCGGCGACATCACGAACACGGGCAACAGCGTGCTGTGCTTGGCAGTCTCGAACCGCCATATCAACAAGAATCCGAAATCGGCATTCTATGTACTGAGACGAGGTGAGACGAATATTCTGACTCAGATACTGAAATTCGAAGAGGAGCAGAAAATAGAATTGAGCAATTGGGGTAGCGACAGGACAAGCACCAACACCAACAGCACTATCGCCGTGGTTCACACCCGCGGAATGGGCGAACGTCCTGACGTGCTGCTGCACAACGGTCTGTACCGCCTGAACGATGCGAACGAGTTTGAGGCTGTCAATATAGGAGGCTACAAAGAAGACGGCAAACTGATAGATGCAGCCATCATGAGCGACTGCGTGGATGTAGGGCGCTTCACGGAGGATCTGCCTGACGGATACGAGCAGTTGGCATATTACGGGATCAGGGTCGGCACATTCTCTTCACACAGTTGGAGCAGTTCAGCAGGTGATATCCACCGTCGTGGAATCTATGGCTTCGGCGAGTTGCTTACGCCTGACGTGACGAAAGGACAGATGTCAAGAAAAGAACTTTATAATGGTATCGTATGCTCGCATTGCTATTGGACCAAAGACGGCGATATGCACTTTGGTGCCTGTCTGCCCGCCTTCTGCGCCACTTCATACAGCAACATCGACAGCCGTCGTTACAAATTTGTTCAGTGCCAAGCCACGATGTCTGAGCCCCGCATCAAGTTCGCCCTTGCTGCCGCGCCGTATTGGGCAACCGTTCCCGAGGGCTATGCCAACGCAGGCGAAGCATATGACTACGGCGACAACGGACCTTCAACAGAGTGGAAGAAGAGTCAGTCGTCGGCACAAGGCTCCGAGTACTCGAACGGCACTTCGGCAAGCCTCATATTCGGCTACGAGCAGGAGAACAAAGTCTCACTGTTCGGCGTGGAGATAGGCAAGTACGGTTTCGAGTTTGAGACCAATATCAGCTACGATTGGGAAAAGAGTTACTCAGAGACCAACACTTATACGTTCGAGACAGGCTGCTCTGCAGGGCGTGACAATAAGGTAGGTCTGACGATGACTCCCGTGTGGCTTTACACCTATGAGTGCATCGAGAGCAGCGACCCCGACAATGTAGGCACAACACTCGTATGCGGTGCCCCGTCGTATCCGCGTGACCTCGAACTCTCGGAGACCGACTACATGATACTGCGCGGCGACAGGGAGGACATACCTGACATCTCGACCGTCTTCAAGCACACGCCGGGCAATCCGCTCTCGTACTACAACAATCCCGACTCGATACAGAGCACGGGTTCGATACTATGGAGCAACAACGACAAGAACCAATACTCGACGACGGGTTCTGACGGAACAAGTTCCTATACTATAGAAGTAAGCACGGAGAACTCCACGACGACAGAGAACACATTCAGCATTGACATGTCGCTTGTGGCATTCGCGGGCGGGCTAAACCAAACATTCAAAGCGGGTTTCGGCGTAGGTTACTCGCACAGTTGGTCAAGCACTTACACAACAGGTTACGGTACATCGGTGACAGGCACCGTGCCTCTGCCAAAACGTCTCGGTGACGTGCCTATGTTCGATTGGAACATGTGCCGCTACAGCGTTAAAGTGGGCGGACAGGAATTCCCTGTTGTGAACTACATCGTAAAGAACACGCACTGACGTTGTTTGATAAATAGAATCTCTGCCTGCACAATTGCAGGCAGAGATTCTATTACCGATACTACCGTACAACATAAGAAGAATAAGATACTTTTTTTTTTAGTAAAATTGTGTCCTCTCTTGCGCAATTGAAATAATTGTTGTACCTTTGCAGCCGCTTTGAGAAAAGCATTGTCCAATGGTATAAAGGCTATTACGTCAGATTTTGGTTCTGAAAATCCTGGTTCGATTCCGGGTTGGACAACAAAATCCATGAGTTTGGATTTGACAACAAAGTGGGACAACTAAGCCGCAAGGCTTTTTTTGTGGAAATGACCACAAAGTGTGATGACAAGTAAGGCGACACACTATCAAAAACGCCCGAAAAAGTAACACAACATTAAACAATGAAAGAATTCAATCTCGCCGGTACTCTCCGCTCTGAGTACGGCAAAAAAGCAGCCAAAGGCCTCCGCAAACAGGAACTCGTGCCCTGCAACCTTTATGGCAACGGAACAAACGTTACATTCACCGTTAAGGTGAACGATGTTCGCAAACTCATCTACACACCTGACACTCAGATTGTCAACCTCTCTATTGAGGGCAAAGAGTGCAAGGCTGTCGTTAAAGAACTCCAGTTCCACCCCGTTACAGAGAACATTCTCCACATCGATTTCCTTCAGGTAACCGAAGACAAACCCGTAACTGTTGAGATTCCTGTACAACTCGAAGGACACGCCGAAGGTGTTAAAGCCGGTGGTAAACTCCAACTCGTTACCCGCAAACTCAAAGTTAAAGCGCTCTACACCAACCTGCCCGACCGTATCGTCGTTGACGTTACTCCGCTCGGACTCGGCAAGAAACTTCAAGTGGCTGACCTCAAATACGACAATCTCGAGATTGTTAATGTCAAAACTCAAATCGTTGCTCAGGTCAAGGCTACTCGCCAGAGTGCACAGGCTGCCGCAGTCTAATCTTACTGCAACACAGAGAATTGAGGAATGTGGAGTGCCACGCGCTTCCCGTTCCTCTTTTTCTTTAATGACCAACAGCTCTTCACCTCTCTATACAATACTGAACCCCACTAAACAGTTCCAATGAAATATCTCATAGCAGGTCTTGGCAATATCGGCGACGAGTATCAAAACACCCGCCACAACATCGGTTTCCGCATCATTGATAACTTCGCACAACAGCATAATGCGGAGTTCACTGACAAACGCTACGGATTCATTGCACGTTGCCGAATCAAAAACGCAGAACTCCTGCTCCTCAAACCATCCACCTATATGAATCTCTCAGGCACTGCCGTACGCTACTGGCTCCTGAAAGAAAACATCGACATTCAGAACCTGCTCGTGCTCGTCGATGATATCGCACTACCCTTCGGCACCCTGCGACTCCGTGGCAAAGGCAGCGAAGGAGGACACAACGGACTACGCAGTATTCAAGATTGCCTCATGACCCAGCAATACTCACGCCTCCGTTTCGGAATAGGGGCTGACTTCGTTCACGGCGCACAAATATCCTATGTGCTTGGCAATCTGACTGATGAAGAAGAGCAGAAACTCCCCGACCTGCTTAATACCTGCAACGATATCATCGCATCTTTCTGTCTGCAAGGTCTCGACCGCACAATGAACCTGTACAACAAAAAGTAAACATCATAACTGTCTCTTACATAACACATAACTATATATAAATCATATCATTATGCTCACGTTACTATGTGATTACTATGTGATTACTATGTGATTACTATGTGATTA
>CAJOMJ010000056.1 GCA_905235505.1 Paludibacteraceae bacterium
CGAATACCCAAATTAGTGTCTTTTAACTTGCACATAGTTTTACTTGTTTAATGTTAGTATTGTTACTTTATCTCCCGCAAAAACTTTATCAATCTGTTTGTTGATGGTCTCCCAGTTCTTATCGATGGCTTTAATAATATCTGCTACTTCTTGCGCAGAGAGGTTAGACCTATACGCCTATAATATATGACTCAAGACAACTTCAGGAGTTGGCATCCAAAGTTGTCTTGAAGATATAAGACATAATTGCTTTGTCAGTCGATATCGTAAAGGAAGTCGTACAACTCCTCGTGAGTAGTAGTCTCTTTGGGTATTACGAGAATGGTGTCGTCGCCGGCTATTGTGCCAAGAATATATGCAGAGCCTCTATCGTCAATATCATACGCCACAGCGTTAGCGTATCCGGGGCGTGTCTTAACGACTGCGAACTGTCCACAGAAGTCAATGCTACGGATAGACATCTTGGCGATGTCGCTATCCATACCCAGTACTTTCTTCTCTACCACAGGGTTAGCGGGTACGACATACTTGCTTGTACCATCAGGCAACACTTTTTTCTCTGCACGCAAGTCACGAAGGTCGCGACTTAGAGTAGCTTGTGTTACTTCTATACCTTGCTCGCGAAGCGACTTGATAAGTTGCTCCTGACTTACTATAATCTGCGCATTAAGTATGGCTGCAATAGTGCGCAGACGTTTCATCTTCATGTTCATGTGTACCTCCTTTACGAAATAAAATCAGTATTGGGCTGCATCATACACTTGGTCAGCCACCTCACTGCCACAGAGTTTCTCAATAAGAGTGAAAGCGAAGTCGCTACTAAGACCGGGGCCTTTGGCGGTAATCACATTTTTAGATTCTACCACTAACCCACCGACATAGCTCTCACCAAGAGCAGATTCAAAACCAGGGTAGCATGTAGCTTGTTTTCCCTCCAAGATACCAAGTTTACCAAGCACAGCAGGTGCAGCACAGATAGCAGCAATGAGTTTGTTCTCGCTATTGTGCTTCTTCAGGAGTTGACACAAGTTATCATGTTCACCCAACATAACGCCACCTCCGGGCAGACAGAGCATCTCTGCATTGGAGAAGTCGGCATCACAGAACATGCAGTCAGCTTTGACGGTAATGCCATGTGCGCCTCTAACATCCAAAGAGTCAGTCATGCTGATGGTAGTGAGACTCACTCCTGCCCTCCTGAGCAAATCGATAGTAGTTACGGCTTCTATCTCTTCGAAGCCATTGTCAAGAAACAGATAGTTCATAGGGGATTTGTAATTTGGGTAATTAACATTTATAATGATGTAGCGTTATTTCAGTTTGAATACATAGGTGATTGTACCTATCACATCGTTATTATCATTCTCAGCAGCGGAGAATGTGGCTTTTTTTGCAGCGTCTTCTGCCGCTCTCTGCACCTCTTTGTCGGAGATAGTGGTACCGGAAGTTGCCCTTGCGTCTATCACTTTGCCTGCAGCATTCACACGTATCTCCACGACCACTTTGCCCTCTTGATTGGAGTTATACGAAGGAGAGGCAAGATTGCCGTTAAGACTTCTTCCTTTCAGACTCCATGAGTTGCCGCCCGATGTGCCATGGCCAACAGGATTACCCTTTTGAGTGGAAGCATTGTCTGCGCCACCGCCGCCAGAGGTACTACCAGAGTTGCCGAACAAGGAGCCGAGTTGGTTGGCTTTATCTATTGCTGCCTGTTCTTTGGCTTTCTGTTCAGCAATAGCCTTTTCTTTTGCTATGCGTTCTGCCTCAATGCGTGCCTGCTCCTCTTTCTGCTTGCGCAAGAGCTCAGCCTCTTCCGCCTTACGTTTCTTCTCTTCCTCCTTACGCTGTTTTTCCAAGGCGAGGGTCTCTTCGTCCTCCTGTGTCATAAGGTCGTTGTTACTCGGGGAAGAAGAAATAGGAGGCGGGGCTACGGTTTGCGCAGGTAACGAAGCAGGTTGGTCTGTTTCTTGTCCACCGCCCATATCGCTATCACCGAAACTGACCATGATACCCTCTTCTTCCGGCTCGTACGGTTGGTCAATATAGACAAACCAAAGTAGGAGGAAAAGGAGCAGCATCGAAACAATCGAACCTATTATGCCGTATATTTTTGATTTGTATTCAGACATTATTTCTTAGTTGCGATTACAACTTTCATTTTGTGTTGGTTAGCTATGTCAAGCACACGCACCACCTCTTTGTATGCAATATCCTGGTCGGCATGCAGGGCAATGTATGCGGTGCTGTCGTTGCCTATTTCCTGCACGAGATATGCCTCAAGGTCTTCGGGCAGAATAGGCACAGCCTTCTGTTTGCCAAGAGCGACAGAGTAGTTGCCTATCTCATCAATATTGACCTTTGCCACCACCTGCTTTGTATTGGTTTTGGCACGTGACTGCGGCAGGTTAATCTTTATATCGTTGGGGGAGGACATGGTAGATGCCATCACGAAGAACAGCAGCAACAGAAATATCAAGTCGGTCATAGAAGACATTGAGAATGTCGCCTCCACCTTATTTCTTCTTTTTAGTGCCATAATGTAGGAATAAATAAACTAATAATGACAAAGAAATTAAGCAGGTTCGTTAAGCAGGTCCATGAACTCGAGTGTACGACCTTCCAACTGACGAACCACAGCATCGATACGACTGACGAGGTAGTTATAAGCGAACAACACCAATATTCCGACTATCAAACCACCGATGGTGGTAACCATTGCCTGATACATACCTTCAGAGAGTTGCGTGAGTTCAATCACACCGCTTGCACTGCCTGCCATGTTATAGAAAGTCTGCACCATACCCATGACAGTACCAAGGAAGCCCAACATGGGGGCGATAGCGGCA
Source organism: Paludibacteraceae bacterium (assembly GCA_905235505.1). Taxonomy (GTDB): domain Bacteria; phylum Bacteroidota; class Bacteroidia; order Bacteroidales; family Paludibacteraceae; genus Colicola. The sequence goes on from CAJOMJ010000056.1 coordinate 2,847, forward strand.
ATAGTGGCAACTATGACGAGGTTCTTCTCAAGATTAGCCACTTCAAGGTTACCCACGTTCTCCACTGCCACTTGCACGTCCTGCATAGGGCGACCGATACGTGTAATACCCTTCTCTACCATGCGTGCAGAAGGAGTGTTGGTCTGCTTGCAGAGGTTGAGAGCGGAGTCTATTTTGCCGTCGTGTATATAGTCTTTTATTCTGTCCATGAAAGACTTGTCCTCTTTCTTGGCTTTATTGATAACTACAAGGCGTTCGATGAACAGATAGATAGCCAAAGCAAGAAGAACAGCAAGTACTACCATAATCCAGCCACCGTAGGCAGCCATGTGAAAGAGGTTCATAGGTTCTTGTGTCTCGGCAACTTGCTCTAATGGAGCTGCCATAGAATCAGGAATTTGAAGTAACATAATAATTCAGGATTTATTTATTGGTTTACAATCAGTTGTTGTTTATATCGTTGTATTGTTTCTTCTATACCCAGATAGAGGGCATCGGAAATCAAAGCGTGACCTATAGAGACCTCGTCCACCCAAGGGAAGGCAGCAATGAACGGGTGCAGGTTACGCAGATTCAAGTCGTGACCTGCATTGAGTCCCAACCCCAGCTCACGTGCTTTCAATGCTGCCGGACGATACATATCTATTGCATCTTGCGGACTGGTTTCGAACAGGGAGGCATACGGACCTGTATATAACTCTACTCTGTCGGCTCCGGCTTTCTTAGCATAAGCCACCATCTCCTCGTCAGGGTCAACAAAGACTGACACTCGTATGCCGTGCTCACGGAAAGAGCTGATGATGGGTTGCAAGTAACTGAGATGCGCTTTGGTGTCCCACCCATGGTTGGAGGTGAGTTGGTCATGACCGTCAGGCACCAGTGTGACCTGCGTAGGACATACTTTCTGCACCAACTCGACAAACAAGGAGCGCGGATTACCTTCGATATTGAACTCCGTAGTCACAATATCTTTCAGCAGAAGCACATCCTGCTTGGTGATATGGCGCTCGTCGGGACGCGGATGCACAGTGATACCTTCAGCTCCGAAGCGCTCGCAGTCAGCCGCAAAGCGCTCTACATCAGGCACATTTCCTCCACGAGCATTTCTGAGCGTGGCCACCTTGTTGATATTTACACTCAAACGCGTCATTATATCGGTGCAAAGGTACAAAAAATATCTGAAATACAACAACAGACAACCGATAATTTTCATAAAAAACATAATAAGAGTGTGTTTTCGTATCAGTCAAGTAACAAAGATTTGCATATATAAGAAAGATGGTGTAACTTTGCAGGAAATACTATAATGCGATATGAAGATAGCAGTATTCGGTAATTGGTATAAGAGGAGCACTACGGATGAAGTGGCTCACATTCTGGACTTTATGGAGAGTCGAGGGGTGAGTGTGCTCTTGGCACAGGAGTTGCGTGATGAGATGAATCTGCGCGAGAAGTATGCACCATTCAACTCGGAGACAGAAGACGAAGTTGACTTTGCCTTGTCGGTAGGCGGAGACGGCACTTTTCTATACACAGCATCGGTCATAGGTGACAAGAACATCCCTATTCTCGGTATCAACTGCGGCAGACTCGGATTTCTTGCCGATGTACAGACGAGAGAAGTAGATTTTATCTGCGACCAACTTGTTCAGAACAACTATACCATAGAGCAACGCAGTCTGCTGAGGGTGACGACAGATGACGGTGCACACATAGAACAACCGATTGCACTGAATGAGATAGCCGTCATGAAACAGGAGTTGAGTTCTATGATAGGAATTGAGGCGAAGGTGAACGGGGAACTGCTGAACAACTACAAGGCGGACGGACTGGTAATCTCCACACCTACAGGCAGTACGGCATACAATCTGAGTGTAGGCGGTCCACTGATGGCACCGCAGACGCGAGGCATTATAGTGTCTCCGATTGCCACTCACGCACTTAATGTACGACCGATTGTAATACCTGATGACTGGAAATTGGACCTTAGCATAAAAAGCAGGAGTCACAGTTACTTGCTCTCGGTTGACGGACGAAGTCTGACGATGAGAGAAGACACTCGTCTGCATATAGAGAAAGCGCCATATACAGTCAAGTTGGTGCAGATAGGCGACAATTCGTTCCTCAACTCACTTCGTCAGAAGCTCAACTGGGGAGAGTGAGAAATGACATAAATACAGGCGCAAAGCGTTGCGCTAATTAAATAAACTAAAGCATTACTATTATTTCGCGTTTACCGAAAGTGTGACAACTAAAAGGAAATAAATGCCTGAAATAATAAAGGCAGCATATCTATTAGGTATGCCACCAAACTAGTAATAGATGCTTGCACAAATTGTGCGAGTTTCTTATAGTTTGGTAAGGCTTCCTTTTGTCACACTGCCTTGGTAACGCGATAGGAGACTTGCACTTTTCTTATCGCTACGATTGATAGTATGCCCAACAAGTAATTACTATCAATCATGCTATTCAATAGTTTGGAATATGCATTCTTTCTGCCGATAGTGTTTCTGCTCTATTGGTTTTTGACGCCCGCAGACAACAACGGACCGCGTTACTCGCTGTTCCATTATTGGCATGTGGACGAACAAACGGCATTGAAGATTCAAAACGCCTTTGTTCTCATAGCCAGTTATGTCTTCTACGGCTGGTGGGACTGGAGATTTCTGCTGCTCATCGCTTTCACGAGTTTCTGCTCATGGGGAAGCGGATTACTGATTGTTCACAAATTTACCAAATTAAACAAAGCCAAGATACTTGGTACTCCTAAATTCTGGATGGTGGCTAATATCGTCATCAACCTTGTTATCCTCGGCATCTTCAAATACTACGATTTCTTTGTCTCGGAGTTCGGGCAACTGTTTGGCATCAATACAGAGGGCCTGCTCCTCAAGATTATTCTTCCTGTCGGTATTTCATTCTATACTTTTCAAGCGCTCAGTTACTCAATTGATGTCTATCGGGGAAAGATAGAACCAACCAAAGATATAATTGCTTTCTTTGCTTTTATTGCTTTCTTCCCGCAACTCGTCGCAGGACCTATTGAACGAGCCACCAACCTTTTACCACAGTTTCTCAACAAACGCACTTTCTCTTATGACCAAGCTACGGACGGAATGCGTCAAATCCTCTGGGGCTTGTTCAAAAAGATTGTGGTAGCCGACAACTGCGCGACGTATGTAGATCAAGTCTGGGCGACATACGACACCCAAACCGGCTCTACTTTACTACTTGCAGCCATTCTCTTTACCTTCCAGATTTACGGTGATTTCTCCGGCTACTCGGACATAGCCATCGGAACGGCCAAACTCTTTGGAATCAAGTTAATGCGCAACTTCAACAATCCCTATTTCTCTCGTGATATTGCAGAGTTCTGGAGAAGATGGCATATAAGTCTTACTACTTGGTTCCGCGATTACGTATATATTCCTCTTGGCGGTTCACGTCCTGAAATCCCTGCGCATATAAAGAACCCCAACCGTTACAAGAAATGGATTATTGTGCGCAACACCTTTGTCATTTTTCTCCTTTCGGGTTTTTGGCATGGTGCCAATTGGACGTTTATAGCTTGGGGGGCATACCACGCCCTCCTTTTCCTCCCTCTCATTCTGCTGGGCAAGAACCGCAAATACACCAATCAAGTAGCAGAAGGACGGTTGTTGCCAACATGGAAAGAAACACTCCAAATACTATTTACTTTTGCGCTCGTGGTCATCGGGTGGATTATTTTCAGGGCACCAAGTATCTCTGAGGCATGGGAATATGTTTGTTGCATCTGTAGAAGCAATATACTATCCATTCCTAACCACGCTGGTATTCATGCTTTGTTTATCAATCTCGCCTTGCTCATCGTTGTGGAATGGTTCCAGCGCAACAAGCAACATAGTTTAGACATAG
>CAJOMJ010000057.1:0-414 GCA_905235505.1 Paludibacteraceae bacterium
TTGCCATTTGCGGGGTTAACACCATTGCGCTCTGCGCGCTCAACTACTGTAAATGTACCGAAACCGATGAGCTGTACATTCTCACCTTTCTTTAATGCCTCTGATACGGCGTTAACACCAGCCTCAAGAGCCTTCTGAGCAGCAGCCTTGGTCAGACCTGCTTCAGCTGCGATAGCAGCAACGAGTTCTACTTTGTTCATAATGATAATTTTTAATTAAACGTTTAATTCTTTACTGATATCTCATAGTTACGAGAGAAATCGGTTGCAAATATAACACTAATATTTCATATGACAAAGATTTAGTATAAAAAAATTGCAATTTAATAAATAAATACACTTTTTTCTGTAAATTGCACGATTTTTGCAGGGCATTTTTATGCGGAACCACTGAGAAAAGTATAGAACTGAGAGA
>CAJOMJ010000057.1:481-6826 GCA_905235505.1 Paludibacteraceae bacterium
CTCAGAGCTTAACTTTGTGTTTCGTGTGAATAAACCAACTCAATTAAACAAATAAAAACAATACTACATGCAGAACAGAAATTCCTTTTGGACAACTATTCCGGCTGTAACAAAAAATCTTCTTATCATCAATCTGATAGTCTGGCTTGCTGATTTAGTGATAGAAAGCAGATTCAAGGTTCACCTTATCAATTGGTTCGGATTGTATTATATCGGCTCAGGTGCTTTTCATTGGTGGCAACCGTTTACCTACATGTTCATGCATGCCAATTTCGGGCATCTGTTTTGCAACATGTTCGCCGTGTTTATGTTTGCTACTCCTCTTGAGCAACAATGGGGCAGCAAGCGTTTTCTTATCTATTACATTATATCGGGTATAGGTGCGGGTATCACGCAGGAGATTGTATGGGGGCTTATGTACGGTCATGCTGCCGCTATGGCAGTTACCATAGGTGCAAGCGGCGCAGTGTTCGGCATTCTTTTTGCCTTCGGATGGTTGTTTCCGGAAACAAGACTCTTCATTTTCCCCTTTCCGATTCCTATCAAAGCGAGAATATTTGTTATTATCTATGCCTTTATCGAGTTGCTTGCCGGATTAGGCAATTTCAGCGGTGACAAATTAGGCAATTTCAGCGGTGACAAATTAGGCAATTTCAGCGGTGACAATGTAGCACATTTTGCCCACCTCGGAGGTCTGCTGTTCGGTTGGTTGCTTATTCTGTGCTGGAAACGGTTTGACAGAAACTTCGGAGCCACACCATCCAATTTCAATATAAAACAGTGGTGGGAGAAAGTGAAGAAGAAGTTTAAGAATCATCGCAAAGAGAACAACCCGCACGAGGGTTACCACTATCAGAGACCTGTTGACGACAACGAGGGCGATGCTTCCAAACAAGATATAGACGAGATTCTGGACAAGATTCGCAAGTCAGGCTATGACAGTCTGACCGCCGAAGAAAAAGAGAAACTGTTCAAGAAGTAGCCGTTACCAGTTTATACTGTTTAGCCTGCCTTTATACACATCGCTGAACACCTCTGTTCTGGATTTTCCGCCTATCAGGTAGATATTGTTATTGGAGTCAGTCAATGCAGACTGGTATGCGCGTGTCCTGTATGACATAGGCAATTTGTTGTGTGTACTATCGGGCAGCGACCAGTTCATACCCTCGTCAAACGACTCCAATATAACATTGTTGTCCAATTTGTTATCTTCGTCCACACCGCCGAACATCAGAAAATGTTTGTCGTAATATATAATGCTCACACCTGCCAATGCGGAGAATGAGGGTTGTTCTATCGAAAAGTTCTCCCATTTATATCCCGAGCCAACCGCATACTCAACATTCCAACGCGTATTCAGGCATTTACCGTCTTTGTCGAAGCCTCCTACCAGCATACCTCTCTGCCGACCTGTGGGCGACAAAAACGACAATGCTGCAAAGTCAGATATCGGAAAGTCTGTTGCTATTGTACCCTCACTTTTCCACTCGGCAAACTCTTCTCCTATTGTTGCAAGATAATAGTTATTGTCGGTTTTGCTGCGTGCTATTGCCCAAAGAGAGTTGTTGAATGCAAATACCAGTTGCTTCAACTCCATATCACCTTTTTCTTCTGACATTGTCTGCCACTCGCTCTTTGCGCTACTGAGTCGTTTAATCTCACCTTCATACATACAATATATCTTATCTGAGAACACGACCGTATTCTTCACATCAAACTCAGTGAATGGGGGATTTTTCTCCGTCCACTCTTTGCCGTTAACCGAATAATATAATTTAGCTGACAAGCCGTCGTCGGCAAACAAATACATCGTATCGCGCATTATTACCGCCCGCTGGTTGCTAAACCCTGCCGGTAGCACTTCGTCTGCCACTTTCTCCCATACATACAAATCGGGGTCTGCACTATGTACATTAACCTGTATCTCATACCATTTCTCCGCCGAACCGTCTTCCGCAACAGTATGTATATATACCGGTCGTTTGGAAAAGTCGATAGTGTCTTTACCAGATAGATATATTGTATCTTCAGGAGTTATAACTACTGCCGAGCTCACTACCGAGCCGCTGAATGTGAATTTAGGTACCACGCTATCTATTCTTGTACCATACGCCAGCGAGTCAACATTGAATATAAGACCTGTATCTATTCTTTCTTCCACCGCAAATACCGCCTTCGCCAATGCGGGAAAACTATCATTGGCTGTAAACGACAACATAGATATTGTCGGGTCGGACGAAGGAGTGTATGTCGTATTCGAATTGTTCGAGCAAGCTACTGCCACACACACCACAGCAGTCATGATAATATATATCGCTTTCTTTCTCATATACAATACTCACAAAAGTAGCGCAAAGTTAGTGCAAATTTTGTAAATAGACAAATTTGTACTAACTTTGCAGTATATTTCTCTTATGAAACTATTATCTGTATGTACATGTTCCAAAGCGTAATAGAAGACCTGAAGAAGCTTCTGCCCTCCACCAGACTCAAGAAGCAGAAGAAAGATCTTCGCGCCAATCTCATGCAAAAACGCCGTCTGCTGACAAAAGAAGAAGTCTCAGAATGTTCTGACGAGGTAATCAACCAGCTTCTGCAGAATACCGAGTATCAGAAGGCTACTACCGTTATGTTCTACTATCCTGCAAGCAACGAGATAGACCTTATGCGACTTGCCGAACTAAGTCCGGAGAAACAGTTTCTGCTGCCGGTTACACACAGACGCTCAATAGAGGTAAGAACCTATGTCGGCAAAGATAATCTCAAACGGGGAAAATTCGGGATACCTGAACCGCAGACAAGCACTTTCAAAGGTAAAATAGACTTGCTGCTCGTACCCGGGGTAGGATACGACAAACAACTCTTTCGGCTCGGGCGGGGAGGAGGCTACTACGACCGTTTTCTCTCTTCTTTAAAAAGAACTTATAAGATAGGTGTCGGTTACCGTTTTCAGTTGGTCGATATGATTCCGCATAACAGACACGACAAGAAGATGGATACCATCGTACTATCGCAGACCCTGTAGTCTGTTCAGCCTGCAATGACGGTTTCTCTTATTGCTGCTATTGCTGCATCCTGGTCGGCAAAATCAGTCATATTCACTTCTTTGCCTATGTGCATACTTACTTTTGTATGCTTGGCGTAGTACCTGCCTCGCGGCAACAACTCGTAGCAACCATGCAGTGTTACCGGTATTACGGGCAGATTCAGGTCTTCTGCTATTCCGAATGCGCCGCGCTTGAACCTTCCAACCTGACCGTTCATCGTGCGTGTACCTTCGGGGAATATCACTACACATACACCGTCATGCAACACACTTTCCGCCTGGCGCACAGTGCCTACCACAGAGCGTGTTCTGCCTCTATCAAGGAATATATGCCCTGCAGCCGCACACGCAGTTCCCACAAAAGGTATCTTGCGCAATTCCTGCTTCATTACCCACTTGAAGATAACGGGCAACCAACCGTATATAAGAAACACGTCAGACATAGACTGATGATTACTTACAAACACATACGACTGCCCCTTGCGTATGTTCTCCTTTCCTGTAATCTCAACCTTAATGAACAACAGATAGAAGAAACTACGCGACCAGAACTGCTGTATCTTATGAAGCCACTCGGAATTGCGCCAGTGAACGAATATCATTGTCGTGATGGCTGTGAACAATGTTATCAGTGCAAATACCGGCACAGCCACCAACCATTGCCATAGTATATACAATACTTGTATTGTTTTCTTTAATATCTTCTTCATCTACCAAGTTATATATTGCCTTAATGATTCGTGTTTAATTTGCCGCCACCATCATAAACCCTCTGTATAATGCGCACAGGCGGCGTATTTCCTCCCATGTCTCATCCGACAGTTTTGTACCTACTATCTCTACCACGCGCCCTGCTGCCAAAGTGCCTATCTCTGCGCACCTGCGTATGTCAAAACCTGTGCTCAGACCGTGCAGGAATCCTGCTGCATACAAGTCGCCGGCACCGGTAGAATCCAAGCACTGCGATGTAATAGCGCCTATGTGACAACGGTCGGTTCCGCATTGTACATAACTGCCTTTCCGCCCCACCTTCACGATGGCTATCTGGCACTGCTGCGCCATTGCGTTCACTGCTTCTTCGGGCGGCAGTTTGGTATAGGCGTAACTCTCGTCCTCGTTGGCAAACACGATATCAACATACTGCCTTATCAACCCCTCCAGAAAATCTCTGTTCTCGTTCACTACGTTGTAAGAAGCCAGATCTATTGATGTCAGCAGACCTGCCTCTTTGGCAAGACGCAAGGCTTTCTTTATCAGGTTATGGTTCTGCACCATATAACCTTCTATATGAAAGATGTAGTAGCCGAGGAAGTTCTCAGGACGGATATCTTCTGTTCTCAGGTCGGCAGAAGCACCCAGATAAGTGCAGAAAGTTCTCTCACCGTCGGGAGTAATCAACACAGTGCAACAACCTGACATCAGAGGTGACGGCAGCAAAATGGGCTGTACTCCGTTCTTCTCAAGGTCTGCCCGATAGAACTCTCCCACCTCGTCATTGCCCAACTTTCCGAAAAAAGCAGCCTTGCCTCCAAGTGCTGCTATTCCGTTTATTGTGTTGCTGGCACTGCCACCGGCTACCATCGTCTTTCTTACGCTGATAAACCTGTCCTGAATCTGCATTGCAGTGTCAAAATCAATAAGATTCATGCTTCCTTTAGGAAGAGCCAACTCCCTGAGATCGTCTTCAGACACCTGTAACAGAATATCTGTAAGCGCATTACCCAGACCAAGCACCTTTTTCATACGAGGATTGTTGTTGTGTGATAATTATGTTGCAAAGATACACATTTTTTTTCAATTGCAGAACAAAAATAAGGAGAAAGGAAAAATATCTCTATAAATGCATGTAATTTGGGAAGATAAATAACGTAGGAAAACAAAGAAAATCGCCTTGTTTGCATTTTTTTCTTGCGTATATAAAATATTTACACTACTTTTGCACCCGCTTTGGAGAACGAAGCATTTATAGTGAGCTTCCTTAGCTCAGTCGGTTAGAGCATCTGACTGTTAATCAGGGGGTCCTAGGTTCAAGTCCTAGAGGGAGCGCACAATTAGGAAATAGACCGTTGAAATCAGCGGTCTATTTTTTTGCTTTTATGATACTGACACGCCGATGTCGGTATTTTGGGGAGTTGATTCTCTGAAATAGCAGGTATGTGAAAAGGATATATTTTAATATGGAGAATAAGAAATAATGCTTTTTATATACAAAAAGAGTACTTTTCTTAATATTAGTTTGTAGAATTAAAAGATTTGCTTACCTTTGCAGTCGAATACAACAAAACAAGAATTATGGAACCAAATATTCCTCTTTTGGATTGTCCCACCGACTATTTGATAGGTGACGCAAGTGGTAAGGTAATGAATGAGTACGGTCGTTTCCCGTGCAAGATAAAGTGTGGTGTATATGCTTATGTGGTACGCGGCACGGCGAAAGCGACTCTTAATATAACCCAGTTGGAGTTTCAGCAGAATGATTTCCTGCTGATAGAACCCGGCACCTTTCTTTTGATACATGAATTTTCGGAAGATGCATTGGTTTATTATGTACTGTTCTCGTCGTCGTTTCTTGACAAGTATTCTTACAGTGCGAGAATATCGACGCAGGCATTGCACATGAGTAATCCGACCATTCACATGCCGGACGAAGTGGCGGGTGCGATGAACAAGACATTCTCTTTGCTATTGGATGCGCTTAACTGCACTCCGTCACTGCTAAGCACAGAGAAGATGGTGCATATATTCAATCTGTTCCAGTTGTGTTATGTAGATTTTGTACGCCAACAGAATCCTTCTCCGGTGCGTCCGCAAGACCGCAAGACCGAGGTATATCAGGAATATCAGAAGATGGTGCTTGAACACTATCACGAATGGCATCATGTGGCACAATATGCAGAGGCAATGCGGCTGTCGCTTCCGCACCTGTGTTCAACGGTGAAATCAGTATGCGGCAAGACCGCAGGTGACCTTATAATAGATGCTATACTGACAGATGCGAAGGCACAACTGAAAATAACAAACCTGCAGATAAAGGAGATCGCATTATCGTTGGGCTTTGACAATGTGGCATTCTTCAACCGGTTCTTCAAGTCGCATACGGGTACGACACCTAAAGAATACAGAAAGAATTGATTATTGCTGATTGCAGGAAGAGTTCACAGAACTCATCGTAGCACTCAATAGCATACCAAGGTCAATCATAGTTGCCCTGCCTCTACAAGGAGTATGATGCGCTCGGTGATTTTGTCTTTGTCGTTGCCATCGTATTCTTCCTTGAGATCATTGCCTACCATCTTGGC
>CAJOMJ010000058.1 GCA_905235505.1 Paludibacteraceae bacterium
CCCCCACCATAAAGTGCCCACTTGTAGAGACATTTGCCAAAATGTCTCTCATCCCCATGTGGACTTCCGTATAGACGCAACACCGTCACATCTCATATTCTAATATAACTCCCCGTACATAGCAAATACGACTTTTCATAGAGAGATAAAAGTCATTTCCACCCGCGATTTTCATAAGACAAAAAAAAGTAGTAACTTTGCACGCTTTTTGTACTCCCTGCGACAGGTTGGAAAGGGTTTGAATTGTAGAGACGCGACACTGTCACGTCTCAATGAAAAAGTAAAAATGAAAAATGAAAAAAGCACTTAATAAATGTAATACAGGGTTCGAAAGTCTTAACTGCTGAATAGTGGTTTATGCTATTCTTCAAAAAACGTATGACAACACTAAACCACTCTAAACAACACTAAACAACACTAAACCACTCTAAACCACTCTAAACAACACTAAACAATTCTAAACAACACTAAACAATTCTAAACCACAAAAAGAGCGGAGTAGGGTATTAGTCGTGATATTATGATGAAATCGGATAATATAGGCAGAAACAGCAGCATATTGGTTGTGTTGTTGCTGTTTTTCTTTTCTCTGTCTGTCTCTCTGTCCGCACAGGAGCGCACCGGCCTGAGTGGCGTGGTGGTGGATGCACAGACAGGCGAGGTGCTGCCTTTTGTCCAAATCTACTTCCTCAAACCCTCAAGCCGGGGACCTGTCCCCTCCACTGTCGGCACCACCTCCGACCTCGACGGCAACTTCAGTCTCCACAACACCGACGGTTATACCACCCTCAACTTCCAGATGATGGGGTACAAGACCGAAGCCTATAATCTGCGCGTGGGGCAACAGCGGAGAAACATCAAGATTAAACTCGAACCCGATGTGTACGGCTTGCAGGATGTGGTGGTCAAACCGCAGAAACAGAAGCAGAAATACAAGCGCAAAGGCAATCCCGCAGTTGAACTCATACGGAATGTTATTGCCAACAAAGACTCTTTCTCGGTCAAAACCAAAGACTACTACACTGCCGACACCTATTCCCGCATGTCGTTCGCTCTCGACAACTTCTATCCCAACTTCGACAAAGGCTTCTGGAAGAGTTTCGCTCTCATGGAGAAGTATATCGACACCACCGGTGTCAATCCCGCTCTCACCGTCTCCCTGCGCGAACAGATTGCTTCCGAGTATTACCAGCGCCGCCCCCACAGAGAGAAAACCATTGTCAACCGTAAGCATATCTTCGGTATCGAGTCGCTGCTTACCGCCGGCAGTCTGCAGGAGAATATCAACTCTATATTCAAGGATGTGGACATCAACAACGACAATATGGACCTGCTCTTCAACCGCTTCGTCTCTCCTCTCTCATCCTCGCTCGCTGTCTCCTACTATCAGTATTACATCATGGACACTCTGCTCGTTGAAGGAGAGCAGTGTATCGACCTCGCTTTCGTGCCTGTCAATTCCGAGAGCTACTCCTTCACCGGACACCTCTATGTCGTCAACGACTCCACCTACAAACTGAAGAAATTTATCATCAACACACCCCCTCGCATCAATCTTAACTTCGTCAGCGACTACTCGCTTGAGCAGACTTACAACCGGACGGAAGACGGCCTCTGGGTACCTGAGAAGACCAATGTGTTTTCCAAATTCTATATCGCTTCGCGCAAGAGGACACTCATGGCAAGGCAGACGAAGATTTACACCGGTTTCGACTTCGACACACCCATCGACAAGAAAACCTTCTCGCAGATGCTCCGCACTGACACTATCGGCAGAAACTTCGACACCCTGTCCATACGCGAGGACCTGGCACAATGGGCGGAGATTCGTCCCGAGCCCCTCACTTACCACGAGGCGTCGGTGATGGATATGCTTGACGAACTCAAGCAGACGCCTGTCTTCAACTCCATCGTCATGGCTGTAGATGCCCTCTCAACCGACTATGTAGCCACTGTACCCGCCTCCAGATACAAAGAGTCGAAATGGGATTTCGGACCTATCTTCTCCACCGTCAGTTGGAATCCGCTCGAGAGTGTCCGCTTCCGCGTAGGAGGCACTACCACAGCCAATCTGCACCCCAATATCTTCTTCCAAGGATATACCGCATACGGCATAGGTGACAAGCGCTTCAAATACAACGCCACCTTGCTCTACTCGTTTGAGAAGAAGTTGTATCACCAGTATGAGCCTCCGCGGCACTATATCTCGCTCTCTGCGCAATACGATGTCGAAGAACCCGGACATCCCAACACGCTTATCGACCGCGACAACATCATGCAGTCTATCTACCTCTCCAAACCGCAGATGAAGAATTACCAATATGTCTTCCGTGCCAAAGCATTCTATCTGAAGGAGTGGCCTAACAAACTCTCCTTCAGAACTTATTTCGACTTCGAGCATAACGAGCCGGCCGGCATAATGAGATACGACCGCATACATATCTACAACGACTATGGCAATTATTATCTGCAACATGTCAACGAGTATCTCTGCTATGAGGGCGGGGTGGAGTTGCGCTACTCCCCGGGGGCCGTCGTGTCTATCAACAGGCAGGGATTAGAGTCACCCTTCACCCTCGACCAGGACGCGCCTATCATCAGTCTCTCTCACAAGGTAGGCTATCTTGATGACAGGAAGACAGGCGGGCTCGGCTTCTTCTACAACTCCACCGAGATAACCGCAGAGAAGCGATTCTGGTTTTCCTCCTTCGGTCATCTTGACGCCAGAATACAGGCGGGAATGGTATGGAACAAAGTGCCTTTCACCAAACTCTACACTCCGAGCACCACAAGCACATCCATCTATCTCGGTAGAAACACCTTCAACCTCATGCAACCTATGGAGTTTATGATGGACGAGTATGTCGCTTTGTATATGACCTACTATTTCAAAGGCTGGATACTAAACCGTATCCCGGGAATCAACCGCCTGAGATTGCGCGGAGTGGTCTCTTTCTCAGGTATCTACGGAGGAATCACAAAGAAAAACAACCCCTATCTTGCAGGCAACGACGGACTCTATCTCTTCCCCGACAATTCACAATATAACGACAAGGGAGAATATATCTCCGGATATACCACCTCACCCATCGGCAAACTGCCATATATGGAAATAACAGCCGGATTCGAAAACATATTCAAATTCCTCCGTATCGACTATGTGCGCCGACTCACCTACAACGACTATCTCCTCCCCGATGGTATTCACCACCGCAAAATAGGAGGGTGGGGACGAAACGGAATAAAAATAACCGCCCGTATCGCCCTCTGACATTACTGACTGAAATGACACATATATATTCTTAAACATAATAATCAGCACTATAATGTCTAAACTGAAAGTAAACAAAACCAACCTGCTTGTCTTTGCAATATGTACAGCAGTCGTCTTTGCTAAGTTGCTTATGTTCAACTATCACGCCTACCATGAGCCATGGCAAGGCGTGTGGGAGAAACTGTCTGCGGCAATATTCCTCTCGTCGTTTGTCTTCCTTTTCAAAGACAAACGCTGGATTTTGCCCGTAATGTTTTTTGTTGACGCTTGGTGTGTTTCCAACCTCGTCTATGTGCGCAGCAACAACCTTATTCTCGACAGTTTCGCTATGACTATGGCTGGCGGAATGAACGGCTTCTGGGATTCTATATTCATCTTCTTTCAGGCATCCGACCTCGATTTCTTTCTCATCACCTTTGTTCTTTGGTTTGTGTTGAGGTATATCAAAACCCCTGAGAGAAGCACTGTCGCCTTCTTCTCCGCATTGGCGGTTGCCGTTGTGTTTAATTATGCTGGAGCCGTACATACCATTGTGACTGCTGACGACAAGACTCTTGCCGACGACTTCTCTCTCAATGTCTATACCCGCTCGCCACGCGAGAATATCTACGGCAACCGGCTTCTTGACGAGGCATGCAGCACTTCCATCATGCACACCCTTATTTACACTCCTCTCGACTATATCGCCCTGAAGAAAGGAAAACAACCTGAGGCTCTGCCTCTCTCTCCTTGTCAGGATGAGTTTGTGCAGTCGTTGCTCAAGCAAGACCGTAACCCGCAGACTGACAAACCTATGCTTATCCTCCTCGTGGAGAGTTTCGAGAGTTGGGTATGCACACCATATATCATGCCTAACCTATGCAAATTCATTGAGAATGAGCATGTGCTCTTTGCAGATAAGATGGTATGCCAGACTATAGGAGCGGAGTCTGCCGACGGCCAGATGATAGTAGTCAGCGGGCTGCTCCCTGTTCATGAGGGCGCTTCCTGCTTCCGGTTTCCCGACAACGAGTATCCCACTGTTATGAAGGCGCAGAAGAATAAGTCGTATATCCTTCTCCCGCATGACGAGTCGGTGTGGAATCAAGTCAAGATGTCTCCTGCCTACGGAATGGACACCACTGTTTTTGTCAGTCCAGTTGACTCTGTTCTCTTCTCGCAGATTATAGATGTCGTTAACGACGGCGCGAGGTCTCTGTTTGCCATCACTATGTCAACCCATTCTCCATTCAAAGCGGCAGGCAGTCTCTCTTCTTTGGAATTGCCCGAGCACATGCCTTACGGAATGAAAAACTATGTCCGTGGCTTCAATACGGTGGATGCAGGTATGAAGCAACTGCTCGACTTCATTGAAAACGACTCCGTAATGCAGCAGTTTACGGTTGTCATCACCGGTGACCACACTATCTTCCATAAAGAGCGCAGAGATATGTTTGCCGATTATGCCGACGAAAACGACAACTTGCCTGTCACTGTCAACGGCGGCTATCTTCCCCTCATCATCTATTCCCCTGACATAAAGCATAATATGAGATACGACAATGTATGCTATCAGATGGATGTCTATCCAACCGTTATGCACATTCTCGGAGCCGGCAACTACTATTGGCAAGGCTTTGGCATCAACCTCACCGACACCACTGCCCTCCGCCACCCCCTCCCCATAGACTGCCTCCCCAAAGACTATCTCTCCAAAGACAATCACCAAGAAGACTATCCCACAGAGGACTATATCCCAAAAGACAATCACCAAGAAGACTATCCCACAGAGGGCTATATCTCTAAAGACTATCACCATGAAGACTATCCCACAGAGGGCTATATCCCAAAAGATTATTACCATGAAGACTACCTTCTTGAATACTATCTCTCCGACCTCTCCGACCGCCTAATAATGAACAACTACTTCACAGAATAAACCCACCTGATAAAAGATAAGTGTCATGTTCCTGCCTGCAAAAATGACACTTACGCCGAATTTCTTTATTACACAAGCAATCAACGCACTCCCTAATGAGAGTGCGTTGATTGTATATGCTCCCTTCCTTTCCTGGAAGGGTGGGGTTAGGCTTTTTATGCTTCTTCCTCTACAGCGGCTTGTGCTGCTGCAAGTCTTGCGATAGGTACACGGAAAGGTGAGCAGCTTGCGTAGTTCATACCCACGCGGGCGCAGAACTTAACAGATGTAGGCTCGCCGCCATGCTCACCGCAGATACCAGTGCGCAATCCCGGACGGACGGCACGGCCTTTCTCTACTGCCATCTTGATGAGCTGACCGACACCGTTTTGGTCAAGAACCTGGAACGGGTCAACTTTCAGAATCTTCTTCTCAAGATATGCAGGCAGGAACGAAGCAATATCGTCGCGGCTGTAGCCGAAGGTCATCTGGGTCAAGTCGTTGGTACCAAAGGAGAAATACTGAGCCTCGGTAGCGATACGGTCGGCAGTCAGAGCGGCACGAGGAATCTCAATCATAGTACCAATCTCAAACTCTACTTCAACGCCATACTCGGCAAACACTTCCTTGGCAACCTTTTGTATAATCTCTTTCTGTTGTTTCAACTCATAGAGAATACCAATCAGCGGCACCATAATCTCCGGCATCGGGTTCTTGCCTTCTTTCTTCAACTCGCAAGCAGCCGACAAGATAGCGGGGTCTGCATAGCGGTAATCTCAGGGAAGGTGATACCTAAACGGCAGCCACGGTGACCGAGCATCGGGTTGTTCTCTGCAAGTTGAGCCACACGCTGTTGAATCTCCTGAACGCTGACGCCCATCTCTTTTGCCATCTGTTCCTGACCCTTCAGATCATGAGGTACGAACTCATGCAATGGCGGGTCAAGCAGACGGATATTCACCGGCAGTCCGTCCATAGCTTCAAGAATACCCTTGAAGTCTGCTTTCTGATAGGGCAGAAGCTTGGCAAGAGCTTTCTCACGACCGGCAGCGTCTTGAGCAAGAATCATCTCACGCATTGCAATAATCTTCTTGTCCTCGAAGAACATGTGCTCTGTACGGGTCAGACCGATACCCTTGGCACCGAAGGCGCGTGCTACGCGTGCATCGTGCGGAGTGTCGGCATTGGTACGAACCTGCAGTTTGGTATATTTGTCGCAGAGGTCCATCAAGTCTTTGAAGTCGCCACTGAGCTCGGCAGCCTTGGTATGAATCTCACCTGCATAAACTTGTCCGGTAGAGCCGTTGAGTGAGATATAGTCGCCCTCTTTGTAGGTAACGCCTTCGATAGTGACAGTCTTTGCTTTGTAGTCAACAAGGATAGCACCTGCACCACTGACGCAGCATTTACCCATACCACGAGCCACAACGGCAGCGTGTGAGGTCATACCACCACGAGCGGTGAGGATACCTTCGGCTGCAGACATACCTGCAAGGTCTTCGGGAGAGGTCTCGATACGAACCATAACCACCTTATGACCATTAGCGTGCCACTCCTGTGCATCGTCTGCGTGGAACACAATCTGTCCGCAGGCAGCACCCGGAGATGCAGGCAGACCCTGAGTGATAACCTTTGCTTTCTTCAGTGCTTCTTTGTCGAAAACAGGGTGGAGCAACTCGTCAAGTTTCTGCGGTTCGCAGCGAAGAATTGCCTCCTGCTCCGTGATAACACCTTCGCGTACAAGGTCCATCGCAATCTTCACCATTGCTGTACCTGTGCGCTTGCCGTTACGGGTTTGCAAGAACCAGAGTTTGCCTTCCTGTACGGTGAACTCCATATCCTGCATGTCGCGGTAGTGGTCTTCCAGTTTCTGCTGAATCTCGTTGAGTTCTTTATAGAGTTCAGGCATTGCTTCTTCCATTGAAGGATATTTGCTTGCACGCTCTTCTTCGGAAATGCCTTGCAGTTTTGCCCAGCGGCGTGAACCTTCAAGAGTAATCTGTTGAGGAGTACGGATACCTGCTACCACATCCTCACCTTGGGCATTTACGAGGTACTCGCCATTGAAGATGTTCTCACCTGTAGCGGCATCACGGCTGAAGCATACGCCGGTAGCGGAGGTCTCGCCCATGTTACCGAACACCATAGCCATAACGCTTACCGCAGTTCCCCATTCGTCAGGTATGCCTTCCATCTTACGATAGAGAATAGCGCGCTCGTTCATCCAACTGCGGAACACGGCACAGATAGCACCCCAGAGTTGCTCGATAGGATCGTTGGGGAACTCTTTGCCGGTCTGCTCCTTGATAGCGGTCTTGAAGCGTGCAACAAGAAGTTTGAGTTCGTCAACATTGAGGTCCTTGTCAAGTTTGATATGACGAATCTCTTTCACTTCCTCAATGATTTTCTCGAAGGGGTCAATATCGGTTTTGTTGACGGGCTTCATGCCGAGAACGACATCACCGTACATCTGTACGAAACGGCGATAAGAGTCATAGACGAAGTGCGGGTTGTTGGTTTTCTTTACCATACCCTCGGCAACGGTGTCGTTCAAACCGAGGTTAAGGATAGTATCCATCATACCCGGCATTGAGGCGCGGGCACCTGAACGAACCGATACCAGCAGCGGGTTTTGGGGGTCACCGAACTTTGAGTTCATCAAGGTCTCAATATGGTGAACGGCTGCCATTACGTCATCGTTGAGAAGCTCCATTATCTTCTCCTGACCTACTTCGTAATATTCGTTGCAGACATCTGTGGTGATAGTGAATCCCGGACAAGGTTCATTTCGGCACAGTTGGCACCTTTGCCACCCAGTTGCTCCCGCATCTGGGCATTACCTTCAGCCTTACCGTTACCGAAGGTATAAACGCGTTTTTTCTGTTCCATTGTAAATAGAATGTTTATTGTTATATATGTTATTATTCAAATTTATACATGTTTAGCCCTGTGGATTCTTCATGCACACGGAGAAGGGTAGTGTCGTACTTGTGTACAAACAGTTCGCAAGCGCCATTGATACGGGCAGTCAGCAGATGCCCTGAGATAGTTTGGAAATCGGCCGTACCGAGCGTGATATGCAGGTGAAGATAAGGCTTGCCGTCCATCACTGAAATGTTACCTATAAGATTGGCAATCTCCATCTGCTGAGTGAAAGTGCGGTCTTCAAAGAGTTTGGTCTGCGGGTTGAAGAAACGCAGTGTAGCCTCGCTGACTGCGCCTATACCGCTAATCTCGCCTGCAGTGATATGCTGGTCTGCTATAAAGGTCAAGATGGCTTCCGTCAAATCACAATGATTGTCAATACTCAAGGCATACGTATTGCCTGTCTGATGAAACGTGTACATGGTTGTTATCATTAAAAAAGGCTTATACTAATATCGTATAAGCCTTGTATCCCTAAAAATATATAGTTATGCCCTGCATCTGTCGCAGTGCCGCGTGGCACTTCACACTATGTCTCATCTGTTTTGGCATATTCTATATTCTCGCTCATTCTGAAACGGGCTGCAAAGATACAATAAATATCTTAAATATGCAATATAGTGATAATATTTTGTGCCGATATTGTTATATGGCATCAGAAATACCTGCCTCGTATCTGTCAATAGCTTCGTGCATGAGTCGCCTGCCGAGTTCAATTATCTCTTCCGCCTTGTCGAAAGCAAAAGTGGGGTATTGGTTCATTGGCATCTCAGCAAGTATATCACAATGAACAAGTTGATTCATCAGCACGGTGTTGTTCTGAATCATCATGTCGGTCATGCGCGAGAGTAGGGAGGTGTAGGTAACACTGCCGGAGAGATAGTCTTCATTTCGCTCGCGGATATGTTCTTCCATACGGTCACCGATGAAGTCAGGCAGACGGTCTATCACTCTCTGCGGAACATGAGACTTGGGTTTCTCCACCGTCATTGAGTCGGGGGCGGAGATGTTCATTGCAGCGAGTATGTCGCCTTCAGTGCGGTGCACACGGTTAAGCGGGCAGGCATTGAGAATACCGCCGTCAACCAGCAGCATATCTCCCCGTTGCACAGGGCGGAAAAACAAGGGAATACTGACAGATGCGCGCACTGCTTCAAACAGACTGCCGCTCTCCATGACTATCTCTTTGTTGTGAATGATGTCGCTTGCAACCAGACTGACAGGAATAGGCAGGTCTTCTATGTTTCTGTCGGGCACAATCTCTTTGAAGGCTGCCACGGTGCGGTCGCCTTTTACAAGATAGTTCTTCGACAATGAGAAGTCGCCGAGCGAGAGAATCTTCTGCGTATCGAGCGACAAAAACCGCTGTTTGCCTTCCTCAAGTTTGCCGCTTGCATATATACCCGCTATCAGTGCGCCTATAGAGCAACCTGCAATAGAACTTATTTCGTATCCGCGACTCTCAAGTTCTTCTATTGCACCGATATGCGCCATTCCGCGCGCACCACCGCTTGCAAGCACCAATGCCACTTTCTTTTTCATAGATTTCAGACCTTTATAACACTTGGAATCCCCAAACACGGGCAAACTCTTGTCACATCATAGCGTTCGAAATTCTCCACATCCGCCAACGGAGAATAAGCATTGTTGCATGCCACCAAAGCAAGGGTCAAGATTAAGAAGAGAGTCTTGGCTTTCATAATTGTAAATTTTTATAGTTTTGTGTGGGCAAAGGTAATAAATGTATCTCAGTTATGCAACTCCATGCGGAATCATTTGGCGAGCTTAGGGTGAGCTTAGGGTAGAGTAGGCTACAGGAGAGCATAGTCTATCACTTCGCTGATGTCTTTCACATAGTGGAAACTAACGCCCTTCAAGTAAATCTCCGGTATCTCTTCAATGTCTTTCTTGTTGTCTGCGCACAACATTATGTCGGTTATACCGGCCCGTTTGGCGGCAAGAATCTTCTCTTTTATACCTCCTACGGGCAGCACCTTGCCACGAAGAGTCATTTCGCCCGTCATCGCCAATCGTTCGCGCACCTTGCGGCCCGTATAGGCAGATACGAGAGCGGTTGTCATGGTGATACCGGCAGAAGGGCCGTCTTTGGGGATAGCGCCTTCTGGCACATGCAGATGCACGGCGGAGGTCTCTATTTTCTTCCTGTCTATACCAAACTGTTTTGCATGCGCTTTGATATATCCGAGGGCGATAGTGGCACTCTCTTTCATCACGTCTCCGAGATTGCCGGTAAGGGTGAGGGTAGGGGTTTTGCTCGGCGAAAGAGAGGTCTCTATAAAGAGTATCTCGCCTCCAACCTGAGTCCAAGCGAGACCGGTTACTACTCCTACATACTTGTTGTTCTCATACATATCCCGCGAATAACGGGGTTTGCCGAGATACGTCTCCAAATCATCTTTCGTCACTGACACGTTGTATGGCTCGTCTAATGCAATATGTTTCACCACTTTGCGTGTAACGGTAGCTATCTGGCGGTCAAGTTCGCGGACTCCGGACTCACGTGTATAGTTGTCGATGAGTTGGTTCATCACGCGCTTGCCAATCTTCAGTTGTGAGGGTTTAAGCCCGTGATTCTCAAGTTCTTTAGGCAACAGATGACGGTTGGCAATCTCCACTTTCTCTTCCTGCAGATAACCTGTCATCTCTATCAATTCCATTCTGTCCAAGAGCGGGCGGGGAATGGTGCTCAGAGTGTTGGCAGTGGCGATGAAAAGCACTTTGCTAAGGTCGTAATCCACATCGAGATAGTTGTCGTGGAAAGCAGTATTCTGCTCAGGGTCAAGCACTTCGAGCAATGCCGAGGTAGGGTCTCCGTGGTAGTCAGCAGTCAGTTTGTCTATCTCGTCAAGCACGAAGACGGGGTTAGACGACTGCACCTTCTGAATATTCTGAATGATACGGCCGGGCATGGCACCGATGTATGTGCGTCTGTGTCCGCGTATCTCAGCCTCGTCGTGAAGTCCGCCAAGAGAGACACGCGCATATTTTCTGCCAAGGGCATGTGCAACCGACTTGCCGAGACTTGTTTTGCCCACACCCGGAGGGCCATAGAGGCAGATTATTGGCGACTTCATATCGCCTTTCATCTTCAGGACGGAGATATATTCTATTATGCGCTCTTTCACTTTCTCCATTCCGTAGTGGTCGTTGTTGAGCACTTCTTGGGCATTCTTTATGTCGAAATTGTCCTCCGTATATTCATTCCACGGCAGCGAAAGCATGGTCTCCAGATAGTTCTCCTGCGTGGGGTATTCGGGCGAGTGGGAGGGTATGCGCTCAAGTTTCTTCAACTCCTCGTCAAACACTTTCTGCACCTGCTCCGACCATTTTTTCTTCTTTGCTCTCTCGCGCAGGTCTTCTATATTCTGCTCGTCGGTGTCGCCGAGTTCTTTTTGTATGGTTTGTATCTGCTGATGCAGGTAATACTCGCGTTGCTGACGGTCGATATCCTCTCGCGCTTTCTCCTGAATAGACTGCCGTATTTCGAGCATTTGCAACTCATTATTAAGCAGTTCGAGCAAGCGGAATGCACGGTCTTCTATCTTCTCCTGCTGCAGAAGCGACTGTTTGTCTTCTATGTCGAAACTGAAATTTACGCAGATATAGTTTACGAGGGTAGGGGGATTGTCTATGTTCTTCAGAGCCAGCGAAGCCTCTTGTGGCAGGTTGGTCACTTTGTGGAGAATCTTGTCCGCGATGTCTTTGATATTGCCTACAGTGGCAAGAAACTGCTTGTCTCCGCGTTTGGGAAACTGCTCTGCCATGACTAACACTCGCGCCAACATGTATGGTTTGGTATCCACAATCTCATCTATCATGATGCGCTCTATACCCTCAAGAATGATGGTGGTTGAGCCGTCGGGCATGTCGAATGTGCGAATCACGCGGGCAGCAGTTCCGAGTCGGTAGATATCCTCTCCGCCGGGCTCTTGCACCTCGCTGTCTTTCTGGCAGCATACGGCAATCAGAGTCTCCTCCTCGTAGGCTTTCTTCACTAATTTCAGAGACTTGGGTCTTGCCACGCTCACCGGCAGCAGCACTCCGGGAAACAATACCATGTTTCTGAGCGGCAACACCGGCATGATATCTCCATCGTTTATTTTGCTTGCAACAGACTTGTCATTGTTCTCGATTATAGGAATAACCTTGGTCTCCTGCTCATCATCGCTCTTGAATACATTCTCTAAATCGTAGGTCATATATAATAAGGTGAATTAGTTTGTTTTGTCATTTCATACTGCCAAAATGGCAGATTCATGACCTTATTTGTCATAAATTTGCCGTATTTGGAAGTCTTCTGTATATATTGCAAAGGTTGTGCCAAGCAAACAAAGAAACGACCACTGTGCCGTTTCTATGCCTTTATATTAAATAAGGTATAAGTATATAATTAGAGATTTATTTCTTTAATGAAAATCCTGATTTTAGATAAAAAACGCTCTTTT
>CAJOMJ010000059.1 GCA_905235505.1 Paludibacteraceae bacterium
AATTTAATATAATCATAATCTTTAAATTCTTTACTTTATGGATTACAAAGTAATTGATATCGAGGGCGTAGGTCCCGTGTATGCTGAGAAATTGCAAGCAGCAGGTATCATGAAGGCAAGCCAGTTGCTTGAGAAATGTGCAAAACCCGCAGGTCGTAAGGCATTGGCTGAGGCTACAGACATTGCAGACAGTCTGATTCTCAAATGGGCTAATCATTGCGACTTGTATCGCATCAAAGGTGTAGGTCCTCAGTTCGCCGAACTGCTTGAGGCTGCCGGTGTTGATACCGTTAAGGAGTTTGCTCACCGTGTTCCTGCCAACCTCGCAAAGAAACTTGAAGAAGTTAATGAGCAGCGCCATCTCACCCGTCGTGTTCCTTCTATAAAAGAAGTGGAGAAGATGGTAGAACAGGCAAAGAACCTTGCCCCTGTAATGAGCTACTAATAACGTCTCGTAACAAAGAAATCAGGATGCTGAACCAACGGTATCCTGATTTCTTTTTGTTCACGGTATGTCGTGCACATAGACACGTTTCACCATACAATCCATAAAGACGCGATACTGTCACGTCTCCCCAATGAAAAGGTAAAAAGTAAAAATGAAAAAAGCACTAAATATGAGTTATGAGAGATAGTAATAGATAAATCTACTGAATAATGGTTTTAACCTTTCTTCAGAAACGTATATCGTCATATCCTCTCTGAGGCATCGTACAATGCTTTTTTAATTTATACCTTTTTAATTTATACCTTTTTCGTTTCTATTAGTAGTTCTCTGCTAACAGTTGGAAGTAGCTCTGTGCATGATGGCATACGGGGCACTCTTCCGGAGCCTGCTTGCCAACTACTATATGACCACAGTTAGAGCACTGCCAGATGCAGTCTCCGTCACGCGAGAACACCAC
This sequence comes from Paludibacteraceae bacterium, assembly GCA_905235505.1. GTDB lineage: Bacteria > Bacteroidota > Bacteroidia > Bacteroidales > Paludibacteraceae > Colicola. Next base: position 906 of record CAJOMJ010000059.1, read on the forward strand.
CTTGTCCTCTATGTTCTTAAGCAGTTTGCGGTAACGTTCTTCGTGGTGCTTCTCTATTGCACCCACCATCTCAAACTTCTCTGCTATCTCGTCAAACCCTTCTGCACGTGCTTCTGCAGCCATACGGGCATACATGTCTGTCCACTCGGCGTTCTCGCCTTCGGCTGCTGCAAGCAGATTGTCGGTAGTAGGGCTCACCTTGCCGCCGTTCAGGTACTTGTACCATATCTCGGCATGCTCTTTCTCGTTGGCTGCAGTCTCTTCGAAGATTTTACTTATCTGCACGTAGCCGTCCTTCTTTGCTTTCGAGGCGAAGAAAGTGTATTTGTTGCGTGCCATACTCTCACCAGCAAACGCCTCAAGGAGGTTTTGCTCTGTCTTTGTTCCTTTTAAGTCTTTCATAATAGTAAGTCTTTTTATATAATAAACTGATTTGTTGGCAAAGTTACGGTATATTTTTTATATCTGCAAGGATAATGGTGTTTTTTTAATTATCTTGTTCAGTAGTGGCAATAACATAGTGAATAATTTCTATACATAGCCGAAGCAAATAGCAAAGTGTAAGCAAAACGGCAGAAAATGTGACAAAGTGTCAAATGAGGGAGATGGCTAACACTCGGCTTAGAGATAGCATGATTTCGGCTACCCGTGAACTTACACTTTGCTATGTAAAACCGGCAAAAAGGTGACAAAGTGTCAAAATGGGATTTGAGGCGGAACACGCCCCATTGAACATCTTCACTGATTTTGCACTTTGTGGTTGCATCTGACGACTTTCTTGTTATCATTATATTTGCCCATATTAACAAAATTCAGTACTTTTGCACTGCCTTTCATGCACTCATGGGCATGTCGGCACAGAATAACAAAAATTAACCGGATATGAATAGTGCATCTACCAAATCGCTTATTATCTCTATAATAACAATAGCCTTTTTAGCATGTAATACAAATAACTCTAATAATATGAAAACATTACAACTGACTGAGGAGTGGGACAAAGTGTTTCCGCTCAGCGAAAAGGTGACCCACCGCAAGGTAACCTTCGAAACGCAGTATGGCTTTACTCTTGCTGCCGACCTGTACGAACCCAAACAGCAAGACATGGCATATACAGACGCGGGTTTGCCTGCCATAGCCGTCTCCGGTCCTTTCGGTGCAACCAAAGAGCAATCAAGCGGTCTATACGCAATGCGTATGGCTGAGAGAGGGTTTGTGACTATGGCTTTCGATCCGTCGTTCACGGGGGAGAGTAGTGGTGAGCCGAGGCGTACAGCCTCACCCGATATCAACACCGAGGATTTCCTCGCGGCTGTTGATTTCCTTTCCACACAACCCAATGTCAATCCGCAGCGCGTAGGTATAATAGGTATCTGCGGGTGGGGTGGTATAGCACTTAATGCTGCCGCTATCGACCCGCGTATCAAAGCCACCGTTGCCTCCACGATGTACGACATGACACGTGTTTCGGGCAATGGATATTTCGACAGTACCGACAACGAGCCGTCACGTTGTCAGGCACGACAGGCTCTTGCCAATCAGCGTCTCTCCGACCCACAGGCTATGGCGGGCGGTGTGGTGGACCCTCTGCCTGACGATGCTCCGCAGTTCGTGCGCGATTATCACGACTACTATAAGACCCCGCGCGGTTATCATCAGCGCAGCGGTAATTCCAACGACGGATGGCGCGCAGTCGGCACTCAGGCTTTCGCCAATACCCGCTTCCTCTATTATATCAATGAGATACGCTCTGCCGTCCTTATCATGCACGGTGAGAAGGCTCATTCCAGATATCTCGGTGAGGCGGCATATTATTATATGGTAGAGGGCAGGGCCGATGGTTACAATACCGTCGGGCAGCCTAACCCCGTGCCCGAGAACAAGCAACTGCTTATCATCCCCGGTGCTTCGCATTGTGACCTCTATGATGGAGGCTTTACCGGACCGGCAGGCACGGGCGAGCACAAGAACCTTATTCCATGGGACAAGCTGACTGATTTCTTTACTGCTAACCTTAAATAATCCGTAATATGAAAAGATTAACCGTATTTCTTATATATCTTGTTGCTATGACACCTGTTTTTGCCCAAAAACTCTATCTCACCATAGATGGAGTCACTGTTAGTGCCACTATGCAGAACAATGTTGCCACGCAGGCATTGGTTGAACTCCTGCAGCAGGGGAACATCACTTATAACGCTCACGACTACGGAGGATTTGAGAAAGTGGGGGCATTGGGTCATACCTTGTCTTCGTCAGACAAACAAACGACCACACAGGCAGGCGATATAGTCCTGTATAGCAGCAACCAAGTGGTTATTTTCTATGGCTCCAACTCGTGGGCATACACCCGTCTGGCTACTATCGACGGTGCCACTGCAGAGAGTGTCAGCTCCTTTGTGAAAGCCGGTCAGGGCGAAGTTGCAGTCACTCTCTCCCTCACTTCTCCCAATGCTACTTCTACCGACGAACTGACCCCTTCTCGGAACAATACGCAAACCCGATACAATTTGCTCGGACAGATTGTTGACGGCAACTACCATGGCATTACCATACAAAAAGGCAAGAAAACACTCCGATAACCCTCTCTCTTAAATACACGTTACACCCGAATAATGCAGCAATACCTCTCTCCTTGCTCGCAATGCCCCCCCCTCTCCATGTCAGCAGCGAGACTCTCTCCGTGCCAGCTGTGCACCACCTCCCTGTCCGCTGTGAAACCCTCACCGTGTCCGCTGTGTTGAAATAGTAACTATGAGCAAAGAAATGTTTTATCATATTATGTGATAACTTTTATAAATATGTTTCTTTCATGTTGCTCAATCCAAATATTTATTATACCTTTGCACCGTACTTTGGTAAATACCAAAATACTTATCTTACCATTTGCAGCTGTCAGCATGCTCAATCATTGCCCGACGGCCCTTAATATCAACTAAATACTATTCTGCCTATGGAATAAAACGTCATAAAGACATAAGCATATAAAGCGTTTGCTAATTACGGATTCTTTCATCTACCATACATTAAAATAACATTCCGCTAATATGGTAAAACGCTCGCACGCAAGTGTGGGCTTTTCTGTATAGATTGGATGTTATGGGTGTGGTAGCCTGAAAGAACCAATAGCAGAGTAGTCCACGCTTTTTTGCGGTCTATTACATACATTAGAATTTATCTTCAGGGACTACAGCGGAGAATGCCGAAAAGCCGTAAAAGTGTGTAAGCAAATTTTAAAATTCAATTTACAATGGAAACAATAATTATAATAAGTATAACAATAGGAATTATTATTCTTGTATGTTTTTTTGGAATAAGTTCAGATGTTAGCAATATAAAGAAGGCTACTTATAAAGATAAAGAGTCATCTGCAATCTTATTTAAACTATATATATCTTTAGGAGAAAAAGAGAAAGCGAAGGAAATGCTATATAATATGATAGAGATCTTTTGCGAGGAAGAAAAGAAAAATATAAAGAAAAAATATAAGGGAAATGCAGAAGATATAGTGAATAAAACTTTTGCTAAGGAATTAGCAGAAGTTGGTCTGACTATAAATAATATGTAAGATAGAGAGGTGTAATCAAATTTTACAAATGTCGAGGGGGTACAATAAGAAACCAATAAACACCATAGATTCCAGAATATAGTAGTCTGGTGCTTTTCTTTGAATTATGCAAGTGTTTTCTTCTGTATTCGGCAAGTTGAGACCATTTTGTTCGGCAAGTTGAGACTTTTATTGACTTTTTACCCCGCAATTATATCCACCACCTCCATCTTTCCGTACCTTATCAACTCCTCGGTCTTGATATGCACTTGCATCCCTCTGCACCCTGCTGACACATATATCTTTTCAAAGCCGAGACAACTCTCGTGTATATACATAGGATAGGGGCGTTTCATTCCAATAGGCGAGCAGCCTCCTCTGATATAACCTGTCAGCGGCAGCAACTCCTGCATGCGTATCATGGCGCAACTCTTGTTGCCTGATGCGCGTGCAGCTTTCTTCAGGTCCACCTCCTTGTCGCCCGGAATGATGCACACAAATACACCCGTTCTGTCACCCCTGAGTACCAACGTCTTGAACACGCAGGCTATGTCCTCACCCAACTGCTCTGCCACATGCACGGCACTCAGGTCACTCTCATCTACCTCATAACTTACCGTCTCATACTCTATCTTCGCCGCATCAAGCAGCCGCATTGCATTGGTCTTCTGCTGTTTCATTGTAATAGTGTTGTTTAGTGTGGTTTAGAATTTTTTAGTGTGGTTTAGTGTGGTTTAGTGTGGTTTAGTGTGGTTTAGTATGGTTTAGTATGGTTTAGTATGGTTTAGTATGGTGTGTGTTTATATCCTTATACAATAAGAGCCATAGCTGAGTGCCATGGCTCTTGTTATTTGCCTCTTGTTTATTTAACTCGTCTTTCAGGAATACGAGCTTTCTTACCTGTGAGGTCACGAAGGTAATACAACCTGGCGCGGCGAACCTTGCCGTATTTGTTAACGGTAATCTTCTCAATGAAAGGACTGTCCATCGGGAATATTCTCTCTACTCCCACGTTGCCTGACATCTTTCTTACCGTGAAGCGCTTCTTGTCTTCGCTGCCGGAGATGCGGATCACATCACCGCGATACTCCTGAATACGCTCCTTGTTACCTTCTTTGATGCGGTATGACACAGTCACTGTGTCACCTGCCTTGAATGCGGGAAATTCTTTCTTCTCGCCTGCGAATGCCTGCTCGGCAATCTTAATCAAATCCATTTTCGTACGATATTAATGGGTTAACGAACGAAGTATACGCTACTTATCACCGAGGCTAACCATACTTTGCCCCTTTCGCCAGAGACTTCGCTCAAAAAAGCGTGCAAAGGTACAACAAGTTTTTGGAATACACAAGAGGAATCTGTTTTTCGTGTGCATTTTAGGTAGTTTAGGGTGGTTTAGTATGGTTTAGAATGGTTTAGGATTGTTTAGAATTGTTTAGTATGGTTTAGTGTTGTTTGCTTTCGATATTTCGACAGGGGGAGACGTGACAGTGTCGAGTCTCTACCATGGTATGGTGCTTTCTCTACCTGAGACGTGCTTGCCTGCTGGCTTACTCTGAGAACTGGAAGATAGTAGATATATGTGTATCTAAATACAGCACTACGTAGAACATATTGTCTTTTGCCAGTATCTTCGGGGTTAGTACGTCTCCCTGCTTGGCGGCAATCTTGTATTCCACCCGCAGGCGCTTCACTTCAAAGTCTTGCGGCAACATACCTACTGCCATTCGCAGATACTCGGCATTGTTCACATGGCAGTTGTAGTCGATGTCGTTTCTGCTTACCTCTATATCGGGCATAAGGGTGAACTCTTCTTGAGGCAGAACGATGCGCCGCTCTGTATATTCCATTTCCACGGCAGGGTCTAACTTCAGAGTGTGCTGTACTTCCTCAGGCAGTTTCTGCAGTCTGCCTGTAGTGTGGTTAACAAAAGCACCAATGCCCCAACTTGTGTAGCACGGCTTATTATCGGCATCGTATATGCAGGTGTTTCGGCAGCCGAACAGAGAATTGGTCTCATAAACAGAGGTCGTGACACGCAGGTCTTCGCCGTAATGAGGTACACGCACAATGTCAAGTTGGCGGTATGCCAACAGTTGTGACATACCGTTGTTAAGGAAATAGTTGTGTAATGCGGGTTCCGACCTAAGCCACAACTCTGAGCAGTCTTGCATACATTGCATCACCCGGTAGAGTTTCATCCGCCCCTTTTCATCGCAGGCACTGGGGTAGGCACTGATATTGAGAGAAAACATTTCTGTTGAATAGTGAGGGTTGAGACGTGACGGTGTTGCGTATCTACGGATATGTCCTTATAGTTTCTCAAGTGTCTTATTGAGCCACTCCCATGTTTTCTTAGTGGAACTGATACTCAGTTGTTCGCTCGGTGAGTGTACGCCTGACATCTGCGGACCTATTGATACCATATCCAACCACGGGTATTTCTCCAAGAACAATCCGCACTCCAAGCCTGCGTGTATAGCTTTCACCTCAGGCTCTTTGCCGGTTAATTCTATGTAAGCCTGCCGTGTCACATTAAGCAAATCGCTCTTTACGTTGGGTTTCCAACCCGGGTAGCCGTCGCCGTGGGTGACTTCTGCACCTGATAGTCTGAGAGCACATTCCACCATGTTCTTCAGGTTGTGTTTCTGACTCTCTACGCTTGAACGCTGCGATGTGTTTATCTCTATATAGCCATCTCTCATCTTCACTGAGGCAAGGTTGGTGGATGTCTCCACCAAACCGGGCATATCTTTTGACATAGCATATACTCCGTGAGGGCAGGCATAGAGCGAGAGCAAGAGCCGCTCTGAGATCTTCTTCGGTAATACGGTTTGCGGCATCTCTGTGCTCTCAAGCGACAACTGCATCTGCTTTTCAACATCACCGAACTCGCTCTCAGCTTCTGCAGTGTATTCGTTGAAGTCGATTCTCAGTTGCTCTTTCTGTTGAAAGGGCACGAGCACTGTTGCCTCTGCTTCCCGGGCGATGGCGTTTCTCAGATTACCTCCTGAGATACTTGCTATCCTCAGGTCGGTCTTTTTGCTTATGTTGAACAGGAATCTGACTAACACTTTGTTGGCATTGGCTCTGCCTTTGTTGATGTCGTCGCCTGAATGACCGCCCATCAGACCTCCTACTTTGACTTTTGCTGCGAACCAATCGCCTTCGGGAGTGCTTTCGGGGGTGTAACAGAGTTTGGCAAGTGTGTCTATTCCGCCTGCGCAACCGATGAAGATCTGTCCGTCATCCTCCGAGTCGAGGTTTATGAGCCGTTTGCCTTGCAGCAGACCGTCGCCCAACTTGAAAGCACCTGTCAGACCTGTCTCTTCGTCCACAGTGAACAGTGCCTCCAGACTTGGATGTTGCAGTGTCTCGGATGTGAGTGCAGCCAGCGCCATTGCCATGCCTATTCCATCGTCGCCGCCAAGTGTAGTGCCGCGGGCCTTCAGCAGGTCGCCGTCAATGTATGTTTCTATACCTTCCTTCATGAAGTCGTGCTCAACATCATTGTTTTTCTCGCACACCATATCCATGTGTGCCTGTAGAATCACTCCCTCGTGAGTCTCGTAACCTGCTGTGGCGGGCTTGCGTATTATCACATTGCCTGCTTCGTCCATTATATGTTCCAGACCATGCTCAGCAGCGAACTGCATGAGCCATGCACCTATCTGCTCTTCGTGTTTGGAAGGGCGTGGCACTTTTGTTATTTCTTGGAAGATACCGAATACCTCCCGCGGCTCCAAATTGTTCATATCTATTGTCTTTTAGGGTTATTATACGAATTACGAGGGCACTGCCCGAATATCAAATCGCAAAGTTAGTACTTTTTTGCATAACTCACAAATCTTTTTCTTTCAAATCTTTTGAGTAAGTCCGGATAGTGAGTGTAAGAAGTGTGATTTGCATATCTCGGATAAGTATTGTATCTTTGCAGGAAATTAGAGCAAAAAATAGTGCAGAAACGACCTGCATCGGAAGTAATGAAGAAGTGTGTCTGTTATATAATATGCCTCATAATAATGCTGCCGTCATGCAGGACGGGGCAACGTAGGGTGGTGTATGCAGAGGAACAACTCATAGCCGTTGACTCCACGGCAGACAGTCTGCAGGACACAGAATACATAGAGGTGTTGCGCCCCAAGACCGACAGTCTGAACAGGCAACTTAATGTCGTGATAGGTTTTGCGCCGGAGAGTATGACGGTAGGCAAACCCGAAAGTACTATGCTCAACTGGGCTTCAGACGTATTATACGATATGGCACGTGAGGTTTATAAGGGAGATGTGGACTTTTCCGTGGTCAACATAGGCGGAGTGCGCACCCGCTTTGAGAAAGGCGACATTACACGCAGGCACATATACGAACTCATGCCCTTTGACAACAGGCTTGTGATACTTACCATGCAGGGTAGCGATGTGATTGACTTGTGTGAGGAGTTTGCACGGCAAGGAGGGCAGGGCGTATCACGCCAACTGCGGATGGAGATAGCTGACGGTAAGGCCCGGAAGATACAACTCAACGGCAGGCAGATTGTGCCTGAGGCAGTATATTACGTAGCTACAAGCGATTACCTCTCAACAGGAGCAGACCACCTGACACCGTTGACCAAAGCCATAGAGAAGTATGACACAGGAATAAAGATTCGTAATCTGTACATGCAATATGTAGAGCAACACAAAGTTGTCAACTCGCAAAT
>CAJOMJ010000060.1 GCA_905235505.1 Paludibacteraceae bacterium
CGGGCAGTTTTCTTCGCAACACATCGGTGAGAATAAGAAGATGCAGGAAAACGGTATCTCTTGCGCTACTTCGCAAGACCGTCAAGCACAACGCAAGCAGCCCTCAGTCAATCCAAAGGAATTATAAATCATAAACATATAAATAGAAATGAACAAAATTCAAATCATTATTGATTCGGTATTGGCAGCTGCGATAGTTGCCTTGTTTGTACTGGTTTTCACGGTTACCCCTTGCAAGAACGGAGCACCGGTAGAAAATAACAATGTTGCTACTGCAACAGAGAAATTGGCAGTTGCCTATTTGAATCTCGATTCACTACTTGCAAATTATACGTTTGCAGTAGAAGCACAAGACAAACTGATGACCAAACAGGAAGATGCACGTCTTAAACTGAACACTAAGGCACGTACACTGCAGAATGAGATGGCTGATTTCCAGCGTAAAATCGACAACAACGCTTTCCTCAGTCGTGAACGTGCAGAGAGTGAAGCCAACAAACTGCAAAAGAAACAGCAAGACTTGCAGGATCTCGAAGCTAAACTGACAAACGATATCCTCGAAGAGAATCAGCGTCTTAACATGCAACTGCGTGATACTCTTGACAACTACCTGAAAGAGTACAATGCAGATGGCAAGTATCAGATAATCTTTGCCAATCAGACGAACGACAATGTGCTGATTGCACAACCCGGATACGACATCACAAACGAAGTGATTGACGCACTCAACAAGCGCTACAGAAAGTGATAATCGTCAGACTGACAAGAAAGAGCAAAGCTTAGAGAAATCCAACCTTTGCTCTTTTGTGTCGTAAATAATAATCATAACCGGATGCGGAACCGACGACTTGACATAATCTTCTACAAACCCTTGCTCAGCTACTTCCTGACAGACGTAGTGCTGTTGATGCTGAGCTTCTTTGTCGTGTTGATGTGGTTTCCGCTATCTACACAGATACCCTTCCAGAAATATTGGGCATTTGCCTTGGAGTTTTCCGCTGTATGGCTGATTACGAGTTACTTCACCCACAGATACGTTAAGGTGAAGTTTATGCGTATCGGGAGAAGCATATTGCGATTGTTTATTGCCTCTGCACTTACCTTCTTGATAATGTGGGTATTCATGACCTGTATTGCTGAGGGACGCAACTATTCGATAATGGTGCTTCTGACTATATGGCTTGCGATGGTCATTATCAGTTTCATCTTCATATTGTTGTTTCATGCCTACCATTATGCCCTCAATGCCGAACCTGAGTTGGAGAGGGCACCGGAGCGCGGACCACAGGCAGTGTTGCGCAAGCCTGTGTTATATGAGGGTGACCAGAGAGACAATATAAAAGATACTGTATGTGAAAGTACATCTGAACATGTGCTTGAATATCTGCAGAAAAACGTGGAATTGTATAGTTCTAACACCTATATAATGCGTACAGCAGAACTCTTCAACATACAGAAACTCAAATACTATCGTTTCGACACTATGATAAATCTTATGCCTCTCAACCAAATCAGAGGTATAAACAAGATGTTTGGCACTGTGAATGACAAGCTCCCTGATGATGGTCTCTTTGTATGCTGCTTTGAACCGCAAGGTGTGTTGAAACGAAATATCTACAACAAATATCCGCCTGTAATAAACACTATAGTATATAGTTTTGTATTTATATATAAGCGTGTTATACCGCGTTTGTTCATGACATCACGTCTGTATTACGACATAACCGAAGGCAAGAATCGCGTATTGTCTAAAGCCGAGGTCTTGGGCAGACTCTGTTATTGTGGCTTTGAGATAGTGGACGAGCATAAGATGGACGACTTGGTCTATGTTATTGCACGCCGAAGTTTCCGCCCGCAGACAGTACAGAGGCGAACATACGGCATATTTATCAAACTTAACCGCATTGGTAAGAACGGTAAGATGTTCAATGTGTACAAGTTCCGCACCATGCACCCGTACTCCGAATTCCTTCAGGAGTATATATACAAGAAATACAATTTGCAGGATGGGGGAAAGTTTAACCACGACATACGTGTAACAACATTGGGCAGGTTCATGCGTAAGTTCTGGATAGATGAGTGGCCAATGTTTCTCAACCTTCTTAAGGGAGACATGAAACTTGTTGGTGTAAGACCTATAAGCAAACAGTATTTCTCACTATACAGCAAAGAGTTACAAGAGACACGAGTGAAACACCGCCCGGGTCTAATGCCGCCATTCTATGCAGATATGCCCAAGACACTTGAAGAGATAGAGGCCTCCGAAATGCGCTATCTTACTGCTTGCGAGCAGAATGGCACACTCAGAACTGACTTTGTCTATTTCTGGAAGATACTTTACAATATACTTTTCCGCAGGGCAAGAAGCAATTAAACATTAGAGTGTAATGATGAGAAGAAACCTTTCTATAGTAGCTGTAATATTGGCGTTTACAGGTCTTGTGCAGGCGCAGAATATACCTGTGGCTCTGGAATATACTGAGATATACTCTTTTATAGAGGAGTTGGCAACCGATGGAGTGCTTAACAACGTAACTGAGGCAGTGAAACCTTACACCCGCAAACAAGTGGCACAAATGCTTGCAGAAGCCTCTGCAAAGGACTCTCTCCTTACGCGCAGACAGAAGAACGACCTTGACTTCTATATGCAAGACTACGCTCTTGAACTCGATACTATACCCGACTATCGTCTATATGGGCATAAGAATGTCTGCCAGTGGACAAACCGTAGCACCTTTAACCTCTCGCTTGTAGAGCCGTCTTTCCACTACAAGAGCAAAAACAACAAGTTCAAAATGGTGCTGAAACCTATACTCGGAATGCACTTGTACGCCTCTCAGAAAGGACTTATAACCAAACGCTGGTATGGGGCTGAACTGCAAATGGACATTGTCAACCACGTAAGTGTTTGGGGCTCTCTGAGAGACAACTCATGGAAAGGTACAGGTCTGCTGAATGAAGCATACTACCCTGATACTTATTCTCAGATAGATGGTGCCAAGCTGTCAAAACCTCAATATCTTAACAACCTGGCAGGTCTTCAGTATAAAGAGTCGAACTATGGCGGAGACTTCTCTGACTCTCGTGGTGGAATCTCTCTTTATTCATGGTGGGGCTCGATCGGCGTGCAGCGCGAACGCCTGCAATGGGGCGATGCGCAACACTCTTCGAACATACTTTCCGCACACAATCCGGCTGTGCCACAAGTAACTCTCCAGTTGACTCCCTGCTCATGGTTTCAGTTCGACTGGTTTCATGCTTGGTTAGTATCTAACAGAATAGACTCTACGCGATATTATACAGAGGTGTATGAAGAGGGAGTGGAGAAACGCCATTATCGTCCTGCAAATAAGTTCATGGCAGCAAACATGTTCACCTTCAAGCCGATTAAATACGTGTCGTTCTCCTTTGGTAATTCTATAGTTTATGGCGAGCAGAATGTGCAAGCCGCATATTTTATTCCTATTGCCTTCTATAAGTCGCTCGACCATCTGCTTACCAAGGGCCTCGGAGTGGAGAACCAGAACTCGCAGGTGTTCGGTTCTATTACTGTTCGTCCTACCGACCATCTGAAACTCTATACCTCTGTATTCCTTGACGAATTTAACTTCTCCCGACTGAAGAAGAGTAATCCGCAGAGAAACCCTGTTTCTTACTTGGTTGGGTTCAACTGGAGTGGGTGGCCTGTTCGTGGTCTTGCTCTCCGTGGTGAGTTTGCCCGCTCGTATATAGCATGTTACTCTCATTCTATTGATGTGCTCAACTATAAGTCTAACTCCTACCAAATGGGGCATTATATGGGCGACAACTCCCAATCGATATTCGTGGAAGCAGAATACAAACCTGTTCGTGGTCTCTCTCTCCGCCTGAACTATACACAAGATACGAAATATAATGTGTATGATTATGTGCGTCATAAGATAGGCAATATAATATCGCAGAAGCCTTTTGACGAGACTACATGGAAAAACGACCAAGTTACATTCCGCACTACATACGAGATATTCCAAAACTGCTATGCAGTATTCGACATGACATGGAACAATGCCCGCTCGTATACACCTGCTTCTGCACGTGTGGAAGGAGAAGACCGTGGATGGAATACTGACGGCACATCGAAGAACCTTGCAGGCGATGAGTTGGCGGCATACTATCTGAACATGTTTACTCCTGTATATTATCAGGGTAAAAATCTGACTTTTACAATGGGCTTGAGTTTCAGTTTCTAAGGTGATGAAGATTTCAAAGGTGATGAAGAGATTGCTTGTCTTTCTGAAGAACAATGCTCTTGCAGTAGCCATGTTGCTTGGAGTTGTTGGTTTCCCTGTGTTCAGACACTTGGGTGCATTGCTGCCATGGCTCATTTTCTTCATGCTGTTCTTCACCTTCTGCAAGATAAACCCTTTAGACCTGCGTCTGCATCGCTGGCATTGGATATTGCTTGCCGTTCAACTGGTTTTGTCTGTAGGTGTGTTTTATGCACTAAGGCCTTTGAATCTTGTGCTGGCACAAGGTATAATGCTTTGTTTCATTATGCCTGCAGCTACAGCAGGACCCATCATAACGGGCAAACTCGGGGGCAGTATTCAGTCGCTGACCTCGTTTACTATGCTTAGCAATATCGCCACTGCTATTGTGGTGCCATTGTTTTTCCCTGTGGTCAACCCTACATCCGATATGTCGTTCTGGTGGGCAAGTTGGACAATACTGCGCAAGGTAACTCCCTTACTCCTCGGACCTTTCTTTGCCGCATGGCTTCTGCGTCTGCTATATGATGAAGTGAAGAAAAGAAAGGGTAGTGATGAACGTTTTCATTTGAGTAAGAGTTGGGCACAAGTACCTTTCTATCTGTGGGCAGTGTCGCTTGTAATACTAATGGCGCAAATCACGTACTCTCTTATCTACGACGAATATGACGCATGGGTGGCTGTTACTCAGGCAATCGGGGCATTGTTGGCATGTGCACTGCAGTTTTATTTAGGGAAACATATTGGTGAGCATTTCCCCTCTGCTCCTCATGGAGAAGACTATACAGACGATAGAATAGAAATCAATGAGAACGATGAGCAGACGGAAGCCCTGCAATCTTTTACACTAAATCCATATATATACCAGACGCGTATATCTGCAGGTCAAGCATTAGGGCAGAAGAACACTACGCTTGGCATCTGGATGGCAAACACCTACCTCAATCCAATAGCTGCATTAGGAGCAGCTGCGTATATTATCTGGCAGAATGCTTTTAATGCCTGGCAACTATACCGTGCTTCAAAAGGCAGAAAATGCTGATATTACATATATA
>CAJOMJ010000061.1 GCA_905235505.1 Paludibacteraceae bacterium
TGTGCCTTGTTTTATATTGGAATTGTCAGCACCAATATAATCATACTGGTTCCCTGCAAAATTCCAATACGCTTCATGCGGATTGTACTGAAGGTTACCCTTTGCGAACTGCACCTGCTTGCCTTCGACATTCACTGTGAACTTGCCGGGGAGTGCGCCCTCAGCGGCATACACTGCTGTGCCCGCCATGGCAAGCAACAGCATAAACAATGTCTTTTTCATATCTGCATGTTTTTGTTGTCCGATATTATAAAACCTTCACGAGGCGCACCGCACAACCGTAACTTCTGTAGGTAGTGTAAGTCTTGATTTCCTCGTCAGGCAATATAAGCATATACCATGCACTTTGTTTGCTTTCTGCAGCGGTGGTTGACCAGTAGCGAGCACTGTATGCAGAATTGACGGTTGGTGTGAAGTCGCTCGGATTATATGTGCGATAGCCCGTGCAGGGAAGAAATACCGCACCGGCATCCTGCAATATCACCCATTGTGCTGCAGTATATGTGTTGACTGTGTACGATTTGGCATTCACATCGAAAATTATCTCCGACGGTTTGGCAAAGTTGTCAGGCAACAATATGTATCCGTTCACATTGTTCACACAGGCAAATCCACGCAGACTGGTTGCTTGCGGGCGTTTCGAGAACAGATATTCCCACTCGTCCTTGCTTAGCGTCCTCCACGCATTGCCGCTACTCGGAATGTTTGTACCCCACTCGGTAAATGTCTGATGGTAATTGCCGCTTGTAGCATTCGGATAGCAATATGCCAAATTGTCGCCTTTCCCCCATTCGAACAAATCAATCCAACCCGTATATGTGTCTGACACCGCTTCGTTAGCACTCCCTATCACGTCATATTGGTTCGGTGCGAAACGGGCAGTCTTGCTGCTTGGCTGGTATTGCAGATTTCCTGACGAGAATGCCACTTTCATTGTTGATCCTACTGTAAATGGGAACGGCTTGCCTTCGCGCGAGATGCTCAGGGTCGCTTTGTTCTCGGTGTTTTGCAGTTCCACTATTGCCGACTTACCCGGTCCTGAGCCTTCTCCTGCCTGAACGGTGACCGTCAGTTCTGCATTGCCTTCACCCGATGTGGGCGTGATGCTCAGCCAGTCGGCATCATACGTCAGACTCCATGCTGTAGGACTTAGCAGCGTCACCTTCTCTGTGCCTCCTTCTGTCGGAAACGACAGAGAAGCAGGGTTGACGCTTATCTCGTTTGTGTATTTGATTACCGTCAGTTCACAAGTAGCTTTGAGCTCGCCACACTTGGCTGTGATGGTGGTTGTCCCCTCTTTTATTGCGTCCACTATGCCGCCGTCCACCGTGGCAACCGACTCGTCACTCGACGACCATACTATCTCTTCTGCTGTCCGCTCCGATTCTTCTGGGTTGTATATTACGCTAAGCGTGTATTTCTGCCCTTCTTGTAGTTCCAGTGTGGTAGCGTTCAAACTGATGCTCTCCACCTCCACCGGCTCAGGCTCAGGAGTTACCTCCACCTTGCACTCCGCGGTAAACTTGCCGCAAGTGGCGGTAATCACTGCACTACCCTCTGCCACACCCGTCACCTTGCCGTTGCTGCTCACTGTGGCTATCTTCGGTTTGCTCGAATCCCAGGTAACCTCCGGTGCAAGGTCTTCCGCTTCTTCCGGCTCATACCATACACGTAGTTGGTAGTTTTGTCCCACTTCGACTTCAATCTTACTCTTGTTCAGATTGATTCCTGTCAATTCTTTCGCCACCTCTGTCGGAACAGAACTGCATCCTGCCACCAACAACACTATGGCAGCACTGATAAATGCGCAAATCTTACTTTTCATACTATTATATTTTGATATGGATATTATCATTAATTGCTATGGCGCTATCTCATTACCTCGATATCCCGTTATCTCGTCTCCACCATGCACAACAACATATAACCTTCACGGCTGCAAAGATACTACATTTATCCGAATCCAATATTGTTTATTTCGGACAAAACAACATGAATTCTTGTAATTTTCGGACAAAAATTGCCTTTTCAATGCTTACGCACCATATTTTGCTTCCTGAACTGCGTAGGACTCATGCCGAATATGCGGTTGAAGGTATGGGTGAAACTGCTGGCATCTTCAAACCCGCACTGTGTTGCCACGTCTTCTATTTTCATCTGTATGTCGTTGAGTAACAACCTCCGTGCCTTCTCCATCTGAATAGCACATATAAAATCTTTCGGCGTTCCGCCCGTCGACTCCTGTATCTTGCGGCGGAAAGTGCGTACGCTCATACCTAAACGACCAGCTATTGTCTCCACATTGTACTCTCCGCTCTCAAGCGAACTCTCCACCTCCTCCACCACTCGTTTGAGAAATACTGCCCCGCCTGCGCCGTCGTCTATTGCATTCTTATCTTCAACCTGAGTTACCGTCTTGGACGCGAGCAATGCCTTGCGCACATCGTCCAACTCATGTCTCACTACGGCTATGCCCTTCTTGTTGTTCCTGTAATATATTGTTACAACTACAATTAAGATTATCAGCAGAACGCCGAATCCTCCTATTGTCAATAATATCCTCGTCCTGTATCGGTCTTGTTGCGCGGCATTCTGATTCTTCAGCTGCCAATTGTCGTATTCTGCAGCATACTTGCTCAGCAACTCGCCCGTCTCTTTGTCGTAGAGAGAGTCCTGCAATATCAGAAACTTGTCGTTGTGCTCCAATGCCTTCAGCGGGTCCAAGTCGCGCCATGCCTCACGCAGACCGTCGTGTGCCTGACTCAGATTATACAAGTCGTGCTGCGCCTCGAATATCTCTGATGCCTCATCATAATACTTTATCGCAAGCGAATCCTGCTTCTGCTTGTGAAGCACGTCACCCATCTGAACGCATGCTATTCCCAATGAATGTGCATTATTCATCTGTCTCAGTACCGGTATTGCCTCTTCAAGTGCCTCGCGGGCTTCATCATAACGCTTCATTCCGAGCAGCGAAGAGGCTCTTTGTGCTTGGCGGATTGCTATTCTGTCCACCCTGCCCGACTCTCTTTCTATTTCAAGAGCGCGGCTCGCATACTTGAGAGAATTCTCCAAGTCGCGCATGTTCTGATACACCTCCCCCGCCATACCGTACACCACTGCCTTGCGTGCCTCATTGTCGGTCTGCTCCACATACTCTATTGCCTTAAGTATATATTTCTCTGCCACTTGCGCCTCGTTGGCTGACATGTATATACCCGCTAAGGTGTTGTACGATGATGCTATATTGTCCTTGTCGCCGCTCTCAATGTCCAACTCGTTGCAGCATTTGGCATACACTGCTGCCTTGTCAAACTTGCCCTGTCTCACATACACTATGCTTAACAACGAAGCGCAGTCTGCCTCCATTATCTTGTCTCCTGCTGACTTGCAAAGAGGATAAGCCATCAAGCAATACCGCTCCGACTCTGTGTAGTTTTGCCGGTCATAGTACCACTCGCCTGCCCAATACCACACTGCCCCACAGATGCTATCTCTATGCTCAGTGTATGCTATCGTCATCGGTTCCAGAAGCCAACCCTCTGCGTACAGATACCCGAAGAATGCATTAGCGTTCTCCGCCGTCGGCCTCTCGTCAAACTTTTTCAGCAGCGCCTCCACCCTCTCCCCCATATCCACGGTTTCCCCCGTCTCCTCTGTCTCAACTGTATTCACCGTTTCCACTATCGCCCCTGCTGCAACCGTCTTCACCGTCTCCTTCGCTGCAATCTGCCCCATACTGCCAATCACAACAAGCGCACATATAACAATATGTCTATATGTAACAATATGCCTAAATACAATATGTCTTAATGACCTCCCGTTCATATCAGCTGCAAAGATACAAATTTTGAAAGCAATTCACAACTCATAACTACATATTTTTTTTCTTTGTTGTTTAGCGTCTGCAAAGATATAAATTTTGAAAGAAATTCACAATAGAAAAACTTTTTGCAAAATGTTTGGGAAATTTGGTAGATTTGTGGTTTTGTAGTAATTTTGCAAAAAAAATAATCAGTATGAAAAGTCTATATCAGTATTTAGGTGCAGTGTTTGTTTGTATCTTTTTTTTAGTATGCTGTAACCCTGTTAATAACCAACCTGACGAGCAGACACAAGACGATTCCGAATTACCTCAAACTCGTAGTGAGAATGGTGCACTTTATGGATTGTTTTCTGTATCTTCAGATCTACAAGTGAGATTTTCTTGTGGCAATTTGCAATACAATGCCGATCATGGATATTGGAGATTCGCAAATCATCAATATTCAATCATTGTAAACGGCAATACAAATATTTCCTCTACTTATGATGGCTGGATAGACCTCTTTGGGTGGGGCACAGGCAATGAACCAACAAAATCTTCTATAGAGTATCAAGATTACACCGTTTTTACAGATTGGGGGATAAATCAAATATCCTCAGACAGCAATCATGTATATAAATGGCGCACACTTTCAGCAGATGAGTGGGAATACTTGATTTATGAAAGAAAGAATGCTGATTTACTACATGGATTAGCTTCTGTTAATAATACAACCGGTTATATCATTTTGCCGGATAACTGGTCAATTGATAATGACACTGTATTCTCTTCCAACGCTAATTCTTGGTCGGTTAACAAATACTCGGCTAATGAATGGCAATTATTAGAGGATGATGGTGCAGTGTTTCTTCCTTGTGGTGGTTATAGGAGTGGGAATAAGGTCTATAACATAGCAAAGGAGGGAAGCTATTGGTCATCTACTCCTTCTGATGTATTCGACAATAGTGCTTTCATTTTCCAATTCGATGATAATGGAGCAACTATCTATAATGGCGCATACTCATACAGAGGTCGCTCCGTACGCATGATTACAGAATCAAAATAAATAATCAGTATGAAAAATATTCTACCTATTCTATTAGTCTTTTGTGCATTATCACTAAATGCACAGGTCATATTTAACCAGTCGTTTGACCATAAGCCATTAAAAAGATAACAAGTTCCGCTATCGTTTCTTTCAAATTGTTACTGACAGATGGCGGCTACGTGGTGACGCAGAATCCGAGGGTGCCATCAATGATATTCATTGGCAAAGAATCAATTGCCTTGAAAGTATGCGGCAGGTTCAACATCAAAGTGCAAAATTTTGAAGACGATTTACAATGTAGAGACGTGACAATGTCGCGTTTCTACTTTTCGCTACATAGTATAACTTTTATGTGGAAATGTGGAAATGTGGAAATATATAGTATAATCTCTCTTTGCCCACTGTTTTCCACATTTCCACATTTCCACACATCAAACCTATTAATGCAAGATTGTATAGACACAACACCGTCCCCTCCCCTCCGCAATCATGTGTCACACTTGTAGAGACATTTGACTAAATGTCTCTCATAAGTTTGAGAGGTTCTGTAGAGATGCAACACTGTCACGTCACATGGGATAGGATTATAGGTCGATAAGCTTGAGAAGTTGCGCAGGAGATGCAGGAGACACGGAAAGGAATAGTACGTAACATAGCCATATAAACAAAGGAGCCCTCATCGTAATGATGAAAGCTCCTGAAAGTGGCGGCTACCTACTCTCCCACATACGCAGTACCATCGGCGATGCTGAGCTTAACGACCCTGTTCGGAATGGGAAGGG
>CAJOMJ010000062.1:0-1690 GCA_905235505.1 Paludibacteraceae bacterium
CTTATCAAAAAAAGACGAGCATATATACTCGTCTCTCATCTGTGGGCGCGGATGGATTCGAACCACCGAAGCGATTACGCAGCAGATTTACAGTCTGCCCCATTTGGCCACTCTGGAACACGCCCTGTTCCGATTGCAAAGGTACTACTTTATTCTGAATGCGGCAATACCCTTGCAAACATTTTCCTCATTTTATTCTTCCTTCTCCAATATATCGGAGACGAGATACTGATTCTGCTTAGCCGTGATGTTTGCCATACGAATAGCAGTATATGCCCCCTCTACGCCCTTGTTACCAAGTCTCCCCCCTGCCCTGTCTATCGCCTGCTGCTTGTCAAGAGTTGTAAGTACAGAGAATATCACAGGTATATCACCCATTGCATTGAGATATGCAACACCCTCTGTTACACTCTGGCAAACATAGTCAAAATGCGGGGTATCTCCCTTTATCACGCATCCGATAACAATGATGGCATTGAGTTGGCATTCGAGATCGCTATTCATCTCTATGTTGGAAAGAAATGCGCTATGCCCTATATTATCGTCGGATATATTGTGCAACCTGTCTATATATCGCGCAGCTGCGTATGTGAGTTCTACCGTTCCCGGAACATGCGTTATCTCAATATGGTCAGCCTTGACCCCTGCATTCAGTAGAGTATCAACCGCACCCTGCATCATCGGATAGGTCACATCACTGTTCCAGTCTGCAACAATCACAGCATACCCTTGCGTCCCAAGAACCTCCTTCGGGGGAAGTTGCTGGGGGTCGAACTCTGAGAGATTATGTAGGGAAGTTGCCATAAAGGAATTGGTTATTCAACGGTAGCAATCAGCTTGTCGATATCTTGTGCCTCGTTCGACTGTGGATATTTATCCTTGATTTCTGTGAATACCTTCTTTGCAGCCTTGTTATTGTCTAATGCCATATATGCTATACCTGCTTTCTTGAGGGCTATAGGAGCAATAACTTCGTTCTCCGACTTTGCAGCCTTCAGAAAAGCATGAACAGCCTTCTCTGTCTCATCGAGTTGCACGTAGGCATCTCCCAGTTTTATTGCTGCTGCAGGAGCGACATTCAGGTCTTTTGCCTCGTATTTACTCAGGTATTTCACTGCCTGCTCATAGTCTGCAAGGTTGTAGTAGCAAATACCGGCATACAAAGCCGCAAGTTTCCCGGGTTGTGTAACATGATACTTGTTCGCTATCTCCTCGAAACCGATACAATCTGCATCGTCACCATTGAGAGCAGTCTCATAATTGTCCTGCGCAAAATAAACCACTGCCTTGGCTATCTCGTCCTGTGCCTCAGCTGACTTAGGAGTGAGATAATAATTGTTGTACAAGATGATAGCCACAATCACTGCCAATATACCTGTCAGACACCACAAGATAATGTTTTGGTTGCGAATAATCCATTGACCGGCAGCAGAAAGGACTTCCTGTGCCTCTGTCTTCTCTTCTTTTTTTACATTCTTTGCCATAATATTTTGTATTTTTAGTTTGCTGGGTTTGTAATACATGTCTTATCGGGGAATGCCCAAAAAGCGTGCAAAGATACTACTTTATTTTTACATGGTGAAATCTTTGCGTGTTTTTATTGAAAAAAGTTTGCTTGAAGTGCAATATTTGACCGCAACTCTTGCCTAATACTGGGAAAAAACATACCTTTGCAGTGAAAACAAAGTGT
>CAJOMJ010000062.1:1712-5854 GCA_905235505.1 Paludibacteraceae bacterium
GAACTTTGAATAGTAGTATAAGGCTGCAAGTCGAGAACCGGAAAACTCAACAAACATTTTATCCCGGGGCAATTTGTCGATCAATGGCGTGCTGCTATCAGGCAACTGATTGGGCAGATTACAAAGGTCGGGAAAACCTCAAATCCTATTCATTAGGAGTTTTCTCTGAGAAAGTACTTGCAGCCCTTTTTGTATCTATCCCCCAATCTCCCGCAAAATATCCTCCCGCAAGAACCCAAACACCCAAAGAAGAACTCAAACACCCACAAAGGTGGGAAAGTTTAGTCAGTAATATAATGAAAGTATGTATGTTGTTTCTATTAGATAGCAGAACAGGACGCATCTCATTGCTGCTGTCCAGCAATCCGGAAGTTTCACTCCCAAACGAATATGTCTGATATTTACAAGCTCCGAGAAAAACAAATATGTCAAAACAAGCCCCACCATAATCTGCAAACTGAAATTAGAGAATGATACCATATCAGCAGCATCTCCCTGAATCCACGGCCAGAACATCAAACCATCAAAATAAAGAATGCAAGCAAAAGTCCAAAGATTTCTTCCTCTTATTTTATTAACAAACAAGACAATAATACAAACAAGTGTAAGTGCACTATAAATTATAACGTGAGTAATATAAAAAGTACTTGATGGTTTTTCTACTTGGTCAGTTACATAAATCAGATAGTTCTTTCTCATCATTGAAGCAAGAACACACAAACAAATCATCATAAAGATGTTAATCCATTTGTACTTTGGCAAATCTGCTAACTGTTTGATAAAATCTCTCATAATTATGAAAATTACATTGATGACAATATTTTGGTTATTTCTGCAGGTAAAACAGCAGAACTACTGATATTCATCTTATTGCAGAGTCGTTTCTTAATAGTAGGCAGACTATTAACAGAATAATTCATTAGTGTAAGAATATCGTCTTGCGGAACCTGAAGTACATAAAGCAATAGCAGTTGCATGTCTGTATCTGTAAGTTGCGGGTAAAGCTTTCTGAGATTATCAACGAGACCATTAAGCCGCTTATTGACCTGAGAAAAGAAAACCTCCGTATCTCCCCAACCGAGCATTGTAACATAGATATCATAGTCAAGTTGTTCTCTCTCTTTCAACGACAATTTTTCCCTATCTGCTGCCTTGAGACGTTTTGCTGCAGCAAGTTCTGCACTCCATCGAAGCCTTTCTTGCAATAGAGGGTTGTCGGTTTGTTCCGGTATCACAACCGATGGTTCTTGTTGTTGGTTGCGTTGCATGACTTCTGCTTTGTCCTTTCTTGCATATTTAATAAATAGGAAGTAGAAAAGCAAGCAAACAATTAGATAGAACGATAATTCAACAATTTCTCGTTCAACAATTGCCATTTCAAGAGGAGAGAGTGTTAGTAACATAAAAGTGGTATTGATTTTCGGTGCAAAATTACAGCATTTATTTCTGTCGCACAAATGTCTAACACATAAAAAATGATAGACAATGATAATTCATATCACAATGATAATATGAAACTTACCAATGTCTATCTGAAACTCCGATATACATATAAAAAAAGTGTAACACTTTTGAATATAGTATCATCATTAGTGCCCACTAAAAATATGGCAGTTACCTTATAAAATGCATAGGCTCCCACTCTTCCCTCTCAGGGGCGGCAGGATGGGAGTCGCAGTTCAATCCGCGCAACATCCAAGCCATGTTATGTGCCAGAGTGCGCATGGTCTGCATTCCTTCTTTGTCAAGAGCAGCCTGCCCGGGTTCTCTGCCATAAGCGATATTCCAATACTGCGACGATACAACAGGCATATTCATCATCTGCAACGGCATGTTAAGGCACTGGAATGCGGCAGTTGCCCCACCCCTGCGACAAACTGCTACCACTGCCGCCGGTTTATTCTGCACTGCAGCACCATTACTATAGAACGAGCGTTGCATGATGCTCAACAAAGCGCCGTTGGGTTGACCGTAATATACAGGTGACCCGAATACAAAACCGTCGGCCTCTTGATACTTTGCAGATATACTGTTGCAGACATCATCGTTGAACACGCAACCCGTATGACCATCCGGATACGGTTCTCCCGATTTGCATCTGCAGCATGCAGAACAACCACGTACGGGTTTATTACCAATCCACACTGTCTCTGTTTCTATACCCTCTTTCCGAAGAGTGTCTGCCACCTCCTGAAGAGCAATACTCGTATTGCCGTTCTTCCGGGGACTGCCATTGATAAGTAATACCTTCATATTGCAACAATTTTTGTTTGCAAAGGTAAAGAAAATATTTGATTATAGCAAACCATTTGCAAATTATCAGATATTATATTACCTTTGCAGAAAAATTCACATACACTTATGAAGAGGTACTTTGTTCTTACTTCCATTCTGCTGACCTGCAGTCTGATATATGCTCAGCAGGATAACCGGCAGACCGACAGCATTGTCAACAAAACCATTGATGAGGTGGTCGCCACAGGTTCACGCAATATGGTAGATAGCCGGTTACTGCCACTATCGGTGAATGTAGTAGGCGAAGACAAACTCAATGAGACTCACACGCCTAATGTCCTACCTACTCTTATGGAGCAAGTGCCGGGTATGTTTGTCACTTCCAGAGGAGTGTTGGGCTATGGTGTGAGTACAGGCGGCTCAGGAGGAATAAAAATACGGGGAATAGGCGGCAGTCCGAACACTGATGTACTCGTTCTCATAGATGGTCTGCCGCAATATGCAGGTTTGTACGGGCACCCGATAAGTGATGCTTATCAGACTTATATGGCAGAGCGCGTGGAGGTAATCCGAGGTCCGGGAACATTGCTTTACGGCAGCAATGCGATGGGAGGTGTCATTAACATAAGCACCCGCAACATCAAGAAAGACACTATTATGAGCAATGTTCACCTGCGCGGAGGAAGTTACTACACACTTGATGGTGGTTTTGGCACTGACCTGCGTAAAGGGGCATTCACCACTTCTGTAGGGCTCAACTATACCCGCACTGACGGACATCGTGACAATATGCGTTTCGGAGAAACCAATGCATTTGTCAGATTAGGATACGATATAACCAAAAACTGGTCAATGAACCTGACCGGCAACTATGCGTATTTCAGGTCACAGAACCCCGGCATGGTCTCTGCCCCCATTTTTGAGAGCGACTTCAAAGTACACCGCGGTATGGCGGCATTGTCGGCAGTGAACAACTACGACAAGGTGAATGGTGCCATACGTGTTTACTACAATGGCGGCAATCATATAATCAACGAAGGTCATAAGGCAGAAGAAGAAGCGCCTGCAACAGAATATCACCACAAAGACTTTATGGCAGGTTTGTCTGCATACGAAACTGTGGAATTCTTCCGCGGCAACAATACAACCTTCGGGTTCGACTATCAGCACTTCGGAGGACACGCATGGAATCAGGTTATAGCTGATGCCACCGAGAATACTCTTGCCAAGAAGGCAGAATATGAGTTGGCGGGATATTTCGACTTCCGTCAGCGTGTCACATCGTGGTTTGTATTGGATGCCGGAGTACGTCTCGACTGGCACTCGCGTTGTGGATTCGAATATGCCCCGCAAGGAGGAGTCTCTTTCCTTCTGCCCAAGGATATCGAACTCAAACTCCTTGCAAGTCGCGGGTTCAGAAACCCTACAATAAGAGAGATGTATATGTATCCGCCGCAGAATGCAGAACTTAAAGCAGTAAGCCTGTGGAACTATGAGTTCTCCTATCGTCAGCACCTGCTGCAGAACAAGATGAATATCGGTCTGAACGCATTTTATCTGCATGCACAGAACAATATAGAGACACGCATGATAGACGGTTCTCCTAAGAATGTCAACACGGGCGAGATGAAGAATGCAGGTGCAGAGGCGGAGTTATCGGTGGAGATAGTGAAAGGTCTTACTGTCAATGCAAACTACAGTTATCTCTACATGAAATACCCGACCACCGCTGCCCCCGAACACAAACTCTTTCTCTCAGTCAACTACCACCATGAGAAGTTTGCCGTGGGAACTTCTGTGCAGGGTATAATCGGACTATACAAGCAAGTGGGAGAAAATCCTTTGAAAGAGAATTTTGTGCTTTGGAATGCACATGCTTCCTATCATATATGGAGAGGTCTGTGGGC
>CAJOMJ010000063.1 GCA_905235505.1 Paludibacteraceae bacterium
TTACCTCTTTTCGGTTTGGCCGTCTTTGGCCCGTCTCTACTCACTTCATGTACAGATCGCAATGATTGTAAAAACAGTTGCGAGATTACATGTGAAGGTAATTGCACCGGTTCCTGCTCTACAAGTTGCGAAGGCAGTGCAGTAGGACAGAGTTGCAATAACGGTTGTTCCGCTACCTGCGCATTGGATTGTACAGGTACTTGTACCAACGGCTGCGGAACAGCATGTTCCAACACATGTAGTAGCGGTTGTACAACCGGATGTACAGGCAGCTGTAGCGGTGGTTGCAGCAGCGGATGTTCCGGTGGCTGCAAAAGCGGATGTACCGGAGGATGCAGTGGAGGCTGTAGCACTACCTGTACCGGTGACTGTCAGACCAGTTGTACCGGCTCTTGTTCAAGAACGGCTACCGGCCAGTGTATCACATGTTCGCAAACATGTATGCAGTATTGCAGTGCGGGATGCCACGAATATTGCCAATCGGCTTGTATGACGACATGCGTTGGAGGTGCTGCGGCTTCCGGATCTTCATGCTCTTACGGTTGCGCAATGGGGTGTTATTATGGATGCTCTACCAGCTGTAACACTACGTGCCAAGGCTATTGCACATCAACTTGTAAGTATTATTGCTCAGGTTCAGCAAGTTAACAACATAAAAAATTTTTTATCAAATGAAAAAAATGACTTATTTTGGCACTGCACTAGTGTGTGTTGTGCTAATGGCATGTTTGGTGTCATGTAAAGAAAAGGGCAAGTTGCCCACAGTAGTAACCGGCAATTACACTATGTACCCGGCCACGAAGACCGTTCAAGCAGAGGGTTATGTAGAGACGGACGGAGGCAGTGCTGTTGTGGACAGAGGAATCTGCTATGTCGAAGGAAATGGTACTCCAACAGTAGCCAGTAACCGCGTGAGCGCAGGAAGCGGCAAGGGTTCCTTCAGCGCTATTCTTACCGCCATTGAGAACGGGACATACACTATGCGGGCTTTTGCTACAAATGCTACGGGCACTGCTTATGGCGATGAAGTTACTTTTACGATGCAGAATGCCGGTAGCGGGGGCTCCGGTGGTTCCGGAGGCAGTGGCGGTTCCGGCGGAGACTCCGGTTCTCTGACAATCAACGACTTTATCGGCACTTATTCGGTGAGTGCATATAATTGGGACAGCGATCAATCGGAGAGCTGGAGTAACGTAACGATTACATTATACGAGAGTAGTAGTTTCTCCAATGCGGTGACGGTAGAAGGACTGCTTTGGGGAGGTGATTATACATACTTCTCGGCAATAGGTCAATTCGATGCTACCCAGCAATGTATCCGACTGTTTAGCGGATGGTATTTCTCTTCCAGAACATTCGTCTTTACCTCTGACGAATCGGTTAGTTACTATGCTATTTTCTATCCCGTTTATACGACAAAATCATTGACTTCTTTCTCATACATTATTGATGGCGCCGGATATGAAGGGTGTGGAGAAGCATGGTTGACGTTTAATTCGGCAGGTAAATTGGAACTAGGAGGTTCAAACGCCGCCGATAGCAATGGAAATTACGCGACCGGATTCGTATTCAGATATTATAACGCAAGTACCAATGAATATTCGGACCGTTTCCCCGTGTTCATAGATGTTGTTCTGACAAAAACATCCTCAAATGCTGCCCCAGCACGAAATATGCCTTCCCACAAGCGCATTCTGCTGCCTAATCGCAATGAAGAAAGGTCTTTATTTGGCAAGAAAGCAAAATCCTTAATTCGTATTGAATAGCGATGGAAGATGGTCAACTGAACGTGCGCCAAGGAAGTAAGGGATGGCAAGAAGGTAGAGCAAAAAATATCACCTTCATTGTCACGAAAGACTGCCAACTTGCCTGCAAGTACTGTTATCTTGTGGGCAAGAATGTGCAGGAACGTATGCCATGGGAAACTGCCAAGGCCGCCATTGATTTTGTGCTTGACCACAAAGATGATTCTAATTTTGCCAATTACTCAAGTGTTATCTGGGATTTTATCGGAGGAGAACCTTTTCTGGAAATAGAGTTGATAGACCATATCTGCGACTATATCAAATCGGAACTCTTCCGTCGCAACCATCCTTGGTTTAATTCATATCGTTTCTCTTTCTCTACGAACGGTATCAACTATGGTTCAGAGCAAGTGCAACGCTTTATCGAGAAAAACAAAGACCACCTGAGTATTGGTATCACCATAGACGGCACAGAGCGTAAACATGACTTGAATCGTGTTTACAAAAACTCAGAACGCGGTTCGTATCAAGATGTGGTTCGTAACATCCCTTTATGGCTAAAGCAGTTCCCTAATGCAGGAACAAAAGTCACTATCTCTTCCGCGGATATTCCTTACATTAGTGAATCTGTCTTGCATCTCTTCAAACTCGGTATTCACCAAGTAAATATCAATTGTGTGTTTGAGGATGTTTGGAAGAATGGCGATGATAAACTCTTTGAAGAACAGTTGATAAATCTGGCTGATGCCATAATCGATAACAAACTCTACGAACAATTTAGTTGCTCTTTCTTTCAGGAACATCTGGGACATCCCTTGGATTGTACGATTGACAACCAGAACTGGTGCGGCGCAGGGAAAATGCTTGCCGTTGATGCTGCAGGTAATTTCTACCCATGTACGCGTTTTGCCCAATACTCGCTCCGCGATAAAGAGGCATGGATTATTGGCAACGTATATGATGGCATTGACCAAAACAAACTTCGCCCATTCTTGACATTAGACAGATGCACACAGTCTTCACCTGAATGTGTGAATTGCGAAGTCGCTGAAGGTTGTGCTTGGTGTCAAGGAGAAAACTTCGATGCAGCACAGACGCATACCGTCTTTGAGCGTGCCACGGCTATTTGTAAAATGCACAAGGCGCGTGTGCGTGCGAATAATTATTATTGGAATAAACTCTACCGCAAACTAGAGTTAGAAGGCAAACGAGAAGAGTTCGAGGCCAACAAAAAGAATGTAAAACCCGAAATCTGTTAATGCCATGCTACAATATCTTGTTATTTTATTGGACGATACAAGCGTGGCATATTGCCATGCCGAGAATCCGCTCAAAGAGCGCAATCTCATTCCGTTGGATACGCTCAAAAAGGCTATTCTCTTTGGTATGAAGGAGAATCTGATGATTCAGTATGTCTATCCCGACTACGAACTGCCAGAGGAATACAACGAAGTCATTGAGTCCATTGACCATGTGAAGATAGGTCGCGATGTGGAGGTGTATAACGAAGTGCCGAAATCCATTGCCGCAGAGAATGCCGTAATTCGTCTTTCTATCGTTGATTTTATTGCCAAGCAGTATGATATTGCAGCCCTGTTGCCGCAAGTGACACGCCTAAATATCTGTTTGACGGATATAGAGACTTTCAAGGATGAGCAAGCAGAGGATTACAAGAAAGCACTTGCCACACTTAACGCTGTTCTGCTCAATCTCTATAAATCGGGCAAACAGCCGCAACTGAATATCCTCACGGACCGTTTGCAACTGACCGAGATGCACAACTGCGGCGCAGGAGACAGTAATATCACACTTGCGCCCAATGGCAAATTCTATCTCTGTCCTGCCTTTTATTATGATGAGAAAATAGGTATCAGCAACCATCTTAATCACCATAAGCCATCATCAGAACGGAGTGTCGGCGATTTGGAAAACGGCTTACAGATTCCTACTCCCCAGTTGCTCAAACTCGACCATGCGCCACTATGCCGTATTTGCGATGCGTACCATTGTAACCGTTGTATCTGGCTGAACCAAAAACTGACATGGGACAATAATACGCCTTCGCATCAACAATGTGTTTTGGCGCACTTGGAGCGTAATGCAGCACGCGACTTGCAGCAACAACTATTTGATGCCGGATTTGCTGTAGAAAACGAAATAAAACAAATAGATTATCTCGACCCGTTCGATGTGCGGGAACAATTCTAACAATTATGAAGAAATTAGTAGGTCAGGTTACACCTGAAGAAAAGAATGAGATTCAAACGCTCTTTGAGCGTCGTAATGGTCTGAATGAGTTGGCAAAGATCCTTACCGCCGAC
>CAJOMJ010000064.1 GCA_905235505.1 Paludibacteraceae bacterium
TTGATTTATCTTGCTTTATAACATAGTATTATATAGAACAATACATTACAAGGATATTGCTGCAAGGTAGTTTTCTTATTTCAGTTGACTACCTATGTATCTGAACCCGGCAGAAAGCAGACTTGTCTATATTATCGCCTTCGGGCACAAAGGTAAACACTTTTTATGGATTATGCAATATCTTGTTTCACTTTTATAAATTCATCATCGTTTCCCAACCGTCGTTTATCAATCTTGCCCCCCCCTATAGAGTTGCTTGTTATGACATAAGCACATCCATGCTCATAAAAAAATATTCGGAAATACATTTAGATGTAGTATATATAGAAAAGATTTTGTATCTTTGCACGCTAAACATAACAAGCATAAGATTATGATTTATAAGATCACATTTCTCAACGATGAAGCGGAAGACTTCAAACGATGCGACATTTCTTGATTTACACAAGGCAATAATCGCTTCGTGCAAGTACAGTGACGACCAGATGACATCTTTCTTCCTTTGCAACGACCGCTGGGAGAGAGAGCAGGAGGTTACACTGATAGAGATGGAGAACACGTTTGAATACGACAACATGGTGATGCAGGACACCCGTTTAAGCGACCTGCTGACAGAGCCTAAGCAGAAACTGCTGTATGTGTTCGACCCTATGTTCGACCGCAATTTCTTTGGCGAGTTAGTTACTATTCTTCCCGGAACGAGGGAAGGGGTAGAGTGCACAGAGAAGAAGGGCAAGGCTCCGAAACAGTTGGAGACAGAAGACATACTGAACCTAAAGACAAGTGAGCTGGATATAGACGAGGACTTCTACGGAAGTGACGACTACGATACAGACGAGCTTGACCCTGAAGGTTTCGGGGACATGAACTTTGATGACTCCAGTCTGTTTTGACAAGCAAGCCTTCGCGCAGTGAAGTCTCTGTTGGTAATATTCGGTCCTACAGGAGCGGGCAAGACCGCTCTTGCGATTGATGTGGCCGAGAGTATAGGGACAGAGATAGTTAATGCTGACTCACGGCAGATATACAAGGAGCTCCCCATAGGAACTGCCGCCCCGACAGCTGAGGAGCAGGCAAGAGTGAAGCATTGGTTCGTAGGCACAAGGAGCATACGCGAGGATTACAATGCAGGCATGTATGAACGTGAGGCTCTGAAAGTGATAGAGGAGTTGCACAGACAGCATGACACGGTAGTGCTGACAGGGGGCAGCATGATGTATATAGACGCTGTATGCAGGGGATTGGACGAGTTACCCACCATAACAGGAGAGACAAGAGAGATGGTGAGGAAGCAATACGAAGAGGGAGGAATAGAGTGGCTGAGACAGGAGGTCAGGAGAATAGACCCTGCCTACTACGGCAGAGTGGATACAGACAATCCGCAACGCCTGATACACGCCATAGAGATAACACGCGAGGCGGGTGTACCCTACTCCACTCTCAGGAGCGGCAGACATGCAGAGAGAGACTTCAGAATAGTCAAGGTAGGCTTATACAGACAGAGAGAGGAGTTATACAAAAGAATAGACGCGCGCGTGGAAGAGATGATGAGGCAAGGGTTGGAAGAAGAAGCAAGGCGCGTGTATCCGCTGAAGGGGCGGAACAGTCTGAACACTGTAGGATATAAGGAGTTGTTCGACTATTTCGACGGGAAGACAGACATGGAGCAGGCAGTAAGACTCATACAGCAACACTCTCGTAACTATGCCAAGAGACAGATGACATGGTGGAAGGCACCGAGAACGGACGGCTACGGCAAACGACAGCGAGAGGGCAGGGTTGCAGGGGAGAGTAGCGATATTCACTGGTTTGATGCGGCAAAGGTAAAGAAGGAAGACTTATTGGAACTATTATCCGCTGCAGAGTGACTTTGCGACAAAGTAAGGCACAGAGAAGCAGCAGATGACAAAACGTAAGCAAAAAGGCAGAAAAGGTGACAAAGTGTCAAATGGGGGAGATGGCTAACACTCGGCTTAGAGATAGCATGATTTCGGCTACCCGTCAACTTACACTTTGTAAGGTAAAAGGGGCAAAAAGGTGACAAAGTGTCAAAAGCGGGTTTGGAGAGAATCTATAAATTGTCAAAGGCGGGTTTGAAAGCTGTCAGAAGCGGATATGAAAATCGTCAGAAGCGGGTTTGGAGAGAATCTATAAATCGAAATATGAATAAAATCAGGATATGAAAAGAATTATATACACAGCAATCGTTGCCATGGCAGCGGCATTGATTAGCGGCTGCTCCAAGGGAGAGGTGGATTTCACCTATTCGCCGGGCAACCCGCGATGCGGACAAGCTATCAGTTTCAGCAACACGAGCACCAAAGGTGATACAGACAGCAAGTGGAAATGGGATTTCGGCGACGGAACCACATCGGAGAACAAGAGTGCAAGCAAGATATACCGCAAGTCAGGTATATATATGGTATCTCTGACTCTCAACGGCAAGAAACACCAACGGGCGACGAGGGAGATATCCGTATTCGACTCAGTGCCGACATTCTCTATGAGCACCAGTGAGATAAGTACATACAAGACCGTCACATTCACTCCGCTCACATACAACCCCAACAGACTGGCTCTGATTTATGACTGGACGATACCTGACGATGCAGTGGTTATAGACAGCGTGTCGGCAGGAATCACGATGTATTTCAAAGAGAAAGGAGACAAGGAGGTGATACTCAAGACTATACTCGGCAACGACACCACCATAACAAAGAAGACTTTCTATGTATATACGACTCCGGCACCATCGCTCATTATGGCCACTGCAGACGGGCAGATACTACGGCAGAGGATATACGACAGGGGGCTTGCGAACATTGACACTATAACACCCAAGGGTATCAAACTGGGGAAGGTAAGCCAACTGATAGCGGACGAGAACAACCTGTACATATTCAACATGTCGAACACGACAGACGGCGCGATATATGTAATGCATCTCGGGCTATATACCGTGGAGACACTGATACAGACGACTGCGGCACAAAGCGACAGTCTGTATGCGACAGGCACCATATATAACGGCAATCTGTATTTCACCAGTAAGGGCAACAAAGCCATCTACAGGATTCCTACGACTGCACGCGGGGTACAATTCACCGACGGCAAAGAACAACTGTTTGCAGAAGCAGGCGCCCTCAAGGATTTCAACAGCGGCGATTGCGGCGGCATAGACATATACGGCAGACTTATATATATAGGTGCGGAGAATGGTATATACCGCTTCTCGGAATCAGACATAAACAGCGGCAGCTCCCCTCAGACAGAACCCATAGAGGCGGGGAAAATACAGAACCTGAAAATAGACAGAATAGCGGGGAAGATATATTTCCTGGAGGATAAGAACCTCAATGTGAGAAACATAGACGGCAGTTACCCTGCGGGAATAGTGGACGGCATAACGTCACCGTACGCTCTGGGGGTAAGCAACAGCATTAACTATGTGATCTTCAATCAAGAGAACGGAGTTGTGGCACTACCGCTGATACAGACCCGCAACAACACTTTCACCTACGCTATGGTGTCGCTGAGCGAGACAGATGCCGTAAGTATGACAATAGACGAGAAAGAGAGAGACTAAGACAAGCAAAAGAAGATGCAACCGGAAATCATATTCGAAACAAGTTGGGAGGTCTGCCAGAAGATAGGCGGCATATATGCAGTACTCTCCACACGCGCCGCCATAATGCAGAAAGAACATAAGGACAGAGTAGTGTTTATCGGACCTGACAACAGGGAAGACAACCAATATTTCAAAGAGACACGGTCGATATTCGCAGACTGGCAGAAACAGGCACGGAAAGAGGGTCTGAAAGTAAGGGTGGGCAGATGGCTCATACCCGGGAAACCGATAGCGATATTAGTAGATTTCAACGATTTCTTCCAACAGAAGAATGAGATATACTACCACAACTGGGAGCAATTCGCCGTTAACTCCATTGCCGCTTACGGCGACTACGACGAGGCATCGGCGTTCGGCTATGCCGCAGGCAGGGTGATAGAGAGCAACTACAGGTTCTACCACCTTGAGGAACTTCCGGTAGTGGCACACTTCAACGAGTGGATGACCAGTTTCGGACTTTTCTACGTGAAAGAGCACCTGCCCAAGGTAGGCACTCTGTTCACCACACACGCGACAAGCACAGGCAGAAGCATTGCAGGCAACGGCAAGCCTTTGTACGACTATTTCATCGGTTACAACGGCGACCAGATGGCGGAGGAACTGAACATGGTATCCAAACACTCTGCGGAGAAACAGGCGGCACTGAATGCGGACTGCTTCACTACGGTGAGCGAGATAACCAACCGCGAGTGCGGACAGTTGCTCGGGAAGCCTGCCGACGTACTGACTCCCAACGGTTTCGAGAGCGAGTTCGTGCCGAAGACAGAAGCCGCGCTACAGGCACGCCGCAAGGAGGCAAGACAATGTCTGAAGCAGACTGCGGAGCAGGTGCTGGGCTATACCACAGATGACGAGGCATTGTTCGTTGCCATTAGCGGCAGGTACGAATGGAAAAACAAAGGAATAGACATCTTTATCGAGTCGCTCAGAAAACTGCAAGACACAGGTGTAAGCAAGCAGGTGGTGGCATTTGTTATGGTACCTGCATGGACTTATGAAGACACCAGACCCTGCCCGTCCAACCATATCACCACCCATCAGTTGCGGGAACCGCAGAACGACCCCGTGCTCAATACCATGACGAGGCTCGGCATGAAGAACCTTGAGGAAGACAGGGTGAAGGTGATATTCGTACCCGTCTATCTGAAAGGAGACGACGGCGTTCTCAACATGACTTACTACGACCTCCTCACAGGTATGGACCTGACCGTCTTCCCCTCCTACTACGAGCCATGGGGATATACGCCGCTGGAGAGCGTCGCCTTTCATGTGCCTACCGTAACAACCTCGCTCGCAGGCTTCGGACAATGGGCAAGGACGAATAGAGATGCGGCAGTGTCATGTCTCAATGAGAACGAGCAGCTGTTATTCAGTATTGACAGAAAGAAGACCGAGATAGAAACAGGCGTGGCTGTGGTCGAACGGACCGACAGCAACAGAGAACAGATGGTGGACAATATCGCCCGTATCATCGCCGACTTCGCCGCTCTCAGCAATACAGAGAGAGAACAAGCGCGAAAAGCCGCAGCACAGGTGGCTGAAAAAGCCGAATGGAAACACTTCTTCGAATATTACCGACAGGCATACTCGTTCGCACTCGGGAAACATTTCGGGATTTAGTGCATTTCGGGCAGGAGACTGACGGGGGGCTTTTCTATGCAACTTCTCTAATTTATGAGAGACATTTCGTCAAATGTCTCTACATGTGGCGGAGTGATTGATGACGGGACGGGGGCGCGTCTCTACGCGGGGACAACATTCGGATCTCTTGGATACATTTAGTCAAATGTCTCTACATGTGGCAGAGTGATTGGGATACTATGTGCAGATGGTTCACACAAAATAAGAGGTTGCGGCAGTATTGAGATAAGAGGTTGTATCAAAAGTGATACAACCTC
The DNA here is from genome assembly GCA_905235505.1 of Paludibacteraceae bacterium. Taxonomy (GTDB): domain Bacteria; phylum Bacteroidota; class Bacteroidia; order Bacteroidales; family Paludibacteraceae; genus Colicola. Next base: position 5,527 of record CAJOMJ010000064.1, read on the forward strand.
TTATTATTCTTATGATTTGAATATGAATTGTCTTACTGCACTTGTGCGCCTTGGAGGGTGTAACGCCTGCAGTCGGGAAGGAGAAACAACGACTTTATCCGTGTTTACATTTCAGCACCAATTGGTTGCACGTCAAACTCACCCCAGAAAGTATCAATCTTATAGTTGCGCACTCGACTCTCCGGCACCCAAAGAGTTGCCTTGCGACTTACATATTCAAATGCGCCTGATAAGACATCGGGTACTCTTTCGGCATAGCAGTAAATGTCAGTTATTCGTTTACAATTATGGAAAGATTTTGACCCTATTTCTTTCACAGATTTGCCTAATATTAGTTTTTCCATCTCTACACAGCCATAGAAGGCACTTTCTCCAATGCTTGTGACACTATTGGGGATAGTGACTGAGGTCAAACTGCTGCAAACACCGAAAGCCTTCCATCCAATGCTTGTGACACTATTGGGGATAGTCACAGAGGTCAGACTGCTGCAATCCTCGAAAGCACTTTCTCCGATGCTTGTGACACTATTAGGAATAGTAACTGAGGTCAGACTGCTGCAACCAGAGAAAGCCTTTTTTCCTATGCTTGTGACACTATTGGGAATGATGGTGCTTTGACAGCCGACAATTAATGTGTTGGTTGAAGTCTTTATGATGGCATTGCAATTATTACGACTATCATAAATATTGTTACCGCTTTCAACAATTATTGAGGTCAGACTGTCGCAACCAGAGAAAGCACAACTTCCGATGCTTGTGACACTATTAGGAATAGTAACTGAGGTCAGACTGCTGCAACCAGAGAAAGCACTACTTCCGATGCTTGTGACACTATTGGGAATAGTAACTGATGTCAAACTGCTGCAAACTCTGAAAGCACCGCTTGCAATACTTTCTATACCACTTGGAATGGAATATGCACCTGAATATGAAGTAGGCATAAATGCAAATACATG
>CAJOMJ010000065.1 GCA_905235505.1 Paludibacteraceae bacterium
GACTTGACCGGTGGACGTGCTAACCTCTACATAGGTTATGAGTACAACAAGAACACAAGTGAAATCTACTACGTTACCTACGTCCCTGAGGGAAATGATGCGCATACCGGAAGAAATATCTTCAGCAAATGCTTAGGTACATGTGAATTCAAGGGACAACATTACTACATGTTCAGTATTCCTCGTGGCGTTTGGGATGTCTATTTTGAATATAATGACTCATACTCTTACACCGGAATGGGGAATGAGCGCAAGACCGTTAACACACGCCTGAATGACTGGGTACGTATTGAATATCGTTCGGCAGGCGGCTATTGGACATACTCGGGAGAAGGAGAAATGTATTAAACTATATGTAAATCCAATTTTATTATGAAGAAGTTAGTTGTTTTAGTCATGGTGGTCATAACAAGCCTTTCTGCAAAAGCATGGGATATGTTTAACAGAGAACCTGATGTAAAGAAAGGTGCTGACTATACTTTTATGCAAGATAATGCCAAGATGTGGCTGTATTTGGACTTTACAAAAGCTCAGTTGGTTTTCTTCGATAACGGAGTCAAACAAAACCAAAAGGTCAAAGAGACGAAAGGACTATACCTCGCTCAAAAAACAGAAGCGGAATGGGCAGAGGATTTTGAGGCTATCTATTTCTGGATTATCCAGTATTGGAACATAGCCTGCGACAAACGCAATATTCCTTTGCACATGACCGCCGAGAAGGAAGAAGCCAAGTACGCGATGGAGTTTTATATTGACACTCTCGACTACGGGTTTCCGCAAGTGGGGCTTGTTATGGGAGAGGGAGCCACTCTCGATGGTACACTACTCATTCGGGACTTGCAGTCAGGAGAGACCGTCTATGAGGCAGAAATAGACAAGATTAAAACTTTGAATTGGGCACCGCCAAAGGAGGTTTGGCGTATCCGCGCTACTATCTATGGAGCCATACTCGGTCCTCATTTCCTCGGTATGGATCCGCTGTATATGGATGTTAGCGACAAGGCACCTTTAATGAAGTACAATAAAGATTACAAACCTAAAAAGAAGAAAAATAAAAAATAATCATCATGAAACGCCTATTCGTAATATCCTTTTTTTGCGCAATCTGCCTCTCGCTCATAGCGCAAGACTATAACGTGGTTATGCCCGGGCAGAAGAAAGTGACTAAAACTGACGAGCAGGGAAATCAAACCACACAGATTGTGACAGATGACGACTCCGACTATATCCAATTCAGGGGTGACTCTTGGTTCTACAAAGGTCAGACGATGACAGAGGAGGAGTTTGTGGCAAAGATGAAGGCCGAATGTACTCCCGCCTACGAGAAATTCATGCGAAGTGCCAAAGTGAAGAAGACAGGCATTACGATGGCAATCGTTGGCGGTGCCGCTATGCTGGCAGGAGCAGGATTTATGATAGGCGGTGCAGTCACTGCAGACCATATCAACTACTATAACAATTCCGGTTGGTATGTCGGGTCCAAGATGGTGCCCAACTGGGCAATGTTTACAGGTATACCCTTGCTGATAGCCGGTGGCGGAGTGTTTATCGGCGGTATGGTAGTTACTCTACAAACGGCACCGGACTGCAAACGAAAGGCGCATCAGATATATAATAAAGAATGTGCATCGCAAGCGGAGCCAACCATTGCGCTTAATTTGGGTTTATCGCAAGACGGTCTTGGGTTCGTAATGAACTTTTAAGCGCAGTTGAAATAGCAGGAGGATTTGGGGACAAGGGTAGATAGAGTGATTGTTAATATAAATAGTCATTATAACCCAAAAGTTGCGCACGACACGTATCAAGTGCATCTCAATATGAAAACACTATTATACAGATTTTGCTTCTTTGCAGGTGTATTGATGTGTGCCGGTCTGCTGACAGATTGTAGTACTCAGGTTACGCCTGAAGATAATCCGCAGACCGAGATACCCGGTGATGATAATCCTTCCACTCCCGGCGGCGATACCTCCGGCAGTGGCAATCAGGGGGGAAACAACCAAGGGCAGGGTACTACCGTTGCGGGTGCAGATATCTTCCGTGCTTTCGACCAAGTAGGCAATCAGTTCTGGTACTACAGATCCAATAGCGGCAGTTATGTGGCATACGGTAGCGGCCGCCAGACTTATTCCGGAGCCGAATGTGTGAGTTGGGAGGTAGTGAATGTAAGCGGCAACACTGCCACCGTCAACCAATACTCTAATATTGATTACAGTAAACCATCCGTCATCACTTTTTCGCAGGGGAGCAACGGTCAACTGCTGATGAACGGCAAGGCGGTAACCAACACTCAGTCGCCGGAGTTCTATTGCCTTACGTGGGGTAAGAGCGGCAACTATGAGTGGAAAGAGACCTACAACAACGGAGCCTATACCAATATCTTCTATTCTAAGAGCAATGGTTATACCACCACCAAAACAAGTTACGACATATCCGAGACATGGAATCAGTATGGTTTGTACTCCAGCAAATACAGCACGATGGCGGATGATGCCACAGTAGGCAGTTATAGTTGCCAACTGAGTCTGAAGTCTGCCTCTACAGCCTACGACACCTATGCCGGTGCCGGTGTGGAGAATGTGCCAGAGGTGACCGCTATCACCGAGTTGAAGGACTATTCCTCTGTCACCGATTATTGCAAGTCTAACCCGGGCAGTGTGTGCCTGTGGGTGACTTTCCGTCAAGCGGGCACTACCGCCAACACTTGGGGTTACTGCCTTGGTATGTATCTCAACGATGAGAGCGGCAATGCTGTCTGCTATCCGTTCTATAATATCAGTGACCTGAGTCAATATATGAAGGCGCAGACCTGGAAATCAGGCAGTTCCTATGTGGAGGATCATTTTGTGTGGGCGGAGAAAGACCTGACAGACGATATACATCAAATCTATTTGATTTTCACCCCCGAAGGTGTGCAACTCGGTCAGAACTCAGGCACTCTCTATTTCGGTATATTCGCCTTGGGATACGGCTATATGTCTGAGGTTACACCTGAAAGCAGTTTCGGTGTCAGTTTCGGTCCCTCGTCTGCTCCTGCAAGAGTGGTGAAGAACATCGGCAGCATCAATGGCAAACCACTGCAAATCACTCCTGCAAGACGGCTCTCTTCCACAGAAAGAGACATGCATTCAATCAAATAAAATGAAATTAAAGATTGTACAAGTATGAAAAAAGTGTTCATTGTTGTATTGTGGCTTTGTAGCAGTATTATTGTTGCAGCCAAAGAGAACGAAAGCGTGAAACTTCTGCGCGGTAACGCCCGGTTCGTAACAGAAGATGTTACAGCGTTTGTCAATCTTGACTTCT
>CAJOMJ010000066.1 GCA_905235505.1 Paludibacteraceae bacterium
CTCTGAGACAGAGATAATGACTCCCAAAGACGGCGGCGAATATACCATTCAGGTGGAGAGCAATATCCGCTGGTCGGCATCAAGCAATGTCAGTTGGGCAAAGGTGGACAAAGGTGTATGTCAGAACAATGACAACGTGACCATCACCGTCTCTGCAGCCACTGCCCCCGAAGAGACCGTTGCCGTTATCACCATTGCTCCTTACGGCGAAGGCAAGGAAGCGGGCGAGCAGACCGTGACCATCACCCGCGGTGGCTCTGATGCAACCTCTATGTCGGTTGACCCAGCAAAGATAGACGCTTCCTCAGATGGCGGCAGCTACACCGTGAACGTGTCAACCACAGCCAAGTGGCGTGTATGGACAACTTGGGACATCGATTGGTTCAAACTGACCAACACTGAAGGCGAAGGTGACGGCACATTCAGTGTTACCATAGACCCTGCCACCTCAACCGGTGATATGACGGGAATAATAACTATAGAGGAGGTTCGCACAGACAACTACAAACCCGTAGTGACGCAGGTTACCGTAACCCGCAAGGGCAAGGCAGTGGCCTCGCTCTCGGTAACTCCTACGAAGATAGATGCCCCTGCCGAGGGAGGTAATTTCCCTGTAACCATAAAGAGCAACTATCCGTGGACGGCAAGCCTCGTTGGTACCAAATACTTCTCAACCTCCATCACCGAGGGTGACGGCGACGCCACGATGATTATTTCCGTCAAACCTTCAACCGAACAGCAAGAGGCAACCGGTTCTATCACAATCAGTAGCACCTTCGGCGGTGAGCAGGCACGTATCAACATACGCCGTGCAGCTATGGTTCCTCAAATCAGGATATATCCTGTCTTGATTTCCGCTACTGCCGACGGCGGTGAGTACACCCTCAACCTGACCGCCAACTGCGCTTGGAAAGGCACCAGCTCCGATACCAAAGTAGCCAGTTTCTATCCACAGTCCGGCACAGGCTCTGCTTCTATCTCCGTCATTGTAGCGCCTACAGCGTTAGAAACATCCTCCTATGCTACGCTCACCTTCACCACCGATGTCGGCTCCGTCACGGAAACGGTAGAGGTCAGACGAGGAAAAGTGCAGCAGACCCAATTGGCTAAGAGACTGTTCACTATTGCAAACGGGAAAAAGGCATATATCTCACCCGGCAACCTGCAATACGACCAATCTACAGGCAAGTGGAGTTTTGCCGAATACCAATATGAGTGCATAGGCTTGAGAGCAGGAGTCCGTGATTTGTTTGTATGGGGAGCAGGTGATGACCCGACATCTGAAATGGGAAATATTCTCAAAAACAATGATAATTTCGGGATGAATGCTATTTATTATCAAGATAAAGTTTATAAGCCGAACTCATGGCGATTGCCGACCAAGTGGGACTGGATGTATATTACCACTTTGCGCCACAATTCATTAAGACTGATGGGATGGGCTACTGTAAACAACATACATGGGTTAGTGCTTTTTCCGGATGAGTGTTGGACATCGAATGGTTTGAATTTGCCTGATGGTTTGACATTCAAGCCAATTGCATGGAATTATAGTTCTAATATTTATTCTTTAGATGATTGGCGGAAGTTAGAGTCGATTGGCGCAATATTCCTCCCCGCTTCCGGATATATGTACAACTCGGCATTATGTGAATTTGGTACATCCGGCTATTATTGGTCGTCAGCTACAGAAGAAGAAAAAGTCGGTATCGCAGAATGGAGAACCTATCCTGTATATTTTATTTTCTCAGAGGAAAAGTGGGATGAAGAAATTAAAAAAGAACGTATAACCGATGCTTACTCCGTTCGTTTGATACAGGAGGCAAACTGATTCTGATTAAAGACTGTAACTATAAGGCATATTAACCATTAATACATAAACAAATGAAGAAAACTTATCTATTCCTGCTTGCAGCCTTGATTATGGCGGCATGCAACAACAAAAAAACTGAAGAAGCAATCTCGCTGAGTGTAAGTGTGGAAGAAATCACCTGCCCCGACACCGGCGGTGACTACGAGATTGAAGTGACAGCAGTGAACGACTGGACTGCCACGGCTAAAGACTCGTGGATTAAACTGACCCCCACCTCCGGCAGTGCAGGCAAGACCACGGTACGTATGAAGATTTCTGCCAACAAAGAGTCGGCAAGGAGCAAAAGCACAGTCACGTTTGATGACGGTGAAAACACTGTGTATGTAATTGTGTACCGTGCAGCCAAAGCCCCTGCACAACTCAGTATAGTCTCTGAGACAGAGATAATGACTCCCAAAGACGGCGGCGAATATACCATTCAGGTGGAGAGCAATATCCGC
>CAJOMJ010000067.1 GCA_905235505.1 Paludibacteraceae bacterium
GCCAGCAATATCTATGGCAAATACGACCGGACTATCGACCGCCAGTCTGCCTACGAAGACCTGCAACAGATCAACGCGGCAGAAGAGCGGGCAAAGCAGCAGGCACAGCCTGCTCCTACAAGGCAGACCACCCGGCAACCCTATTATCCTCCACGCACCACTACCACCCGTCCGCGTACCACTACCTCCACCCGCCGTACTACTGCCAATCCGCTCAACTCAATGGCTAACACCATTGGGCGCGAGGTAGGCAAGACACTGGCACGCGGACTCATGGGTCTGCTCAAGTTCTGAACTCTGCAACAAGGCAATTATAACCATAATTACTAACCCTCTTAAACATTACAACAATGAAAAAGACCATTCTCACCCTTGCCGCCGTACTCATGGCAAGCAGTATCTTCGCCCTTGACCCTGTTACTATCAACGGCAAGTTCAACATCAAGAGGCAGAAAGGCACAACAGCACTATTCAGCTTCGACTGGAGTAAGACACAGGTCGGCTCTATCGACGACGGCGTGTTTGTAAATTCCACTATGCCCCTCGACGAGTATCTCCAAAAACGTGACGAGGAGAAGATAGCAGAAGGTAAACCCGAAGATGCCAACTTCGTAAAAGACTGGCCGTCAATCAAACAAGAGGCTGAAGAGAACTTCAAGAAGGCTTGGAACAAAGAGTTCAAGAAAGGTATGCAACTCACCCGCAATGCTGCCGAAGCAGGCTACGAAATCACCTTTGTCATCGAAGGAATGGATTTCGGCAATGTAGCAGGTTCTGTCTTCGGTTGGGGCCATGCAGGCGGTGCCATCATCAAAGGTTATGCCACTCTGGTAGAGAAGGCAACCGGCAATGAAGTACTTCATCTCGACATCAACCACGTGCAAGGCCCCGGTCACTTCTCCGACCGCATACGCACTGTCCTCGTTCTCAACGAACTCGTTGACGAGATAGAAGACGCATACTAACCCGCCACCTGTAGAGACATTTGGTCCACGCAACGATCGTTCCCCCTATGGGGGATAAGAAATGTCTCTAATAAGAGTTAAAAGGGTTGACGACCCTTGTAGAGACGCGACACCGTCACGTCTCCATGTGTCCGCGAGACACACATATATACTTACTATGGTGACGGGCATTACCCCCATTGCTATTTTTATGCCCGTCATCTGCAAAGAGAGGTGCCTCCCCTATGCACCTCTCTGTTCTTTTACACGGTTCTGTGACTCTATGCTTTCATTATCGTATGTGAAACAATGTAACAATGTAACAAAGTGTTATCATGGTGATATGATATGTATGGGTGGAGTAAATGTTACATACCTGCAACTTGGCAAACCTATTGTCTCTATAAGAGACCCGTAGTCACATGTCTCTACAATGGAGGCCACAAGGTAGGCACCCTTTTTCTATCAACATCACAAAAAAACAAAGGCAAGGGAGATTTGTCTCCTTGCCTTTATTATTGACTTTTTGCCTTAATTATTGCCCTTCCGCCTCACCTCTGTATTCTCACCTGAGGAGCCCGGCGAACCGGTGACCTGAGCTTAGGGTGAGCTTAGGGTACAGGTGTCGCACAGTAGGCTTACAGAGAGCCAGACGTAAGCCGCAGGCGGTTTGTCAGATTATTGCTGCATAGCCGGCTGCATCGAGCAGGTTGTTGAGTTCTGCGGGGTCAGCAACCGAAATCTTTATCATCCAACCTTCACCATACGGGTCGGAGTTGACGAGTTCGGGCTGGTCGTTGAGTGTCTCATTGAACTCAAGCACTTCGCCTGTGACGGGCATATTCAGGTCGCTCACAGTCTTCACTGCCTCAACCGTGCCAAACACTTCGCCTTGAGCTATTGTCTCACCAACGGTATCAACGTCAACGAACACTATCTCGCCCAGTTCCGATTGGGCATAATCGGTAATGCCTACATAGGCGGCATCAGCTTCTACGCGAATCCACTCATGCTCATGAGTGTAACGCAAATTTTCAGGAATGTTTGCCATATATAATGATGTTTGTATTTAGTTCACGCTTGCAAAGGTAATAATAATTATCGGATTGGGAAAATGATGTAAAAATGAAAAAGTAATAACCAAACAAGCGTTGTACGGTGCATAAGAGAGAGTGCGATAAGTTTAGTATGGTTTAGAATTGTTTAGTGTTGTTTAGAGTGGTTTAGTGTTGTTTAGAGTGGTTATACGTTTTTGAAGAAAAGTATAAACCACTATTCAGTAGGTAAGACTTTCTTTCACTGTATTATTCTATTTAGTGTTTTTTTCTTTTTCTTTGAGGAGACGTGACAGTGTCGCGTCTCTACGGGAATACCCGAACAAAAAAGAGATTGCCATTTGCATGACAATCTCGTTTCCTGCTATTCAGTTTCTGATTAGAGAGCCTCAGCAAGAGCCTTACCGGCTTTGAATTTAACCACTTTCTTGGCAGCGATCTTGATAGCTTTGCCATTTGCGGGGTTAACACCATTGCGCTCTGCGCGCTCAACTACTGTAAATGTACCGAAACCGATGAGCTGTACATTCTCACCTTTCTTTAATGCC